>CAKRIL010000085.1 GCA_934343915.1 uncultured Lachnospiraceae bacterium | reverse complement strand
TTATCTTGAATGTATGGAGGCTTATCTTGGCAATGCCACGGAGTACGGCTGGTATCTTTGCATGGACGGGGACAAAATCATAGGCGGGCTCGGGGTGATTGAGAACGATTTTCACGACAGAAAAGATCTAACGCCGAATGTCTGTGCAGTGTACACCGAGGAGGATTACCGCTGTCATGGAATTGCGGGAAGGCTTCTTGATATGGCGGTGGAGGATTTAAGGGCGAAGGGAATAAGTCCTGTATATCTCATTACAGACCACATGGGCTTCTATGAACGATACGGCTGGGAGTTTCTCTGCATGGTTCAGGGCGACGGCGAACCTGATATGACAAGAATGTATATTCATCGATAAGTTAAAAGGCGCGGGATTTCCTGCACCTTTTAATGTAGTAGATGTCGCAAGCGACCGCCGCAGGCACATCCTTTGTTTATCTTCCAAAAACATGTTTGAACCTGTATATCGTCCATCACAATAAGAAGAAATGACACCATGAGGAAAAGACGCCTGTAAATTTTGTCTTTTTGCGAGAGAAAACAAATCACTTAAATTTTTTTCATATTCTTTTGCGCTCATGGTTGTTCCACAGGGAATCGTAATATAATACCGCTCAAAAATATAACGAGAATAATAACTGTCACGCCCAAGAAAAGTTTTTTGGGCATTGATATGCTGCAACGTCCGAAAAATAGAATCAATGTTAGATTCTATTTTTCGGATTTTTTCTTTGGCAAGTCAGAGTTTATAAGGGCTTTATATTTTTTTTATAATTAAATTAGCACTCGTCTATTGACAGTGCTAATAAGTGATGTTATATTACATCTAGAACAGATGCAAGAGGCTGTGAAGTATAATTCATACAATAATTGCAGATGTTTTTACAGATATAGATTAAAATGTTTATAGACGTTTGCGAAACGCAAATTTGACGATAAACAGTTGTGCAAATTTAACAAATTCGCAAGCAGGTACTATGAAGCCGCCGGTACTTAGGCAGTGTATTTTACTGCGTTATGTACCGTTGCGTGATTCATGTAGCGAAAGCGTGCCTGCGGTGAATTGTTATATTTGTACAACGTCCGTTTCAAAATATATAGTTTCGCAATTGCCCATTAAAATGTTTACAATGAAAGGAGTATTCACTATGAACATTAATAAGTTTACACAGAAATCAGCGGAAGCTCTCAACAACTGTGAGAAGCTTGCCTATGAATACGGTAATCAGGAAGTAGACCAGGAACATCTTTTGTACTCCCTTCTTACCATAGAGGATAGTCTTATTGCAAAGCTCGTGGAGAAGATGGAAATTCATCTTCCGTCATTTATAGAGCGTGCGAAGAAGGCACTTGAACAGAAGACCAAGGTATCAGGTGATGTACAGCTCATGATAAGCCAGTCGCTCAACAAGGTGCTTGTGTCTGCAGAAGATGAAGCTAAGAAGATGGGTGATGAGTATGTGTCCGTTGAGCATATCTTCCTCACGCTTATCGCATATCCTAACAATGCGGTGAAGGCGATTTTTAAGGAATACGGCATAACAAGAGACAGATTCCTCACGGCACTTCAGAGTGTCAGAGGAAATCAGCAGGTCACAAGCGATAATCCTGAGGCGACCTATGACACACTTAAGAAGTATGGTGTTGACCTTGTAGAGAGGGCGAGGCAGCAGAAGCTTGACCCTGTAATCGGAAGGGATAACGAGATTCGTAATGTGATTCGAATTCTTTCCCGTAAAACGAAGAACAACCCTGTTCTTATCGGTGAGCCGGGTGTAGGTAAGACCGCCGTTGTAGAAGGACTTGCACAGCGTATCGTGCGCGGTGATGTGCCTGACGGACTCAAGGACAAGAC
>CAKRIL010000084.1 GCA_934343915.1 uncultured Lachnospiraceae bacterium | reverse complement strand
GAGCAATGGACAGCAGGACTATGCGGTTACACTTCCACAGGTAGTTGATGAGAATGGGAACCCATATCCGACTGATGAATACGGTGGAGTTATAGTACCTGAGACAACGGCACCTGAGGAGACCACACAGGTTGCGGAGAATGAGACACCGACGAGTGAAAAGCCGTATGCGAACTTACCATTGACAACGGATGCAGATAACGAAGAGTTCGGATACAACTACAAGGTTTATGGTGACAATGAGTATTTTGTGATAACAGACGAAAACGGTACGGTACATGAATACGATAACCTTACAGAAGCCAGAAACTGCTTATGTAGTATACGTTCTGAAAAAGACAGAGACCCAGACCTGATAGAATGGGACGGAACACTTAGCGGAAAAGACACAATGGCAATGACCGATGAAGAGCTTCGAAGAAGTATGAACGACCCTAATTCACCAAATGGATACATTCAATAGTTGAAGATGTGCATATAATGAGCAAAAGTTCATTAGGTCTTCTTATTTTACGACAAATTTACGGAGCTTTGGTAACATGCAAGTTATCAAGGCTCTTAATTTTTAAGGAGGAGAAATGAAGTATACCAAGAAAACATTTAAGCTTTTGATAATTATGCTGATGTTGATAGCTATGGTATTGCAGGAAACGAACAGTGTATTCCAAGCTCCAGCCAATAAAGGAAGTGAGAGACTGAATGCGTTATCAATAATGAGCTATGGCTATTGATTGCGCGGAATGAGTTAAGTTGATAATAGTTGACATGTTTTTTCATAAGTGGTATATTTAGTCTAAATACAAGAGCTGAACCTATGCAAGTGCAGAACCAAAAGATTATAAAATACGGAGGAAATATAGGTATGAGTAAGGCATATGAATATGTTATTGATGCAAAATTAATTAATCAGCGTGTGATTTTATTAAACAAGATTTACAGCAAAATTAAAAGAAGTCGAAGACTTTTTTCATATTCTTTCGCTGCTGGTGATATAGCAACCATACGTCTTTATTATGATGATACCAATTATATGGATTTCCCTGATTGCAAAATAAGTTATAATAAAAACAATAATAAAAACAATATTGGGTTGAAGGTTCCTTATGAAGTTATAGCGTGGATTAGAAAGAATTATCCGTTTTCCGTAGCATACGTTGATTCCGGGAATCAGGTTGCATGGCAGCAGCAATACATTAAGGATCTCAATAAGGCACTTAAAAATAATGAGAAAATAGATTCACCGATAGAAAAGATAATGATTAAGTTGATTGAAGACGAGAATATTGTTGAAATCAGAAAGGGATTCAGTATTACTTGTGAAAATGCAACAGATTGCTTATCCGACAAGGCACTTGTTTCAGTATATCCGTTCCTTTATTCAAGTATAACGAACGTATATACATTATCATCGGATGCAGATGATGCGGCAGCAGGTAAGCTGGGGCATGTATTTGACCATGTAACAGGTTGGCTGTCGGTGGAGGAATATAGAAGAACAGCGTTTCCGTATGGCGGTGTATACATATTAAGGCGTAAGCAGGAGACGGGAGAATATGCGTACTATGTAGGCAAAGCGGATAATATAAACAATCGTGTTATTACGACAGAGGATGAAAAAGGTAATTGCAAGCTTGTACACCCGGATGAAAAAGGTAAGCAGGGTAAGTATTATGACCATATTTTGTGTATGTCTGTGGATGTTGAAAGATATAAGCAGGCATTGGGCTCCGATAAAGCGCTGACTAAAGAGATGAAAAGAGATGTGTTGTTTTACACGGAGGATATATTGATACATGGCTTGGAGATGGTATTGCGAGGCGAAGGTAGAACATTGGATAACATTCAATACAAACCATTTACATCTGGTGTAATGGGAAAGTAAGAATGAGAAGTATGGAGAAAAGTTATGGAAAAACCATTTTTGTTTAAAAAAGTTATTCTTATAGCAATATTAACAATGGTAATGCTGTGTGGCTGCTCATCAACAGCAAAGAATGTTGCTGATACAACATCCTCTGCTGTCGATGGTGCCGCAATAAGCGAGTC
>CAKRIL010000083.1 GCA_934343915.1 uncultured Lachnospiraceae bacterium | reverse complement strand
CAATAACTACAGGGATTCTTTGCGGTTTCACAGGTTTTCACATAATTTATTTGAAGTAGCACAATAGGTTAAATTAAGTTATTGATAGTTTCAGTATCTGGTATAATGAACTTAATAAATACATTTTATGGAGGTCAATTATGCCAGCATTACCTTATAGCGTAACAATATCAGATGAAGAATGCGCTTATCTGAAATCACTGATCAAAACCAGAACTATTCAAGCGCAGGTTGTTGACCGTGCGCGTATGCTGTTATGGAAGTCTGAAGCCAAAACAGACAAAGCTATTGCAAATGGTCTTGGTGTTAGTGTGAATACTGTCCGCCGCTGTATTGACCGTTATCGCAATAGCGGAATTAGCCTTGCTATATTTGATGATGAACGTTCCGGCCTCCCGGCTGAAATTACTGACGATGCAAAATCATGGATTGTCAGTATAGCCTGCCAAAAGCCCTGTGATCTTGGCTATGCCGCAGAATTATGGACATTGGCAGCACTCATGCTGAAAAAGCCGGCTATCCACGTTTAAAAACGGTTACAAAACCATGGCTCCAAAAATATCTCAAAAAGATGGAGATTAAGCCGTTCAAAATCAAGTATTATCTTGAACGAAAAGATCCTGATTTTGAGAACAAAATGCATGCTGTCCTCATGGTTTATAAACAGGTGGAGATGCAGTTTGACGATAATGGAAATATCATCATACCGGACAACGGGCATTTGACACATACTATTTCGTATGATGAAAAACCCGGCATTCAGGCTGTTGCCAACAAATACCCCGACCATAATCCAACAGAGGAAAACGGTTATATCCGTCGAGATTATGAGTATGTGCGGCTTGAAACGCTGGCATTGCTTGCAGGTATTGATTTCCTGACAGGTGAGGCAATTCCATTGGTGAGCCAGACACACAAAAGTTCTGATTTTATTAAGTTTTTAAAAATGTTCGATGCAAAATATCCAGAAGGTGACACAATCCGATTGATATTGGACAATCACTCAGCTCATACATCAAAGAAAACACGTCAGTTTCTTGTTGAATTGCCAGAAGATTGATTTGTGTTTGTATTTACACCGACACACATCTCGTAGCTGAACATGATTGAAAGCTTCTTTAGTAAAATGACTAAGCAGATGTTAAAAGGCATTCGTGTCAATTCAAAGGAGGAACTATCGGAACAAATATATCGCTACTTCGATGAGATCAATGCTGACCCGATTGTTTATCATTGGACATATAAAATGGATGAAATTGATCCGGATGAGGCAGCCACTATTTAAACTATCAACAATTTAATATTCACTGTACTAGGACTTCTCTCAATATATGTATTTTTAAAATGAGATACGATATCTGCCGCCTGTGTAGTTAACTTTCCATCTTTTATACAGTGATCAAGGTCGATTGCAATGATGATGCCATCAACACGAATACCTAGACCGTCATAATCTTTTAAGGCCAAGACTGCTGTATCAAAATCTGTAAATGTCTCAGGTTTATTAACATATGCCTTATATCCAATTGCCAGATTATATGGGACCTTTGTCATATTTCCTTTACGTTCCTCATATCTGAAATTGCACCATGATGCATGCTCCTTCAGATACGTTGGTATATTTTCTACATTCATAGGTTTTAATTACTCCTTCTGTTTTGTCTTCATTAGTGAAAGGACAAGAGTTCCTGTTTTAAGTACCGATTTTCAAAATTTCTTTTCTCACTACTTAATGGAGGTGAGGTAGCTGTTTGGCCGAAAGAATTTCAAATTTATTTTTCTTACACTTACCGCTGGAGATTAGTGAATGATTTGAGCGGATTTTTCTGAAAATATTTTTCTTCCACTCAAATCATAGGCAAAAGAAAATGCTGAAATTTAGCCCTCCTGTCCATAAGCGAAAAAACTTTTTAAATCGAACCCCTCTAATTCCATAAGTAGTTGAAATAGGTAAAATTCCGGCTGAAGCAGAACTTTTATCCTTTCTAACTTCCTAAGGGGATTTGACGAGTGATATTCCGGTATAAAATAAAAATTCCTCAAGAAAAATGTCTTGAAGGACTGGGTACTAGAAAATTTCATATTTATTTGGTACAATAACGCTATATTAACGAGTGAGAAACGAAAAGGAGATGCATATGAGTTTCCCTGAAGAAATAAAAAGAATTAGACAACGTTCATTCCTCACACAGCAGG
>CAKRIL010000082.1 GCA_934343915.1 uncultured Lachnospiraceae bacterium | reverse complement strand
CAGTTAAGCTTGGTATGTTCAGTGAGGCAGGAGAGCTGCTTGAGAAGTGGGAGATTCCTACAAGAAAGGAGAACGCAGGGGCTAATATCGTGTTTGATATCTGCACATCCATGGACAAGCATCTTGAGGCTGCAGGCTGCAAGACCACCGATGTGAAGGGTGTAGGTGTCGGAGGTCCGGGACCTGTCATGAAGGACGGCACCGTGAACGGCTGTGTAAATCTCGGCTGGGGAGTGTTTAATATTGAAAGAGCATTTTCAGACAGCTTCCACGGTATTCCTTGTAAGGCAGGAAATGACGCTAACGTCGCTGCACTCGGTGAATATTTCAAGGGTGGCGGAAGAGGATATTCCGATATGCTTATGGTCACACTTGGCACTGGCGTAGGCGGCGGTGTTATCCTTGACGGAAGGATTGTTGCAGGTGCGACCGGCGGCGCAGGTGAGATTGGACACATGCCGGTGGCACCGGGAAATACTGAGGTCTGCAATTGCGGAAAGAATGATTGTCTTGAGCTTGTGGCGAGCGCCACGGGAATTGTCCGCGAGGCGAAGAAGGCTATGAAGAATACGGACATTCCTACACCTCTCCGCGATATGGTCGATATCACCGCGAAGGACGTGATTGACCTTGCAAAGACAGGTGATAAGCTTGCACTCTCCGTTATGGACATCATGGGTGACGCACTTGCGAGAGCAATCGCCAATGTGGCATGCACGGTCAACATGGAGGCTGTCGTAATCGGCGGCGGCGTGAGCAAGGCGGGAGCGTTCCTTCTTGATTTCATAGAGGAGAAGTTTAAGAAGGTTGTGTTCAGACCTTGCGGCAATGTGAAGTTCATCATGGCAGAGCTGGGAAATGATGGTGGAATATATGGTGCGGCGGCACTGGTGCTCGGGTAAAAATCAATAAGAACAATTGTTCTTGAAAACAATGGTTAAATATGATAAAATAATATAATACATTATGGGAAACGGATGCGGGTTCATTTTGTGCGATGCCCTCTTAGTACTTTAAGAAGGGGGTGAAGCCGATGAATACAATGGAAGTTTTGACTTTGATATTGGTTGTTATTTCGGCTCTGTCTTACATAGACAATCGGTATAACAAAAAGAAGTAGCATCCCCCGACCAAAGTGATGCTACTTCTTTAATGATGTAATATTACAGAGGGTAAATCGGAACTCGTTTCCGATTCACTTCTATAATGATTATACACTAGGGTACTTGGTATTTCAAGTACCCTTTTCAAGTTAAAACAAGCGTTAGCGGTGAAGGGATGCAGAATATGATACTACTTCATATAAATGACAAGACAAAAAGACAGCAGATAATAAGCTTGTGCCACAGCCTCAATCATCAGATTAAGCAGTTCGATGAGACGGATGCGGGCAGCACCGTCGGTGAGCTGGCGGGGATAAAAGGGGTTAAGGGGGAAAAGACAGTTGACAGCACCAGCGGTGAAAATGTTAAGCTGCCGGATTGTATTATTTTTTCGGATGTCTCAAGCTCTGCGATGGATGTATTCCTTGCGGAATACAAAAAGCGGGGAATTGAGCCGACACATTTAAAAGCCATCGTCACGGTTCACAATATGAAATGGAGTGTAAGCGGGCTTATCGCAGAGCTCAAAAAAGAACAGATTGCGATAATGATGCGGGGAAGATAAGAATTGGATTTGAAAAATGAAAAGTATATGAATATACAATATAATAATTGCGAAAAGAGGCAATGTAGATTTATGGCAGCCGGATTAAGACCAAATGTACTAATCCTGCAAATAACGCTGTTGCTTCTGCTAATGCCTGTAATGCTGCTGTGCCCGGGCTGTTCGAATAATCGACAGGCATCCGTGAATTTTTACGCAATGGATACGGTGATGCAGATAACCTGCTACGGAAAGGATGCGGATGCGGCAGTCAAGGCGGCACAGGCGGAGATAGTGAGGCTTGATGAGCTTCTCTCAATCGGAAATGAGAGCAGTGAGGTGAGCCGTATAAATCAGAACGGCGGTGGTCTGCTGAGTGCTGATGTGGCGGCACTCGCGGATTGCGCGCTTATGCTTAACAGGCTGACTGACGGAGCTTACGACATGACAATTCTGCCCGTCATGGAGCTGTGGGGCTTTACCACGGGCGAGTATGCGGTGCCGGACGAGGACGAGCTTTCGAAGGTGCTTGCGCTGTGCGGAAGTGATTTGGTTACATATAATGAGGTATCATATAATACAGATTCAGAAGAAATCGGGAACAAAAAATATCAGCTTGAGCTTTCAAATGGTCAGGGAATAGATTTTGGCGGACTGGCAAAGGGCTATGCCTCAGACAGACTTGTGCAGATATTTGACGGATACGATTTGAAGTCGGCATATTTTTCACTCGGCGGAAACGTGTACTGCTATCACAAGAAAACGGACGGCAGTGAGTGGAACATAGCGATAGAGAATCCTCTGAAAAATTTCGCCTATCATGGTGGGGATGGTGTAAGTGGAAATGGCGCAGAAAAAATGTCCACAAATATTGAATATCTCGGTGCCGTGCGCGTCCATGATGAGGCGGTCGTTACGTCGGGTGGGTATGAGAGATATTTTGAGCGGGACGGAAAAAGGTATCATCACATCATCAATCCGGCGACAGGATACCCTGCCGAGAGCGGGCTTATATCGGTCACGGTGGTGAGCTGTGATGGGACACTCGCGGACG
>CAKRIL010000081.1 GCA_934343915.1 uncultured Lachnospiraceae bacterium | reverse complement strand
TGTAGCGAAAGCGTGCCTGCGGTGAATTGTTAAATTTGTACAACGTCCGCTTTCAAATATATAGTTTCGCAATTACCTGTATTGCATTATATAAAATATATCAAATCTTGTTGGAAAAAGCATTTTGATATAGTAAAATGATTCTATCATAGATGTGATATTTGGTCAAATTATGAATTTATGAAATGGAGCAGACATGGAGTGGAGATATGATGCATCGGCGTGTACGCTCTGTCCCCGCGAATGCAGGGTGGACAGGCTTGGTGGAGTGCGTGGAAGATGCGGATGTGATAATGATATATATGTTGCGAGAGCGGCTCTTCACATGTGGGAGGAACCATGCATATCGGGGGAGCACGGCTCGGGAACGGTGTTTTTCTCAGGGTGTCCTTTAGGGTGTGTGTTTTGTCAGAACTCAAATATTGCAGGAGCAGCGGTAGGAAAGAAGATTTCGGTAGAGCGTCTTGCGGAGATTTTTCTTGAGCAGCAGGAGAGAGGTGCACTTAACATTAATCTTGTGACACCTACACACTATATACCACAGATTGTTAAAGCACTTGATTTGTCAAAAAGGCAGGGCATGAAGCTGCCCGTTGTATATAACAGCGGAGGTTACGAGAAGGTTGAGGCTCTTAAGCTGCTTGACGGTCTGGTTGATGTGTATCTGCCCGACATGAAATATATGTCGTCCATGCTCGCAAAGAAGTACAGTAAGGCGGAGGACTACCCTGCTGTCGCTAAGATGTCGCTTTCAGAGATGTACAGGCAGGTCGGGAAGCCAAAGTTCAGGCTTGAAAACGATGAGAGCAGAGGGGCGTTTGACGGCGGAGACGCAGATGCCACGGACGAGGACGGGCTTATCATGGAACGGGGCATGATTGTGCGCCACCTTGTGCTGCCGGGCTGCACCTCGGACTCAAAGGCGGTCGTAAAATATCTTTACGAAACATACGGCGACGATATTTACATGAGCATAATGAGCCAGTACACGCCGATGCTGGAGATTATGCCGGGAGGCAGGCTTAATGCTTTTTATCCCGAGCTTGGACGATGCGTCACAAGGGAGGAGTATGACGCGGTTGTGGATTATGCGATTGACCTGGGCGTTGAGAACGCGTTCATTCAGGAGGGAGATGTCGCAAAGGACAGCTTTATACCTGATTTTGATGAGCTGTCGGGTGTGTAGAGTTAAAAGAAAATTAGGAGATGTGGATTAGTATGAAATATAATTGTCCTTATGATAAAAAATGCGGTGGCTGTAATCTGTTGGCCCATGATTACACTGAACAGCTTCAGATAAAGAAGGAGACATTAAGAAAGCTTCTTGCGCCATACGGAAAGCTTGACGAGGTAATCGGCATGGAAGACCCGCTGCACTACCGCAACAAGGTACATGCAGTGTTCACAACGGACAAAAAAGGAAACATTATATCCGGTGTCTATGAAGAGGGAACTCATAAGGTTGTCGCAGTGGACAACTGCCTCATAGAGAATGAGAAGGCGGATGCCATTATCGCGACAATAAGAAAGCTTCTGCCTTCCTTTAAGCTGAAGGTCTACGATGAGGACAGAAGAACCGGACTTTTTCGCCATGTGCTCATCAGAACCGCCCACAGCACAGGTCAGATTATGGTGGTGCTGGTTCTTGCAAGCACAATGTTTCCGTCAAAAAATAATTTTGTCAAGGCACTCCTAAAGGAACATCCTGAGATAACGACAATAGTTATGAATATCAATGACAAGCGCACATCTATGGTGCTCGGAGACAGAGAACAGACACTCTACGGCAAAGGCTACATTGAGGACGTCCTTTGCGGCAGCACCTTCCGAATTTCACCGAAGTCCTTCTATCAGGTAAATTCGGTTCAGACCGAGATACTTTACAACAAGGCGATTGAGTTCGCGGGACTTAAGGGAAATGAGACCGTAATAGATGCCTACTGCGGAATTGGAACCATCGGAATCACCGCAGCGGCATACATGTCGAAGCAGGCAAAAACTGTAACGCCTGATGGCTGGGCCACTGATAACCGTATGTTGAAAAACGGTGGAAGCGTCATCGGTGTGGAATTGAACTCAGACGCGGTAAAGGATGCCATCGCCAATGCAAAGCGCAACAATATGGACAACATCCGCTTCTACTGTGATGACGCCGGAAAATTTATGACCAAGATGGCGGCAAACGGTCAGCGTGCCGATGTGGTATTCATGGATCCGCCGCGCTCTGGAAGTGATGAGGCATTTTTAAGCTGCGTCGCGAAGCTGGCACCTAAGAAAATCGTCTATATTTCCTGCGGTCCGGACACGCTTGCGCGTGACCTTGGAGTGCTTAAAAAGAAGGGGTATAGGGTTGAAAAGATGGTGGGGGTGGACTTGTTTCCGATGACGGGGCATGTGGAGACGGTCTGTCTTTTGTCCAAACTCCACGAAGCGAAGCATCATGTGAATGTGACACTTGACATGGACGAGATGGATTTAACGGTGGCTGAGAGTAAGGCTACTTATGAGGAGATAAAGAAGCATGTGGCAGAGCATAATGATGGGATGAAGGTAAGTAATCTGTATATTGCACAGGTGAAGAGATAGTGTGGAATTGAGGTTGGAGAGAACTTTAACCTACCTGAGTCAGAGGATTCCAGACAAACACGGTGTCCAAAGGAAAAAGAGGATGCGATTGTAGAGGCTTTGAAGGTTTATCAGATGATTTAATCTGATGGATGA
>CAKRIL010000080.1 GCA_934343915.1 uncultured Lachnospiraceae bacterium | reverse complement strand
TGGCGGACATTGTTGTAATATATATCAGAGCCCCTAGAATATCTTGTTTCGTACAATGGAGTCAATATGTATATAACTAACCCCATTATACACTCGAAAAATTAATTCTGTATATTGCAATGCTTCAATTCTTGAATAGGTTCAGCCTCAGTGCATTCGTCACCACGCAGAAGCTCGACAGGCTCATCGCCGCCGCTCCGAACATCGGATTGAGTGTCCATCCGAAAATCGGTATCCACACACCCGCTGCAAGCGGTATTCCTATAACATTGTATATGAACGCCCAGAACAGGTTCTCATGTATATTGCGAAGCGTAGCACGGCTCAGACGTATCGAAGTCACGACATCGCTCAGTCTGCTCTTCATGAGCACAACATCAGCAGCATCAATCGCAATATCCGTTCCTGCTCCAATTGCAAGTCCTATATCTGCGGATGTGAGCGCCGGTGCGTCATTGATTCCGTCACCGACCATTATTACCTTGCCTCTCGGCTTAAGGCTCTCGACAACCACTGCTTTGCCGTCAGGAAGCACACCCGCAATCACTTCGTCTACGCCCGCCTGTGCTCCTATAGCCTTGGCTGTCTTTTCATTGTCACCCGTGAGCATAACCACATGTATTCCCATATCCTTTAACTGCCTTATTGCCGCCGGGCTGTCATCCTTCACGACATCCGCAACCGCGATAACCCCGAGAAGTCTGTCGTCCTCGGCAAAGAACAGTGCCGTCTTTCCCTCATCGGCAAGCTTCTCAGCCATAGCCACAAGCTCATTTACATTGCCTGTGCTCTGCTTACCTTCGGCATCAGCGTTTGCCGCGGTTACCTTTTCAATAAATTTTAAGTTTCCTCCGGCAAGCTTATGTCCGTCAAGAACACCGCTCAATCCGTTACCAGGAACAGCCGTAAATTCATCGACCGTTCCCATGGTCTTTGTCTTTTCATATAATGCCGCATCAGCCTCAACACCCGCAATAACTGCCTTTGCAAGCGGATGCTCGCTCCTGCCTTCAAGAGCATATGCCTTCACAAGAAGCTCCTCACGGCTCACTCCCTCTGCCGGAAGCACATCCGTTATAACCGGAGTACCGTTGGTAATTGTTCCTGTCTTGTCAAGTACAACCACCTTCGCTTTTCCTGTCTCCTCAAGCGATACCGCCGTCTTGAACATTATTCCGTGCTTAGCTCCCACTCCGTTTCCTACCATGATTGCAACAGGTGTTGCAAGTCCGAGAGCACAAGGACAGCTTATAACAAGCACAGATATGGCTCTTGCGAGTGCATAACCAAAGGCATGCCCCGTAAGCATCCATACTATAAAGGTGACAACAGCTATTCCTATTACAACAGGAACGAACACTCCTGACACCTTATCTGCAACCTTTGCAATAGGGGCCTTAGTCGCAGCCGCATCGCTGACCATCTTTATAATCTGCGAAAGTGTGGTATCCTCACCTACTCTTGTCGCCTCACATACGATATAGCCAAGCTGGTTCACGGTGGCAGCCGATACCTTGTCTCCTTCAGCCTTATCTACCGGAAGACTCTCGCCCGTAAGTGCCGCCTCGTTCACAGCCGTTGTTCCCTCAACTATTATTCCGTCAACAGGAATGCTCTCACCCGGATGGACTATGAACATATCACCTTTTTGAACCTGCTCAATAGGAACCGTCACCTCTGCGCCATCCCTTTTTATAACAGCAGTCTTAGGTGCCAGCTTCATAAGTCCCTTAAGAGCATCCGTCGTCCTTCCCTTGGATATGGACTCAAGCATCTTGCCCACCGTTATGAGGGTCAGTATCATTGCCGCAGATTCAAAATAGAATTCGTGCATATACCCCATAACCGCATCCATATTGCCGTTAAGCTGTGCATCCGTCATCGCATAGAGTGCATACACGCTGTATCCGTATGATGCTGCAGAACCAAGTGCAACCAAGGTATCCATATTCGGAGCCGCATGTGCGAGACTCTTGAAACCACTGATGAAGAATCGCTGATTGATAACCATAATCATCGTTGTCAAAAGAAGCTGTGTGAGCCCCATCGCAATATGATTACCCTCCATAAATGAAGGCAGCTTCCAGTTCCACATCATATGTCCCATCGAAATATACATAAGAGGAAGCAGAAGCACCACCGAAGCCACAAGGCGCTTCACCATAACAGGTGTCTCTCTGTCCTTAAGCATGTCCTCATACTCTGACGAGCTTCCTGCCTGAGCGTCCTTCTGCGCCTTATCCTTCTTAAGTGAAGCGCCATATCCCGCCGCCTTCACTGCTTTTATAATGTCTGCACTGTTTGCGGTACCTTCAACTCCCATAGAATTGGTGAGAAGACTCACGGTACAGGATGTCACTCCCGGTACCTTCGCCACAGCCTTCTCAACTCTCGCCTGACAAGCCGCACAGCTCATGCCTGTCACCTTATATTGTTCCAAAATAACACATCTCCTTTCCTTATCTATCTCATAAGTTTCTGTATAACACCCACAAGCTCATCAACTACCTCGTCATTCCCTTCGCGGATATTCTCCGCCACACAGGTTCTTATATGATTTCCGAGAAGAACCTTATTGAAGCTGTTGAGTGCAGCATTAATTGCAGCAACCTGAATAAGCACATCAGTACAGTATGCATCCTCCTCAATCATACGTTCAACGCCCCTTACCTGTCCCTCTATGCGCTTCAAACGGTTAAGCAAGTCCTTGTATTCCTTCTCAGAGCGTTCCTTATGCTTATCACAACAGC
>CAKRIL010000079.1 GCA_934343915.1 uncultured Lachnospiraceae bacterium | reverse complement strand
GGCAAGACCTTGAATATGAGTATGCTTAACTGCTTTTTTTCTAACCGTTACGCGGACAGAGGAGATTTATTTGAGGGGCTGTCTGTATGGGAGGATGAGAGATACAGGCAGATACAGGGAACATATCCCGTGATATTTTTGAGCTTTGCCGATGTCAAGGCGGATAATATACAGGATGCCAAGCAGCAGGTGAAGATGAAGATTGAGGAGCTGTACAGGAATAATCGTTATTTACTGGATAGTGATATATTTGATAATGATGAGAAGCTTGGTTTCAGACAGATGAACATGAGCATGAATGATGCCGTGTGTTCCATGAGTCTGAAGCAGTTGTGCTATTATTTTGAGAGGTATTACGACAAAAAGACGATTATTCTGCTTGACGAATATGACACACCGATGCAGGAGGCATATATACATGGGTACTGGGATGAATTCACGGCTTTCTTAAGAAGCCTCTTTAATGCGACCTTTAAGACTAATCCTTATCTTGAACGTGCCGTGATGACGGGAATTACTAGAGTATCGAAGGAGTCGATGTTCTCCGACCTCAACAATCTTAATGTGGTTACCACAACATCGGACGAATACAGCTCATGCTTCGGCTTTACCGAGGATGAGGTATTCAAGTCCCTTGATGCGTTCGGTCTGTCTGATAAGAAGGCAGAGGTCAAGAAGTGGTATGACGGATTCACCTTCGGTTCACATAAGGACATCTATAATCCGTGGTCGATAACAAGCTACCTTGATAAAAGAAAGCTTGCACCGTACTGGGCATCCACAAGCTCTAACGGACTCGTAAGCCGCCTTTTACAGACAGCGTCAGCGGAGGTAAAGGAGCTTATGGAGGAGCTGTTGAGAGGCGGAACCATTGTCGTCAATTTTGATGAGCAGATTGTGTTTAACCAGCTTGATACTAACGAGAGTGCAATATGGAGCCTGTTGGTTGCAGGAGGTTATCTTAAGGTGAACGAGGTCGAATACCGCGGAGAGCTTTTGGAGCCTTGGTATCATCTTTCAATCACCAACCTTGAGACCATGAGTATGTTTTCCGGAATGTTCAAGGGGTGGTTTGGCAGTTCTTTATCGAATTATAATGCTTTTGTGATGTCACTGCTTAGCGGAAAACTGAAGGAAATGAATATTTATATGAATGAAGTTGCTTTATCAACCTTCAGCAGCTTTGACACAGGTGCGCATCCATCGGAGAGGACACAGCCTGAACGTTTTTATCATGGATTTGTTCTTGGGCTGTTGGTTGAATTGCGTGACAGATATGAGGTTAAATCTAACCGTGAGAGCGGGTATGGAAGATATGATATAATGCTTATTCCAAGGAACGATAAGGAAGGCAATGCTATTGTACTTGAATTTAAGGTGTTTGATTCAGAGAATGAAGAATCACTCGAAGCCACGGCAAAATCGGCGCTTAAGCAGATAGAAGATAAAAATTATGACGCAGAGCTGATTTCAAGAGGCATTCCAAGGGAACGCATAAGGCATTACGGATTTGCCTTTGAAGGGAAGAAAGTGCTTATAATTGAATAATTAATCAGTATAAAACGAGTAAAAACAACCAGCATTTTTACTCGTTTTTACTTGAAGAGGAGAAGGAAAAAGGTACACAGATGATAAATGTAGAATTGAATGATGTGCTTGATGTTATTTTAAATATACCGAATGCAATATATACATTTTATTTTGAATCAAAAGTTTGCAGTATGAAATATAAAAAGACATATATAATAGGGTATTCTATTGTAATATTGCTATTGTCATTTTTACAGAACATAGAGGTTTTGAGCCAAGGAATACATGCTGTTGCAACAGGTATTATGATTGTGTTTGCAACACAGCTCTTTGTTGAAGAAAAGAGACTTTCGGCATTACAGTTTTGTATATTAATGTACTTGACAATGGCATTATGTGAAGCAATGTCCTATGTTGTGTGTTTTATTTTATTTGGGGAATCTAGTTTAATTATGGTGAAGGATATCAGGAATATGGTTTATATTAAGGTTTATTTTGCCATAATATGCCTTGTTGCCGAATATGCCGTATATAGAATATGGATTGGAAGAGTTGATAAAATAACAAAAACGTTTAATAAAGGCATATTGATTGTAATGCCGGTGGAATTAATTCTTGCATGGTGTGCATTGTGGGTTACGTTTTCAGAGCCACAGAACAGCAACGCAGCCGTAGCACTTCTTGCGAGTCTGATTTTGACGGTTATGCTTAACATTTTTCAGTTCATGATAGGCGAGCAGGACATAAGAAAGCAGAGTGAGCTTGTAAAAGCACATATTCTAAAGGAACAGCTCGCTAATCAAAATAACAGAAAAAATGAACTTGAGGAGCACATTAATAAGGCGGATGAGGCAAAGGCATACATACTTGATAATGTCGACAGGGCAGCGGCTTTTCTTGCCGAGCGTCAGGGAGAGGCAGCCCATGAACAGCTTCAGGATATAGTGGATACGATTTCGGTAAAGTATCTGTACAGCAATAATAAGATTGCTGATGCACTGATATCTGATAAGGCGAAGCTGTGTGAAAAGTATGGCATTAATCTGAACTGCCGCCTTGATTTTTCTAAGGAGCTTCCTATCGACAATGCAAGGCTGTGCATTGTGCTGTCGAATCTTATTGACAATGCGATAAGGGCATGCCGTGAACTCACGGAAAGCAGCACAGCGGAACATAAGCCGTTCATATCGCTGAAGGTTAATGAACAGTTCGGTTACCTTGTAATAAGGCAGGAGAACAGCTTTAACGGAATTGTGGAGAACAGAAGGAGCGGAGTATTCTCGGAGCACGGACTTGGACTGGAAATTATAAAAAGCATAACAGATGAGCTTAACGGCGAGCTGGTCACCGAGCATGATGATAA
>CAKRIL010000078.1 GCA_934343915.1 uncultured Lachnospiraceae bacterium | reverse complement strand
CATATCCTACTCATGTAAAGAACCTTTCGCGGCATAAGGTTACGGTTGGTTTTGTTTCAAAATGAAACGAGAGAGGTTATGAGTCCATAAACAAGGAAGGGAGATATAAATTATGGCGATAGAAAACAGATTTGTACAGAACAATAATAGAAATGCGGTATGTTATTACCGTTATAGCTCTTCGGCTCAGAGAGATGTTTCTATTGAGCAGCAGAGGGAAGAAGCTGTAAAATATTGTAAGGCTCATGGGTATAATATCATAAAGGAATACTCTGACAGGGCTATAAGTGGAACAAAAGAGGAAAGACCGGGCTTTCAGCAGATGCTTTATGAGATTGAACGATTAAAACCGGGATATCTTATTGTATGGAAGGGTGATAGATTAAGCAGAGACCGATATGTTGCGGCAATGACAAAGAAGAGGCTGATGGAGGCAGGTGTTCTTATTGAATATGTTGCGGAATCCATGCCGGATAATCCTGAGGACAGAGTGTTGATAGAAGGGATTGAGGAGGTAATTGCTCATCATTTCATTTTACAACATGCTAAGAATGTAAAACGTGGTCTGAGGTATAATGCCGAGAATGCGTTATATAATGGTCGAAAGATATGGGGCTACACAGGAAAAGCAAATCAAAGGTATGAGATAGATGAGAAAAATGCTGCACTTGTACAGAGAGCTTTTTTGGATTATGCGAATGGTAAACCTATGGTGCAGATTGCAAGGGAACTTAATGAGGCTGGGTATCGCACTGTAAGAGGCGGACTTTTTACTGAAAAGTCACTTTGGCATACCTTTCATAATCGTGCGTATATCGGTGAATATATATGGGATGATATTATAATTCCTGATGGCTTTCCACGTCTTGTATCAGATGAAGTTTTTTTCAGGGTACAGAAAACACTTCAAAGGAATAAGCATGGAGGGAGAGGCGCAGCAAAAAAGCTTCATCCTGCTGATGGAATCGAATTTTGGCTTACAGGACATCTTTTTTGTGGTGAGTGTGGAAATGAGATGTCAGGAACAAGTGGGACGAGTTCTACGGGAAAGATGTTTTATTACTATTCCTGTATAGGACATAAGAAGAAAAAATGTGGGAAGAAGAGTATCCGTAAGGAAAGGCTTGAATCAATAATCACGAATGTTTTTAACGATTTTTTGAATGATATGTCTCTAAAGGTGATGGTTGCGGAGGCAGTATATGAATATTATCAAAGGGAACATGCAGGTGATGATTGCTATGCAAAATCCATTGAGAATAACATTAAGGACATTGATGAAAAGCTTAAAAACATTATGAAAGCCATTGAGGCTGGAATTTTCAATGAGACCACACAGGCTAGAATGAGTGAATTGCAAGAGCAGAAATCATTGCTTGAGGATGAGCTTGCAGTTGAGATGAATCGTCAGAAGTATGCGTTAAAGCCTGAGCATGTAGTGAAGTACTTGAATAGCTATATGGGAACCATGGATGAACAGGCAGTTAGAAATCAGGTATTGAATCTGCTTGTAGATAAGATTTATTTATATGATGATAAAGTGGTTGTAAATTGCTTCTTTAGTGAGGATGCAAGGGAAATTCGATTTGATGAATTTGATGAGCATATTGCTAATCTTGAGAAAATCAATAATATGCTTGACAATAGTGACACAAATTCTTATGCTATGCCTAAGAGCCTTGAAAAGCTAATAGGTAACATTAAGGCAGATGAAAGTAACACAGAAGCGGTTATTGAGGATGGACAACATTTTTTTGGGTAAACCGTTCGTTTTCTGCCTCAAAACTTCCACTCGAAGAAAGTGCTGTAACGTTTGGGTTACAGCGCTTTTTTATTTTTAGAATAATTGTTAATTTTCTTTATGTCATGTGGTATTATATATTATAGAGCACTGGATTTATCAGAGTTAAGTATATAAGTGGAAAAGGGTGATTTATTGAGCTTAAGAAATATTAGTAAATATATGAGTCTCATATTAAGGCATAAGCCTGAAGCAATTGGTATTAGTCTTGATGAGCATGGATGGGCAAAGGTTGACGAACTGATTGCAGGTATTGCGAAAGATAATGAATTTAATATGGACATCTTGGAAGAAATTGTAAGGACAGATGAAAAGCAAAGGTATTCATTTAATGAGGACAGGACATTAATTAGAGCAAATCAGGGTCATTCTGTATCGGTAGATGTTGAACCGGAAGAAAAAGAACCGCCTGAGATTCTTTGGCATGGGACAGGAGAAAAGTATGTTGAGTCTATTGATGCGAAAGGACTTATTTCCAAAAGCAGATTATATGTACATCTTTCAAAGGATGAGGAAACTGCTATAAAGGTTGGAATGCGGCATGGGAAGCCGGTTCTGTATCATGTTATGGCAAAGCGGATGTATGATGATGGATATAAGTTTTTTATCTCAGCTAATGGTGTGTGGCTGACAAAGGAAGTGCCGGTGGGATATTTTAAGAGGCTGTAATAGGAATGAACGCGGAAACTCCGCCATATGAAATATCCTGATAACTATAATATGACAGAAAAAATGCTCATAACAGTATCCCTTAAGCTTTTCTGAATTTATGTCTGTGTATGATGGAAACCGATATGATGGATGGAATGAATACATTACCTATGGTGGCATTCCTCTTGTTGTTTTAGCTGAGACGGAAGAACAGAAAATGGCTATCCTGGACAATCTGTTTAAGGAAACTTATATCAGTGATATAGTAAAGAGAAATAAAATCAGAAACGTAGGAGAGATGGAAGCACTATTGGATATTCTTTCGTCTGCAATTGGTGCATTGACAAATCCTAATAAGCTTCAAAAGACTTTTAAGAGTGTGAATCGTTCAAAGATTACGGCTACTACCATCACGAAATACATTGAATATTTAGAGGATGCATTTTTAATTGAGGAAGCCGTTAGGTATGACATAAAAGGGAAGTCTTATATTGGTACGCCTTTGAAATATTACTTTATGGACATGGGACTTAGAAATGCGCGTATCAACTATAGACAAATAGAGATAACTCACTCTATGGAGAATGTCATTTATAATGAGCTTAGAATGAGAGGATTCAGCGTTGATGTAGGAAATCTTACCATAGTGGAGAAGGGAAAAGACGGCAAGGCTGTAAAGAAGCAGTTAGAAGTAGATTTTATATGTAATAAAGGTTCTAAAAAGTACTATATTCAGTCAGCATACC
>CAKRIL010000077.1 GCA_934343915.1 uncultured Lachnospiraceae bacterium | reverse complement strand
ATTGGTCTTGATTATGTATCATGTTCACCATTCCGTGTACCTGTAGCAAGACTTGCTGCTGCACAGGCTGCTATTGCAGAGAATGCCGGAAAGTAATTGTAATTCAATATAGTTCTTTTATCAGCCCCACAGGAATGTGGGGCTGATAATATATTCTGCTGTTATCAAATTTTCTTATCGAATTTTAGAGTTTTCTGCCCATGATGTAGTGGCACTGTGGTTTGGGCAGATAAAAATCGTTTAAATTTAACATTCATGTCAAAATTTCTGCCTATGGGTTGTCTTTTACTTGGATATGGGCAGAAAAAAATCAAGAAAATTCCCCAAAATCAATTAAATATCAGTCCAAGAACTGCACAAGGAGTAAATATGGGCAGAGAAATATGAAGAAACCAAAGTTTATCAGTCAAAATAACAGTCCAATAGCAACAGAGTAATATGTCATGGGCAGAAAATAGGAGGAAAAGGTTATAGACATTAAGAAAAGAATATCAGAGTTAAAGCATACCTTAGAAAAAATAGAAAGATATTTGGAACAGGCTCCGGAGGGTGGGCTAAAAATTCAAAACCGCGGTGGAAAAACATATTATTATCATCAATATAAAAATAAAACTACAGGATTATTTGTCAAAGCATATATAGACAGGAAAAATGAAAAATTAGCAAGACAACTGGCTCAAAAAGGGTATTATGCGAAAGTGAAGCCTTTAATTGAGAAAAAATTGCATACGTTAGAGGCATTTGACAAGACCGATAATGATAAAGAAGTTGACGAAGTTTATGATACATTAACTGACGACAGGAAAAAGCTTGTGGATCCAATCAGAGTAACGGTTAAAGAAAAACTCAGAATATGGAAAGCTGAAAGCTATGAGCCATATCAGAAATATCAGGAAAACTTGAAGTATGAGACAGATAACGGAGAATTAGTGCGTTCAAAGTCAGAAGTAATCATAGCCAATACACTGGCTAAATATAGTGACCACCTGCTATATAAGTATGAAAGACCTTTAGAGGTGATAATAGATGGACATAAGCAGATTTTTCATCCTGATTTTACAATTATAAATGTTCATACCGGGAAAATAACATATTGGGAGCACGCAGGACGCATGGACGATGTACAATATGCCAACAGCTTTGTTCAGAAAATGAATATCTATATGAAAAACGGACTGTTTCAAGGAGAGGATGTGATTGTTACTTATGAGACTGCGGATTGTCCGGTGAATATACATGGTGTGAAGATGGTTGTAAAAAGGCTTGCGGGGAAGGACGATTTATGTTGAGGGCAGGCTGGGGTGGAGAAAACTAAGTTGATTATGCAAAGATACTCGTTTATAATAATACTAAAACATGGATGTTATCAGATTGATGACAAAAAGAAACATGCCCGCGTATAACATTTATAAACATTTAGGGTTTGAAGATATGCAGGATGAATATGTGCAAATGAAGTGTTATTAAGCGACACACTCAGCAGAATCAGGAGAAAATTATGCCACGAATCTTATGCTCCACTGGAGCCTTTTTAGGGAAAACGAATAACAATGATTACAGACTGTTAAAGGAATACGCGCTAAGACTTGAATGTGACGGTTTTGAGCTCATGATGAGTAGTGCATGGTATTCGGAACTTGAACATATTGCTAACGAGATTAAGTCCTACGGTCTTACAATACCCGTGGTTCACAGTCAGAAGTCACTTGGTGAGTCGATGAGCGGAATGAAGGTGGATTTTTCAGGGGGAAAATACAATGAATACATTATGACAGCGGAAGAGGATGAGGCAACGTTTCGTGAGGGGACGGAAAGATTCATTCAGAACCTTAGGCTGGCGGAACAGGTTGGAGCAGAGAAGATGGTGCTGCATCTGTGGAACGGGCTGGTTTCAGATAAAAATATACAGAAGAACATAGAGAGATTCGGAGTATGGAAGGATATGGCAGACAGGGCGGGGATAAGCCTCCTTGTTGAAAATGTTATTTGCAATAATAACAGTCCACTCTATAATATGAAGCTTGTTGCCGAGGTATATGAGGATGCGGGATTTGTGTACGACACGAAGATGGCAGAGTTTCACGGGGAGACAATGAAGCTGTTTGAACCAAAGTATGAGTGGATTGCGCGTGATGGCAGGATAAAGCATCTGCATCTTAACGATTATGATGGTGGATATATGGACTGGGGGAATATGAAGGTTCTTCCTGTCGGATATGGACATGTCGACTTTGATTTGTTTCTTGGCAGACTTGCGGAATACAGGTATTCCGTGGACTGCACGGTCGAGGCAACTGCGGTTGATAGGGAAGGACAAGTCGATTTTGCCATGTTAAATGAATGTTTTAACAATATAAGAAGAAAAATCCCTGCGTGCTGGGAACAAGTACCGACTTTAAAAAGATAGTCTTTTTGTAGTCGGTACTTGTTTGTATGTGGAAAATACCCAGAAGAAATACTTGAACAAATGGGGTTACAAATAAAATATGCAAGATTGAGAAGGAAACTGACGGCGGAATTGGTTGTCGAAAGGGCGGGGATAAGCAAAGCAGCCTTGGTTTCCATTGAGAAGGGAGCACCATCGGTGGCTATCGGATGCTATGCGGCTGT
This sequence comes from uncultured Lachnospiraceae bacterium, assembly GCA_934343915.1. GTDB lineage: Bacteria > Bacillota > Clostridia > Lachnospirales > Lachnospiraceae > CAG-882. Next base: position 743 of record CAKRIL010000077.1, on the reverse strand, counting down.
GCTTCACGCGTTCAATTTATAAATGACGATAAGAACATTCCTGGTGTATTTGCCGATTTATGTCTAGACAGATGGGGCAGGAGTTATCGTATTGGCGGTACTGCTTTTAAGGCTTCAGTTAAAAAAGGCACCGAGGTGGATTACAGTGTTCATTTGGAGTATAGCTGCATTCCGCATTGTATGCCCGGTCACAGTGGAAAGTGCAGTCGGTTTAATTCCAAGCTTTGCAGGTACGCTGCAAGTGTATTTCAAGTATACAGAAGTTTTTGGACATGCATGCTTTTTTCAATGTGAAAAAATATTGTTCGGTGAAATTTTACAACTTACCGTATGATTTTTGCACCTTGATTGCAGGAAGGTAGACAGAGAGTAAAAAAATATGTATAAAAAAGATAAGAAATCAGAGACAAATAGTTCAATGATACATTATAAAAGGAGAAGAAGATGGAAAATAAGTCGAAGAATTATAAGGTATTACAGACGATTGCAAAGATGGGGAAAATACTGAGCAAGGTGGCTTTTGTGTTTTCAATCATAGGTATTTGCGGGTGTTTTGTGGGACTGCTTAGTAATGTATTGGGAAGTGGTAAGGTTTTTAAAATCGGAGGCGTTACAATTTACGGTTTGCTGGCAGATTTTGATGCTTATAATGTGAAAAGTATCAGTGCAACGCTGGTGGCATGGCTGATTGTATGTATTGGGCAGGCTGTACTTGCAAAATTTGCGGAACTTTATTTTCGTAA
>CAKRIL010000076.1 GCA_934343915.1 uncultured Lachnospiraceae bacterium | reverse complement strand
GGCACCGAAAAAGGCAAATGGGCACCGAAAGGAAAAATTGGTTTGGGCAACGTGAGGAACTAACCATGATGTAGCATGAATTAAGGTTGTCAATGAATGTAAATATGGTATTCTTGCCGAATAAAAAGGCCTGACGATGAGTCGCTCAGATTAGATTAAGAATCTAGTCTGGGCGATTTTTTGCGTTCAGGGAAAAGGAGGAAATGTAATTGACAGAGAAAACAGATCTTAGAGAACAGAATGAAAAGGTTGTTGAAATTGAAATGGAGAGATTAGTGCCATTCAACAATCATCCGTTTAAGGTAATACTCGACAACCAGATGCAGGAGCTTCAGGACAGTATTAAGAAGTATGGAATATTGAATCCGATTATTGTCAGGCCGAGACCGGAAGGTGTTTATGAAATAATATTCGGACACAGAAGAAAGTGTGCAGCAGAAAGACTCGGATATAAAAAGGTGCCAGTAATAATAAGGATGATGGAAGACAAGGAAGCTATTATTACCATGGTAGATTCTAATCTGCAGAGGGAGAGAATTTCTCCGAGTGAAAAAGCATTTGCCTATAAGATGAAATATGATGCAATCAAAAAAAAGAGGGGAAGGCGTCGCTGTGGTCAGGTTGACCACGATAAAGGAAAAAGAACCATAGACGTGATTGGTGAGTTGTGTGGTGACAGTGCAAAGCAGGTGCAGAGATACATAAAAATAACTGACCTGATACCGGACCTTATGGATAAGGTGGATGACGGAATGGTTGGATTAACACCGGCAGTTCAGCTTTCATATCTAAAAAAGAATGAACAGCAGGACCTGGTCGAGGCAATGACTTCTGCAGGATGCAGTCCTTCACTTTCACAGGCAATGAGAATGAAGAAAATGAGTGAGGAGGGAAAACTCACATTTATGGAAACGGAAGCAATACTTGGTGAGGTGAAACAGAAGGAAATGGACAGGGTTGTATTCAAGAATGAACAGCTTTATAGGTTTTTTCCATCATCATATACGGCGGAACAGATGAGAAGGGAAATACTTCCGTAATAAGCTGTTTGTCAAATAATTCAAGGCACAGCAGGTCAGTCATTTCCTTTACAATAAGCAGAGCCTCGTCAAATGAATAATCGCGCAGGAGCACCTGACCGCTTGACACAGAGTGTGTGCGGCTTTTGTATTTCTTTATGTCGGCTATGGTTGTCGGCTCGCGTCCCCATGCATGGTCAATGAGAATACCGGAATCAATTCCGAAGAGTCTTTTAAGATATTTTTCCTCTGTATGCGCGATATGGTATTATAGACGGAGAAAAGAAGTATCTGTACAATACTTTTGGGATAGCCAATCATGACCTGTGCGATGATGAAACGTATTATAAAATGCTTGAAGAAATAAAATCATGTGATAATAAGCAGGTAAATGTTAAACTGAAATACAGGAATGAAAAACTTAAAGCGTTCGAAATTGATATTAAGGATCTGGCTGCAAAGCTGAATGATGACAGGTTTTTAGATATGGAGACCATAGGATGGGGAATAAATGATAAAAGTTGTAAAGAGCTGTTATAAAATAAGAAAACCAGCTGGTTATAACCCGGCTGGTTTTTCATTTCTTGTAAAAAAGACAATTTACCAAGGATACTGTCCTTTTTTTGCATAAGGAAGGAGTTTTCCGTCAAATTTGATGATGACTCTGTGATTACCATCAGCATCTTCTGTTACATCAACATCAAGACCAAAGTCGATTGCACTCATGATGGCATTGCCGCCCTGTTCGTGAATAATATCCTTGATTGCAGGGCCATAAGTATCAATAACTTCATGAAGTCTGTAAAGAATAGGGTCAGTGTTTCCTTTGTACGGATGTTCTGCAAGGAATGCGGTTTTTGATTTGTCTATTCCAAGTGCATCAGCCAGTTTATCACAATATTCTTCAGGAACGTACTGCTGGCCTTCAAAAGCAGAAGCAAGCCATACTTTGTTTACGCCTACTTTTTCTGCAAGTGTTTCATAAGTGAGACAGGCGGCTTTTTTTGCAGCCTTGAGAGCATCAAGCTCATCTGCGTGCTGTAATCTGATTAAATAATCTGCATTGTTCATTGGTGTCATAAAGAATATCCTCCTTAATTTTCACAAGCTATGTTTGTGGTTTAAATATGATTAATAAAAAAAGAGGTACTGCATAAACAAGTAGCACCTCTTTGTACGCTTTAGTAATAATAACCTTATTTTGAATAATGTTATTCAGATAAATTTATTTGCCGTAATCCGGATTAGATAAGCTGTCTTTATAGAATGAAATATACTTGTCTGGTCTCCAGTCAGTTCCATCAACATCAGGATTGTATTTGAAAGCAAATCTTGAAGCGAGAGAAAGATCTATTGTGGCAGTGAACATTTCAATTTCAGGTGCGTCTTTGTCGGTGAAACGTCTTCCGGCATAGTAATAGTAAGACCATGTATGTTTCTGGCCAGGACCGATTATAGAGCTGCCACCCCAGAAATAGTTTTCAACGTCAAGTCCGCCAAGGTTGGCAGATGCAATGTATATGCCGTTTTGAATTACAGATGCCTCAAGTGTCGGAGAACCGAAGAATTCACCGTGACATTTTGCAAGGGCAGTACTGTTAATAAGCAGCCTACAGCCTTTTGAAGCATAGTAACGTGTAAGCTCCGGAAATGCATAGTTGTCATAGCATATAGCACATCCGATAGGACCCCATTCGGTTTCAAAGATGAATGGTTTGTCGCCACGTGTAGCCCAATTTGGTTCCGGTGCCGGAAGATGGAGCTTATGGTAGCTGTTTATAGTGCCATCAGATGAAATGATTGACAGTGCATTGTAGATTGTATCAGGGTCTTTGTCATCACGGGCAGGCATTCCGAACACAACATTAATATGAAATTTCTTGGCAATTTCAGCAACGCTCTCGCTACTTGGGCCTGGAATTGTTTCGGCAAGTTTATACTGCATTTTTTCTTTTAAAGGTTTATCAGCTTCATCGTCATAGCCGGTAAGACACATTTCTGGAAAAATCACAAGGTCAGTTCCCTTCTTTGCTGCGCATTCAGTATATTCTTTAATGCGCTTTAAGTTAGCCTCTTTATCTCCCCATACCGGGTGAAAAGTTACTACTGATACTGTAATAATATCTTTCATGATATTTTACTCCTTGTAAAGCTGTTTAAATTTAGATATAGAAAAGCCAATATGCATATGGATAAAAAAAGACGGAACATACAGGTATCTGTATGCTCCGTCGCATCTACTAAGGCTTATTATAGTCCAAAAATTTGAAAAGTAAAGAGTAAAATTAATTTTTCTTGCACTGAGAGATTTTCACTTTATCAAGTTAGGGGTAACTGGAATTTTAGTGATATGCCCATCTATTGTAGCATAATGAAGAAATGATTTGTATATACAGGAGTATTGCCATAGTAATACATATGTATATCAAACTGCTAAAAGAAATTTTTATCATGAATGCTTGTGAAAAATAGACAAAGGGCTTATAATTTAAACTATACAAAACATGAGAGAAAGGGAGAAGGCAATGAAACAAAAAGGACAAAAGAAAACAACTTCCATTAAGA
>CAKRIL010000075.1 GCA_934343915.1 uncultured Lachnospiraceae bacterium | reverse complement strand
CTGGTAAGTGATGAAGTCTACGACATTCTGTTCAGCGATTTGCAGACGCTGGAAAGTTGGCTGGGGTTGAGAATGAAAAACTCACCCACCAAGAAAGGCAACCATTTGATATGAGAAAGTCTCCAATCTATGCGCGTAGATTGGAGGCTTTTGTTTGGAAGGAAGAATATGACTTTTTATTTTGGTAGGTGAGTTTCATCCAGTGCCATTACAGTAGCTTTTTGCCTCGATATTTGTTATACTAATATAATATAATATAGAAATGTATTGCAAATCATCCGAAATATTATGGCAGAAGCTTATAATAAACGATAAAAGGAGGATATCTATTTTGATGCTTGAAACTATTCTCTCCAAATGTGACAAACGCAACAGTCAACACGGATGTGAGCAGTGTGCGGATTGTTCCTATGACACTTACTGCCCACATGATTGTGAGAAGTGTTTGGATTATATTCACAACCCATCTCATGCCCCTGATGGAGCACCTGAAAGAAAATATGATTGTACACACATGGCAAATGTTTATACATGCAAATACTCTTGTCGATATACATCTGAAATCGTCTATGCTGTTGAGCGACTCAAGGCCTTATTCAATTTAGCAGATTTGAAAGTGCTGTCATTCGGATGTGGCCCATGTACAGATTTATTTGCTATTGACTATCTTCGCGCTTCAGGAGTTTTATCATATCAGAAACTTGAATATCGTGGCGTAGATTATTGTGAGAATGTTTGGAAATACATACATAGGGATATTAAAACATTCGAGAATGAGAATTTAAAAATCAGGTTTTACTATCAAGATGCTTGCGAGCTTATTCATACAATAGCCCAGAAAAGTTGGATACCAAACCTTATTGTTTTCCAGTATGTTTTTTCGGATATGGCAAAGCACTCAGATGCTGAAAACATAGATGATTTTATTGAAACTTTTGCACGGTACTATAACCAAAAAGTTGCCCCAAACACATACATTATTCTTAATGACATAAATCTTGGAAGGGATTATGGCGGTGGTCGAGAGTATTTTGACGTATTGTACAATAAACTCGATAATTCCATCTGTAGAAAGGGACGCTTCCGTAACGATAACTCAAGAAGCCCTTATTACCCAAGAGGATATTCATACGGCGAAGATTCCGAGGGAGAATTCCCTAAAAATGAGAACCGTTTCGATTGGTCTCAATGGGAAAAATATTCTCCATTCAATACTTGCGCAAGTGCGCAGATGATTATAAAAAAGGTGGTGAGAGAATGATAATAAGCGCCAGCCGAAGGACAGACATTCCAACATATTACTCTGAATGGTTATTCAATCGGCTCAAGGAAGAATATGTTTTGGTAAGAAATCCCATGAACATTCACCAAATTGGGAAGATTAGTCTTTCACCTGATGTTGTTGATGGAATTGTTTTTTGGACAAAAAATCCCGTACCGATGCTGCATCGTCTTTCAGAACTTGACAAATATAATTACTACTTTCAATTTACATTGAATGCATACGATAGAGATGTTGAACCCAATATTCCATCAAAAAATAATGTGGTTGTTCCAGCGTTTCAACAATTATCAAAAGCTATTGGAAAGGATCGGGTAATATGGAGATATGATCCGATTTTCTTTAATGAGCGTTATACAATGGAATATCACTGTAAATATTTTCGCATTTTGGCATCAAAACTTGGTGAATACACGGAAAAATGTACGGTGAGCTTCCTTGATTTATATAGGAACACTGCTCGCAATACGCAACCTTTGAAAATCTGGCAAGAAACAAAAGAACAACAGTTTGAAATTATGCAAAGATTTTCGGAAATTGCAAAAGAGTATGGCTTCTATATTGATACCTGTGCTGAGACAATTGATCTTGAAAAAATTGACGTTGCACATGCTCATTGCATAGACAAAGAAAGATTTGAACGATTAGGAAAATATAGATTATCCGCTGAAAAGGATCCAAATCAACGTCCTGAATGTGGCTGTATCACAAGTATAGATATAGGAAGTTACAATACATGCAGAAACGGTTGCTTATACTGCTACGCAAATTATAGTCATAATACAGTAATACGCAATACGCAAACACACAATCCAGCATCACCTTTACTTTATGGTGAAGTCGAACCCGGTGATGTTATAAAAGAACGAAAAGTGAAATCGTGTAAGGAATATCAAATGACCTTCTTTGATTTGTAAAGGTTAAAAGAAGTCAGTATTCAAAAATTAAAATTTTCTGAGTTCATCGGTCATTGACGCATGCTGGAAACGGAAAAGTGCATTGTAACGAAACCTTTGGAATGTTTGGTGGAAGATACACTGACACATTGTTGAAGCTCGGATTGCCCGAAACAAGGCCGCCAGTGATGAGATTATTTTATGTGATAAAAATAGTGCTGCCATAATTTGCGTGGATTATTCTACTTGCAGAATGAGCGACAAAAGTTGCCCTCGGGGAAAGGCAATAGTGGACTATTAAATTTGGAATGTGCCCCAAAATATCCTCGGCAGCAAATTGACGTTTTCCGCAAATTATGGTATCATACTAATATAAGTGATTTATGTGTCCTGCAAAGCAATTTGCACTGACACACGTTGTTATTTTTGTACTTTGTGCCTGCAATGCCGCTGACCGTCTGGTCTGTGCATTGCGGGCATTTTTTATCCGCTGGGGGACACCCCGCATAAAGCGAGAATGACTTTTATGCTGCTATTGGCAGCGAAGAAAAGTTGTTCTCGCTTTTTATTTTGGTTTGGCGCCGCCCGGCGTTAAAAATAAAAATGCAAGAAAGGCGAGATCACAATGATGGACGAACTCAAACAGCAATTTTATGAGGTTATGCACAAGTATCAGAAGCCGTTTTCGGAGGAAGGTGTCACAGCAAACCTTACACAATGGAATGAACAGAAACAGGGACTTTTGCAGCTTCTGCGCAGGCATCCGCTATGGAATGAGAAAGAACTGGCAATCGTGTTCCGCGTGGAGGAACGCCGAGAAATCGACCGTATCACAGTGGACGAAACGCGCGCCGCTATACTGGAACTGGGCCGCAGGGCCTGCGCCGATGATACTGTGTACGAAAACTTTGAAACAGCCCTGCGTGCGGCAACCGCGGACTATGCCCGGATACCGAACGAGTACCGCTTGGACACAATCAGGCAGTACGGCGGCATCAAGTGCGCACCAGGGCAAAAGGCGAGCCGTATCATCAATCGACTTTGCCTGAAATTCCATCTTGACCAAATCGAGGAAGAAGCAGAAGCAGGTGAGCCGGACAACCGCTATATGCGCACGGTCAAACCTTACAACGCACTGTTTGCGCGGCTGGCCGATGCCCTGAACCCGGCGCATATCGAAAAAACCGCAGTGCTGTCTATCCACCCCTGCGATTTTCTTGAAATGTCTAACCGCGACAACACTTGGAGTTCCTGCCATTGCTTAGAAGGCGGCGGTTACCGCGGCGGCTGCCAGTCCTATATGGGTGATGCTGTCAGCATGATTTTCTTCACGGTCAGTGACGAGTACACGCAGGACTTCCATACAGCCCCGCGCATTACGCGAGAAATTTTCTGCTATAAGGACAATGTGCTGTTGCAATCCCGTCTGTATCCCACGGATTTGGAGGACCAGAAAACCCTGTATCGCAGCATCGTCCAGCAGGCAATCGCTACGTGCCTTGACAAGCCGAACTTGTGGTCAATTAAGCGTGGAAAGGAGACAGAACCTTACTGTGAATCCGCGGTGGACAGCAACCATTATCCAGACTATGAGTATGGCTATGCGGTTGTCTCTCTACTGAAAGGGGAGTCCGACTATGGCAA
>CAKRIL010000074.1 GCA_934343915.1 uncultured Lachnospiraceae bacterium | reverse complement strand
AGCTTTTTGAATACCTTTGAAAAATAGTAGGCATCGTGAAAGCCGCACTTCGTGGCAACCTCGTTGCAGGTATACAGACCTGTGGCGAGGTATTTTTTTGCGTTGCGGATGCGTATGTGGCTGAGGGTCGAGAAGATGGTGTCACCCGTTTCCTTTTTAAATACGCGGTTGAGGTAGTCGAAATTACAGTGAAACATCTCCTCAAGCTTTGCGCTGTCAATGTCCTCGTTATAGTTGGCAGAGAGATAGTGACGGAGGGTTATGACATATCCGCCCGCACGGGAGTCGGCGGCGATGGAGTGGGCGAGGCTGCGACGGTAATTGAGTGAGAGCATGGCAAAGAGCTCACCCAGCAGGCTGCTCATAAGGTATGAGTTGAGCGTCATGTCGTGGATACATTCAAGGAGCTTTGACAGCGTGAGGTTAAATTCGGCGGCGAGTCTGTTGACGTCAATATGCCCGGTTTTCGGGAAAAGCGGGAGCATAAATGGAGTCATATTGTTATTATTTTTTTCAGGGCTGTTTTGGATGTCATGGTTTTTGGGGGTATTTGCCATATTGGCAGTCAGGGCGCTTTTGATATTCCGGTCCGGAAGCATATCAACTCCGTCAAGTGTAAAATGAATATATGTAAAGCTGCATCTGGTCGCACTAAGTCCCTCATGCTCAAATTCAGGGTCAAGCAGAATGTAGTCACCCTCGGTCAGAAGATACTCGCGCCTGTCCTCGCGGATGTGCAGTTCTCCCGAATGAATGTAGTAGAAAATATATTCCTGTGCCTGCCTCTTAAAATGAATGTACGGAGGCTTTATATTGGCAGTATCACAGAGGGATATCTGTGGAAGTGAGCAGGCTGTGATTTTATAAAAAATATTGTTATTCATATATGATTTCCTCAAAGTGCAATACCGCGCATATACGGCATCATCCGGAATTTTATTCAGATAAAAGCGTTAAATTACAATACAATAGTACAATATCATAGATTTAAATGCAATAAAAAGTCGCTAAAGTACAAAAATAAGTCATTATTATATATTTTATTTTGATGCTGCCGGATGTATTATAATCGAGGTCTGAAGATAAATACATCAGAGAGCGAGGAATATGACATGAAGGATATGACACAGGGAAAGCCGCTTAAGCTTATAATAGGTTTTGCGATACCGATGCTTATCGGAAATATATTTCAGCAGGTATACAATGTCGCTGACACGATGATTGTAGGACGTTATCTCGGAGAAAATGCGCTCGCCGGAGTCGGAAGCACGGGAACGCTGACCTATTTTCTGCTCGCACTTGTCAGCGGAATGTGCAACGGAGCCGGGCTTGTCATAGCTCAGTGTTTTGGCAGCGGCAACAAGGAGAGATTGTCGAGGGTTGTGACGGCGCTCATATGGGTTGCGGGCGCACTGACCTGCGTTGTGGCAGTGATAGGAATGTTTTTCTCTGAATTCTTCCTGCGCCTTCTCAATGTGCCGGACGATGTGATTGGGTATTCGGTCGAGTATCTTCATATAATATATACCTTTGTTTTCGGAAGCGTCATATATAACGGCTGCGGTGCGATATTAAACAGTGTAGGTGACTCTAAGACACCGCTCCGCGCGGTTATAGCTTCGTCGTTTGTCAATATAGCACTCGATATATTTTTTATCGTAAAATGTAACCTTGGCGTGGCGGGTGCGGCATACGCGACGATTGCTGCACAGTGCGTATCGGCGGCAATATGTTTTGCAAAAATAATTAAAGTAAGGGCTGAAATCGGTCTTGTGAATATGAAAAGAAAGCCTGAGAAGGAGTACATTAATCTCATAGTCAGGACGGGATTTCCTGCGGCATTTCAGTCGTGCATGATATCGCTCGGAGGCATGAGTGTGCAGAGGCTTATCAACTCCTTCGGCTCGTCTGTCATGGCGGCTTATGTCGCAGCCAACCGTGTGGACAGTGTAGCCATTCAGGTCATCGTGTCCATCGGAAATGCGCTTTCAGTATTTACAGGGCAGAATATAGGACAGAACAGGTACGACAGAATTAAGGAGGCATTGTATAAGACGCTTGCGGTCATGGTTGCGGCAAGTGCTTTTATCGCAGCTATGGTTCTCATATTCAGGGTACAGCTTATGAAGCTCTTCCTCGATGCAAATGAGTCGGGCAAGGCTATCGAGATTGGCTGTACATACCTGACAATCATCGGCGTGGCTTATGTGATAGCCGGAATTATGCAGAGCTATCAGAATGTGATAAGAGGTGCCGGAGATGTCAACACCTGTATGGTGGCAGGACTCACCGAGCTGTCCGGGAGAATCGTGTTCGCATATCTTTTGTCAGGGATACTTGGCGTCACCGGAATATGGATTGCGACGCCGCTCTCATGGAGCTGCGGATGCATAATTCCGGTTATAAGATACTATTCGGGAAAATGGAAAAATAAAAAACTGGCATAGTTTGTGTGGAATACATATGAAGTTAAAAACAACCCCCCCATTGACACAGGGCGGCTTTCGTATTAAAATTATGAATAATTGACCATTAACATGCATCATATAAGGAAGGAATACCATGAAGAAGATAATAGAGCTTTTAAATGATGAGCTTAAGGCTGCATTTTCGGCATGCGGCTATGACGAGAAGTACGCAAAGGTTGTTGTGTCGAATCGACCTGATTTGTGCCAGTATCAGTGCAACGGATGTATGGCGGCAGCAAAGGAATATAAGAAGGCACCCGCAGTTATAGCGGGAGAGGTTGTGGAGAAGCTTGCAGACAGCAAGGCTTTTTCTAAGGCAGAAGCAGTTAATCCGGGATTCATCAATATGAATCTTTCGGGTGAATTTATTGCAGAATACATTAAAGAGATGGGAAGCCACGAGAAGTTCGGCTGTGATGAGACGAAGAAGAACAAGACAATCATGCTCGATTACGGCGGAGCCAATGTTGCGAAGCCTCTTCATGTCGGACACCTTCGTCCGGCAATAATAGGTGAGAGCCTTAAGAGAATCTGTGCATATAACGGCTATAACACCGTTGGTGATGTACACCTTGGAGACTGGGGACTTCAGATGGGACTTATCATAATGGAGCTTAAGAACAGGAAGCCTGAGCTTCCTTACTTTGATGAGAGCTATACGGGAGAATATCCGTCAGAGCCCCCGTTCACACTTGCAGAGCTTGAGGATATATACCCATGTGCAAGCAGAAAGTCCAAGGAGGATGCAGAGTTCGCCGAGGCAGCACATCAGGCTACGGTTATGCTTCAGAGAGGACACAGAGGATATACAGCGATATGGAAGCATATTATGAATATTTCCATTGCTGACCTTAAGAGAAACTATGACAATCTCAATGTAAGCTTCGATGTATGGAAGGGTGAGTCCGATGCGAAGCCGTATATTGAGGATATGTTAAAGAATTTTGTGGATAAGGGCTATGCGCATGAGAGTCAGGGGGCACTTGTAATTGACGTGGCGCTTGACAGCGATAAGAAGGAGATTCCTCCATGTATCGTAAGAAAGTCAGATGGTGCGGCACTCTATGCAACAACTGACCTTGCGACAATGATAGAGCGAGAGAAGCTTTATCATCCGTTCAAGTATATTTATACGACAGATAAGCGTCAGGAGATGCATTTTACACAGATATTCAGAGCTGCCAAGAAGACAGGTATTGTGCCTGAGGACACTGAGATGGATTTCTTAGGCTTCGGTACGATGAACGGCAAGGATGGCAAGCCTTTCAAGACGAGAAACGGTGATTTGTTGAGACTTGAGTATCTCATAAAGGATGTTGAGGATGCGGTTTACAATAAGATTAAGGAAAACCGTGATGTCAATGATGCTGAGGCGCGTGCGACAGCAAAGGTGGTAGGACTTGCCGCAATCAAGTACGGTGACCTCTCGAATCAGGCATCCAAGGATTATATATTCGATATCGACAGATTTACTTCGTTTGAGGGAGATACAGGTCCTTATGTTCTCTATACAATTGTTCGTATCAAGTCGATTCTGAATAAGTATGAGCAGAAC
>CAKRIL010000073.1 GCA_934343915.1 uncultured Lachnospiraceae bacterium | reverse complement strand
AACACAGCCTCCACAGCCTCGCGGACAGAAATTTCTTTAGCCTTGATTTTTCTGCCAAGCTCCACAGCCGTCATCTTTGCAATATCCATAATCTATCTCCAATCCATAAATACTTAGAATCAATATTATATCCATCAGCTTCATAAAAACAGCCTTTAAAAATATCAAACTGTATTTATTCCACAGTCTTAGGCACCATATAGAAGCCGTCCTTCTCCTCAGGCGCATTGGCAAGCATATTCTCGCTGTCATCGCCGTTAGTCACGACATCCTCGCGGAACACATTTTTTACCGGAAACACATTCGACATCGGCTGTACTCCGTCCGTATCCAGCTCATTGAGCATATCAATATAATTTAACATATTTCCCATATCCTTCTTTGCAGCTTCCTTCTCCTCGTCCGAGAGCTCAAGCTTTGCAAGAATACCCACATATTCTATGGTTTCGTCTGTAATAACATTTGCCATCTGCGTATTCTCCTTTTACACTTTAATTTACTGATATTTTCATAATCGTAGCACATTTTGTTTTTAATGACAAGTTTATTATATATAAGATTAAGGTGCCAAAACATGACCTTGTAATTCTTACATGTATGACACGATATATCGTGTCATACATATCGAGGTTATGAAATCTTCATAGGCGATTGCCTTGCTCATAGGATGGATAGAAAAAAAAACGCCTACATTTTTAGTAGGCGGTCTAGTTTGTGTTATGTTTTTTTCATGCAACGACGATTTGTCAACATGACAATCCTGCACTTTACCAACATTGGAACGTGTATAAAGCATTGGGATTGTTGCGTCTCCTCCACCGTATTGTTCTTCTTGAGGTTCAGCGGTTGTTCATATTGTGTACGGACTGGCGCAGCTTATACGAAAATCTGCCAAGCATATAGCCGAAGATAAAAGTTACCAGGCTCAAAATCAACAAATCGGTCTGCCAAGCCCTCATGACCATTGTGCCTGTCTCTGCACTGGCATTTGCCAAATTGTCCCAGGCTACATTGTTGAATGCATTGCTGCACACATAGAAAAACACAGCCAGCACAAGTCCCCACACAATGCCCTGCTTTTTGGCTGCGATCAACTCTGCCTCCGAAGGTTTATAGCCACTAGACGAATGAAGAAACAGCAGTGCCAAAATGAATACCACGATTGGAATCAGCATCGACGGTACACTGGACAACAAAAACATTGTACCAGTAATGAACCGCTTAATAAACTCCAGTATAAGGCTCAACACAATCACACCGCCCAGTCCGGCTAAACCGGTATCATAAATCGGTCGAAAAATAACAATAACGAGTTGTTTCATGCATAACCCCCTTATCTTTTCCAAAGTGTACTTTTGCAAATTTTAGTGGTACATTTGCTATAACACATAATACGGCAAATATCCCACCTCTTCAAGGACTTTTTTCATTTTTAGTGGCGGTTTGCTTAGTAAATCAACAGATTCCGAATGTTTTTGACATGCTATATACTTTCATAATAAATCAGGATGTTTTGACACCTGAATCCTGATACACAAAAAAGGTATCAAATCCATGACGGACTGATACCTTTTCATCGACACCTATATCCTTGCCGGCAAAAGCTTCATTGATGCTTATTCCCATCACTACCTTTGGAAGAAGTCCGGCGGCAGCCCAGGTATGGCATATGTACACGGTTACTTAAAGTACCCCATCAGTTCTTTCATGTCAGATGATACCTTCCTTACAGTCTGGGTATCCTCTGAGATTCTGTTAACCGACTCTGCAATCTCCGTAACTCTTGCAGTTACCTCCTCATTGCTGGCAGCATTTTCTTCGCTTATCGCGCTGAGCTCAGACACACTGTTTATAATATCAAGCTTAAGAGCTTCAAGATTCTTTGTTTTGTCCATAACCGTCTGTGCAATAGCAGCATTTTCTTCTATTATACGGTTCAGTATATCGAAGCTTTCCTTTGCATTTCCTATATCTGTCTGCTCTTTCTCGGCAAGCTCCTTCATTCTGCCTGTCAGAATCACGGACCGGTTGGATTTCTCAAGAATGTTGTCTGCAATATTCTTAATCGAATCTGCTCCCTGACTGCTCTGATCTGCGAGCTGTTTTATCTCTGAGGCAACAACAGCAAAGCCTCTGCCTGCCTGTCCTGCCCTAGCTGCTTCAATCGATGCGTTAAGTGACAACAGATTAGTCTGTGACGTAATATCCGAAATAAGTTCAACCGCTTCATTAATGGAAGCTATTGCCTTATTGGTTTCATTTACCTGTTCTATAAGCTGGGCAATAATGTCCGATGATGTATGCGAGCTTGTCAGTACAAGGTTCATTGACTCAGATACGTTCTGACCCGCCCTATTCATTTTATCCGAATTGTCGTTAAGGGTAACCGCCTCCGAATTGATTGCAGACATATTGTCACCCATTTCGATGACCTTGGCATTAACAGACTGTACGTTATCAGCAAGCGTTACCGCCGTGGATGACAGGTCATCCATCACCTGTCTTATCTGGTTCGTGCTGGTACTGTTCGTTTCCGCCAGTTCACTTAATGAAGCCATGCTGTTATCAAGAATATCTGCATGTTCGTCCACCTCCATAACAATCCCTCCGAGCTTGTCCGCCAAGGAGGTAGAGGCATTGATCAGGGTCTTAACCTCTGATATAACCGAGCTGCATTCAGGTCTTCCCGAAAGGTCACCATCAGCCACACGCTCAATATAACCTGATGTTATCATAAGCGGTCTGCGGATTCTGAATGCAAGAAATATCATAATACCTACAAATAACACAAGCAGTACACCTGATATTATGAACTGGTTCATCAGCGTACCCGCCACCAAATTATCTACTGTGGATTGTCTTTCTCCCGAAAATGCCATTCCCAGAATCTCTCCATCGTCTGAATATACAGGTGAGTAGTACACATAATACTTCTCGCCCTGTATTTCTACTCCCGATGCCTTGTAATCGTTCCCTGCTTTTACCTGCTCCCATATCTCAGGTTCAGCCTTCGTTCCTTCATTTCTCTTTCCGTTTTCATCAATTATGGATGTAATAAATCTTTCATCGTCAATGAACAGCGTCTGTTCAATATCATCAGCCTTGAGTGAATCTATGAACTGATAGCTTATTTCATCTCTTTCCAGAATATTCTCCCTGATATCCCATGTGAAATACTGCTCAACAGATGTGGTGCAGGCCTTCAGTCGAAGATATGTGCTGTCAATCAGCTCATTTTTCATTTTACCTGCTGAGTATAAGGTAATTGCCATAATTGCAACAGTCAGTGGTATGCAGCCAATCATAAGGATTACCTGCAGGTATCCGAATTTTCTTTTCATTTCAGAGTTCTCCTTCTTCATACTGATTATTTACATACCATTGTATTGGTTGTAGATATTATGTATTATACCACACTTTTCCCTCCGGCGCACCCTTTTTATGTTCAAGAGTATTATCTGATAAGCTATATTTATTCAGCATGCTGCCTGCTGAACTTAAACGACAAATAGTAAGTATACCCATTCTCCACCCTTGCATTTCCGGCTTCTAACTCCTCTATGCCCTCTGAGCGGAGCGCATTTTTGCCACAGGCGAGTGCAAACAAGCCCTGCTCCTCGTTGTATTTTATCGTATTTCTGCCTTCAAGCTGAATGATGTTGTCCTCGGACTGCTTTACAATAGCTTCAACGCGTATATCCTCCCCCGCAAAAAATTCATTGATGCTTATGCCAAGAATTTCACAGAGCTCCATATAGATGGAAACATCAGGCAGGCACACTCCTGCTCGTGTCAACCCCAGACCAAAAAAAATTGATTTTTTTGTACCCTCAAATATCACTTTCCATTATACCCACTATCGCTGTATATTGAAAGCAACACTTATACCTGCTGAATAAAGGAGTGCCACATTTTCTCGGCACTCCAAACTCTGTAACCATCCGTGAAGCTTTAACCGAAAAATTTCCTTCACAATACCGGCTGCATAAGTATCAATAACCAGCTTATGTTTATCATCTTCTGATTCATAAGATGAAAGTAAAATTCCCTGTTCTATTTCCGTGATAAGGAAAAGATGTGGAGATGCATGACGTTTCCCATTAATTTCATAATAACTCTCTTCAACAACAAATTTTCCTTTGAAATCTTCAGGAAGGTTATTTATTTTGTCATT
>CAKRIL010000072.1 GCA_934343915.1 uncultured Lachnospiraceae bacterium | reverse complement strand
ATTATGCATATCACGACTTTTGGAAGAAGCTTAGTTGTTCTTAGGGCTCTGTTTATCGTACAGCCATAGACGGCATGGATGCCGGCTGAGTTGCAAACAGCCATGGAGGGCTGATTTTGCAACGGTGGCGGAAGCGTAAATACTTTTTTCAGAGCCCTTAGAATAACTTGCTTCGTACAACGGAGCTGATATGTATAAATATAACATGCTATACACTTTTAAAATAAATCAGGATGTTTTGACACCTGAATCGTAATAGGAAACTTCGTTCCTATTACATAAAAATACTCCGCGTGGATGCGCTTATATGCTATGGTCGCTGACCAAGACCACCCTCAAGAGTGAGTGTCTCACCTGTCATGAACTTGAAATCAGGGGAGGCGAGCTGTACGCAGACGCGGCCTATTTCTGTCTCGACATTGCCGTAGTGTCCCATAGGCGGCATCTTGACATTAGCCTTGAATGCTTCAGGGTAAGCCTTCTCGAAGTTCTCAAGCTGTGCTGTCCATGCAAGAGGACATACGATATTGACATTGATTCCGTCCGGACCCCATTCGGTAGCGGCAACTCTTGTGAGTCCTCTGATTCCTTCCTTCGCAGCGGCGTAAGCACACTGACCGAAGTTGCCGAACAGACCTGCTCCTGATGCGAAGTTGATAACGGAGCCCTTGGTCTCCTTAAGGTATGGGTAGCATGCCTTCATATAGTAAAAGGCGGCATACAGACCGGAATATACGGCAAGGTCGAACTGCTCTGTCGTGTGGTCGGCAAGTGTGACACCTGAAGCCGAAGCCTGTGCATTATTGATGAGAACATCGATGCGACCGAACGTATCGACTGCCTGTTTTACTACATTCGCAACTGTTGCTTCATTGTCTGTTCCGGCATTTACATCTGCCTGAACAGGGAGAACCTTGATGCCGAATTTTTCTTCAAGCTCTGCCTTTGCTTCCTCAAGCTTCTTGACATTTCTTCCGGTAATTACAAGGTTAGCACCTTCCTTTGCATATGCCGTTGCAATTCCGTAACCGATAGAGCCGCAGCTTCCGTCCTGAAGGACGGCTCTTCCTCCGCCTGTGATTATGGCTGTCTTACCTGTCAAAAATCCCATTTCTATTGCCCCTTTCTGTATTTAATAATATATTGCCCGTCTTAAAATATTATGATTTTTCGCGAGTGAGTAAAGTATAACACAGTTGTATGATAATTGTATATAATAATTAAAAATTTAACAATAATAGTTTTGCATTGGACAAATTGTTAATAAATTATCGGAAGCATAGTCGGTTGTCAGCAACGAAATATTAGTGTATATTAAAAGTAGTCACATCGGATACAGAGATATGATTAAAACGATAAAACAGGGGAAAAAGATATGAGAAACAGATTCAGAAATTCAGCAGCAGCTTTGCTTATGCTTTTGCTTGTGGCGCTTACAGGATGTCAGGGCAGTCAGATTGCTGGCTCGGCTGATGGTGCGCTGATACCGCAGGTTACGACAGAAGCGCAGGCTACAACAGAAGTGCAGAGTGCGGCAGAGGTGCAGAGTACGACAGAAGTGCAGATATCTGAAAGCACGTCGGATGAGCCCAACCATGTTGAAATCATAACGGAACAGGAACAGCTCACCGAGGAAGACTTGCTCATGGATGTGAGCACGCTTTCGATACCGGATTATAGTGGTACGGATTTTTATATTGTCAATGATAACGTTCCGTTTTTTTCGGACAGACTTAAGAATTATGACGGTGATAATTTTACCTATCTGTCGGAGCTTGATGGGCTTGGCAGATGCGGAACCTGCATCGGCGTGTTTTCCAATGAGACACTGCCGACCGAGGAGCGTGGCGAGATAGGTCATATCAAGCCTTCGGGGTGGCACACTGCGAAGTATGACAAGTCGGTTATCCCGGATTTATATCTGTACAACAGATGTCATCTTCTCATGTACGCTGTGTCGGGAATAAATGATGACGAGAGAAATCTGATTACGGGAACAAGACAGTTCAATCTCGATATGCTGGAGCTTGAAAATCAGGTGTATAACCTGCTTAAGTATGATGAGAAGGTGCAGCTTATATACAGGGTTACTCCGCTATTTGAGGGGGAGAATCTTGTGGCGAAGGGCGTTTTAATGGAGGCGGCGACGCTGGGGGATGATAATGGCTTAAGCTTCTGCATGTTCATCTACAATGTTCAGGACGGAATTGTAATCGACTATGCCACAGGGGAGAGCGCTCTTACGGAGGAGAGTGCGGAAGCAGTGACTGAGGAATGCCCTGAGGAGCAGACCGAGGAGGTTACACGGGATGTGGGGACGACGTATGTGCTCAATACCAACACCAAGAAGTTCCATTATCCGGGCTGCTCGTCGGTTAAGCAGATAAAGGCGGAAAACAGAGTGGATTATACGGGAAGCAGGGACGAGCTCATAAATATGGAGTATGAGCCATGCGGAAGATGTAATCCGTAATTATTGGCAATCTAACCTTTTTTCACCTTTTTAATGTGGTTTTTGCATGTACTATTGCAGCGTAAGCTGATAATATAAAAATTGAAAAAGCTGCGGGATGTAAGGCAAACGCAGCGAATAGTATATTTTATCGGGAGGAACTATGGGACAGTACGCAAAACCATTATCGCTCAGGGAGGTTACAATCAATGACAAGTTCTGGAAGGAGAAGATGGAGCTTGTAAGAAAGGAAGTTATTCCGTATCAGTGGGACGCATTGAATGACCGCGTAGAGGGAGCAGCACCCAGCTTCTGCATGAGAAACTTTAAAGTTGCGGGAAAGATTACCAAGGCAAGACGTGAGCTTGGGGAAAAGTATCAGGAGAAGATATGGCCGCTTGATACCTTCGAGACACTTCCTCAGGACATGGAGCATATGGAGGACAGATTCTACGGCTTCCTTTTTCAGGACAGCGATTTTTCCAAGTGGATTGAGGCGGTTGCCTACTCACTTACCCAGCATCCTGATGAGGAGCTTGAGCGGATTGCCGACGGTGCTATTGACATTGTATGTGCGGCACAGCAGGACAACGGATATCTTGATACATATTATATAATTAATGACATGTCGAAGGTGTTCACGAATCTTCGTGATAACCATGAGCTGTACTGCTTCGGACACCTGACCGAGGGAGCGGTGGCTTATTATCAGGCGACAGGCAAGGATAAGCTTCTCAACGCGGCACGCCGCTTTGCAGATTATGTATATGACTGCTTCGGAAAAGAGGACGGAAAGAAGAAGGGCTATCCGGGACATGAGATTGCCGAGATGGCGCTTATACGTCTGTATGATGTGACGGGCGATGAAAAGTACAGAGAGCTCTCGGAGTTCTTTATAAATCAGAGAGGAACAAGACCTTATTATTTTGACGGGGAGCACCCGGAGATTGTAAAAAAGGGGCATGAGGATGAGCTGCGCCATTCATATCATCAGGCACATCTTCCCGTTCGTGAGCAGGATGAGGCTATGGGACATGCGGTGCGTGCGGTATACCTGTATTCGGGTATGGCGGATGTCGCGAGAGTGGATGCAGATGAGGCACTCTATGAGGCGTGTCTTAAGCTGTGGGACAACATAACACAGAAGAAGATGTATGTAACAGGCGGAATAGGTGCGACACATTTGGGAGAGGCTTTCTCGTTTAACTACGACCTGCCGAACGACACGGCTTACTCTGAGACCTGTGCTGCAATCGGACTCGTATTCTTTGCAAGAAGAATGCTTGAAATCAAGGCAGACCGCCGCTTTGCGGATGTTATGGAGAGAGCACTTTACAATACGGTGCTTGCCGGAATGGCTGCCGACGGAAAGAGCTTTTTCTATGTGAATCCTCTTGAGGTATACCCAAAGGCATGCCATGAGGATGCAAGAAAGTTCCATGTTAAGTCCGTGCGTCAGAAGTGGTTCGGCTGTGCATGCTGTCCACCGAATATCGCGAGACTTTTGAGCTCACTTTCCATGTATGCATATACCGAGAATGACGACACGCTTTTTGCGCATCTTTTTGTCGGAGGAGGCGTGAACAAGTACATCGGACATACTGGTGGAAGCGATGGCACGGACAGTGGCAGCTGTATGAGCTTCTATGTGACAACGGATATGCCTTGGCAGGGAAGTACGGTATACAACTGTACGAATGAGGAGCCTGTGCATGGTACACTTGCAGTCCGCATTCCTGAGTGGAGCAGAAGCTTCAAGGTAAGCGGCGTGACGGGTGAGCTGGATGAGAACACGGCACAGCTTAAGGACGGATACCTGTATATTACACGCGATTGGAAAAAGGGCGACAGTGTGAAGCTTGAGCTCTCGATGGAGACAGAGTTCATAGCTGCCAACACTGAGGTTCGCGAGGATATGAACAAGACGGCACTCCGCAGAGGACCTTTTATCTACTGCCTTGAAGAAGCAGACAACGGAGCAGGACTTCATACTCTCAGCGTATGTGTGGATTCCAAGCCGGAGGAGCTTGTGCTTAATATCGCGGGAACTGATGTCGTGGCACTGAGGATTGCGGGTAAGAGGAGAAAGGCCTCGGATACGGCACTCTATGTCACGCTTAAAAAGCCGGAGTATGAGGATGCAGAGCTTATTTATGTTCCGTACTACGCATGGAATAACCGCGGCGAGGGCGAGATGAGCGTATGGGTCAGTTTCATGTGACTTTTGGTCGGGTTTATGAATGACCGGAGCCGGATGATATTTATAAAGTAAAAAATAAAGAAGTCTTTGATAAATGTGATATGCCGAATAATCGTGAATACATATCATTTGTGAATCAAAGGCTTCTTTTTTGTTATGGTGAGCGGTGCTATTTTACCGTCTCCTTGACATCAGCGAACAGCTGCATATCCTCAGGTGTGAGCTTCACATTCGTCGAATAGTTACGTCCGTCGGCTGTCGTTATGTTGACTTCTATGATTGTTCCCTCTTTTATAACATCGTTTCCCGATACGGCGCGAAGAAACAGCGGAAACTTAGGATGAGCCGCCGTAAAGCGGTCCCATGATGATTTTAACTGAAATAATTTTGCAGGATTCATTAAATTTCTCCTTACTTTTTGTTGTATTATCAGGATTCAGGTGTCAAAACATCCTGATTTATTTTAAAAGTGTATAGCATGTTATATTTATACATATCAACTCCGTTGTACGAAGCAAGTTATTCTAAGGGCTCTGAAAAAAGTATTTCTGTTTCCGCCATCGTTGCAAAATCAGCCATCCATGGCTGTTTGCAACTCAGCCGGCATCCATGCCGTCTGTGGCTGTACGATAAACAGA
>CAKRIL010000071.1 GCA_934343915.1 uncultured Lachnospiraceae bacterium | reverse complement strand
GTGTGCGGCATAGCTTATGATTTCAAGGGACTTGGCGGACACGCTAAGCCATATTATTTAAGAACAATGCTCGACACGATAGAGCCTAAGACGCTCATACCTCTTCACAGCTTCCGCCCTGAGCAGGTCAATACCGCAAAGGCAGGAACACGTATTCTTCCTGAGTATGGGGATGTATATGAGCTTAAGGATGGAGTAGTGACGAAGTTATAAATTGTTTGAGCACATGGTATGAAATAATTCGATATATGCTTTCAGACAGGTCTGTGGATATTTACAATATTCACGGACTTGTTTTTTGTGCAATAGGAAGCTTCGTTCCTATTACACAAAAAATTAAACTCATAAACAAGCGGATATTATATTTGTATCGGATGGTAAAGTATGTTAATATAAAACCAGTCACTCTATAGCTGATTTTGAAGGAGGCTCTATGTTACAAAGCAAAAAGTATATATTATATCATGGCACCACTCCTGCTATGTTGTTGGAACTGGATGCTGATACAGGATATTTATTATCGTATAATATAATCAATAAAGAACATTCGCCATATATGTGTGAGGATAAAAAGGCTTTCAATAACTGGTGGGAAAGAAGAGCGATCCCTAAGAACCAGAATTAATAATTTAATGAGGTACTGTTATATGTTACTGTTATTACAAATCGCACTGTACTGTCTGCTGTATATTTTACTTGTAAAGCTCGCGGTAAAGAACGACGGGCTTAATTGTCTGTATTTCTATCCGAAGGAATACATCGACGAGGCTCAAAAGCGCGGAATTGCCGATAAAGCTGCCGTGATGAAGAAAGG
This sequence comes from uncultured Lachnospiraceae bacterium, assembly GCA_934343915.1. Lineage (GTDB taxonomy): Bacteria > Bacillota > Clostridia > Lachnospirales > Lachnospiraceae > CAG-882. Next base: position 4,595 of record CAKRIL010000071.1, on the reverse strand, counting down.
CAAACAGTTCATGATACCGTTCTGCATCATCATATTTGCCGTATTGATTCTCATTATCTCGCTCTGGAATCACGTCACGGATTTTAAGACCGCATACATACAATCGGCTCTCCTTCTCGTAGTCATGAACTGGTTCGACGGTCTTGTGATTGACAGACTTTGGGTAGGGCACAGCAAAATCTGGCGTATCAAGGGCATGGAGGGCATTCCATACGTCAAGTCATGGAAAACGGTGCTCACCAAGCGAATCGCTGCCACAATGCTTTATCTTGTTGTTGCAGCAGCGACGGCAGGTATTGTGGTGCTGATTGGAAGGATTTGAATGTTACTCCATGGAATCCGTCTGACAAGAGGAGCGCTCCCTATGGTTTAAATACAGATAAAATCCGACATTCAACACAATTCCGACCGTGGTGGAAACAGGAGCGGCAAGACCAATAATGGTCAGACTGGCGTCCGGCTGGATACTCATAATGTATGCAAACGGCAGACGGACAAGAAGCGTCTGTATGAGTCCCTGCACCATAACCCAAAGTGTTTTGTCATTGCCGTTGAAATAGCCGACCATGCTGAAAAGTATGGCGGTCACGATTGTCTCCAAAGCAAAGCCCTTTAAGTATTCAAAAGCTTTCTGCACGACTGCTGCATCTGGTGAGAAGAAGCCGGACAGCATATCTCCCTTAACCCATATAAGCACGAACACGATGTAGCCGACTGCAAGACCGATTCCGATTCCGGTAAACATGGACTGCTTCGCACGCTTTGTCTTTCCTGCACCGACGTTCTGCGACACGAAGGCAGCCATCGACTGCATCAGGGCACTCGGTACGAGCATGGCAAAATTTACAATTTTGCAGGCAACACCGTAGCCTGAGGACGCTTCAAGTCCGAGACGGTTGACAAATGCGCAGAGCGCTAAGAAAGAGAGCTGTGTCAAAAACTCCTGAAGTGCCAGTGGCAGACCTATCTTTAAGAAAATTCTGCACTGAGGGTTCAGTATGAAATCCTTTTTGGAAATGGTGAACGGCAGCTTTTTCTTTATAATCAACATCACGGCAAATACAACGCTGAGCGCCTGTGCACAGACAGTCGCAATCGCTGCGCCTGTTGCATCCAAGCGGAACCCGGCAACCAACACCAAGTCTCCGATGATATTTATGATACATGCGACGAGGACGAAGAGCAGCGGTGATTTGCTGTCGCCAAGTCCACGGAAGATTGCCGACAGCAGGTTGTAAGCCACGATAAAAAAGATACCGCCGCCACAGATGCGGACATAGGCTGCCGTCAGCTCAACAGCTTCCTCAGGTGCCTGCATAAGTACGGAAATCGGATGGGCGAAGCCGACCATCACAATAAAAAGTCCGACTGATATAAGCGTGAACACGACTGCCGCGCCGCCGATGACTTTTCCAATCTTCTCAGGATGTTTTTCACCGAGATAGCGTGCAATCAGCACGGTAATACCCATCGCGAACTGTATCACAACAAAGGTGACAAGGTTTAATACCTGGCTTCCCGTGGATACCGCGGAAAGACCAGAGGTGGAGCCGAAGCGTCCGACCACCAGCAGATCCACCGCGCCGTATGCCGCCTGAAGAATCAGCGCACCGAGAACCGGAATCATAAAGGCGACCAGTTTTTTCAATATACTTCCCTGTGTAAAATCAGCATTTTTATCGTTCATAATGTTCACTCCTTTCACACATTATCCTGTAAAATTTCCCGATTGTTTGTATCATGCAGTCTGCTTCTTCCTCCGAAATGTCAACCAGATATGAAGAAAGCTCGCTAAAATACTGCGCGTCATATTTCTGTGACAGCTTTTGTCCTGCTTCGGTTACGGATAGATAGGTGACGCGACCGTCATCGGCGGAGGCATTTTTTACAAGCAGCCCCTTTTGTTCCATCTCCTTAACCGTTCTGGTGACACCCGGGCGCGGGAGGTGCATCGCATCGCTGATGTCGGAAACCTTCACTAAACCTCCCTGTTTTTCCAAGGACTGAATGACATCCAGATATTGAATGTAGGAGGGCATGATGCCCTGAGGGAGCGGCGGGAGCATTTCACGGATGCGCTTCGCCTGATAGCATGCGTCGAACATGCGCTTTATTTTTTCGTTTGTCATATTAATCCTCATTTCTGAGCGATTTATCGCGAGGAGGCAATGAGAAATTCGCGCAGGCGATTTCTCATCTGCCATCAAAGCAATTTGTTTTCGCCCAGAAACAAATTGCATGTGTGAAAAATATGCTATCAAGTTTATTTTTCACACTAATCCTCCTTGTATTTAGTTACCAAAGGTAATTATAATGAGAAAGTATGAAATGTCAACAAATAATTTTCCGTATCGACATTTGCCGTTTCTAAGGTATAATGAGTGGGAGAGCGGTCAAGATTAAAAGTGGTATTATGCCATTCCGATTATAATAATATGGATTATCATATTAATAATTTTGTTGAAAATAATATTTTAATAAAAACGGGTTTAAGATAAAATATGAAAAAGAAATTAATTTTGACTATGCCTTTACTCTTAGGGCTGTTATCCGTCATATCGTTTGTTATCTATATGTATAGTGCCAACCACGCACCATACAGCTATACCGATATAATAATCGTAGGACCGATTTGCTCGCTTGCGGGAATGATACTTTCAATCGCAAACCGAAAGAGCAGAATAACAAATGAGACATTATGGGTAAGCGGAATCATAGCCTGTTCACTGGGGTTAATTTTATGTCTGTTCATTCTGATAGTCCTTGTAGCAATAGGAATTGCCATGCTGAAGGGCGATTGGATTTAAGGGACATTGTAAATTGCAACAAATATCCATTTGATAATAAATAAAGATATGTTTGACACAACAGCGGTTACATGATATTATTATTTAAAAGGAGTGCTACCGATAGACGGTTAGCCTGATATTTTGTGTAGTCAAAAAGACCGCCACGTTGACCAGACTGAGGCGGTCTTTTTGTACTTATTTTCTGCTCTTAGAACCGATGGAATAACCAAGAGCAAAGCAAGTAATACATAAGCTGATAATGACTGAACTTAAAAAACTAAGAGGACCGGAAGAATATATTTATGAATCCATGGATAATTGACTTGTGTTGTTTGATTTTGTTTATGTGCTTTGCAGTAACGGCAATCACTTCCATAATCCTGATAGTGAGGCGTAAACATACAAGAAAGAATGTGAAACCGGTGGCATCATTATTTGTGACAAATATTATTCTGCTGATTGCCTTAATATTATTTAAGGTTTCACATTCAACCTGTTACAAATACAATGACTGGCTGATTTTACAAAGCAACATTTATATGATTGAGCAAAAATACGGTGTTTTTGACTTAGGCACCATAAATGAAAATCAAGCAGGAAGAGCTGCATATTATATTTACACTGATAATAAATCCGACGACCAACATTACTATTACATGGAATATGATGAATGGGGTGTTGTATATAAGGTGTATGAAGCATGCCAGCCTGCCGATTGATTCAAGAAAATTTTTGCACACAAAAAAATACTTTTAAAAGGAGAAACTTATGCTGTTTTTAGTAGAAGCAAACGAAAAATATATTGATGAATTAGAACAATTTAAAAATGAAGTACTGATTTACGACAAAGATAACGATAATCAATTTGCTGGCTGCATGGGCTTGGAAAATTGCAAGGATGCAAAAGAATGGATTGAAATATGCAATCTCAGGAAAAATGCTGAGACATGCGAACAGGCGGGAACAAAAGTGCCGTCAACAACCTATTTTGCAATCAGAAAAGACGATGACAGGCTTGTGGGAGTTATTGATTTACGTCATCATATCAATCATCCTGTCCTTGGAACATGGGGCGGTCATTGTGGATACTCTGTAAGACCGTCTGAACGCGGAAATGGTTACGCAAAGGAAATGCTTCGGTTGAATATTCAAAATGCCAAAGAAATGGGTATAGAAAAGCTTCTTGTTACATGTGAGGAAACAAATACCGCAAGCGAAAGAACCATACTTGCCAATGGTGGAGTTTTTGAAAAAACCATTGAAGCAGATGGAAGTATTATGAAAAGATATTGGATTGATACAGAACCTAAAACAATGAACACTCACCCCTGAATGGTGGCTGTAGTAAATCGGGATAACGTTTTACAGATAGTAGTGTAAAACGTTATTTTTTTGAATATATGTACAAATACAATGCATAAAATATTGAATAAACGCATATAATATAAAATATATAAGTTGAAGAAAAGCACATTCTGTGATATAACATATTTATATTGGTGGAGGTAATTATGTATTTTAAAAGAAAAGCATACGCTAAATTAGTGGAATGGAAAAAGCTATATTCAGAAAAATATGCAGTATTGCTGGAAGGCGCAAGGCGAGTCGGCAAGTCGACTATTGCGGAGACCTTTGCAAAAAATGAATATAGGTCTTATATTCTAATTGATTTTTCAAAAACAACAAATAATATTCTGGAATGTTTTGATGATATAGGGAATCTGAATATTTTTTTTCTGAGGCTGCAGGCAGAAACCGGAATTACATTGTATGAACACGAGTCCCTCATTATTTTTGACGAAGTAC
>CAKRIL010000070.1 GCA_934343915.1 uncultured Lachnospiraceae bacterium | reverse complement strand
GGTGAAGGTCATGGCTTCGGACTTGTCAGAATCGACGCGATTGTCGAGAGGCTTGACGGATATCTAAGCCGCAACAGTGAGGACGGGGCGTTCACGACGGAGATACTTCTGCCGCAGGTGTGAGGGATTCATATATAATAATTAAATATTCAGAAAACGGCAATTCATCACCCGAGATTTACAATTCGTCCCCGAAGTAATGCGGGGACGTTTTTTTGTGGTATACCTGATATCGTAAGAGAGAGGAGAGTAAAAGATGACTTCAGACAAAAAAACTAAAACAAAAGAAGATAAGCCTAAGTACAACATGTTCCAGAACTCATGGTTCATGTTAAAGACGGCATGGCAGATTAAGGAAAAGAAAATGATACTGCTGTGCCTTTTGTCAGCGGGGCTCGCACTTGCAGGTAATATTTTAAATCTCTATGTCGTGCCCGTGATATTAGGATATGTTGAGAGAAGAGCGGGTGCACGGGAGCTGATACTTATTATAACGGCATTTACACTGTGTACCATGCTTGTAGCGGCGGCAGCAGCGTATGTGAAAAATAATACCATCTATGTGAGGGTTACGATACGAAGCGCAATTCTCGGAATGGTGAACAGGAAGGCAGCGACAACCTCATATTCAAATGTCGTGACTGACAGGTTTAAGAGGGACTATGAATATGCGTGCGTCAGCGTGCAGGAGCAGCGCTCGTCGACTGAGGCGATATGGACGATATTTCAAGAATTGATAACGGATATTGCGGGCTTTGCGATATACTTAAGTCTCCTGACAAGCGTACAGCCGATGCTGTTTGTCGTGGTATTAGTGACAGCCGTTATAAGCTATTTTGCAGGAAATTATGCAAACAGATATTCATATAAGCATAATAAAGAGGGTGAAGAATACGAAGGCAGATTACAGTACATTTTGAAAACTGAGGATGAGCTTGGTGCAGCCAAGGATATACGAATCTTCGGGCTGAGAGGCTGGCTCGAGGAATTATATGCCAATACCATGAAGGCGTATGCAGCATACAGGTCGAGAATCATGAATGTGTTTTTGGGCGTTAGAGTGCTCGATGTTGTGTTCACATTTGTGAGAAATGCAGCGGCATATATGTACCTTATCGTGTTGGTTGTGAACGGAAAAATTGATATTGCCACATTCCTTCTGCTTTTTACGGCTGTGGGCGGATTTGCACAGTGGGTTACGGGAATTTTGAAAGAATTTAACAATCTTCATCTGCAGTCAATCAACATATCCCTCACACGCGAATTTCTTGAATATGCTGAGCCATTCAAGTTCGATGAGGGCGAGCATCTCGAGGCTGATTCGGACAGACAATATGAAATCAGACTTGAAAATGTGTCATTCAGATACCCGGGTGCAGACAAGGATACGCTGACAGGCATCAACCTCACGCTTCATCCGGAAGAGAAGATTGCCGTGGTGGGACTCAACGGTGCAGGAAAGACAACGCTTATCAAGCTTGTATGCGGATTTTTAAATCCTACTACGGGAAGGGTGCTTCTCGACGGTAAGGACATCCGCGATTATAACAGGGCGGATTACTATACAATGTTCTCGGCGGTATTTCAGGAGTTTTTGCTGCTCCCCGGCACGATAGCGGAGAATATCGCACAGACGGATGAGAATATAGATATGTCCCGTGTAAAGCTTTGCGCACAAAAAGCGGGAATTGCAGAAAAAATAGCAGCATTATCCGATGGCTATGAGACACATCTTAACAGGCAGGTCTATGAGGATGCGATAATGCTGTCTGGCGGCGAGACGCAGGCTCTCATGCTTGCGAGGGCGCTCTACAAGGATGCACCGTTTATTGTGCTCGATGAGCCGACGGCGGCACTTGATCCTATTGCTGAGTCGCGTATGTATGAGAAGTATAATGAGCTTACAAGGGGAAAAAGCTCGATATATATTTCTCATAGGCTTGCATCAACCCGTTTCTGCGACAGAATCATAATGCTCGGGAATGCAGGAATTATTGAGGAGGGCACTCACGAGGAGCTGTTAAAGCAGGGCGGTGAGTACTCTAAGCTGTATGAGATACAGAGCAGATACTACAGAGAGGGGGAGAAGAGCGATGGAGAGGAATAAAGAAAAAATGTCATGGTCAGAGACTATCAGACTGACAAGAAGAGCCTTTAAAACATACTATAAATCAAATCCGGTGCATGTTATCATGTTCATTGCAACAATGGCATGGGATGCAGTCACACCGTATGTGGGAATATATTTGTCGGCACGCATCATTGATGAACTCACCAACGGGTGTAACGTGCAGAGACTAAGGACGCTTGTGCTTGCCACGCTCATATCGGCAGCGGCGCTTGGCTTGGTGGCAGCCATACTGAATAAGCTTAATCGGAGCTACAATGACCATGTGTCATGGGACAGCGTGGAGCACATTTATGCGAAAAAAATGATGGATATGGATTTTGAAAAATTTGATGATACCAAGACGGCAGAGCAGCGCTCAGTGTTACGACAGTATCAGAGCATGGGCTGGGGCATTGCGACATCGCTCGTTGTATACGCGGGTTTGTGCAAGGCGATACTCACGGCACTTGGCGGAATCGGTCTTACGGTATCGTTATTTTTAAGCCGTGTCCCGCAGACTGACGGGGCATACGCGCTTCTCAACAATCCGATAGTGGTGCTGTTTGTCATAGCGTCATTGGCACTAATCACATATATATCGCCTGTGCTTTTAAACAGAGCCGATATGTATTTTATCAGGGATGATCTGCGCGTCGGAAACAATAAGTTCATGTTCTGGGGATTCCTCGGCGGTAAGAGCGATGCAGCGATGGATGTGAGAACATACAGGCTTGATAAAATGTGCGATAAATTCTGTTTTGACAAGGAAGCGGTCTTTAATTCAAAGAGCAAAATTGCGAAGCTGGGCTGGGGAGCGCAGGGGCTTTTAAAGGCGGCATCGGCAGCAGTGTCGATGATGTTCTCGGGAATTGTCTATGTATTTGTGTGCCTTAAGGCACTTGCAGGTGCATTCGGTCTGGGAGCGGTCACGCAGTACATAGCTTCCATACAAAAAACGGCAGACAGTGTATCGAGTATGATAGAAATGCTCGGACACATGAGAAATAATGCGTCCATCCTAAAGCAGGTATTTGAGTTTCTCGACATACCGAACGATATGTATCAGGGAAGCCTTACCGTGGAAAAGCGAAATGACAGAAAATACGAGGTGGAGTTTAAAAATGTCTCCTTCAAATATCCGGGAAGTGACAATTACGCATTAAAGAATGTCAACATGAAGTTCGAGATAGGAAAGCGTCTTGCGGTTGTCGGAATGAACGGAAGCGGAAAGACCACCTTCATAAAGCTTCTCTGCCGTCTGTACGACCCGACTGAGGGAGAGATTTTGTTGAATGGAATAGATATCCGCAAGTACAGCTATGCGGAATACATGAATATTTTTTCGGTGGTATTTCAGGATTTTAAGCTGCTTGCGCTAAAGCTTGGTGAAAATGTTGCATCGGGAGCATCATACGACGAGAAGCGGGTGTTGAAATGCCTTGCGGATGCCGGTTTTGATGAGAGCCTTAAAAAAATGCCCGATGGGCTTGATACATACCTCTACACCGATTACGGTGAGAACGGCGTGAATGTATCCGGCGGTGAGGCACAGAAGATTGCCATAGCGAGAGCACTCTACAAGGATGCACCGTTCATCATTCTCGATGAGCCTACGGCAGCACTTGACCCGGTTACGGAGGCGGAGATTTACTCCAAGTTCAATGACATTGTGGGCGATAAAACAGCCATATATATCAGTCACCGCCTGTCCTCATGCAAGTTCTGTGATGAGATAATCGTGTTTGACAGCGGTGCGGTCATCCAGCAGGGAACACATGAGAAGCTTGTCGCGGACGAGGGCGGCAAGTACTATGAGCTGTGGAATGCGCAGGCGAAATACTATACGGCGTGATGTGGATGGCGTAACAATCAAGTTATACGGTGAGTGTATGAAGGATTATATTTATGTATATCGGCTCCGTTGTACGAAGCAAGATGTTGTAAGAACTCTGGCTCAGGTTATGATTACGTTCGCCACTGATGCCAAACGGTCATCCATGACCTGTGGCATCTCAGACGGCTTCCATGCCGTCTGTGGCTATGTGCAGAGCAGAGTTCTAACAACATCTAGGCTTCTGCCAAAAGTCGCGATATGCATAAATATAATCCTTCATACACAGATAAGTTCTGCTGATTGTAAAGGTGTTTTGATATAATAGTGGACACTTTTACCCGGCAAATATAATATTTTTTAAGTCAAGGATGTATTGCTATTTATACAACCATCGTTTATAATAGTATCAGGCTTGGGGGAGCCTTTGCGTGTTTGTATCATGCAAAGGAGGATGTATTTGAAAACTGAATTGAGTAATTCAATGGCGGCAGCGGGGGATAAGGCACAATATGATATTCGGGCTAAGCGGCTGCTGGCACAGAAGAGTATCTTGGCGCATATTCTTTTAAAGACGGTTGATGCGTTCAAGGGAATGTGCCACGAAGAGGTGGCGGACTGCATCGAGGGCGAGCCGGTGATTGGAATGGTGCCGATTGAGCCTGGAAGCACTAATGAGGAGAGAACTGACGGTTCGGGACAGAGAATCAGAGGGTTCAACACGGAGAACTCGGAAATTAACGAGGGCATGATAAGATTTGATATTGTTTTTTATGTGAGGTTACCGTTTGGCAATGTACATATAAAAGATAATGTCAGATTGACGGAAAGTGAGGCAAATCATAAGCTGACACAGATTATCGTGAATGTCGAGGCACAGAAGGATGAACCTGTCGCATATAAGATATTGAACAGGTCAATCTTTTATGTGAGCCGTCTCGTGTCATCGCAAAAGGAGAGGGATTTTGTCAATTCCGATTACGATGATATTAAGCAGGTTTACAGCATTTGGATATGTATGAACATGAAGTGCAACAGTATGAGTCACATCCATCTGACCAAGGACGAGATGCTTGAGCCGTATGAGTGGAAGGGAAATATCAATCTGCTCAATATTATTCTTATAGGAATTACGGATGAGCTACCCGTGCACGATGAGAGATATGAGCTCCACCGCCTGATAGGTGCACTCCTGTCAAGCAGTATTCAGCTCAACGAGAAGCTCGAGATAATGGAAAAGGAATATAATCTTCCTGTAAACAGTGATTTCAGAAAGGATGTGAATGTTATGTGTAATCTCAGCGATGGCATTGAGGAAAAGGCAGCAGAGAAAGCGACAGAGAAAACGACGAGAGAAATAAATGAAAAAGTTATTAAAAATATGCACAAAAATGGTTACACAACCGCACAGATAGCTGAGATTGTTGAGATGAGTGAGTCGGAGGTTGAGGCGGTTATAAAGGAGTGCAAAATAGTTTAGAAAAACATAATAAGTCATAACTAATTTTGGTTGCATATTTCTAACCATAGTGCTATATTCATGTTGTAAAGCATCAACATGAAGGAGGAGATTACTGTGGCTAAGATAGTTGAACTTAAAAATGTTACCAAGGTGTACAAGACAGGGGAGCGTGAGTTTCGCGCGCTCGACGGAGTCGATTTGAGTATTGAGAAGGGAAAGTTCGTTGTCATACTCGGTCCGTCGGGAGCGGGCAAATCCACGCTCCTCAATTTAATCGGCGGAATGGATATTCCGACAACAGGACAGGTGATTGT
>CAKRIL010000069.1 GCA_934343915.1 uncultured Lachnospiraceae bacterium | reverse complement strand
ATGTCAGGATACCGGAATGGCAGTTGTGTTCATTAAGGTCGGACAGGACGTACATATTGAGGGAGGTTCCCTTACCGATGCAATAAATGAAGGCGTAAGACAGGGATATATCGACGGCTACCTTCGCAAATCGGTGGTAAAAGACCCTATCGAGAGGGAGAATACCAAGGATAATACTCCTGCGGTAATACATTATGATATTGTTCCGGGTGATAAGGTTGACATAACTATTGCACCTAAGGGCTTCGGAAGTGAGAACATGAGCCGTGTATTCATGCTTAAGCCGGCTGACGGTATAGAAGGTGTCAAGGAGGCAATACTTACCGCTGTCAAGGATGCGGGGCCTAATGCATGTCCGCCTATGGTTGTGGGAGTGGGGATAGGAGGCACCTTTGAGAAGTGTGCGCTTCTTGCCAAGAAGGCGCTTACCAGAGACTTAGATGGCGAAAGACCTTCAGGATATGTGCGCGACCTTGAGGATGAGATGCTTGAGAAGATTAACGCACTCGGAATAGGGCCGGGAGGACTTGGCGGTTCTAAGACGGCACTCGCGGTTAATGTTGAGACATATCCTACACATATTGCCGGACTGCCTGTTGCAGTGAATATATGCTGCCATGTGAACAGGCATGTTCATAGAGTAATATAATACACAAAGATTAATTTGATTAGAATGGATGAAAGTTATGGACAAGCATATCAGTGTACCTTTTGACAGCAGTGTATCGACAAAACTGAAAGCGGGAGATTATGTGTATCTTACAGGCACGATATATACCGCGAGAGATGCCGCGCATAAGAGAATGTATGAGGCTCTTCAAAGAGGAGAGGAGCTCCCTTTTGATGTAAAAAATAATACGATTTATTATATGGGACCGTCACCTGCGCGCGAGGGCAGACCAATCGGTTCGGCAGGACCTACCACTGCGAGCAGAATGGATAAGTATGCTCCTGCGCTTCTTGACCTCGGACTTATCGGCATGATTGGCAAGGGAAGAAGAAATCAGGCAGTGCATGAGGCAATAGTGAAAAATAATGCTGTCTATTTTGCGGCGGTCGGCGGTGCCGGAGCACTCTTATCCAAGTGCATAACATCATCGGAGGTTATCGCCTATGATGATTTGGGAACGGAAGCAATAAGAAAGCTGACCGTAAAAGATTTTCCGGTAATTGTTGTGATTGATAAAGAGGGAAATGATCTGTATGAAAAGTAATCCAAAATCTGACAGTAAAATATTCAAAATCGTGTTGGCTGTGGAGATAATACTACTGCTATGCCTTGGCGTTATGCTTTTTACCCCGAAGAGGACATATACCCTCGGAGAAGGGGAGAAAACCCTGACGCTTCCGTATGGACATTATTATATATCCTGCAGCTACGATATTGACCAGGATATCGACACGGTGAACTATCTGTATATACAGAATAAGAACGGCACAACGAGTGGAATCACACAGACCGATAATTACCTTAATGAGGAGAAAAGCAGCTATTCGACGGAATTTTGGATAAGGACTCCGTACAGAACGGTTGAAATCAGTGTGAGACAGTTCGGTGAGGAGGTTGAATCGCCGTCACTTAACAGTATCTCATATGAGATTAAGAGTACACCATATGCCGCATTTATCGGTATACTTGTTCTGCTTGGAACAGTATGTATTACGGTGACAGTTCATCTGATTAAGATTAATAAGATTAAGCTTACGAGAGAGAGAATAATATATGCGGTAATTCTGTTTATCGCGTTTATCATATCATGTATACCGCTTGCGGGTAATTCATTGTTGAGAGCTGATGATACAATGATACACCTTATCCGTCTGGAGGGTATCAAGGACGGATATCTTGCGGGACAGTTTCCGGTCAAGGTTGAGCCGACATTCAACGGCGGATACGGATATGCCTTCTCAACTTATTATGGAAGCCTGTACTACAATATTCCGGCATTTTTAAGGTTAATGGGCTTCACAATTCAGAATGCATATAAGGCATATGTTGTCCTTGTCAACCTTGCAACCATAATTATAGCTTATTACAGCTTTAAGATTATTTTCAAAAGACCGAGACTGGCACTCCTCGGCTCATTGCTGTACAGCCTGTCGATATACAGATTATATGACTTGTATCAGAGAGGTGCTGTCGGTGAATACACTGCAATGGTATTCCTGCCGCTTATCGCAGCGGGATTGTGGAGAATATATACAACTCCTGTTGATGATAAAGGCTATAAAAGATTATGGATTATGCCTGTAATAGGTTATTCGGGTGTAATTGAGACACATGTGCTCAGTACGGAATTGTATGGTGCATTCACAATACTGCTGTGTCTGATTATGTTCAAAAAGACATTCAGAAAGCAGACATTTTTTGTATTGCTGAAGGTAGTTCTTATAACGGCGGTATTGAATATCGGTTATCTTCTTCCGTTTATCGAGAGCTATACCCGTGAGAATGTCATAGTCAACTCGGATATGTTGATAGAGACAAGATTGTCACAGGGACTTGGGATAACGGATGTATTCAAGTTCTTTACGGGCGGCAATGATGATAATGTGTGGTGGAGAACATATATTATCGGAGGACTCGGACCTGCCGCATTATCCGTGCTTGTGTTGTTCATATATACGTTAAAGCGCGGAATAGATAAGCAGTATAAAAAGCTTATGACGGTAACAGGAATAATAACGTTATTTGCTTTGATTATATCCTTGGATGTTTTTCCGTGGGACAATATGCTGACAGCTCTGTATAACGGACCGACCAACAGCAGAACCATGAATGCAGTGCTTCAGAAGATAAGTCTTCTGTTCATCAATGTGCAGTTCAGAATAAGATTCATGATAGTCGGAGTTGAGACATATACGCTGTTCACATGTGCAGTTCTTGCTCAGAGGGATGAAGACAGTATATTGAAGTATGCAGGAAGATTCATTGTCGGTCTCACTGCGGTGCAGTTCATATGGGCAGGAGCGTTCATCATGTCTAAGAGTGAACGAGTCACACTCAACACAATAAGTCCTGATGATGTTGAGATAACCTGCAATATAGGCAACTACGAGTATATTCCACTCAGGGAGGATGGCGGAATGCCGTTCACCAACATGTTCAGAGAGCCTCTTATATGCAGGACGACTAATGCGGTGGTAACGGAATTTGAGAAGAAATACACCAATATATATGCTCATGTTGTTGTCGATAAGGATAACGTCGGACTTGTTGAGGTGCCGTTATTGTATTACAGAGGCTACAAGGCTGTCGATGTTGACACCGGAAAAGAACTGATGCTGTATAATGTGGGAAGCAGCGCCAGAGTAGGTGTGATACTTGAAAGCGGATATGAAGGCAATATTAAGGTATACTATGCAGGAAAGACCACATGGCATATCGCCGAAGCCGTGTCATGTATTGTATTTATTCTTATAATTTTGTATAGTCATTTCAGTAAAAAGCAAATTATAAAAAATAATAATTGACAATAGTATAATAAAGTGATACAATATCAAATGCGTCAGGTGATACAGTCATAACTTATCACACCTTGGCAGTCAAATATTTTTTGTAATTCGGAGAAATACTCAAGAGGCCGAAGAGGCGCCCCTGCTAAGGGTGTAGGTCGGGCAACCGGCGCGAGGGTTCAAATCCCTCTTTCTCCGTTCAGTAAAAAAGAAGAGAGGGTGTCTCTCTTTTTTTTTGTTGATTTTAAGGTTGAATGTTTATACATAGGAGGAAGGATGAAGAGTTTTATTAAGAAGAATTGGTTAATTGTAGTGATAGCAGCTATTGCGATACCTGCACTTTTAATCAGATTGATAATGCTTGCTGATATTCCAAGAGGCTGGAATATAGATGAGGCAGGAACAGCTTATGATGCGTGGTGCATTGCCAAGTATGGAGTGGACAGATTCAGATATCCTTACCCGTTTTTGTTTATGAATTATGGCGGAGGCGGTCAAAGTTGTATGTATACATATCTGACAGCATTGCTGTTCAAGGTTTTTGATTTTTCAAGATTTGTAGTTAGAATTCCTGCGGTAGTCATGTCAATGATGGTTATGATTTCAGGAATTCTTTTTTTGAAAATGACTGTGAATGATAAGAAGCAGATAGTTATATGGACACTGCTGTATGCCATTCTGCCATACTTTATTATGTCGGCAAGATTAGGACTTGACTGCAATCTGATGCTCGGTGCATCCTCAATCTTCATAGTATGTCTTACCTATGCACTTAAGAAGGAAACGCTGGTGTATTATGTTGTTGCAGGTATAGCGTGCGGACTGGTATTGTACACATATTCGTTGAGCTATATAGTTATGATATTGTTTTTGCTTATGATGTTCATATATCTGATGTATATGAGAAAGCTGTCATTTAAACAGGCACTGTGCTTTTGTATTCCGGTAGCACTGCTTGCAGCACCGCTGATTTTTGTGCAGCTTATTAATATACTCGGACTTGAGACAAGAACAATATGGAAGTTCACATTTATCCGGCTTACCGGATACAGAATCAGTGAGCTCAGCTTTCCTAAGCCAAGTAATATTTTAATTATGGTAAAAAATGTATTCCTGCATGATGATATGGAAATCAGCAGTAATGCGCATTATATGACATTATACATTATATCCATACCGTTTTTTGTCATAGGAATTATTAAAGGCATTATCGGGTTCGTCAAAAATATAAGACATAGAAGCTTTAGTCTCAATGATACGGTTTTATTATGGTTCACAGCGGAATTCATCATGGGATTAATGCTGGCTTACCCGAATGTAAACAGATTAAATGCGATATATTTTGCAGTATTATTTTACATAGTTAAGGGAATTGTTTTTGTAATAGACTCAATCAGACAGATTAAGTTAAAGGTATGTGTGGGTTCCGTCATATTCGCGACATATGCGATATTTGCAGTATTCTTTATAAGATTCTATTTTACGGAGGAAATACACAATAAATATCTTTGTATGGAAGATGCATATAGCGATGTTATTGAGTTTATAGAGAGTCAGGAGCAGTTAAATGACCTTCCGATATACATTGATGAAGCTGCATATGCTGACAATGTCATATATATACATTATATTGTGAGCTGCAAGACTCCGCCTTCACCATATGATATCGATTTGAGAAGCAATACCTTGGAGATAGGAAGATACAGGTTCGGTCTGCCGGATGAAGAGTATCTTACCTACAATGCATGCTATGTCATTCTTAAGTCGGCAGGTGGAGATAATCCGAAATTATATCCGTTGGGACTTAAAATACAGGAACTTGATAACGGTGTGACCGTCTTTTACCCGAATAAGTAATAATAAAACAGCAGGAAAGCACATGAAGAGTATCATGGCTTATCCTGCTGTTCCTGTTTTGAAAAGACACATCCGCAGAAGTTCTGTCTGTACAGATTGTATTCCTTTGACAGTTCAATAGAACGCTTATATCCGTTCTTCTTTTTAAAATCTGAGTACAGATACGAAATACCGTATTCATCTGATAATTTTCCGCCGATTTCATTGAGCTTTTCAGCATTCTTGAGAGGACTGATGCTGAGAGTTGTAGTAAAATAATCGAATTTCAGCTTCTTGGCTGTAACGGCAGCCTCCCTCAGACGCAGTTCATAGCATACATGGCACCTTTTACCGCCTTCAGGCTCATTCTCAAGTCCCTTTACTGAGTTATAGAATTCAGCGGGAAGATATCTTCCTTCCAATAAAGATACTTTGTTCTTAACAGGAAGCTCAGATATAAGCCTTTTTATCTCTTCGACTCTTTTTATATATTCAGACTCCGGAGAGATATTAGGGTTGTAGAATAATACCGTAATGGAGAAATACTGCGACAGATACTCAAGACAATAGCTGCTGCACGGAGCACAGCATGCATGTAAAAGCAATGTAGGAGTATAGCCGGGCTCTATATTGGATATAATCTGTTCAAGCTCACGCTGATAATTGCGCTTGTTCATTGTACACCTCATTCCTGGGCGAAACCTTTCTATGTATTCGCTTCAATATAAAAGTACTTCATAATTATATAATGTATGCAACAGGCAGTCAAATGGAATAATATATAATTGTCAGACAATTTATGCAAATTGAATCTGAAAACTATTTATAAATTAGGGGTTTACAAAATACCCATATCATGTTATTATCATACCTGCCTCAGAAATAAGGCATTGAGCAGATTTAAGACTGTCTCAATAAATTGTAAACAGTTTTTAGAAAAAAGAAAAAATTCTTTAAAAAACTGTTGACAAACACCTGACAAGGTGTTAAGA
>CAKRIL010000068.1 GCA_934343915.1 uncultured Lachnospiraceae bacterium | reverse complement strand
CGGCTTAAGCAGGCTGTACTCGAGGAGGATTTTGAGGAGGCTGCAAGACTTCGTGACCATATCAAGGACTTAAGAGGTCAGATTGAGAGGTTTGGAGACAATGCTTAAATGGTATGATAAATCGGGGAAGAATTCTGATGTTGTATTGTCGAGCAGGATACGCCTTGCGAGAAATACCACGGAATACCCATTTTCAACAAAGATAACTGCCGATGAAGGAAAGAACCTTGTGGACAGGGTTTTTGAATGTATAGGCGACAGTGAATATGCTGACGGCTTCGAGCTTAAGCGCATGAACGGAGTAGGTGATAATCAGCGTCAATGCCTGTATGAACAGCAGGAGATTAACAGATACATGGCGGGACGTAAGGACGGAGCGGCAGCACTATCCCATGACGGCGGCTTATCAATTATGGTCAACAGCGAGGATCATATAAGAATACAGGCGATGATAGCGGGAATGGATATGGATGCATGTCTTAAATCAGCGAATATGTATGATGATTTCTTGGAGGAGCATTTTAATTATGCTTTCAGTGAAAAATATGGTTATCATACAACATACCCGACCAATGTGGGAACCGGAATGAGAGCTGCTTACAGACTGCATCTGCCGGTGCTTGCCAACACTAAGAAGCTCCAGCTCCTTGCAAATGAGCTTGGACGCTTCGGAGTAAGGATGTCGGCATGCTTCGGAGAGGGAATGAACGGCATGGGGGATATCTATCAGTTCTCCAATCAGCGCACCTTGGGACAATCCGAGGAGGATATAATCCACAATCTCGACAGCGTTGTGCAGCAGATAGTGAGGCAGGAGCGCACCATGAGAAAGGATTATCTTGAGGCCGGACGAATAAGAGCTGAGGATGAAGCATATAAATCTTATGGCGTGTTAAAATATTCAAGATGCCTTAATCTTAAGAATGCGATGGTGCTTCTATCGGAGATACGCCTTGGATTGTGCCTTGGTACAATTAAGTTCAAGGATGCCGAAGATTTTTCAGCGTACTCGATGATGCTTGCCGTTCAGCCCAGAACGCTCCAGTTTAATAACTGTAAGGAGAAGGCAATGTCTGTGGAGGAGGTCGATGTACTTCGCGCTAAGTATATCAGGGAACATCTTCCGGAGCTTGAAGAATAGGTAAATAAGATATAAAATTAATTGAATTATCATAGAGAGGACATAAGTTATGCAGATAGGATTTACTAAGAAAGCAGAGGAAGCACTTGAGCTAGCGGCGGATGCGGCAGGCGAACTGGGGCACAATTCTGTCGGAACGGAGCATATTCTGCTTGGACTTTTAAGACAGAAGGATTGTGTTGCAAGTGCGGTTCTTATAGAGAACGGTGCGGATGAAGAACGCATTGTTGCGATTCTTGAGCAGCTCATAGCACAGGATAATAATGTGAATGTTGCCGAACCGGATTCATATACACCGAGGGCGAGAAGAGTTCTTGACCAGGCTGCAAGAGAAGCGGTGCGATTTAAGGCACAGCTTATTGGCACAGAGCATATACTGATTGCCATAATTAAGGAGAATGACAGTGTTGCACTGAGACTTCTCAATACAATAGGTGTTAATATTCAGAAGACATATGTTGACCTTCTCATCGCGATGGGCGAGGACAGCAGTGCATATAAGGAAGATTTTCAGGGAAATAAGCAGAAGAATAAGAAGAATCCGACTGCGACACTTGACCAGTACAGCAGGGATTTGACAAAGCTTGCCGCTGAGGGAAAGCTTGACCCTGTAATCGGCAGAGAGAAGGAAATACAGAGAGTTATTCAGATAACCAGCAGAAGAACCAAGAACAATCCATGTCTTATAGGTGAGCCGGGTGTCGGTAAAACAGCGGTTGTTGAGGGACTTGCACTCAAGATTGTCGAGGGAGATGTGCCGGAGACAATTGCTGACAAGAGACTTCTCACACTCGATTTGTCGGGAATGGTTGCAGGCTCGAAGTACAGAGGAGAGTTCGAGGAGCGCATTAAGAGGGTTATTGCCGAGGTTAAGGCTGCCGGCAATATTCTTTTATTTATAGATGAGCTTCACACAATTATCGGTGCAGGAGGAGCAGAGGGCGCGATTGACGCATCCAATATACTTAAGCCTTCACTTGCCAGAGGTGAGGTTCAGATAATAGGCGCAACAACTCTTGAAGAATACCGCAAGTATATCGAGAAGGATGCCGCACTGGAGAGACGATTTCAGCCTGTCAATGTTGAGGAGCCGTCGGAGGACGAGGCGGTTGAGATACTTAAGGGTATCAGACCGGCTTATGAGAAGCATCATGGCGTTAAGATTTCAGATGCGGCACTTGTGGCAGCGGTTAAGATGTCTGAGAGATACATCAACGACAGATTTTTGCCGGACAAGGCGATTGACCTTATAGATGAAGCGGCATCAAAGACAAGACTCGGCATTTACCTTAAGCCGGATGCAATCAAGAATCTTGAGGATGAGATTGCTGCGATGGATGCACAGAAGGAAGCGGCTATCAAGGAAGAGGCGTACGAGAAGGCAGGAGACATCAAGAAAAAGCAGTTAAAGAAGATAGATAAGCTCGAGAAGCTTAAGGAAAAATGGAACAGTGATAAGAGCAATAAGCGTATGGCAGTTGGCGAGAATGAGATTGCCGATGTCGTGTCAGACTGGACAAAGATTCCTGTTAAGAAGCTTGCAATGGAGGAATCGGAGAGGCTTATGAATCTTGAAAAGATTCTCCATGAGCGTGTTGTAGGACAGGAGGAGGCGGTTACAGCCGTTGCGAAGGCAATAAGACGAGGGAGAGTAGGACTTAAGGATCCTAAGAGACCGATTGGCTCATTCCTTTTCCTCGGACCTACCGGTGTCGGCAAGACCGAGCTTTCAAAGGCACTTGCAGATGCCATGTTCGGCTCGGAAAATGCTCTTATAAGAGTTGATATGTCCGAGTACATGGAAAAGCACAGCGTGTCCAAGATGATTGGCTCACCTCCTGGATACGTGGGCTATGAGGAGGGTGGACAGCTCAGCGAGAAGGTCAGAAGGAATCCATATTCAGTCATACTGTTTGACGAGATTGAAAAGGCGCATCCGGATGTATTCAACATTCTTTTACAGGTGCTTGATGACGGACATATAACGGACTCGACCGGAAGAAAGGTTGATTTCAAAAACACGGTCATCATTATGACCTCCAATGCGGGAGCACAGAATATTCTTGCACCTAAGAACCTTGGATTTGCCTCAGATAACAGCAGGGAGCACAACCATGCGGTTATGAAGGAAAGAGTTATGGAGGAGGTCAAGACCATATTCAAACCTGAGTTCCTCAACAGAATAGATGAGACAATTGTATTCCATACACTCACCAAGGAGAACATCGGAAGCATTGTCGACATTCTTCTCGCTTCAATAAACAAGCGCATCAAGGAACAGATGAATATGACAGTCAGGCTTGATGATGCGGCAAAGAATTATATAATTGACAACGGTTATGATGAGAAGTACGGTGCGAGACCTCTTAAGAGAGCATTGCAGAGCAAGGTTGAGGACGAACTCGCAGAAAAGATTCTTGAAGGGGTATTTAAGCCGGGAGATACAGTGCTTGTAGGCTTGAAGGACAACAAGCTTGTATTTTCAAAATCAAAGTAAAATGTAGTGGAAATTTATATAATTTTGAGCTATAATGAGCCTAATAGTAAGAGCCTGACTGTGTCGAATCAGCCACATGCCGGGCTGTTGCGAAGGTTACAGATTACGTGAGATTTGTAATAAAAATACTTCGGTTAGATACCGAAAGCAGGAGGAGCGGTTATGCCAGTAATTGAGGAATTAATCAAGGTTGAGAAGGATGGCTCAATCAGTTTTGGCAACTACGAGTTGGATACCAAGTCGAAGCTTGACAATTTTGAGGTGAACGGAGACAGCTACAAGGTTAAGACATATAATGAGATTACCAAGCTTGAGCAGAACGGTAATTTTGTATATGAATCGGTGCCAGGCACTGCTGTCAACGGATTTGTTGCGAATGACAGTGATGTTAAGTTCTATGTGGAGGGTGCTGAGGACGCGCAGATAACACTTGGACTTGAAGCTGATACAGAATATAAGGTGCTTGTTGACGGAGTGGTTATAGGCAATATGAAGACCAACATCAGCGGTAAGTTAAGTCTCAGCGTTGAGCTTTCGGGAAAGCCTGTTAAGGTTGAAGTTAATAGAATGTAATTGAACAGTAATTATTTGACAGGGTTGTATACGCGGTGTATGCGGGACAACCCTGTTTGAGTGTTGACGTGAGGTGGGTATGGCAAAAGCAAAGACAACCGCTTTTTTTTGTAAGGAATGCGGTTATGAATCGTCAAAATGGTTAGGGCAGTGCCCGGAATGCAGACAGTGGAATACGTTCGTGGAGGAGCCGGTGGTCAAGCAGACGGTATCGGGAAGCGTGAGAGGTATTGCACACCGTGATGTTATGCCGTCGGTGCTGTCGGAGATCTCTCTTGATGAGGAGGAGAGAACACTTACAGGCTATTCGGAGCTTGACAGAGTGCTCGGAGGAGGAATTGTCAGAGGTTCGCTTGTCCTTGTCGGAGGAGACCCGGGAATAGGCAAATCGACCCTGCTTCTTCAGGTGTGCCGCAACCTTTCGGAGATAAAGAATGTATTGTATATATCCGGAGAGGAATCCTTAAGGCAGATAAAGCTTCGCGCGGACAGAATAGGAGAATTCTCGCAAAGGCTGTCACTGCTGTGCGAGACTAATCTTGATATAATAGATGATGTGATAAGAAAGACAATGCCAGATGTGGTAATCATAGACTCGATACAGACAATGTTCTGTGAGAATACCGCATCGGCACCGGGAAGTGTCAGTCAGGTCAGGGAATCGACCTCAGTGCTGATGCAGCTCGCAAAAGGACTTAATATCTCGATTTTCATAGTGGGACATGTCACAAAGGAAGGTGTTGTGGCAGGCCCGAGAATACTTGAACATATGGTGGATACGGTGCTGTACTTCGAGGGCGATAAGAATGCGGCATATCGTATTCTTCGTGCGGTTAAGAATCGCTTCGGATCTACCAATGAGATTGGTGTGTTTGAAATGAGGGAGACAGGTCTTGCCGAGGTTACGAATCCGTCAGAGTACATGCTTGACGGAAGACCCGACTGTGCAGCGGGTTCTGTCGTGGCGTGCCTTATGGAAGGAACAAGACCTATGCTTGTCGAGATTCAGGCACTTGTATGCCAGTCGAATTTCGGAATGCCGAGAAGAACGGCAGCAGGAGCGGATATCAACAGGTTCAATCTGCTGATGGCGGTGCTTGAAAAGAGAATCGGGCTGAGGCTCTCGGGCTGTGATGCATACCTTAACATAGCGGGCGGACTTCGTATTTCGGAGCCGGCACTTGACCTTGCGATAGTGTATGCTGTATTATCAAGCTATAAGAACATTGCGGTTGACCATAACACGATAGTATTCGGAGAGGTTGGACTTACCGGCGAGGTCAGGGCTGTAAGCCATGCGGCGGTCAGAGTCAACGAGGCAATCAAGCTTGGATTTACCACCTGTATTCTGCCGGAGGTATGTCTTAAGAATCTTAAGCCTGATGGTAAAATAAGACTTATCGGAATAAAATCAATAAATGAACTTTTAGATGTAATCGGAAACGAATGACCAAGGAGGATATCGTTATAATGGATAATAATGTATTAGTTAATGAGATGAAGAAGGTCGTATATGACCTTGATGAATCGCAGCTTAAGGTTGAAAAGCATGCGTTCGATGTTATCAATTCGTCTGACACATCCCTTAATCTTGTGAGAGAGGGTATCACAAGCATAGGTGATATCATTGAACAGATTAACAGTCTCAATGAGGTTGTTGAGCGTTCATCGGAGAATATTAAGGAGCTTGAGAACCTTTCAAAAATGATAGAGGGTTTTACGCAGGTTATAAGCGGAATTGCCAATAAGACCAATATATTGTCGCTTAACGCTTCGATTGAGGCTGCAAGAGCAGGAGACCAGGGAAGAGGCTTCTCTGTTGTTGCGGGTGAAGTTCGTAACCTTGCGGCACAGACGGCAAAATCCTCCAAGGAGATTGCAGATACGATTGTAAAGGTTCAGGAATTCATATCCAACACAGTTCAGTCAATGAACCAGATATATGAAAATACCACGAAGCAGCATGAGATGGCAGGCTCCGTAAATGAGCTCCTCAATAAGGTGCTCGACGCAGCACTTGTTGCCAATGATGAATCAAGAGGAATGGAGCATGAGATTGCTTATCAGAGAGATATTACTGATAATGCAAAGAGTGTACTTGATACATACGGAAAGTAAATAAGCGGATCCTCACGAAAGTCGGTTTATGATATGAAATAGGAACGTCGAAGTTTAATGCCTTCGGCGTTCTTATTTGTTTGAAATATTCACACAATTCAGCATAAATTGAATAAAAAACTATTTATTATTTAGGGGTTTACAAATCAAGGACGGCGTGCTATTATAAACAAGCCTTGAAACACAAGGCACCGAACACTGTGAACGCTGCTTCGGTAAATTGTAAACAGTTTTTAGAAAAAAGAAAAAATTCTTAAAAAACTGTTGACAAACACCTGACAAGGTGTTAAGATAAAGAACGTCGCTGAGATATATGAGCGGCAGTCAGGAATAATAACTTTGCTTGAGAAGAACTGCTTCAAAAAAGTTTTTAAAAAAAGTTAAAAAACT
>CAKRIL010000067.1 GCA_934343915.1 uncultured Lachnospiraceae bacterium | reverse complement strand
TCTTTTTTCTATAGTTTCTGTATTTTAAGAATGGTTATACATTATTCTGCACTTTCACCGCCGGAAGATTCTCCGCCTCCGGAGCTGCTTCCACCAGATTCACTTCCGCCTCCGGAACTGCTGCCACCAGAGCTGCTTCCGCCAGATTCACTTCCGCCTCCGGAGCTGCTGCCTGAACTACCGCTGCCTGAACTACTTCCTGATGAACTGCTACCGGAACTGTTACTTCCTGATTCACTTCCACTGGAACTGTTTCCGGAATTACTGCTTCCGGAATTACTGCTTCCACTGGATCTCTTTTTAGAGTTTTTGGAAGAACTGCCACTGGAATCGTCATCATAATAACTGTCCTCATCCTTTGTACTGCCTTTTCCGATATCTGTAGATTTCTTCTGAATTCCTGCTCCTATATTCTGTACTGTCTCTGAAGGTGTATATCCATCATCTCCAAAGAAGAACTGATGAAGCTGCTGCACATCATTTACATAACTTGTCGGAATAATGGAACTTCCAATACCACTCAATGTTCCAGTTGTAACATTGAATGGGAAACCTGTCGTCTCACCTAATTTATACTTTTTAAAGTCTTTTGCATAAGAAAGAATCTCTGGTAAAGTAAAATTGGTTCCTACTTCCTCAAAAACATCATCTGCAATTTTATTAATTGTTGCCAGATTAGAACTCTGTAATTTTTCTACGACTTTCTGGATGACTAGACGCTGACGTTCTGTACGTCTGAAATCATCTCCCTTTGTATAGCGGATTCGACAATATGAAGTAGCCTGAACTCCATTTAATTGTTTCAGTCCGCCACCTTCTACGGGTTCATAACTTTTTCCTGTTACTTTAGACGTTTCAACGCAATAATTGTTCATATGTACAGCTTCTTCGTCTGTCAGTTCAATTTCTAATCCGCCTAATGTATCAATCACATCTGACAACGCATTGAAATTCACAGTCACATAATGCTGGATATCCAAATCCAGATTTTTGTTCAATAATGCCACTGCCCCTTCAACACCGCCAAATGAATAGGCCGCATTTGCTTTATTATAGGTTCCGTCTGACTGCTGAAGTAAAGTATCACGATATACGGAACTTAGCTTCACTTCTCCCGTTTCCTGGTTCAGACTAGCAATCATGATTGTATCACTACGGGTTCCTTTTCCCAGAGCTGCCTTTCTGGAGTCCACTCCAAATAAAGCAACATTCAGATATCCCGTTCTGTGCTCTACTTCTTGATTAATCTCCAATTTATTCGTATCCAGCTGCTTTACTTCCATCTTATCCACTTTACTCGATACATAAGCCGCTGCCGCAGCGCCGCCTCCTACTACGAGCACCAGTAAAATACTGACTGCGATTACTCCTATCTTCTTTCCAAGTGACCAGGTAGAAAAGCCTCTCTTCTTTCTTCTTCCTCTATGTACTTTCCTATTACTTCTTCTTTGCTTTGCCATCGAAACTTCCTTTCTTTGAACAGAATTAAACAGGTTAATAATATCTTATTTTTCCATAAAATTCAACAAAAATCGTGTTTCTTAAGATTTTTTCCAATATTTAGGACTTGACGTACATTTCAGAATCATCCATTTGGGTAACTTTTTATATCTTTTTCCAAGAAAATATCCAGCATACTTGCAGCCTGACTGGTATACCAGCGTCCAGACTTTTAACGGCTGTCCGCTCCGGATCAGATATTTGGCAGTCGCTTTTACCATACGGATTCCTTCTCCTTCTGACGGAACTCCTTCAAACACTTCTGTATGTTGCGCCTGTGACACTGCAAGATCAAAATTACGATGAAACTGTTGATTTCCCGTATAATTATGCGAATGTATCACTTTTGCATCTGCCACATATGCCACCTTATCTCCAGCTAATATCCTCTTTCCAGCAAAAATCATATCTTCATTAAATATAGTTGGATCTTCAAATCCTCCTGCACTCAAAAGATAATTTCTTCGATAAGCCGCACAGACATCTGAGCAAAAAAATGTTTTGATTCCAAGCTGTGGTAAATCAACTTTTGATTTGATTCTGCTTTTTTCTGGATAATTAAATCGTCTCGTATATCGTTCAATTACGTTACAGTCTTCCCTTGGCAGCTGCCTTCCATATGCAATTCCAATCTCCGGATGTTTTTCAAATACATTTGCAAATGTTTCAATTAAATGCTCATCTTCCGGAACCGCGTCTTGAGTCATATACAAAACAATATCAGCTTGTGAAATACTTGCTCCCATGTTTCTTGTTCCACCATGATCAAAATCTTCCGGTCTGATATGCGTGACCTCTATCTGATATGGTTCTGATTCTAATTCTGTCGGAAAGACTCCTGTTTGCGTATTGATAACAATAATCCTGTGTATGGGATATGTCTGCTTTTGAAGTCTGTGTATTAACTCTTGAAATTCTTTTCCCGGCTTATATGTCGGAATTATCACATCTACTTTCAATTTCTTTAACCCCTTAATTTAATTTTCCGAATCCTCTCCACCACTTTTATAAGTATAATCTGTCGTTGTTCCGTAAGTTTCCGGATCTACACCTGTCATATAGATAACTTCGTTGCTGATATCCTTTACAGTGTCAGACGGCTCATAATCCTTCTCTTCAAAAAGGAATTCATGCAATTCGCTTACATTTTTTTCAAATCCAACTGCGGTCACATAAGAGCCTTTATGATTCTTTACCTTTTCACAAGTTGTCACTTCAAACGGGAATCCAGACATCTGCCCTAATTTATAATCCGCAGCATGTGCTGCCAGTCCCAGCATGTTGCTTGTTGTTAAGTTCGTGGAAACCTGAGGCATCACTTTATTTACAATGTTATTCAATGTAATCACATTTGCCTTCTGTGCTTTTTCTACAATCTTCTCCAACACAAGGCGCTGTCTCTGCGTACGTTTGAAGTCCATACCTGCTGTATACCGGATTCTCGCATAAGATACAGCCTGTATTCCATCCAACTTGTGTACACCTGCCCCACTTAATTCAGTTGTCTTTCTTCCGACAACCTCTGAAGTCTCTTTAGCGTAATTATTTGTATGGACAACTTCCTCGTCTGTCATGTCAATCTCAATACCTCCTAACGCATCTACGATGTCTGCCAGGACATTGAAATTTACACTAATATATTTTTCAATATCTAAATCCAAATTCCGGTTCAGAAGCGCAATTGCCTCTGTCGGACCGCCAGTATTATAAGCTGAATTGGCTTTTCCGTACTTCTCTGATGTTACTTTCATCAAAGTATCACGATATACAGAAACTAAATTAATTTCGTTTGTCTTATTATTAATGCTTGCAACCATAATACAGTCACTCTGCACTCCGCCTTCCATCTCTCCATCTCTGGAATCCAGTCCAAACAATGCTATATTGGTATAGTCTCCTGTATCCTTGTAGACTTCCAATTTATCTTTATTCAATGTTGTGGTTTCCATTTTATCCATTACGAACATTCCATACGCCACACTCCCAAGCCCTGCAAGTATTATAATTTCAATCATTATAATGGCTAATCTCTTCCGGCGCTTTTTCTTTATTCTGCGTTGTCGTTCCAGTCTCTGTTGTCTTTTATTCAGTCGCTTCTGTGCCATTGTTACACTCCCTTTTCTAGTACGCATTCTTGTTAATAAAACCTTTAAAGAATGTCAGGAAAATAATTTTAAAATCAAATCCTAATGTCCAATTTTCAATATAATAAAGATCATATTCAATTCTCTTGCGAATAGACGTATCTCCCCTGTATCCATTCACCTGTGCCCAACCAGTAAGTCCTGGACGAACCTGATGCTTAATCATATATCTCGGTATCTCTTCTTTAAATTTTTCTACAAACTGTGGACGTTCCGGTCTTGGTCCCACAAGAGACATATCTCCTTTTAAAATATTGAATAGCTGTGGCAGCTCATCAATACTTGTCTTACGTATAAACTTTCCGATTGGAGTTACGCGCGGATCATTCTTGGTCGTCCAGCCTTTTTTCTCATCCTTCTCATCTTGTACAACCATAGAGCGGAACTTATACATATAAAACGGTCTATTATGTCTTCCTATTCTCTCCTGTTTAAAAATCAACGCTCCCGGTGATGTTGCTTTTATAATAATCGCTGTGACTAGCATAACCGGTGAGAACAGAATAATTGCCACTACCGCACCAAAAATATCAACTGCACGTTTTGCAAATGCATTCAGTACATTACTATTCAGCGGCACATGCCTGATATTGATGACTGGCATACCAAGTATATCTTCCGTATAAGGCTTTGTCGGTATGACATTATTGTAATCTGGAACAAACTTTGTATGCACGCCAGATTTTTCACACATATTCACAATATGCGCCAATTTGGAATATTCTGACAAGCCTAACGTAATTACAATCTCATCCATCTGATTTTCCTGCAAAATCGAAGCCAGTTTTTCCGTATCTCCAATCACCTTCACACCTCGATATTCTGTCTGATTTGGTACGTTATCTGCCAAAATTCCATTCACAATATATCCCCACTCCGAATGTGTCATCACGCGGTCCAGGTATCCTTCTGCCGCCCGGCTGTATCCAATCAACAAGACATGCTTCTGATTATATCCCTGCTTTCTGTATTTCCTTAAGACCATGCGTATAAAATTACGTACAATGACCTCTAAGAAAATATTCACACAATAAAACACAAAAAACATCTTACGGGAATAATCCATCATCTTTCCTAAATACAGAAATAAAATCAAGACCATAAGTCCGACCGTGTTGGCCTGAACAATGTGCCATGCTTCCAGTCGTCTTCCTTGCACCCGCTTCGATGTATACAAATGAAACGCATAGTATAAAATTAAATATAATGGAACAATATAAATCAGTAACTTCATATACTGTTCCAAAGCCAAATACCATGAGGACAATCCAAAAAGTCCACTTTTGAACCGGATCAGCCATGCCGCTCCATAAGAAAATATTATAATCAGTGCATCTAATACTACATGTAATCTATTCAGTAATTTTTGGTTATCTTTTATCACTTTTTCCACCTGTTCCATCTAATATTCTATCTAAACATTGATTTATTATCCTCAAATTATACTATATATCTTTCTAATCGACAACCCTTGCCCTTGTAACCATTTCTTAATACTTTATTAACATTTTCGTGTTTTTTGTTATGTATTACCTTTCTCTGTTTACAAAACAAGCAAAAATAATGTATAATTCATACAGTTAATATAGTCAGAAATGAGGAATTATAAACGTGGCAAATAATCAAGTTATTCATTTTATAAAGAAACTAAAGCCCTATAATATTCAAAAAGGACTTCGATATTTAAAGCATTATGGGTTTAAGGAATTTTGTGTACGCCTTTCTGAGCGAATGGAACCAGAAGACGTTCCTTACGGTCCATGGTATGAACAGTACCGTGCCAAGCCTGAAGATCTCATGAAACAGAAACAGCATTCTTTTAAACACCAGCCTCTGATCAGCATCGTTGTTCCGGCTTATCACACCCCTGATGTTTTTTTACGTCAGATGTTAGATTCCCTGAAAGACCAGAGTTATCAAAACTGGGAAGTCATTATCGGGAACGCCAGCCCTGATGATTTTCACATGAAATCCATTCTGGATGAATATGCAAAGAATGATGCCAGAATCAAGTCCGTTGATATTCCGGATAATCTTGGCATCTCCGAAAATACAAACGCAGCACTTAAGCATGCATCCGGAGATTATATCGGGTTCATGGATCATGATGACCTTCTCGCGCCTGACGCCCTTTTTGAGATTGCGATCCGCTTAGAAGCAAATCCTGATATTGATGTATTTTATACCGATGAGGATAAGGTAAGCACCGATTTATCTGAGCATTTCCAGCCGCATTTCAAACCGGACTTTAACCTGGATCTTCTCCGCTCCAACAACTACATCTGTCATTTCTTTGTAGTAAAAAGAACGATACTTAAGCAGGTGAAAGGGCTTGACCCGAAATATAACGGCGCACAGGATTATGATTTCATTTTCCGCTGTACTGAGCTTAGTAAAAATATTGTCCACATTCCAAGAATCTTGTACCACTGGCGTGTCCACAATGCTTCAACAGCGGACAACCCGGCAAGCAAGCTATACGCATATGAGGCTGGAAAGAAAGCTATTGAGGACAATTTAGCACGAAGTGGGGAAAAAGGCTCCGTAAGTATGCGCTCAGATTATGGGTTTTATAATGTTGATTATGCTTTGACAGATCAGCCGCTTGTATCTATTTTAATTCCGAACAAGGATCACATTGATATATTAAAACAATGTATCCGATCTCTGAAGGAAAAAGCAACTTACACCAATTACGAGATTATTGTGATTGAAAATAACAGTACCGAACCTGCAACCTTTAAATATTATGACAAATTAAAAAAAGATGGAATCCAGGTTCTTTACTACCCTGAATCCGGTTTTAACTACTCCACTATCAATAACTGGGGTGTTAAAAACTGCAAGGGCGAATACCTTTTATTTTTAAATAACGATATCGAAGTCATCACTCCTGATTTTATTGAGAAAATGCTCAGCAACTGTGAGCGTCCGGGAATCGGTGCCGTAGGTGCAAAATTATATTACCCGGACAACACTATCCAGCATGCAGGAATCATAATCGGTATCGGTGGAATCGCAGGACATGCATTCTTAAATCTGCCGCGTGCAAGAAGCGGATATCTTCACAAGGCATCTCTTCAGATGAATGTCAGCGCAGTAACTGCCGCCTGCATGATGGTAAGCCGAAAGATTTTTGATCTGGTAGGGGGATTTGAAGAAACTCTGTCTGTTGCATTCAATGATGTGGACTTATGCCTTCGTATCCAGAAAGCAGGATATCATAATGTATATAATCCTCATGTGGAAATGTATCATCATGAGTCAAAATCAAGAGGAACCGAAGACAGTGAAGCGAAGGCTCGTCGTTTTCAGACAGAAATCGAGTTTATG
>CAKRIL010000066.1 GCA_934343915.1 uncultured Lachnospiraceae bacterium | reverse complement strand
TCCAAAAGTCGTGATATGCATAATTATAACATGATATACATATTGAAGTTGTGAAAGCATGTTTTGACACCTGAATCCTATACTGTTAAGATGTCAAAACAGGCTGTATTTTAACGGTAAAGCCTTACCATAAAACACAGCCTGTTTAAATCGTATTTTATTTATCCAAAATTCCGGACAAGCCGTACTTTTTTCAGGCTAATACTCCAGATATGCCCCCTTCATCGGGCTTGCCGCATGCTCGCTGAATAATCTGAGAACGCCCTTTTTGTACTTTGGCTCCCTAGGCTTCCAGTTCTTTCTTCTCTCCTTCAGCACCTTGTCAATCTCCTCCATGGACATTCTCTCTCCATTGATGCCTACAATGTTAAGCTTTCTCTCCATAACATCAATCTCAATCAAATCCCCTTCCTCGACGAGTGCTATAGGACCGCCTTCAACCGCCTCAGGGCTGCAATGTCCTATAACCGGACCTGTTGATGCGCCTGAAAATCTTCCGTCGGTGATAAGCGCAATGCTCTTTCCAAGCTCCGCATCACTGCTGATTGCCTCCGAGGTGTAGAACATCTCAGGCATACCGCTTCCCTTAGGTCCCTCATACCTTATGAAAACAGCGTCCCCCTTCTGTACCTTATGCTTTAAAACGGCGTCTAAGCATTCCTCCTCACTGTCGAACGGTCTCGCCCTTAAAACTGACTTAAACATCTCCTTAGGACACGCTGTATGCTTTATTACGGCTCCCTCAGGTGCAAGATTGCCTCTCAGGATTGCAATGCTTCCGTCTGTGCCGATTGCCTTATCATAAGGATGTATGATATCCTGTCTTGTAAGCTTTATTCCGTATCTCTTGTTGAATTCATCAAGCCACTTCTCACATCTCTCATAAAAACCATTGTTTTTAAGCTCGTCAAGATTTTCACCGAGTGTCTTACCTGTAACCGTCATCACATCAAGATGGAGATGCAGCTTAATCTCCTCCATGATAGCCGGAACACCGCCCGCATAGTAGAAACACTCGGCAGGCCACTTTCCGGCAGGGCGCACATCGAGAAGATATCTTGCGTTTCTGTGCAGTCTGTCAAAGGTGTCACCCGTGATTTCAATTCCAAACTCATGTGCAAGTGCCGGAATGTGGAGAAGGCAGTTGGTACTTCCCGATATCGCGGCATGGACAAGAATTGCATTCTCAAAGCTCTCATAGGTAACTATGTCGCTCGGCTTCATGTTCTCTGACTTTGCAAGCTTCACAGCCTGTTTTCCCGCCTCCCTCGCATACTCAAGAAGGTCAGGACTTGTAGCAGGCATAAGAGCGCTGCCCGGGAGTGCCAGGCCCAGAGCCTCCGCCATAATCTGCATGGTTGACGCAGTCCCTATAAATGAACATGCGCCGCAGCTTGGACACGCGTTACACTTTGCCCAGTCTAACTTTTCCTTGTCAATCTCGCCTCTCTCATATTTTGCGCTGTACATTCCAAGCTGCTCTAACGTAAGCAGCTCCGGTCCTGCATTCATTGTTCCGCCCGGAACGACAATAGCCGGAATGTCAACTCTTGCAAGTCCCATAAGATTTCCCGGAAGTCCCTTATCACAGCTTGAAAGATATACCCCTGCATCAAAAGGCGTCGCGTTCGCATGTATCTCAATCATGTTGGCAATCATCTCGCGGCTCGCAAGGCTGTAATTAATTCCGTCCGTTCCCTGGCTCTCACCGTCACATATATCCGTGCAGAAATATCTCGCTCCATATCCGCCTGCCTCAGCAACTCCCTTCCTCACCTCATCAACAAGAATGTTGAGATGACCGCTTCCCGGGTGGCTGTCGCCAAATGTGCTCTCTATCATAACCTGCGGCTTCTCAAGGTCTTCCTTCTTCCAGCCCGTTCCAATTCTAAGCGGATCAAGCTCCGGTGCAAGCTTACGCATTTCCTGACTCTTTAATTCCATACTGATTTCCTCCTTAAAATTTTTTTATTATGAAACCACGAACCACACAATAGTGGCTCCCACAATTCCTACCAGACCAACAAGCGTCTCCATGACAGTCCATGTCTTAAAATTCGTCTTTTCATCTACCTCAAACAATGACTTGGAAAGCCAGAAGCCGGAATCATTTACATGGCTGAACGCTGTTCCGCCTGATGCGATGGCTATGGTAAGTGTAGCCAGCTGAAGCTGTGACAAATCTGCAACCATCGGCATTGATGCAATGATTCCTGCCGCCATGGTCATCGAAACGGTTGCTGAGCCAACCGAGATTCTTACAACTGCGGCAACCAGAAATGCCACAAGCACCATAGGAAGCGGTAAAGCACCTACAAAATTTCCAAAAAGCTCTCCGATTCCGGAATTCTGAAGTATAAATCTGAGCATTCCGCCGCCTGATATCAGAAGTATTATATTTCCGCATGAATGAAGCGAATTTGTCATAACATTTGTTATCTCTTTAACGCTGAAGCCTGCCGGAAGCCCCAAAAACAGCATTGCACAGATTGTTGATAATAAGAGTGCAATCACCGGCGTTCCAAGGAACTCCAGAATCGGCTGTACAGGCTTCATAAAAGGGAGAATAGACGATAATGTATTTAATATGATAAGAAATAAAGGAAGCAGTATTATGCATACTATCAACCAGAAGTTAGGCGTCTTTCCCTTATTCTTTTCCTGTCCCTCCTTCTCATTTTCAAGATAGGAGCTTGGAACCGGACAGTTAAATCTGCTGCCGGCAAACTTTCCGAAAACAGGACCTGCCAATATCATCGCAGGTATTCCGATTATAATTCCAAGCATAATCACATAGCTCAACTCAACATTAAGCATCTCCGCCACGAGCACCGGTCCCGGTGTTGGCGGCACAAACGCATGTCCTATGGCAAGTCCGGCTAAAAGCGGAATTGAATAGCAGAAAACTGACTTCTTTGTCTTTCTTGCTATTCCAAAGGCAACAGGAATAAGTATCAGCAGACCTGACTCGAAAAATACAGGCATTCCGACAATGAGTCCCGTAATTCCAAGTGCCCATGGTGCTTTTTTCTCTCCGAACACCCTGAGAAGCGTGTCCGCGATGACCTCAACACCGCCGGATACCTGCAAAATGGCACCGAACATAGAGCCAAGACCAATAAGTATAGCTATTGTCTGTAATGTTGTCCCGACTCCCTCAGCCAAGGTATCCGTAATCATTCCGAACGGCATTCCGACTACCAGTCCAATGATAAGTGCCGATGACATAATAGCGATAAACGGCTGGATTTTAGCCTTGATTATCAAAAACAACAGCACGGCAAAGCCCAGTGCAGCTCCAATAATCAGCCTTTCCGGCGAAGCAGTAAACATCTCCATATCATATCCTCCTAAATCAAGATTTCAAATATCTTCATGTCAATATAATTAGTTCCAGCTTTATTAATACGGCGCCTTGTATTAACTTAAGCACAATATAACAATCATGCTTTTTTCTTTCAACAAATGTGATGTATATATTTATTTTTCCCCAATATGTGCAAAAAATGTGGTGATTTTCTTCAAAACACCACATTTTTTTATGCATATTTACCATATTAAATTATAAAACATCCACGATAAACATTATACGTCCGATGTATTTTTCTTCGTCTTATTCCTGCTTTTCTGCTCTGTTATCAGCTCCATTATAGCCTGTCTGTTGTAGGTAAGGTGCATGTTCATCGCACATTTAGCACCTACCGCATCACGCTTTTCTATACAGTTCACAATAGCCCTGTGAGTCTCTATTGTCTCGTTCATCAGCCGTCTGTAGGTTATATTTGCAAAAACGACAACCGATGTATTAATTACAGGGATAAGTCTCTCAACAACCATATTTCCGCTTATCTTGGCAATATAGCTGTGAAATTCCACATCCTTCTGAATATGGTCATGTCCTTGTGTATACAGCATTTCAACCTCATCACACAATACCTTCAGCTCTGCAAGCTGTCCTGCCGTTGCATTCGCACATGCAAGCGCAGCAATATCCGGCTCAATCATCAGGCGGACTTCAAAAAGGTCAAGTGCAAGCCTGTATCTGTCCTTGATGTGTGCAAAACCGAGCACATCATTCTTCATGTCGATATTGCTTATGACATACGTTCCGTCTCCGCGCCTTATCTCCAGTATTCCACGGCTCACAAGCCCTTTTACCGCTTCACGGATTGTGCTTCTGCCAACCCCGAATATCTGTGCAAGCTCAAATTCGTTCTCAATTTTTTCACCGATTGCAATATTATTGTCCAGTATATATTGCATCAACCTGTCTTCTGTTTTCTGACCGAGAGTTTTCTGCGTCTGTACTTTTTTCCGGCTCATATATCTTCCCCCCTTTTCATGTGTCTGTCAAAATATACCTATCCACCTTACAGATTAAGTCTATTATAGCATGTACACATATTTCATTCCATAAATTTTTCAGAACAAAAAGTTTCCTGTTATGATTCGGGTGTCAAAACATGCTTTCACAACTTCAATATGTATATCATGTTATAATTATGCATATCACGACTTTTGGAAAAAGCTTAGTTGTTCTTAGGGCTCTGTTTATCGTACAGCCACAGACGGCATGGATGCCGGCTGAGTTGCAAACAGCCATGGAGGGCTGATTTTGCAACGGTGGCGAAAGCAGAAATACCTTTTTCAGAGCCCTTAGAACAACTTGCTTCGTACATCGGAGCTGATATGTATAATTATAACATGCTATACACTTTTAAAATAAATCAGCATGTTTTGACACATGAATTCTATTATAGAACAAAGAATGTGCCTTGGCACATTCTCGCGCCTGCGGCGGTCGCTTGCGACATCTACATTGTACGCCGCAGTGCGCATCCCCGCGGAGCGTTTTTATGTAATAGGAACGAAGTTTCCTATTACATAAAAAGACTGCCGGCATCAGTAATAAACCTTTTTTATGATTTAACCGCTGATGCGACAGTCTGTTTAATACTTATTATTCTTTTCTAACAGTGGTCATTGTCCATGTCAAGGACACTTCCCCTGATGCTTCAGGCTTACGCCACAGGCTTCTCATTTCTCGCCACAAGTCCCTCGACGGCATCCACGTCTATGATTATCTCATCGCCCGCATCTACATTTCCCGAAAGAATAAGCTTTGCGGAGAGTGTCTCAACCGTCTTCTGAAGGTATCTTCTGAGAGGTCTTGCACCGTACATAGGGTCATAGCCGTTCTCAACAATGTAATCCTTGGCAGCAGATGTAAGCTTGATTGTAACCTCGCGGTCTGCAAGTCTCTTGTTGAGGTCTGCAATCATAAGGTCAATGATACCTGTGATGTTGTCCTTGGTCAGAGGCTTGAACATGATTATTTCATCAAGTCTGTTGAGGAACTCAGGCCTGAAGCTTGCCCTAAGCTCGCCCATAACAGCCTTCTCACACTCAGGACTGAAATTGCCGTTCTCATCAATGCCGTCAAGCATATGAACGGATCCGATATTAGATGTGAGAATTATAATCGTGTTCTTAAAGTCAACGGTACGTCCCTGTGAATCCGTGATTCGTCCATCATCAAGCACCTGTAAGAGTACATTGAATACATCAGGATGAGCCTTCTCGATCTCATCGAAAAGCACAACCGAGTATGGTTTTCTTCTGACAGCCTCTGTGAGCTGACCGCCCTCCTCGTAGCCTACATATCCAGGAGGCGCTCCGATAAGACGGGATACGGAATATTTCTCCATGTACTCACTCATATCAAGTCTCACGATATTCTTCTCATCGTCAAACAGGCTCTCG
The DNA here is from genome assembly GCA_934343915.1 of uncultured Lachnospiraceae bacterium. GTDB lineage: Bacteria > Bacillota > Clostridia > Lachnospirales > Lachnospiraceae > CAG-882. The sequence continues at coordinate 1,214 of CAKRIL010000066.1, read as the reverse complement.
GCGAGTGCCTTTGCAAGCTCCGTCTTACCTACACCGGTAGGTCCGAGGAACAGGAATGAACCGATAGGCTTCGATGGATCCTTAATTCCTGCTTTTGAACGGATGATTGCCTCAGTAACCTTCGTCACTCCTTCATCCTGTCCGATAACTCTCTTGTGGAGAATCTCATCAAGATGAAGAGTCTTGTTTCTCTCGCTCTCATTTAACCTGGCTACCGGAATACCTGTCCAGCGGGAGATAATCTTGGCAATCTCCTCATCAGTTACACTCTCATGAACAAGCGAAAGCTCCTTCTGCTTAACAACATTCTCCTCCGCCTCTATCTGCTTCTTAAGCTCAGGCAGACGACCGTACTGTAACTGTGCAGCCTTCTCAAGGTCGTAGTTTCTCTGAGCAAGCTCAATCTGGCGGTTCACATCGTCTAACTCCTCACGAAGCTTGCTGATGCGGTCAACCGCTGCCTTCTCATTATCCCACTGAGCCTTTCCTGATGCGAACTGCTCTCTGAGTCCTGCAAGCTCCTTCTGAAGATTCTCAAGACGCTCACGGCTTAAGTTGTCATCCTCCTTCTTAAGCGCAGCCTCCTCAATCTCAAGCTGCATTATCTTACGCTTGAGCTCATCAAGCTCAGCCGGCATTGAATCAAGCTCCGTCTTAATCATCGCACATGCTTCATCCACAAGGTCAATAGCCTTATCCGGAAGGAATCTGTCCGTGATGTATCTGTTTGAAAGTGTAGCTGCTGCCACAAGCGCACCATCAGTTATCTTAACTCCGTGATAGAGCTCATAGCGCTCCTTGATACCACGAAGGATTGATATTGTATCCTCAACCGTCGGCTCATCAACCATTACAGGCTGGAAACGACGCTCAAGTGCTGCATCTTTTTCGATATATTTGCGGTACTCATCAAGCGTGGTCGCACCGATACAGTGAAGTTCACCTCTTGCAAGCATAGGCTTTAACATATTGCCCGCATCCATCGCGCCCTCAGTCTTACCTGCACCGACGATTATATGAAGCTCATCGATGAAAAGTATTATCTTTCCTTCGCTCTTTTTTACTTCCTCAAGTACTGCTTTCAAACGTTCCTCGAACTCACCACGGTACTTAGCACCCGCAACGAGCGCACCCATATCAAGTGAGAACACAGTCTTGTCCTTGAGTCCGTCAGGCACATCACCGCGCACGATACGCTGTGCAAGTCCTTCTAC
>CAKRIL010000065.1 GCA_934343915.1 uncultured Lachnospiraceae bacterium | reverse complement strand
CTGTTGCGGCTTAGATATCCGTCAAGCCTCTCGACAATCGCGTCGATTCTGACAAGTCCGAAGCCATGACCTTCACCCTTGGTGCTTGCAAACAGCCCGCCGACCTTTTTTAGCTTCTTTCCCGATGTGAAGTTCGTAAATGAAATGTAGAGCTGGGTATTCTTCATGTCCATGTACACCCTTATCATTCTCTGCTCCTTCGGCAGCTTCATGCTCGCATCGATCGCATTGTCAAAAAGATTGCCTATGATACAGCACAGGTCAATCTCCGAGGTCTTAAGCTTCAGCGGAATATGCGCATCAGCCACAACACTTATGTCCTTCGACTTGGCAAGCGAAATCTTGGAATTTAAAATTGCATCCGTCATAGAGTTTCCCGTCTTTATCACGGTGTCCACCGTCGTCAAGTCCTCGTCGAGCAGATCAAGGTAATTCTTTATCGCATCCATATCCCCAGCCGCGGCATACGCCTTCATGGTCTGTATATGATTGCGGTAATCATGCCTCCAGCCGCGAATCTGCCTGTACATATTGTCGACCTCGCGGTAATGTGTCTCTATAAGCTCCTGCTGATATGCGGCAAGCTGTCTGTCTATTCTTTTTGAAAAAAATGACATGGTATATTCTCCTTACATCCCGATTATCGCCCTGTTCACCGCATCAAACGCACCTCTCGGAATCGGTATCTCCGTACCGTCGGCAAGCTTTATCTGAGTCTTTGTGACACGGCTTATCTGCGTGAGATTGACAATGCACGAACGGCTCACACGAAAAAATCGCTCGTCAAGCTCATTTTGCAGGTCACCGAGCGTCATTTTAAAGGTGTAATCCTGTGCGGCATGGATTGTCACATAGTTTCCCAGCACGTCCGCGTATCTTATACGGTATACAGGCACACGGATGAGCTCGCCCGCAAGTTCTATATTTATTACCTTTTCATTCTTTGACAGCTTCTCTGCCGCCCTGTCAAGCACCTCGAACAGCTTCTCCTTTTTGACGGGCTTCATCAGATAGTGCAGCGCCGCCACCTCATACCCTTCGGATATGTAATCCGAATAGCCCGTTATGAACACAAGCTGCACGTTGTCATCCTGTCTGCGAATCTCCTTCGCCATGGTCACACCGTCCATCTCTCCCATCTCTATGTCAAGCAGAAGCACATCATAGTCCTTCTTGTCAGAGTAGCAGAACATGAAATTCTCAGCAGACTCAAACATCGCCATATTTACAGTATGACCTTCGCCGGCTGCCCACTCGCCCACCATGTCCGATATGTAGTTTCTGTCCGCCTCACAGTCATCGCAGATTGCAATATTGTAATTCATTGTCACAACTTCCTTATGTCTGATGTACGCTTCAGATGTCAAAACATTCTGGTCTTACTTTATGGGTATATCATGTAATATTTATACATATCAGCTCCGTTGTACGAAGCAGGTTGTGATATGTACAAATATAACATGATATACACATTAAGGTTGTGAAAGAATGTTTTGACATTTCCTATTACACAAATAAATAACCGCCTAACCATAAAGTTAAGCGGTTATATTGTTATATTAGCATCAGTTTTTTTTAATGTCAAAGCATATATCCTGTTTCAGCTTTGATTGACCGATTAAAGTCCCTACTCAATATATTATCCTATAAATTACTGCTTGTCTTTACTTGCAGCTCTTTTTTCTTCTCACAGTCATTACAACAGTTCCCGCAAGTACTACCACAAAAAGCGTGATAAAAGGTGCACGGCTAAAAGAATATCCCGTCTGCGGAGCTGTTATAGCCGGAGCATCGTTTTCCGTACTCGAAGGCTCCGTGCCTGACGGCTCGGATGGCTGTGTCTCCGAAGGCTGCTCTGCCGGTTCGGTTTCAGAAGGCTCCGTCACTGAAGGGGTATTTTCAGCAACGACAAAGCTTGTACCTGCGGAGCCGTCCGTCCATACAATTTCAAATGTATGACTGCCCTTTGATAAAGTCTTGAGATAATCAGGCTTTAACGTGATTATCGTCGAGCCCTCGGTTACGGTATAATTGTCCGCAGCAACAACATTTCCGTCCACCTTGACACTCACGAACTTGGCAATCTCACCGTTTCCTCTGATTACAATGTTTCCGTCCGTATTCTGTGTCCATGAGCTGTTGGCTCCGTCAAGAATTTCATAATCAATCGTTGTTACTTTCTCTGTGACAGTAAGCGTTGCGATGTCGGTTGTAACCGCTCCCGCCGAGTTGCTCAATACGCATCTGTATTTGTAGCCGTTGTATGCCACGTCCGTTACATCTATCTTATAGCCTGTCGTGTCCGCTCCGGCAATATCCACGAATCCATTGCCATCGTTTTTGTCAACCTGCCACTGTAAATGCACGCTGCTGCCGCTTGCCGCTAAAGTAAATACAGCCTGCTCTCCTGCCTTAACGCTTACGCTCTGTGGCTGTGTAAGAATAGTCGGCAGCTCTTCCACAGGAGGCTTCGGAGCTGTCTGCTTGAAAGTGACCTCGATAGTGTGATTAGTGTCCACAATTTTAAATGTATAGCTTGTTGTAATATCAACTGCTTTTCCATCCACCTTCAAGGTATCTATCTCATAGCCTTCATCCGGAGTGATTTCAAATGTCTGGTCATTATAATCATACACATACACATCGCCGCTTGGAGAAATTTTACCATGTTCTCCGGCTGTGGCAGTAATGACGTATTCCGGTATATCCGGTATATATGGCCACAACACAGTCAGTTTCACCTCATCCGATATAACCGTTCCACCCGGATTGCTTACCACACATCTGAATTTGTATCCATCGAATTCCGAATACACCGCATCCATCGTATAAGTTGAATCTTCTGCCTCATGAATGTCACCAAAACCATAGCCGTCCCCTATGTCAATCTGCCACTGATATTTAAGGTCAACTCCTGTTGCCGTCACACTAAATTCTGCTTCTTGTTCCCAATATGCCCATACATCCTTAGGCTGTCTGACAATAGACGGCGCATCATACTCGTAGACAGCGGTTACTTCTACATCTGACGCAGGCATCTTAAACGAGGTCGTCGTGTCTGTTGTGCTGCCCAATGTGATTTCACCTTTTATTACTTTCCACTCTTTAAAATACTTTCCGTCCGGTGTGGAATCTGCCGTTATCTCGACATTAGCACCTTCTGCGTAATCCCCGCTGCCCGTTCCGTAATTTACGGTTACCTTATAAGTATCCGCCGCATACACGGTATCGGGTGTTCCCTTTGTTCCCACAAATATTGACAGTAACATGATTGCTGCCATAAACATGGCACTCAGCTTTGCAAAACTTTTTTTCTTCATGTACTTATCCTCCTTTTGTCTATTTGATATACTGATTATAAATCATACCCTGAGGTACGAGTCAAGTCCTATATACCATTTTTCGACAAAATTTTTAGGGATTTTCTCAAATGCCCCAGAACACTATCCCGAGCACCGCCGAGAACACTATCATGAGAATCGGTGAGAGCTTCTTTTTCCATATTTTTTTCACCAAAAAGGAGACTGCAAACAGTATTAAAAATATGATTATCGACCTGTAATCAGGCGATAATGAACTGCTGATATTCTCATATCCGAAAAATGTTGTCAGCCCCATGCTGATTGCCGTCGCAATTATCATGGCGACTATGCATGGCCGTATTCCTGACAAAACCGCATTCACGCCTGCATATTTCAGGAGATTTTTCAGCACGGCGGCAATGATTAGTATTATGACAAATGACGGCAGCACCACTCCGATAGTAGCCATGAACGCACCAAGTATTCCTCCCTGCGACGAACCTATAAAGGTCGCCATATTCACTGCAAGCGGTCCCGGAGTTGACTCCGATACGGCAATAAAGCTCATGAACTCGCTCTCGGTCAGCCACCCGTTCGACAGTACAACCTCGCGCACCACCGAAATCATACCATAACCGCCGCCGAACGACACCACGCCAATCAAAAGAAAATTCAGGAAAAGCTTAATATATATCATCCTTATGAGCCTCCTTTCCCTGCGGCGAAATCTCGTTCTTCTTACCAAGCCTTCCAAGCATGTAGACAAGCCAGCCCACGGCACCGCTTATCAGGATATAAAATATCGAGGAGAATGATACAGCCGTTATTGAGAACGCAGTCATCACCACGAGCACCACAGCCATAATCGCATAGCTTAACGCATTCTTTTCGAGCCCGCGAAGCATCTTCACACCCGCTGAGGCAATCAGATAGACGACGCACACCTGTATCCCCTTGAACGCGCAGGCTACATAGGTAAGACTTAAAAACCTGTCAAAAAAAAGTGAGATAATATATATGATAACAAATGACGGTATGCTGACTGCAAGCGTCGACAAGGCTGCCCCCGCGGCACCGCCCACTCTGTAGCCGAGATACGTCGCGCTGTTAATCGCCACAGGTCCCGGTGTAGACTCCGCGACGGCAACCATATTTAGAAATTCATCTTTATCTATCCACTTCTTTTTTTCTATAAATTCATGCTCTAAAAGTGCAATCATCGCGTAACCTCCACCGAACGTGAACGCGCCTATCTTTAGAAAAGTAAAAAATAATTGAGTAAGCTTATTTTTCACATCAATCCCCCATTTCCGAGCGGCTTTTGCTTCCACTCACTTCACATAGCTCTGTCAGGTCATAACCAGCTATTACAGTAGCACGAAAGCCATGCTTTTGCAAGCCTTTAACTGGACTGGTTATTTTTATTATAACTGGATATTTTAATCATTCCACCCATGCTGTATTATTACGTTAATTTCATGAAGCAGCGCACTACATGACGATACACTAAAAATATAACAGATGCGGACCGGATGTCTTAAAATAAAAGGCACAGCAGGCTGCTCAGAAACGGAGATTATAATATGGCAACAAGATATGAACTTAACAAGGAACTTGCACAGATGTTAAAGGGCGGTGTAATCATGGACGTAACCACACCTGAACAGGCTAAGATTGCAGAAGCGGCTGGTGCATGTGCCGTAATGGCACTTGAGAGAATCCCGGCGGATATAAGAGCTGCCGGCGGTGTATCAAGAATGAGCGACCCTAAGATGATTCGCGGTATTCAGGAGGCGGTATCCATTCCCGTAATGGCAAAATGCCGTATTGGTCACTTTGTCGAGGCTCAGATTCTTGAAGCCATAGAGATTGACTACATAGACGAGAGCGAGGTTCTCTCCCCTGCCGACGATGTGTACCATATCGACAAGACACAGTTCAAGGTTCCGTTTGTATGCGGTGCCCGCGATCTCGGTGAGGCTCTCCGCCGTATAAGCGAGGGTGCCTCAATGATTCGTACCAAGGGCGAGCCGGGAACAGGCGACGTCGTTCAGGCTGTACGCCACATGAGAGCAATGAACTCGGAAATCCGCCGCGTTCAGAACCTCCGCGATGATGAACTGTACGAGGCAGCCAAGCAGCTTCAGGTTCCTGTCGACCTTGTAAAATACGTTCACGACCATGGCAGACTTCCTGTTGTCAACTTCGCAGCGGGCGGTGTCGCAACACCTGCCGATGCAGCACTCATGATGCAGCTCGGTGCAGAGGGCGTGTTCGTCGGCTCCGGAATATTCAAGTCAGGCAACCCTGCCAAGCGCGCAGCCGCAATCGTTCAGGCTGTAACTAACTACACTGATGCCAAGCTTATTGCCGAATTATCCTCAGACCTCGGCGAAGCCATGGTCGGAATCAACGAGAACGAGATTGCACTTCTCATGGCTGAGAGAGGAAAATAATCCTGCAAAAGCTTAATCAAAACATACACAGAAATGAGGATTAACATAGATGAATGTTGGTATATTGGCGCTTCAAGGGGCATTTGCGGAACATGGACAGATGCTTGATAAGCTTGGAGTAGAACATTTTGAGATAAGACAGCTTCGCGACCTCGAAAAAAAGCCCGACAGACTTATTCTGCCGGGTGGAGAGAGCACTGTCATGAATAAGCTTTTACATGAACTCGGGCTCTATGAACCTATTAAAAAAATGATTGAAGGCGGTATGCCCGTGTTCGGTACCTGTGCCGGAATGATTCTTCTCTCCCGCGATGTCGAGGACGGAACAAGCTGCTTTGGCACAATGAATATCCGCGTCCGCCGAAACGCCTACGGCAGACAGCTCGGAAGCTTCTATACCGAGGACTGCTTTGACGGCATAGGGACAGTCCCGATGACCTTTATCCGTGCACCGTTTGCCGAAGATGTCTACGACAATGCAAAGGTTCTCGCAACCGTCGATGGGCGCATCGTGGCAGCCCGTCAGGACAGACAGCTTGTAACTGCATTTCATCCGGAGCTTACGGACAACACAGCCGTGCATGAATATTTTTTGGCGATGTAAAGGAGCGTGAATTTTCACGCTCCCATGTCTTATTCCGATACTGCGGCATATTGCTGTATAAACTGTTCTTTTCTGCAAGGTCTGCCAAAATAATATCCTTGTAGATAATCGACCTGCATTTCTTTCATTTTAAGGTACCAGTCTCTTTCCTCGATGCCTTCTGCACATATCCTGACATCAATGCTGTGTACCAGCGGAATGATATTCCTGTATAATTCATTATCTCTGGCATCGTTCATAGCCTTTGCGGTAAAATCCTTATCCATTTTCACATAGCTTGGATTCATATCGCGTATACAATGGAAATTGGAATATCCCGTTCCAAAATCATCAATTACAAAATTGATATTGTTGTCATCCAGAGTCTTACGGAACCTGCAGAACGATGGCGTCATATCCATAAAGCCGCTTTCAGTCATTTCAATGCAGATAGTTTCCGGCTTTAAAGAGTTCTTCTCGATTGCAGCCAATATATCATGCTCTACATTGCCCTGAATAATCTGGACATACGAAACATTTACATTCATCTTGAAATCCGGAATATACTGCTGCATTTCACGGCACATTTCTGCCGCTTCGTTCAAGACATATCTTCCGGCAGGAATAATCAATCCTGTTTCCTCGAGCAGCGGAATGAACTCCACCGGTGA
>CAKRIL010000064.1 GCA_934343915.1 uncultured Lachnospiraceae bacterium | reverse complement strand
GTTGTACAGGGTGAGAGACAGTTCGCAAGAGATAATAAGCTTCTCGGCGAGTTCAGACTTGACGGAATTGCTCCTGCTCCAAGAGGAATCCCTAAGATTGAGGTTACATTCGATATTGATGCCAACGGTATTGTTAATGTATCAGCTAAGGATCTTGGCACAGGCAAGGAGCAGCATATCACAATAACATCCGGCTCTAACATGTCAGATGCAGATATTGATAAGGCTGTTAAGGAAGCTGCTGAGTTCGAAGCTCAGGATAAGAAGCGTAAGGAAGGCATTGATGCCCGTAATGAGGCAGATTCAATGGCATTCCAGACACAGAAGGCTCTTGATGAGGTAGGCGACAAGATCAGCGCATCCGAGAAGGAGAGCATTGAGAACGAAATTAAGGCTCTCAGAGCAATCCTTGACAGAACTAATGCAGAGAGCATGTCCGACAGCGATATCGATGAGATTAAGGCTGCTAAGGAGAAGCTCATGAACATAGCACAGCCTGTATTTGCTAAGATGTATGAGCAGGCTCAGGGTGCCGCAGGTGCCGCAGGAGCAGGTTCTGACATGAGCAACATGGGTGGTCAGCAGAGCACATCTTCCAACAATTATGGTGATGATGTTGTTGACGGCGACTACAAAGAGGTATAATATGTAGAATTGTGAGTGCAGCGAAGCTGCTGAGCAATTCCAAGACATTATAAAGTAAGTGGAGTGGATGGCTCAGATGGAGTTATTCACTCCATTTGAGTGTATAATAACAGGAGGAACAACAATGGCAGATAAGAGAGATTATTATGAGGTGCTTGGAGTACCTAAGACTGCCACTGATGCAGAGCTTAAAAAAGCATACAGAGTATTAGCCAAGAAGTATCATCCGGATGCCAATCCGGGAGATAAGGAGGCTGAAGCTAAGTTCAAGGAGGCTTCCGAGGCTTATGCGGTACTCAGTGACCCGGAGAAGCGTTCTAAGTATGATCAGTTCGGTCATGCAGCATTCGACGGCAGTGCAGGTGGTCAGGCTTATGATTTTAATATGGATGACATATTCGGAAGCATGGGCGATATATTCGGAGATTTGTTCGGCGGAGGAAGAAGCAGAGCAAGAAGCAACGGGCCTATGCAGGGTGCCAATGTAAGAGCATCGGTGCGTGTTACATTTGAGGAGGCTGCCTTTGGATGCGAGAAGGAGCTTGATATAACACTTAAGGATGAGTGTGCATCCTGCCACGGAACAGGCGCTAAGCCGGGTACATCACCGGTACAGTGTGCTAAGTGCGGCGGTAAGGGTCAGATAGTATATACGCAGCAGTCTTTGTTCGGCATGGTGAGAAATGTAACAACATGTCCTGAGTGCGGCGGTAAGGGAACAGTCGTAAAGGATAAGTGTCCTGACTGCCGAGGTACAGGATATATTGCCAACCGCAAGAAGATTCAGGTGACAATTCCTGCCGGAATTGACAACGGACAGAGCATAAGAATCCGCGGAAAGGGTGAGCCGGGAACCAACGGCGGACCAAGAGGTGACCTTCTTGTTGAGGTTATAGTATCTCCTAGCCCTGTATTTGCGAGAGAGGATTATGATGTGTTCTCCAATGTTCCGATAAGCTTTGCGGATGCGGCACTTGGAAATGAAATCAGGATCAAGACTATTGATGGTGAAGTGCTCTATGAGGTCAAGGCGGGAACTCAGAGCGGTACAAGAGTGCGCTTGAAGGGCAAGGGTATTCCTACACTTCGTGACAGCAAGTTAAGAGGTGACCATTATGTCACACTTACGGTTAAGGTGCCTGAGAAGATGAACGTAGAGCAGAAGGAAGCTCTTAGAGCTTATGACGCACTTATGCGTGGTGAGAATCCGTCGGATGCATCTGAGGGCGGTACAACCAAGAAGAGAAAAGGACTCTTTAAATAAAATAAAAGATAAATAAAGGAGCAGAGTATGATCATAGTTGAACCTTGTGCAGGACTTGGCAATCGTTTTCTTGGCATGGCATCGGCTTATCACTGGGCGCAGCAGACCGGTGATGAGCTTACCGTGCTATGGAAGACAGAGCGCGTTATGGGAGCGAAAAATGAGGCTGTGTTCTCTCTGCCTGAGGGAATAAGGGTTATCCATGCCAAGGATTACGGGTATAAGGATAAGCCCTTTTCCTATTTCAGATACACAATGCTTGAAAAGAAGCTGAGAAGAAAAGCGGATTATTTCTCGGATGTAGGCACGACGAATGATTTGTTCGTTGAGAAGGGAAATGCTTACTATGAGGAGGTTATGAAGAATAATAACCTTAAGTTCATCAGAGCATTCTCCCAGTTTCATGATTTTTCGGGAATAGAAAGACCGCTTGAATTCATTAAGCCGACTCACTATGTGATGGATAAGGCTGATTCCGTTATAGGGAATATTGACAGTGGAAGAAATATCGGAGTGCATATACGGCGTACCGACAATCAGGTATGTATCAACAACAGTCCGCTTGAAGTGTTTATAGATGCGATGGAGAGGGAGATAGAGAATGACGATAAGGTGACATTCTATATCGCCTCAGATGATTTGGATACTATTTTGGAATTAAAGAAGCGTTTTGGAGAACGAATATATTATATGTCCGAGAAAAATTTTGAGAGGGACAGTGACAGGGGAATTGCAGATGCATTCGCAGAGCTTATATGCCTGTCGCACTCAAAGAAGATTATCGGCAGCTTTTATTCGACATACTCCCGAATCGCGGCAATGCTTTCTGGTATAGAACTGGAGGTTGTAAAAAAGACAGATGTTTGAACAGATGAGAAGAATGGCTGATAAGAGCTTTAAGAAGAGCATGATGTTTATTGTAGTGACAATGGTCATATGCCTTGCCTTATGTGTTCCATATGTTGTTTTTAGCCACAGGACACCGATTGAACTGGATTCCCTGAGAGAAGATGTTGATTGGGATGAGATACTGGATGCTGATGAATATGATAAGCTTGAAGGAAAGCTTGTAACAGTGAAGGTCAGATATGCATTGGCGCAGTATTACAAGAAGACCGGCTCGACATCATCGACGGATGTTAAGGCATACGGGTATATCATATATGATGAAGAGAGCGGATATATGATTGGCGTATATGCCGATCCGGGGGATGGAAGACGTATATGGTCCCCACTTGTTGATGATACCAATGATTATCTTACAGGTTACACCGATAAGAAGCCGAAGGCTGTTACAATCAAGGGAAAATTCCGTAAAATGACGGGTTCGGAGCTTAACAATTACAAGATGACAGCCAGTGACTGTGCGAATGATATCTTCGGTACGGATTATCGGGACATTACGCTGATGTATACGATTGACACCAGTGAAAAATATTTTGAGTCGGTTGTTTCGCTTATATTTCCAATTTGTATGATAGTGATTGAGGCAATAATACTGCTTGTGATGCTGCTTATGCGCATTGGCGGCAGTTCAACAAAGAAGGTCAATAAGTATATAAAGAAGAATAATCTTAACGTACCTGAGGTTGAGAGAGATTTCGCCACGGCAGCCACAGCGGGAAGATTTGCCACATGGGCAGCCTCGGGTGAGGTGTTCGTAGGCTATAAGTATACATATGTCCTTGAGGGGGCAAGGTGGAAGATGTTTGGCAACAATGACCTTGTGTGGGTATATTATGCCAAAAACACTTCAAGGTATGCAGGTATACAGCTTGGAACAAGCTACAATATATTCGCTTATCATTATGACAAGAAGGTAAGCCGTATAACCATGATGGGAAAAGACGGTGAAGAAAAAATGCAGCAGACTATGGAGTATTATTCCAATCGTCTGCCGCGCACGGTTGTAGGATATTCTGATGAGCTTTTTAAGGAATTCAAGAAGGATTACAACACCTTCCTGACACATAAATATAATAGCTTTGGTGAACAGAATTAGAAGAACAGGTTCATCAACTGCCGGATATAGTCAATATATCCGGCTTTTTTTATGTCCTCACGGGCAACAATGTCAATGCTTCCTATCGGAGTACCGTCATATTCGTATACAAGCATACCTAATGTGTCACCGTTATTTACGGGAGCCTCTATATTCTCAAGCAGCTCAAAGTGACAGCTTATCTTGGAGGAATCGTAGCTGTTCATAAATATGTATGAAAAGTTATGGCTGTACGAACAGTTCACATCCGATTTTACGCCGCCCTTAACCGCGACCTCAGGGAGAGCCGGCGGCATGGTGTCCTCATAGCGGCTTACGATTCCGTAGCCGTAATTGAGCAGTGAGATACAGTCGGCAACACGCTGCTTTCCCGTCGGGGAATGCATCACGACGGCTATAAGGTCAATATCGTTCTTGCTTGCCGTGGCGGACAGACAGAAGCCGGCAAGGCTTGTTGAGCCCGTCTTAAGACCGGTAGCCCATTCATACTGCCTTATCAGCTTATTGGTGTTAGTCAGACCGAACTCGGAGTCTCCGCGTCTTGTGGAGTGTATTATCGTGTCCATCCATATGGTGGAGTAGTCGTGAATCTGAGGATATTTGGTTATGAGCTCTCTCGACATATATGCGACATCTCTGGCAGTGGTCTCATGACCATCCGCGTCAAGACCGCAGCAGTTGACAAAGTGGGTATTTCTCATTCCGAGACCTGCGGCACGCTCGTTCATCTTGTCAACGAATGCACTCTCTGAGCCGCATATATGCTCGGCAAGAGCTACACAGGCATCATTGGCGCTGGCTATGGAGATACATTTTATCATTGTCTCGACGGTCTGTGTCTCGCCGGCTTCAAGAAAGACCTGGCTTCCGCCCATGCTTGCAGCGTGCTCAGATACGGTTACCTTATCGTCGAGTGTTATTTTGCCGTCTGCCAGCGCATCAAAGATGAGAATGAGTGTCATTATTTTGGTTATGCTTGCAGGGCGCAGCCTGGTGTCGGCATCCTTCTCATATATAACCCTGCCGGTGGAAGCCTCCATAAGTATTGCTGACGGAGCACTGACCTCCGGCTCGGCGCAATACAGGCTGTATGTAATATTAAGCGTAAAAATGATAAAGAAAATAAGCAGGCTTATGAACTTTTGCAGGGAACGCCGCCGTGTGGTTCTGCGTACAAAAAAAGAGGACATATGGTGGTACTCCTGAATATCTTTATCATATTATAGTCAATTTATATAAAAAAAGAACAGATAATCCATAAATTAAAGGGGATAATAGGAGAACAACCATAATGTAAAGGAAGAGCAGCATAATAGAATGAAGAAAATAAAATTACACGGAAGAACGAAAAAGAGGGATAAGACAGAGCTCATTTTACATGAAGCCAATATATATAAGGCACTCATTGTCATGGCACTTCCGCTTATGGTGTCCAATTTTATTATTGCACTGCTTGATATAGCTGATACATTTTTTGTGGGACAGATGGGTGACGCTGCGGCTGCACAGGCAGGAATCGGAATAGCGTGGCCGGTGATTAATATAATGCTCGCGTTCAACAACGGCTTGTCGGCAGCGGGAATAGCGGTCATAAGCCGCTGTCTCGGAATGGATGATTACAAAAAAGCTGCTCACTACGGAGGGCTTCTTGTCCTCACGGCATGTACGGCGGGAGCAGCAATAAATATCCTTCTTTTGTTCACGGCACCCGCACTTATGCGCTTCATGGGTGCGGACAAGGCTGTGCTCGGTCAGGCGGTTGTGTATCTTAGAATAAGCTCATTTGAGATGCTTCCGCTGTTTTTATTCACTTCCTTCTGCGCCATACGACAGTCGATGGGAGACATGCTCACTCCTGTGATATTCACGCTAAGCGGTGCTGCGGTAAATCTTGTGACGATTGCGGTGCTCGTGATGGGCTTCGGGCTTGGTGCAAAGGGGGCTGCGATTGCATCTGTGGCAGGACAGCTTGGTATTCTGCCGTTCTATCTTACAATACTTCTAAAGAAGAGCGGAGAGCCGCTGTCTGTCAGAGATGAGCTGCATATGGACAGGAGGGGACTGATGCAGCTGTTAAAGATTGCGGCGCCATCCGTGGCAAGTCAGGTTGTCGGCTCATTCGGCTTCATTATTCTTCAGGCTGCCATTCTAAAAAAGGGTGCGGATGTATCGGCTGCATTTTCCATTGGAAATAAAATATCCAATATTCTGCTTGCGGTGGTGATGGCACTGTCTACGTCAATGTCAGCGTTCGTGGGACAGAATATCGGTGCGAAGAATGCTGTGAGGGCAGGGGATGCATATAAGACAAGCCGGAATATGGCACTGTTGCTTACATGTGCGGGGCTCATAGTGCTGTTCCCGGTAAGAAGATGGCTCGTATGCTTCATGTCAAAAGATGAGAGCACGGTGCAGGCAGCGATGGAGTATATGCTTGTTGTGCTGCTTACGCTTCCGGGACTTGCCTTCTACCAGAATTATATGGGAGTATTCAACGGTTCGGGAAGGACGCAGCTTTCACTGTATATGACCTTCGCGTGGGTGTGGGTGCTGCGGATACCGGCGGTGTTGATATTTGACAGGATGACGGACTGGGGCAGAATGGGAGTGTGGTGTGCCATGGGACTTAGCAATGTAATTGTGGTATTGGTGGGAAGGCTCCTGTATTCGCGTGTAAAATATGAGTGATGGACTTTTGACGGATTATAAGTTATAATGAATATGCATAATACTCAATTATGAAAAGGGGAATAAGAATATGAAGAGAAGAATAGGAAGATTTGCGGTAATTTTATCATCAGTCATTTTTGCGACTGCTGCACTTGCAGCGTGCAGGAAGAAGGAAGATATTAATGAAATCAGCAGGAGCTTTGATTATAGCCAGTCCGAGACTCAGACGAAGCATACTGAGCCGGAGTCGCCACAGGATACGGAAGAGAGTACACCTGACATCGAAACGACAACGGAGACCGGGAAAGAGACTACAAGTGCGACTAAGCCGACAGAGACTACCACTGAGCCTCTCACAGGTGTAGCGGTATACTTCGGTGATAAGAACAGCGTGTTTAACACACTTCCGATGTTCGATGCAGGTGCGTTCGAGGAGTACTTTGATAAGAGCTATGTTGAGGGACTTCGTTTCAGCCAGGTTAAGGAGAAGGATTATACTTCATACTTACAGAGCGTGCTCAACTCAGGAAAATATACTCTTAACAGTCAGGACGGAACAAGAGCATATC
>CAKRIL010000063.1 GCA_934343915.1 uncultured Lachnospiraceae bacterium | reverse complement strand
AAAGTATTTTCTCTTCCATGTCCTGAGTTATTGTATTTTGGTACTTTTTTATGAGCTGTGGCTCATACTCTCCGTTACGGTCCCTTGGAACAGCTATATCCATATCTCCATAGCTGGTATGCATTGTCTTGCTGGAATGTCCGTTCCGGCTGTTATCTGTTTCCTTGTTCCGGTAATCATATTTGGAATAGCCTAATTCTTCATCAAGTTCTTCATCCAAAGCACCTTCCAAAAGAACAGACATCATGTCACGCATGATGCTGTTCACATCCGTACCGTCTTTGATGCTGATGTCATTATTTTTCAGATAATCACGCATCATTTCTCTCATTGCTGCTTTTTGTGGGCTGTCTTTTTTTCTTGCCATAAAAATAACCTCCAAACTGAGTAATTATATCTTACATCAGTTTGGAGGTTTACACAAACTTTGGGATGCTCCCGAAGAAGTTACAAATGTTTACAATGATAAAACCTGCTGGTAAATATTGCATTATACATGTTTGTCTTTTTTTACATACTCCGGATTTAAAAGCAAACATTTTTTTCTAAAGAAGTCCTTAATCTTGTCTGAATCATTTGTCTCATAAAAATCTACCAAGAGCTCTTTGAATGAGTCAATTTCGTCATATGGAATAGAAAAAATGCCTATATCGTATTGCATCATGATCTTATTGCACATAAGCTGTGCAACTCTTTTGTTTCCATCCAAGAACATTTGCGTTCTGGTAATAAAGCAAAACATTTCTAAAGCAGCTTCCAGACGATTATCCATAGCAGCAATTTCGTTAAGTTTATTTATAATAATTTCCTCATGCGGAATTTCAGGAACCCATGATGTACCACCTATGGTAACAGGCGCTGTTCTGATATTGCCTGCATCATATGAAAGTTCCTCCATGCAGATTTTATTTAGTTCGCGTAGGTATGAGATATTGTTTGGATAGTCTATATTATCAAACAAAAAATACCATGCTCTTTTCATATTTACAATGAACAGTACTTCATCGCGCCTTGTCTGCACCGGAATATTAGATAGTATTTTTTCGGTATTAGGAAAAGTTGTTCCTAAGCCTTCTATTCCGGCACTCTTCCAAATGGAATCAACTAACTGTCTTTTTCCCATTGATATAGACATATTATTCATAAAAATACCTCTTTCTTTTCTATATTGATTGCATATGAAAAATGCAGATAAAAATCTGTCATTCCTAAGTTATTCAATCTTTAATATTGCAAATAGATTATATCATACCAAGCGATAACTGTGAACAGCAAACTACAAGGGTGTTCACAAGTGTGTTTACAAGTTAAATCTTTTATTTAAATTCATGTCAGAAAAACCATGACCTTTTCCATATTGAATATTTTCCCGCTTGGTGCTAGAATACCTCTAATATATTGGGAAGTGAGGTCTTGCTTATGAAGTTTGTGACATATCTTGATGGTAAGAAGGAACGTGTTGGTGTTATTAATGAAGATGAGACTTGGGTATATCCGCTGCGCTCGCTCGGCATGCCTTATGAGAGCATGCAGGAGGTAGTGGAGAAGATGTCAAGGGCGGAGAAGGAGCTTATTGGCATATATAACCGCAAGGAGCCTGATGAGATACACGGTTCAATTCCTATTAAGGCTGTGGTGCTGTCAGCACCGATTCCGAGACCGAAGCAGGATATAATATGCCTTGGCATCAACTATATGGAGCATGCGGTTGAGTCGGCAAGATATAAGAAGGAAGCGTTCGGAGGGGAAAGACCTTATGCCGTGTACTTCTCGAAGAGAGTGAACGAGGCGGTGCCTGATAAGGGCTTTATTGAAGCACATGAGAACCTTGTGGACAGTCTTGATTATGAATGTGAGCTCGCTGTGATTATAGGTAAGGATGCAAAGAATGTTCCTGAGGATGAGGCGGCGGAATACATATTCGGATACACGATTATCAATGACGTGAGTGCGAGAAATGTGCAGACAAGACATAAGCAGTGGTATTTTGGCAAGAGCCTTGATGGCTTCACACCGATGGGACCATGTATCACAACGGCGGACAGCATAGCATATCCGCCGAAGCTCACTATACAGTCTAAGGTGAACGGTGAGCTTAGACAGAACAGCAACACTGAACTGCTTATATTCGATATTGCTCATGTGATAAGCGAGCTTTCTTCGGGGATGACGCTCAAGGCGGGAACCGTTATATCAATGGGAACGCCGGCAGGAGTGGGAATGGGCTTTGAGCCGCCGCGCTTTTTGAAGCCGGGTGATACGGTGGAATGCATCATTGAGGGAATCGGAACGCTTGTAAACACCGTAAAATAGCATGGCTGTACATGGTGTGGACTGATGACGTGCTGAGTGCATTATTCCATTTCGTGAATGAATATATAAGATACAATACAGGCAAGTATATATGAACCCCCGCCAATTAGGAGACACAGAGTTTCCGAGAGATTTCCCGCACGGTGGAGTGTTGTATATACAGGAATTGTTGAAAAAAAGCATATTATGGAACGTATAACCGGGGCGGCTGCAAGTGTTTTTACAGAGTAGCTGCATCCGGTTATTTTTTTCAGAACCAGCATCATGTAAAGGCATACAAAAAGGTGGCTTATGATGAGCCCGTAACAGTAACCGCTTATTCCCGTGCGTGGAATGATGAATACGACAAGCGCGAGGTTGATAAGATGAGCAATCAGGCTTGATATGAATACTGTTCCCGTCCTGCCGATGGCGTTTAATGCACTTGATAACGGTGTTGACAAAAATACAACGGGACATATCAGGCTCATCAGACGAACCTGAGAGATAACCTCATTATTATCAAATATTATTCCGCCAAAGCCTGCTCCGTAGAATAAAAATCCGGGAATACACATAATGCCTAAGTTGCATGCGAGCATCAGGGCTAAGCTCATGCTTTTGTTAAGACGTGTCAGGTTGCCTGTCTGCCATGACTTTGATATGTCGGGAAGGAGTGCCTGAGACATGGCATTGGTGAAGGTTGCGGGAAAAAGCACAAGGGGCATGGTCATTCCCGTGAGCACCCCGTAGGTGGTCAGTGCTTCTTCACTCGTCTGTCCGCAGGTCATGAGCATCATCGGAAGAAGGACGGCTTCAAAGCTCTGAATAAGGTGCAGACATACACGGTTGGCAGTAATCGGAAGTGCCAGACGATAGTTTACCGCAAGCTGAAGAATTCCCTCGCTCATGTAATACAGAGGGGTTCGCATGAGAGCGGTTGGCTCTGTCTTATACTTGTTCTTAAGAAGAATAACCGCCGCAAAGCAGAACACGGATGATGCTGTTTCGCCGGCAAGTATTCCGTACAGGGCAGTGGAGGCATCGGGAGTGCTTCCGTTCTGTTCGGCAATTCCGGCAAAGGTGAACACACAGGTTATTCGCAGCACCTGCTCGATTACCTGTGCCGCGGCTGGCAGGATATGCAGCTCAAGACCGATAAAATAGCTTGATATTACAGAGTGAATACAGGCAAAAGGAAGGGAATATGCAGTTATTATAAGCAGACTTCCGCACAGGTTGCTGCTTAAAAATATTTTTGAGATAAAATCAGCATTCTTGCCGATTATGAGAGCGATGATGACTGATATGGCGGTGCTGCTGAGCAGCGTGGCAAGGAAATTTATGTAACCTTTGTCTTTTTTATTTTGGGCAAAATACGCGGCAGTATATTTTGTCACGGCTGTGGACAAGCCTCCGACGGCGGCAGCCTGACCGAGTACGCATATCGGAAGCACCATCTGGTACAGCCCGATTTGGCTGGCAGGCATGATTCGTGATATATATATGCGGAATATGAAGCCCATGATTCGGCAGAGTATGCCTGACACGGCAAAGATTACGGTTCCCTTTACTATTGTTTTTGCGGACATTTTTTCTCCATGTGGAGTTGTTTTTACCATTCTATTCCATCAATGTAAAATGTATGAGGTGAAATAATCCGATACAGGAATTGAATATTGAAATAAGATACTTCATAGGGTAAAATAATTGCGTGGGTAATATTTTATTGCTTCATATTATAATATTTGAAAATTAAGGGAGATTTTAATATATGCCTGAAACAGTAGTTGTAGGTATGTCCGGAGGCGTGGATTCATCGGTCACGGCATATCTTTTGAAGCAGCAGGGATACAATGTGGTGGGAGTGACCATGCAGATATGGCAGGATGACAATGAATCGGAGACAGATTCATGCTGCGGAATATCAGCTGTCGGAGATGCCAAGCGTGTAGCTGCAAGGATAGGAATACCGCATTATGTCATGAATTTCAGAGATGAATTTAAAGAAAAAGTAATAGACTATTTTAATAGAGAATATCTTGCGGGGAGGACACCTAATCCATGTAATGCATGCAACAGATATATTAAGTGGGAGGCACTTCTTAACAGAGCGCGTTCAATAGGAGCGGATTATGTGGCTACGGGACATTATGCGAGGATAATCAGGCTTCCGGGCGGGAGATATGCAATATCGGCATCAGTGACGGACGCTAAGGACCAGTCGTATGCACTGTATAATCTCACGCAGGAGCAGCTTGCACACACGCTTATGCCTTGCGGGGATTACACCAAGCCGCAGATTAGACAGATTGCCTCTGAGATAGGTCTTTTGGTGGCTGACAAGCCGGACAGTCAGGAGATATGCTTCATACCTGACAATGATCATGCGGCATACATTGAGAAGGCTACCGGAATTAAGGTGCCGGAGGGAAAATTTGTCGATAAGTATGGCAATGTGCTTGGAACTCATAAGGGAATAACTCATTATACCATAGGACAGAGGAGGGGACTCGGACTAGCCATGGGACATCATGTATTCGTGTCCGGGATAAGACCTGAGACAAATGAAGTGGTTATAGGGGAAAATGAGGATATTTTCTGTAAGAGTCTTATTGCAGATGATGTAAATTATATGGGAGCTGAGAGCCTTCATAATGTGGACTGCATCGGCAAAATACGCTATGCACATAAGGGCGCTCCATGTCATGTGACAGAGCTTGGCGACGGAAGGATAAGAGTGGACTTTGAGACACCTCAGAGAGCTATAACACCGGGACAGGCGGTTGTGCTGTATGCCGATGGTTATGTGCTTGGCGGAGGGACAATTCAGGGAAAAGCAGAATAGATGCGGATTAATGCGGAGATGGGAAGCTATATGCTTCTCATCTCCATTTTTCTTTCGGTGAACACGGAATAATACTTAAAACCACAGGATAAAAGGATTTCTTTTGCAGTGTCAAAATGTCCGCCGACGTTCACGGCAGTATGAGCATCCGAACCGAGCGTGATAATCTCGCCGCCGAGCTCATGATATCTTTTTACTATCTCAGCACATGGGTTCGTCTTTTGAAGTCCCTTGTACAAAGGTGAGGTGTTAATTTCAATACCGTGGCCGGAGCTTATTATTTCCTTTAAAATGTTGTCGATTATGTCAAAGTGGTGCATATACTCAAAATGATAATTCTTGTCGGGAGCATAGCGTGTTATGTAGTCAAGATGGCCGTATACGTCATAATCGGTATAGGCCTTTACATTGTCATAGGTAAGAAGAAAGTATTCATTAACCACATCCTCACATTCTCTTCCCGCCCAAAATTCAGGATAATAAGGGTCTTTTCCGTTAATCTGATGTGTTGAACCTATTATGAAGTCGAATGGGACTGAATCGGCAATCACCTTATTCCTATCCTTGAGGTACGGTATAAGTCCGAGCTCGACACCGATTTTGACCTTGATTTTGGAGGCATATTTTTCTCGCAGCATTGACAGCTCCTTATAATAGGAAATTGTATCGAACACAAATGCCGGATTTTCATATTCCGTGGTGAAAGGATAGTCAAGATCCATATGGTCTGTAAAGCAGATTTCATCAAGACCAAGACTTATCGCATGATTTATTATATTTTCTGGCGCTTCCGAGGAGTCGGAGGAATAACGTGTATGTATATGATAGTCACACAAATTGTTTTTTATCATAGAGTCCCTCCATGATTGATTTTAAAATAAGTATAAAACACATTTATAAAATGTCAAACAAAATACAGGGTGTACACCCTGTATTTGAAGCATACACCCTGTCTATTGGTCACAGACTAATTAGCAGCCAAAGCCGAATAATCTGCAAATTGCATTGAAAAGTTCAGTACAGCCATTAAAATTGAAACACATATCTTAAGACCTCCTTTATTTATTTGTCCTTAGCTAAGCACAAATGAATTGTAACAATTTTGTAACAATTACTCAATAGGAGGACGCTTACAGAATATGAAATATATGGATATAATAAATCCATCAATAGATATAGTGCATGGCTGCTTGCAGACAGAGCACTATGTCTATTAGATGGGTAAACAGGCATGAGCCCTCTGCTCATGATGTTTTTGAAAAAAATATGGTAAATTGCCGTGAATGTATCGTTTATATTTCATAATTTTAAATATGAACAGAAATTTATTAATTCTTTTATAAATAAGACTTGATATTTTGATATGAATTAGGTAGAATATAGGCAAGATTGATTTATTATTAACAATCAATATTATACATTTTAGGAGGATTTTAAAATGTCAGTTAAAGTTGCGATTAATGGATTTGGTCGTATCGGTCGTCTTGCATTCAGACAGATGTTTGATGCAGAGGGTTATGAAGTAGTTGCTATCAACGACTTAACAAGCCCGGAGATGTTAGCACACTTATTAAAGTATGATACAGCACAGGGCAGCTTCTTAGGCCGTGTTGGCGAGAACAAGCACACAGTAACATTCAAGGATTCCGTTAAGGGTGAGGATGGCAAGACTGTTGTTGTTCCTGGTTCTATCACAGTTGATGGTAAGGAAATCACAATCTACGCTCAGCCGGATGCTTCTAAGCTTCCATGGGGCGAGCTTGATGTAGATGTTGTTCTTGAGTGTACAGGTTTCTATACATCCAAGGCTAAGGCACAGGCTCATATCACAGCAGGTGCTAAGAAGGTTGTTATTTCAGCTCCAGCCGGAAATGACCTTCCTACAATCGTTTACAATGTAAACCACAACACACTTACTAAGGATGATACTATTATCTCCGCTGCTTCATGTACAACTAACTGCTTAGCTCCTATGGCTAAGGCTCTTAACGATTTCGCTCCAATCCAGTCCGGTATCATGACAACAGTTCATGCTTACACAGGTGATCAGATGATCCTTGACGGACCACA
>CAKRIL010000062.1 GCA_934343915.1 uncultured Lachnospiraceae bacterium | reverse complement strand
TCTCAACATGCCGGCAATGCAGCTTGTTATGTATTCCACGATACTTGGAATACTTCTTCTCGGCGGACATCTTGTGAAGGCGGGAGAGCTTGGTATCGGACAGCTTACCAGCTTTTTGAGCTATGTACTCCTCATTCTCAATTCACTTATGATGATGTCAAATGTGTTCATGATGATGACACGTTCGCTGGTGTCGGGTGCAAGAATTATGGAGGTGCTCGATGAGAAAATCGACATAACCGATGAGCTTGCAAGAGACATAAGCGTGAATAAGGGCGAAATCGAGTTCGACCATGTGTGGTTCAAATATAAGGAGGAGGCAGCAGAGTATGTCCTCTCCGACATATCTTTCCATATAGAAGCCGGACAGACCGTTGGAATTATCGGACAGACAGGTTCGGCAAAGACCACGCTCGTGCAGTTGATTCCGAGACTCTATGACGTAAGCAGGGGTTCTGTAAGAATCGACGGTGTTGATGTAAAGGAGTACCCGATGAGGCATTTAAGGGATGCCATCGCGATGGTGCTTCAGAAAAATACTTTGTTCTCGGGTTCTCTTCTGTCTAACCTTAAATGGGGCAATGAGGATGCTTCAATGGAGGAGATTGAGGAGGCATGCCGCATAGCCTGTGTGGATGAATTTATTGACAGATTATCCGACGGCTATAATACGGAGATGGGACAGGGCGGCGTGAATGTCTCGGGAGGCCAGAAGCAGCGAATATGTATAGCGCGCGCAATTCTTAAGAAGCCTAAGGTGCTTATACTTGACGATTCGACAAGTGCCGTGGATACCGCGACGGAGGCTAAGATTCGTGAGGGGCTCGCAAAGAAGCTTCCGGATATGACCAAGATAATTATAGCGCAGAGAATATCATCAGTTCGACACGCAGACCAGATTATCATTCTTGACAAGGGTAAGGTGAACGGCATAGGAACACATGAGAGTCTCCTTGCATCGAACAAAATCTATCAGGAAATATATGAATCACAGAAGGAAGGAGCGGATCTGTAATGGCTAGATATGTGGGATATAAAAGACCTAAGGATACAAAAAAGACCATGAAGCATCTGCTTGTGTACCTCGGATTTCATAAATGGTCATTTGCACTTGTGGCGCTGCTGGTATTCATAAGCGCGGGTGCAAACATAATGGGAACTTATCTTCTAAAGCCCGTAATCAACCGCTTTATCGTGCCGGGTGACACGCCGGGACTTATCAGGGCGGTTCTTGGCATGGGGGTGATGTACTTATGCGGAGCACTTGCGACACTTGCATATAACAGGCTTATGGTAAAGACCTCGCAGAAGGTCATCAAGGAGATAAGAAACGACCTCTTTGCACATACACAGAAGCTTCCGCTAAGCTACTTCGATGCACATTCTCACGGAGAGCTTATGAGCCGCTTCACCAATGACGTAGATACGGTGCAGGAGGCGATGAACAGCAGCTTTGCAATGATTATTCAGAGCTTCATGCAGTTATTTGGAACGATTGTCATGATGATGGTGTTGAGCATAAGACTTTCACTCATCGTAATTGTATTTTTGTCATTAATGTTCGTGTTCATCAAGGTTAATGGAAAGCAGAGCAAGAAGTATTTTAACAGGCAGCAGGCTGAGCTCGGACGTATTAACGGCTTTGTTCAGGAGATGATGGCAGGTCAGAAGGTTGAGAAGGTATTTAACCATGAGGCGAAGGACTTCGAGCGCTTCTGTGAGATGAATGAGAGCCTCAGAAAGGAATCAACCCATGCACTGACCTTCGCGGGAAGAATGGTGCCTACGATTGTTACACTTTCATATTTTAATTATGCAGTGTCGGCATGCGTCGGAGGACTTATGACAATCAAGGGACTGCTTGACCTCGGAAGCCTGTCGGCATATCTTGTGTATGTGCGTCAGAGTGCGATGCCGCTCAATCAGTTCACACAGCAGGTCAACTTCCTCCTCTCAGCTCTCTCGGGTGCGGAGCGTATCTTCGAGATGATGGATGAGGAGCCTGAGCTTGACGAGGGAACGGTAACCCTGTGCAATGCAAGGAGAACCCCTGACGGAGAGCTTATGGAATGCAGTGACAGAACAGGGCTGTTCGCATGGAAGGTGCCTGATGATACGCAGGAGCAGGGCGGAAGCTCTGCACGGCTTGTAGAATTGAAGGGCGATGTGCGCTTCAAGGATGTTGTGTTCGGCTATGTGCCTGAAAAGACGGTGCTTAACGGAATCTCACTCTTTGCAAAGCCTGGACAGAAGATAGCGTTCGTCGGTTCAACAGGTGCGGGAAAGACAACCATAGTCAATCTTGTAAACAGATTCTATGAGATACAGTCGGGAACAATAACCTATGACGGCATAGATATCAAGGAGATAAAAAAGGATGACCTGCGCCGTTCGCTCGCGATGGTTATTCAGGAAACACATCTTTTCACGGGAACAATAGCGGATAATATAAGATACGGCAACCCTCATGCGACCGATGAAGAGGTTGTCGAGGCTGCCCGCATAGCGAATGCGGATACATTTATAAAATGGCTGCCTGACGGATACAATACTATGCTGTATTCTGACGGCGGCAATCTCTCGCAGGGACAGAGACAGCTTCTCGCGATTGCAAGGGCGGCTGTCGCCAAGCCGCCGGTGCTTATCCTTGATGAGGCAACGAGCTCGGTCGATACCAGAACCGAGCGCCTTATCGAGAAGGGAATGGATGCAATCATGGAGGACAGAACCGTGTTCGTCATAGCACACAGATTGTCAACGGTAAGGAATTCGGAGGCAATCATGGTGCTTGAGAAGGGTGAGATTATAGAGAGAGGAAGCCATGAAGAACTGCTGTCACAGGAGGGTAGATATTACCGGCTGTATATGGGACAGTTCGAGCTGGAATAGGAGAGAGCATGGACAGAGATGGAATAGGAAGCGCATTTTTGCGGGTGGAGCTGCTTAGGAGGCAGCTGCTTAGACCACACTTTATTGAAATGGGGCTCACGGTCGGTCAGGGTCAGCCGAGGATATTAAGGACACTGCGCCTTAAGGGAGCCATGAGCCAGAGGGAGCTGTCAGACCTCTGCGTGCTCGACGTGACCACGATGTCGAGGACGCTCGACAAGCTTGAAAATATGGGGCTTATTAAGAGAACGGATAATCCCGAGTGCAGACGCTCATGGGTAATCTCACTCACCCCGGCGGGCGAGGAAAAAGCCGACAAGGTAATAGAGCTCTTTAAAATGGCGGACGAAGTATTCTCAGACGGAATGACGGATGAGGATATAAAAAAGCTGTATGATATGCTGGATGTAATCGAAAGAAATATAGAGAAGCATAGCGAGAAAAGCTAGATTTACCGCTGTTAAAACGTCGGTTTTAAAAGTATGCAGAATAAATTTGTTAATGTGAAGAATGGGCTGTCTTACTTGGCAGCCCACTCTTTTTTCCATATTATGTTCGCATTTGAAGCCTCCACAGTTCCCATCCGGGTTGTGTAATCTACAGCCTTTAGAAAATGAAAACCGCATTTTTCCTGAACGCGCGCGGATTGTCTGTTGTACAGGAAGTATCCGCAGGTGATAAAATCAAGTCCGCAGTCCTCAAAGAGATAGCGTATCACCTCACGCACAGCCTCAGGCATTAAGCCATGTCCCCAGTAAGCCTTGGAGAGCACATAGCCGATTTCACGTCCCCTGTACTCCGAAAGCTCAGGAAACTGTTTTTCATTATAGCATTCAATTCCAAGGGAGCCGATAACCTTTCCTTCGTATTCGAGGGCGAAGGTCTTTTTTTCTGCGATGAACATATCAAGTATTGTCTGTGACTCAGCCTTATCCTTGTGAGGTCTCCAGCCAGCCATCTGTCCGACACCATCAACTGATGCATATTCAAAAAAATCGTCAAGGTCGGAAGGTCTCCACGGACGAAGCAGAAGCCGATCGGTTCTAAGGGTTACATTTGAAATATCAATAGGGGTATTCATGGCTGTGTCCTCGCTTTCCTTTGGAATGAATAGATATTGTAAAACCTGAGTTTTAATGTAAATTGTAGAATAACTTAACACTCGAATGAAGAAATGTCAAGAAAATTTCTTTGTAATTGTAAAAATGTGATGTCAAAACAGACAAAAATCCTTCCGTGTATAGATGATTATATTCATACATAGTGCGACTTTTGGGAGAAGCGTAGATGTTCTTAGAATTCTGTTCAATATACAGCCAAAGCCGACAGGGATGTCGGCTTAGATGCAATGCATACAAGGAAGTATGCTTTGCATCGGTGGCGGAAGCAGAAAATACATTTTTCAGAATGCTTAGAACATCTTGCTTCGTACAACGGAGCCACTATGTATGAATATAATCATTTATACATTCACAGCATAAACCGTCTGTTTTGACATCAATGAGTATAAGCTAAAATTTGCATTTTAATTTTCACCCTCAGGTGGTATATTTATATCAGCCATCGCGCTCATGAACACAAAACACGCATATTCAGGAGGTACAATATATATGAATAATTTTATCTACGAGACACCCACTAAGGTGTATTTTGGCAGGGACGAGGAACTTAAGGTCGGAAAGATTATTGCAGAGTATAACCCGAAGAAGGTATTGATACATTACGGCGGAAAATCAGCCAAGGAAAGCGGACTTTTGGACAGGGTTAAGAAGTGTCTCACGGACGAAAATATTGCATTCGTGGAGCTTGGAGGCGTTGTTGCCAACCCGCAGCTCGGACTTGTGAGAAAGGGAATTAAGCTCTGCCTTGAAGAGGGAGTTGACTTCGTGCTCGCTGTCGGCGGCGGTTCAGTAATGGACTCCGCGAAAGATATAGCCAATGGAACGGCAAATCCTGATGTTGACGTGTGGGATTTCTCAGTGGGAAAATGTGCTCCTCAGAAGACTCTTAATAAGGGAGCAATCCTTACACTTGCGGCAGCAGGTTCGGAGATGTCAAGCTCATGCGTTATCTCCAATACGGAGACAGGCGAGAAGAGAGGCTACAATTCATGTTTTAACAGGATGAGTTTTGCCATTGAGAATCCGGAGCTTACCTACACGGTAAGCCCTTATCAGACCGCATGCGGAGCGGTTGATATAGCGATGCATACCATTGAGAGATATTTCTGCCCTGGTGAGGATACATACCTTACCGATGCGATAGCCGAGGCTGTGATTAAGAGCACAATGAAGGCAGCGGCTGACTGCCTTGAAAATCCGAGAAACTATGAGGCAAGAGCCAATATGATGTGGGCTTCCTCACTTGCTCATAACGGTCTGACCCAGTGCGGAAGACAGTTCCAGCTTGTGGTTCATCAGCTGGAGCATGAGGTCTCGGGAATGCATCCGCAGGTAGCTCACGGAGCAGGACTTGCGGCACTGTGGTGCAGCTGGGCTCGCTATGTGTACAAGTACAACATCAACAGATGGCTTCAATATGCACACAATATATGGAATATCGACATAGATTTTGAGCATCCTGAGAGAACGGTAGAACAGGCAATAGATAAGCAGGAGCAGTACTATGAGTCAATCGGCATGCCGACGAATCTCAAGGCCTTTGGGATAAAGAGGGAGTCGCTTGAGAAGCTCGCACTCGACTGTTCGAGAAACAAGACGAGATTGCTCATGGGCTATAAGCCGCTTGCCTATGAGGACATTTTGGCGATTTACGAGAAGGCATACGGATAAAACGCGAAGCAGTGTGGGAGGGAGTGAATATAATACCGATGGATATAAAAGACGAGGATTTGAAGATTATTCTTGATAAAATTACGGCTTTAAGGCACGAACTTCATGAGATTCCTGAGGCATCGATGAAGGAATATCGCACGAAATGGACAATTATGGATTTCATATCTGATAACACGGCTCTTGAGATAAACGACTGCGGCTCATGGTTCTATGCGGTAAAAAAAGCGGACAAACCGACCGAAAGCGGAGCAATCGCTTTCCGCGCGGATATGGATGCGGTGTGCGGTAAAGACGGCAGACCGGGACATTACTGCGGACATGACGGACACAGTAGCATACTTGCGGGACTTGCGATGGTGCTTGACAGGGCAGAAACGGACAGGGATGTGTACCTTATATTCCAGCCGGGTGAGGAGACAGGCGAGGGTGCCAAGCTGTGTGCAGAGCTTATTGATGAGAAGGGTATAGAAGAAATCTACGGACTTCACAATATACCGGGACATGCTCTTGGACATGTGCTGGTAAGCGAAGGAACCTTTGCGTGTGCGTCGACGGGACTTGAGATTTCCATGCACGGTACGCCAAGCCACGCGGCATATCCTGAAGCGGGAATTAATCCGGGACCTGCACTTGCCAAGCTTCTTCTTGACGTACAGGAGCTCACCGCGCGGGTTAATGAGAGCGAGGGCTTCGTGCTCATGACACTCATAGGAATGGATATCGGAAGCGCAAGCTACGGTGTGGCGGCATCCGAGGGCGTGTTAAGACTTACCGTAAGAGGCGATAAGGAGACAGTGTTTGACAGCTATTTAAGGAGAATATATGAGCTTGCAAAAAGGGCGGCGAAGGAGGCAGGAGCACTTGTCGAGATTAAAGAGATAGAGCGTTTCCCGGCAGCCGAGAATCATTCAGGGAATGTGCAGAAGCTTATTGAATGTGCGGACAGGATAGGCTTGCAGGTTGAGAAGCTTGCCGAACCTATGAGATGGTCAGAGGACTTCGGGTGGTATCTTATGAGGACGAAGGGAGCATTTTTCGGAATAGGGGACGGTGAGAACTACGCACAGCTTCACACCAAGGACTATGAATTCCCTGATGAGATTATGGAGAATGCGGTCAGGCTGTTCGCTGAACTTATATAGATTATGTGTAAAGGAGAGTGTTTCAATGAAGATATTTTTTTATGCATTGAGAGATTATGATGAGCGAAAATTCGTGGAAAAGTTCGCATCGCAGTATTCGTTTGAGTATGGTTATACATCCGATTACCCGTCCATGCAGAATGTACAGCTTGCGAGTGGGTATGATGCAGTATCAATTATAACTAACCCGATGTATCCCGATATACTTGATGCACTTCACAATGTCGGTGTGAAGTATATATCTACGAGGAGTATAGGCTATGAGCATATAGATGTTGATTACGCTCACTCGCTCGGAATGAGAATTGCACATGTCGTATATTCGCCGGACAGTGTGGCTAATTACGCTATCATGCTTATTCTTATGGCATGCCGCAATATGCCTTGGATTATGAAAAAGGCGGATTGTCAGGACTATTCATTGGAGGGAAAGGCAGGAAAGGAGCTGTCGGTCTCCACGGTCGGTGTAATCGGGACAGGTAATATAGGAAGGACGGTTGTTAAGCATCTGTCGGGCTTCGGCTGCCGTATACTTGCATACTCTCTTTTTGAGGATGAGGAGGTAAAAATGTATGCCGAATATGTGAGCCTTGATGAGCTTATAAGACAGTCGGATATCATAACCCTTCACGTTCCGGGAAGTGCTGAGAATACGCATCTTATAGATGAAGAGGCATTTGAGAAAATGAAGGAGGGTGTGATTATAGTCAATACCGCAAGAGGGATGATAATTGACACTCAGGCGCTCATTAAGTCGCTTAAGAACGGAAAGGTCGGCTTTGCAGCACTTGATACCTTTGAGGGTGAAGCGGGTCTTTATTACCTTAATAAGGAAGGGAAGAGGCTTGACAATGACAATATGGCACTGTTAAAGAGCTTCCCGAATGTTATTCTCTCTCCGCACATGGCATTTTACACCGAACAGGCTGTATCGGATATGGTTGAGAATTCCATCAGAGGTCTGCTTGGTTTTGAACAGGGTGATAGCAGCCTTGAGGTAAAATAAAAATGAATCATAACGGTTATAGGTATTGCTTATAACTGATATATGGATATACGAATTACCACTTTTATCATCAGTGTGTTATGATAAGCACAGTTAAAGAAACACGAACGAAAATATATCACACAGACATGAAAAGGAGATTATAATTATGGCAAAGAAGCATTATTCAGAGAGAAATCTTAAGTTTGAGACATTACAGTTACATGTTGGTCAGGAGAGTCCGGATCCGGTTACAGACGCAAGAGCCGTTCCGATTTACCTCACATCATCCTATGTGTTCCATAACAGCCAGCATGCCTCCGACAGATTCGCACTCAAGGACGCAGGAAACATCTATGGACGACTTACCAACCCTACAGAGGACGTGTTTGAGAGAAGAATAGCAACACTCGAGGGCGGCGTGGCAGCACTCGC
>CAKRIL010000061.1 GCA_934343915.1 uncultured Lachnospiraceae bacterium | reverse complement strand
AATGTGCCCGAAGGGATTCGAACCCCCGACCCACGGCTTAGAAGGCCGTTGCTCTATCCAGCTGAGCTACGGACACAAACATTTAAAAAAATGTTAAAAGCGGGTGATGGGAATCGAACCCACATATCCAGCTTGGAAGGCTGGTGTTCTACCACTGAACTACACCCGCATACAGTCGGGGTGACAGGATTCGAACCTGCGACCTCCTGATCCCAAATCAGGCGCTCTAGCCAAGCTGAGCCACACCCCGGTGTACTTTATATTTTCTTTTGCGTCATTTCCTTGACGCAAGAGTTATTATATTATAACGCCAATAAAAAGTCAACACTTTTTTTAAATTTTTTTATTTTTTTGAAAAATCAAATTATTGCAACTATTTACACCTTTTAAAGCCCGCATATCACGGGCTTTTCACACTCATCATACTGCAATTTCTACAGTACGACCTTCATTTTACATTATGCAGTGAACAATATGCCTTCCCGTTATCCGATATATCAATAATACCATATGTCGGAATTCTGCTCTCCTGCTTAGGAAGCGATATGCTTCCCGGATTCATCGCCATAATTCCGTACATCTGCGTCAGGTCAGGAATATGGCTGTGACCATACAGTACAATGTTGGCACTTACCTCCTTCGCCCTCTCATACAGATTGCCAAGCCCTGACTTTACACCATACATGTGTCCGTGCGTAACCAGTATCTTATTGCCGTTTACCTCCAATATCTCTTCCGAACGGTATTGGCAGTAATCATCACAGTTGCCACGAACCATCACAACCGGACAGTCAAACAATTCATTGATATAATCGCCAAGGTCTCCCGAATCGCCGCAATGAATCAGCATGTCGATAGTTTTAAGGCTGTCAATCACCTTAAAAAGATGTGTGTTATATCCATGTGAATCACTCACAACCAGTATTCTCATATCTACATCCATTCCTGTATATACTTTTTCATCTGCTCCAAGGCTTTCCCTCTGTGGCTTACCTTATTCTTCTCCTCAGGTGTGAGCTGCGCCGTCGTCCTGCCGAATTCAGGAACATACACAATCGGATCGTAGCCGAATCCGTTCTCGCCCATAGGCTCCCTTGTTATGATTCCCTCTATTGTTCCTCTTGTCGTCCTTACCGCTCCGTCAGGAAATACCGCCGCAATCGCACATACGAATCTGGCGGTGCGCTTCTCATCCTCCACACCGTCAAGTCTGTCTATGATATTCTTATTCTTTACGCTGTACGGCGTATCCTCGCCGAGATAACGTGCCGAATATATTCCAGGCTCCTTGTTGAGATAATCCACCTCAAGTCCCGAATCATCCGCAAGAACAATATAATCTGCATCATCAGCACCCATTTTGCCATTGCACACATCTGCAACCGCTCTCGCCTTTATAACGGCATTCTCCTCAAAAGAACTGCCATCCTCAACTATGTCAAGGCTGCATCCTGCCTCCTTCATCGAGAGAATCTCCACGCCCAAATCAGCCATTATCATTCTGATTTCTTTCATTTTACCTTCATTTGTTGTAGCAAATATTATACGCATATTTTCTCCATTCCGCAGATTTACCGTATTCTTCTGTCCACTGCGCTTATTTTTCTATATTATTGGTAAACATCTTAAGGCACACATTACACTGCTTGGTGTCCTCCGTCCTTATCCATATATCGCCATGCGGACTGATATATCCCTCACCGTCATCAAGCACAACCGATGCCGTCGATGAATCCCCGCGGTACTCGACCGCTACGGGACGCTTAGAGTTAGGCGACTGAATGTACACGACAATAGCATATCTTGCGCCGGCATCAAGCTCCACTCTCTCAGGTATATCAACCGTGTAATATCCCGCATTTGTAAATGAACCCTTGGTCAACAGCCTCCTTGAGTTAAAGGATGCTTCATTCTCAAAATTCTCGACAATATACACCTCGTAACCGGTATCAGGTGCGACCGCATAGAACGCAACCGCCTCCAGCAGCTCATCATCCTCCGCCGTGTATACATTGGAAAAGTAAGCGTAATCCCTGTCATAGCCTATCTGCCCGACCCATCCACACAAGTCCGACTGATATATATTGTCATAATTGTCAACACCCTCTACTCCGGTATATATAACATTATGTACGCCTATATTACTGTCATAATACGATATGTAAAATATTCCTCTGTCTCCGAACTCCTCACCCCAGCTGTTGGCGCATATGAATGCTCCGTCGCCGTCAGGCTCCACCGTAAAATTAGAAGCAGGATATGTATCGTCCCAGCCGATGATTACTATATCATGATTAGGCTTCTCAGGTCCTATGTAGCAGTATGAATAGCTGTCCTCATCATAGTACATGGAGCTGCTTTTGCTGTCAGGCATCTCCATATAGAGCGAGCTCTGCACTCCTCCGTACAAAAATACTGCCTTTTTGATGCTGTCATAGTTCTTGCTTTCAAGTACCTGAGCTTCCTGAAGATGTACCACTGCCTCAAGTCCTTCCGGAGAGTATCCGTCACCATACGGATCATCCTCCTCCAACACCGGCCCTGTCCATGATGCAAGATATGCAATCGCCATCGTGTACTCGCCGCCATCATTCTGCGTCATACTGAAATTATTGTTAATTGACATATGATCTTCCGAAAAATCAATCTTAATCTCAGGTTCAAGTGAGGTCTCAAGTGCCATAAGTGCAGCGAATGCCCAACAGGTTCCAAGTGTACTCTGATTCTTTATCTCAGGTACCCTGCCCTCTGCTCTGTAATCATAGATGTACGGAAATATTTTTTCATCAGGACGCATACTTGCAAATGCCGCCGTGTTGCTGTTCACATCCCAAGTGCAGCTGTAACTTAGTCCCTTCTCTATAACCTCTGCTGGAACATAGACACGGTTATTCTTAAGAAGAACCTTTGATGCAAGCTCAATGCTCACATCATCACACATCATTGTCTTTTGTCCCGCCGTCAGAACTATTCTTGAATTATACTTTTCAAGTATGAGATGATTTGAATTATAAAAATTGGAAGCGCACGAAAACCAATCCCGCATAACATCCGAAGCAACATAGAGGTTCATATTCTCATCAAAGAACATGTTATCTCCCGATGTCTGCATAGTCTTACCATCAATCTGAAGCTTGATTCCCTTGGCATTTACATTGGCTGATATTATCCCGCCCCATCTGTCATCCACTGCGATGTCCGCCGTCCCTGCCTTGACAAGCTGCGGTGCGAAATCATTCCTGAACGCCCACACGCCGCATGCAACGACAACAATCATCATCAAAAAATAACATTTTAAAGACTTTCTCAATTTTTCTCCTGCTTTCCCTGTCTCGGCGGCTTAGGCCCAAGAAATTGATAGTAGTAGGTCTTAAGCATACCATTGTATATCTTTCTGTTAGCGTCCGCCTTTCTTCCGAAGTAGCGCTCCGCCTCCGTATATGATGTAATCATGTACGCCGACCATGAATCCAGCGCCGCGAACTGCCTTCCGAACTCGCTGTATATCGCCGGAAGAGTCTCCTTATCCTCAAGACGCTCGCCATACGGAGGATTCGTAATTATAAAACCATACTTTTTCGGATGGCTCAGATCCTTGACCGCACGCTCCTGAAAATGAATCAGATTCGCAACGCCCGCATTCTCTGCATTCTTTCTCGCGGTTTTAAGCACGTCCCTGTCTATATCATATCCCTGAATATCCGTGTCAACCGATATATCAACCATATCATTAGCCTCATCGATACAGTCATACCACTGTGAACGCTTAATGATATTGTCCCACTTCTCGCCCGTGAAGCTTCTGTTCATTCCCGGAGCGATATTGGCAGCCATCATTGCCGCTTCTATCGGAATGGTTCCGCTTCCGCAGAATGGGTCTACAAGTATTCTCTCCTTTCTCCATGGTGAGAGCATTATAAGCGCCGCTGCAAGTGTCTCCGAAATCGGTGCCTTGCCTGCAACCGGTCTGTATCCTCGCTTATGCAGGGAATCTCCCGAGCTGTCAATACATACGGCTACCTCATCCTTATAGTTAAATATTCTTATAGGATACTCGCTTCCGCTCTCCTCAAACCAGCTTACATTATAATATGCCTTAAGTCTCTCAACTATCGCCTTCTTAACAATCGACTGTATATCTGATGAACTGAACAGCTTACTGTTGACTGTGGTAGCCTTCGTTACCCAGAACTTTCCGTCCTTCGGAATCCACTGCTCCCATTCAATACTCTTAATGCCCTCGAACAGCTCATCAAATGTATATGCCTTAAATCTTCCCGCGCATATCATTACCCTCTCCGCTGTTCTCAAAAATACATTAGCGCGGCACAATGCCTCTGCATCACCCAAAAAAGTGATTCTTCCATCCTCAACGCGCTCAATATCATACCCTAAATCAATTATCTCTCTCTTTAATACCGCCTCAAGCCCAAAATGACAAGGCACAACTATTGGAAAAGTCTTCATTCCATTCTCCGTTTCATAATTTTATATAGTAATTGTAGCCCTACGTCACCGCCTTGTCAAACTGATTTCATGCTATTTTTGTCTGACCTTTTTCGACATTTTTTTTAAAAAATACTTGCAATTTACAATCTCATACTGTATAATCTTCTATGTAAGATATATAAATATCTTATGTATAACCCCTTATTAATTATTTATACTCCCCTCATCGAAAAAGAAGTGGCTCCCCCACTTCTTTTTCACTTTCTATATATTTTTTCCGATTATTTCCTAATTATATTCCACTTACTTAATTGAGTCTTATGCTATCCTTATACCATGTACACAAAAAAGAGACAACCCCGAAGAATTGTCTCTCAATATGTGCGTGACAGGATTCGAACCCACGACCTACTGGTCCGTAGCCAGTCGCTCTATCCAGCTGAGCTACACGCACTCACCATTGTTGAAGTGAATGAACCACTTTCTCAACAACATTGATTATTATATACTAAGTTCTTTTTTCTGTCAACAATTATTTTAATTATTTGAAGAAATCCACATTTTTCCTAAAAGCTCTACCACCCAAATACTTTCATATATTGAAAATGCGAAAAGAGCATCATGATTACTCTTGTGAAAAAGTTACAGAAAAACGCGGCAACAATGATAATCCACACTATCCTGGCAACCGACGGCTTGTTCCTCTTCTGCTTCTTAGACTCATCAGAAAATGTTGTCTTAACACCTCCGTCAGATACATTGACCGTTGTGTGTGTGGCGGTATCGTCATATTCCTCATGATAACGCTCATGCTTTCCGTACTCCGAATGTGCATTGGTATCGTCGTACATCTCATGAAAACGCTGATGATCCTCCTGCTCCGAATAGCTTATTCTGTTAAACGCACCACACTTAGGACATATTCCGTAATACTTATCATTGTCGAACTTCTTATGACAGCTTGTGCAAGTTACTTTCATATTCTCCCCCTATTCTGCTGACATCCCACTGCTGCATCAGCCTTCATATACTATCTTACCATCTATAATTGTATATTTCAATACCGATTCAGAGCTCATGATATTGCCCGCACTTATGGCAAAGTCCGCATCTTTTCCGACCTCTATGCTTCCCACACGCTTCTCAATGGTAAGATGCTTGGCAGGATTAATTGTTATCGCCTGAAGGGCAGCGAACTCATCCATTCCCGACCTGACTGCCAGTCCTGCACATAATGCAAGGTACTGCTGCGGAATCACAGGGGCATCCGTTATGATTGATACCTGACATCCCGCCTTCGCGAGTATTCCAGGTGTTGTAAATGATTTATTTCTAAGCTCATACTTCGTCGCATGGCCGAATGATGGTCCGACGGCAATCGGAAATCCCTCCTTAGCCAAATCGTCCGCTATCAGTGCACCATCGGTGCAATGCTCAATAGTAAGTCCCACACCAAATTCCTTGGCTATTCTTATCGCTGTAAATATATCATCCGCTCTGTGAGCATGTGCCTTCAACGGCAGCTCTCCTCTTATGACCGGAAGCAAAGCTTCAAGCTTGGCATCATACGGCGGAAGCCTGCTGTCATCCTCCGCAGCTCCCTGAAGCTTAATATCATACTCCTCCGTCCTCTTAAGCATATCTCTGAGTCTGAATGCCGTTGTCATTCTCGAATAGTTTCCCTTATCCTTATAGCACATCTTGGGATTCTCGCCGAATGCACACTTCATTGCGACAGGGAACTTGACAACCATATCATCCACTCTGTGTCCGTATGTCTTTACTGCCATGAACATTCCCCCGAGAACATTGGAGCTTCCCGGACCTGTTCCCACGCAGGTTACGCCTCCCTCGCGTGCAAGCTTCACAGTCTCATCCTGCGGGTAAAAACCATCTATTGCGCGAAGCTGCGGTGTGACAATATCATTCATCTCATTGTAATCCTGACTCGCAAAGCCCACTGCATATCCATCAAGCCCAAGATGGCTGTGTGCATCGACGAGTCCCGGATATACATTAAGTCCCTTGACATCCAAAACCTCAACTGTACGACTAGCACTATCGTACATTGTACCTACTACTGTACATTTTGAATTTATGTCTTTTATTTTTCCATTTTCTACCACAATATCCGCTATGTATGGCTTCTGATTCACTGCATCGTGAACCAGTCCGTTCTTTATTATAAGCATTTATTACCTCATCTTCCAATGTTCCCATAGCAATCATTTAAATACTTCTATATTTATAACTCTTCCCATCCAGTACCATCAATTCGAATTCGATACAAATTCGAATTATGATAATCGGTCATTGTATAATAAATATAATCACCTACAATATATACCTCCGCTACTTGTGTTTCCTCACGTAAAATTGTATATTCTTCTTGAATGCCATATACATTAGGGTTTTGAATTGAATCGGCTGACGCAAACACTAAACTTGAATTTGCCTTGAGTACTAAGTCATTGGCAGTAGAATTTACTGGTATAATGTATCGCGAACTTTCTTTATCAGATATCAATTCAAAATTCGTTTTATCAAGGCAACTAACTTCATAAGCATCTCTGTCAAAACTGGTACAATACCATGAAGCATAAATATAATTATCCGAAGGGATAGCAGCAAAATATGAATGACTATTATATATAGGAGCAATCATTTCTTTACCTATTGTATTTCCACTTTCAAAATCATAGCTACCTAAATAATAGCGCGCATAATTTAACGCATTATAATGCGGGTGTTGATAATTCTCCATCTGATAATAAAAAATCACCGAATCATTTTGTTCCTGATTAATTGCTACCAATGTAGGCAAAGATTCTCCCACACTTACAGACGCTTGAGGTCCACCTCCATTTATTTTGTACCTACATATAAAATATTCGTACCTAGTTGCGGATACATTAGAACTTGTTATATAATAAAGATTATTGTCACAAATAATAAATGGAGCAAGAACCTTTATTAATAATTCTTCTTTTTCGCCCCCATTTATCTTTACACTGTAAATTTCAGTACCTTCCAAAAAATACAATGTGTCTCCAATTATATTTAAACTCGAAGCGTCTTTTGCTGAACATATTATTTTTTTATCACCTTCTGAATTCAATTGATAAATATAACCTAACTCATAAAAATAAATATCATCCCCTTGAGATGTTACACGACCTGTCTGTGCATATGAGTCAGTCTTAAAATTACATTGATAATTTAAATTGGCAAAAGAGTTTCCTATTGTATTGACATAACCGCTATATTCTTCTCTAGTTTGCTCCTGTGAGTCTTCTGTGTTTGTCGCTTCGTTCTTATCTTGTATCTCATCATCATACGTCAACTTTTCTTCACCGGATTGATTATTATTCGCATACTTTCCGTTTTCTTGTCCTCCACACCCCGTCAAGAAAACGAATATTATTAATACTGCTGCCAATAATTTGTTTCTCATACACTTTATCCTCCTTGTTGTTTTAAAATGTTCATATGTCATAGCATAACTTTATCCTCTTGTGATTATAGTCCATTTTATAGTAACATTGCAAGTAAAAATAGTTTACGATTGTACGTGTTTGTTTTATCAAACGTCAGTATGGGGTACCTATGACTGCTAATAAAATATTAGTTATAAACTTATGGCTACATAAAGACAGATTAAAATTTCTTTCAACACAACAATATGTAATACTACATAAAAAAACACCGCAACTATTGACAAAGAACAAAAAAAAGAAATACAACATAAGTCATATTTCTTAAAATAATGCTGGTGGCCGGACTTGAACCGGCACGGGATCGCTCCCGAAGGATTTTAAGTCCTTTGCGTCTTCCTATTCCACCACACCAGCATATATATTTAATTGATGGGGCCTATAGGGCTCGAACCTATGACCCTCTGCTTGTAAGGCAGATGCTCTCCCAGCTGAGCTAAGACCCCA
>CAKRIL010000060.1 GCA_934343915.1 uncultured Lachnospiraceae bacterium | reverse complement strand
ACGGGAAATCTCGATGCCGAGACCTCATCCGAGGTCGCAGCGCTTCTCCGCAATGCGTCCGATATGTTCGGGCAGACCATAATAATGGTCACACATGACAGGCAGATGGCGGACTTTGCGGACAGAGTGCTGGTTATAAAGGATGGGGTGGTGCAGTAAGGGCACCATAGGGATAAAATTACCATATGTGATGTATTAACGGACGTTCAACAAATAATGGTATGACATCCTGCTAAAACTGTCGTTAAATCGCAGGATTGTCATACCATTATTGTTGAACTGTATTATACGATAACCACGATAAGTGCCGTTATGCCGCCCACAACCACGGTCAGTCAGCCGGATACTTTATAAATCCATTTTTTCAAACCTACGAATACCAATGTGGGTAAATAAAATTCCCGTCCATATAAGACATCAAATTCATTATGATATAGAGAATCATATAGGTGCCTACACATAAAAGTGTCTTTAGATTTGTTGCCATTAACATCACAAGATAAATTGTTATCAGCCAAAACATACAATTACAAATAATCTGAGCAATTTCCATACTTGCATTACTATCATATAATATACCACTCGCAACTTTTGGGTTATGAATAAGTACAGCATAATAAAAGATAATACTCGTTAAAACAAGTAAAATATCTATAAATATTGAAAATAGCAACAATGACAATTCCTTACCAAAATAAATCAATTTTCGGACACCAACTCGGTTTATATATAATCGAATACTTTTATTCTCAATTTCTGATGCTAAACTTCTCCCGATAATTGCAGATAAAATAACATTGAAAATAAACATAGACTGACTCATTTGAAACATTGCACTTGCAAATCCTATACCACATATCCTTTCTTAAAATATAGCTATCAATATACAAAGCTAAAAATCAAAACAATCACAACAATCAGAAGAACAGCGGCAATGCTGCCTCCGATGATAATTCCCCGTTTAATGATTTTCTTGGCGTTTTCCACATCACTGTATATGGAATTTAGCCGTTCGCTATTTAAGTTTTTTTCCCGTACTTCCTGCACATCAATGTCCTTAACAAGTTCATCTAACGTCAATCCGAAGAAATCACTCAACAATACCAGCCGTTGAAAATCGGGATAAGACTGGCAGCTTTCCCATTTTGAAACTGTTTGTCTTGACACATTCAATTCTGCCCCCAGTTCTTCTTGTGACAGCCCTTTGGATTTTCTCAAAGAAATCAGTTTTTCATTAAAATTCATACTCTAAAGCTCCTTTGTTTTTTATCGTGTCTTGATTATAACAAAATCATAGCCTGTCATTCTACCAATAATGGTTGGAAATCTGTCAACCACAAATAACATTCGCTCAAAAACTACACTAATGCAACAAAATTTCAGAATAGAGGGCTGCTGTCTGTAAATATGTGTGTTGCTTTATCGCACATGAGCATTATTATATGGGCTCCCAAAATGCAATCCTGATTGTGTCGTATAAATTTTTGTGCTATGATAGTAAAAGTGACATTGGTTAAAATAAAGTAAAGGGGGAATTTCGCTGGATGCGGCATTGGTTTTTTTTATCACTCCGATGTGTATAAGCTGGTTCGTGACGGTGTATCCGATATGCACTGCATGAGTGACGTATATCTGGCGGATGAACTGGAACAGGAATATGCCGAAAAAGCAGATTCCAATTTGGAACCCTCAGACAACTCAGATAGTGAAAGCATTGTGGTTGACGGCGTTTCACGGTAATGCTATAATAGCGAAAGATACCAGGCAGAACGCCGTGTCGGCATAATACTGTGCCGCCAGGCGGGTTTGCCGCAAATTATAAGCAAAGAGGAAAAAAACATGCAGGGACGTACACATAATTGTGGTCAGTTAAGACTAGAGAATGTCGGCGAAGAGGTTAAGCTTGTCGGCTGGTACGAGAATCTCCGTAAGGTCAGCAAGAACTTGGGCTTCCTGATTTTAAGAGACTTCTACGGCACGACACAGATTGTCGCTGAGACAGAAGAGCAGATGGAGCAGTTATCCGGAATTAACTATGAGTCAACAATAGAGATAGTTGGAAAGGTAAGAGAGAGAAGCTCTAAGAACAGCAAGATTCCTACCGGAGATATCGAGGTTGTTCCTTCTAAGATTTCGGTTCTCGGAAAGTGTCAGTACAACGAGCTTCCGTTCCAGATTAATCATTCCAAGGATGCGGATGAGAATGTAAGACTTAAGTACAGATACCTTGACCTTCGTAATCCGGATGTCAAGTCAAGAATTATATTGAGAAGCAAGATTGTTGCAGACCTTCGTGCTGCAATGATAGGACATGATTTTATGGAGATTACAACTCCTATACTTACATGCTCATCACCTGAGGGTGCAAGAGATTATCTTGTTCCGGCAAGAAATCATCCGGGCAAGTTCTACGCACTTCCACAGGCACCGCAGCAGTTCAAGCAGCTCCTCATGGCATCGGGCTTTGACAGATATTTCCAGATAGCACCTTGCTTCAGAGATGAGGACGCCAGAGCAGACCGTTCGCCGGGAGAGTTCTACCAGCTTGATATGGAGATGGCATTTGCAAATCAGGAGGATGTATTTGAGATACTTGAGGATGTTCTTCCTCCTATCTTCGCAAGATACGGAATCTACAATGAGGCTTCCAAGCCACCATTCAAGAGAATACCTTACCTTGAGGCTATGGACAAGTACGGCTCGGATAAGCCGGATCTTCGTATCAGCCTTATTGTGCAGGATGCAACGGACGTGCTTGCCGACTGCGGCTTCGGACCTTTTGCCGGCAACAGAGTTAAGGCTGTTGTTGCTGAGAACTTCACAGGCACAAGGAAGCAGATTGACAAGCTCTGTGCAGATGTTGAGGTTGTGAGCGGACAGAAGGCATACTATTTCAGACTTGATGAGAACGGCGAGCTTGTCGGCGGTATCGCTAAGTTCGTTCAGGAGCACAAGGATGCGGTAGTTAAGGCACTTGGACTTAAGAACGGTGATTTTGTTGCACTCGCAACGGGCGATTTAAAGACAGCACAGAAGACTGCCGGAGTTATCAGAAAGGCTATCGGCAACAGCTTTGACGGATATATGAAGAAGGAGTGCTACGAGTTCTGCTGGATAGTAGACTTCCCTATGTATGAGATTGGTGAGGAGTCTGGCGAGCTTGAGTTCTGCCACAATCCATTCTCAATGCCGCAGGGCGGAGCAGAGGCGCTTGACACAATGGATCCTCTTGACATTCTGGCATACCAGTATGACCTTGTATGCAACGGCGTTGAGCTTTCATCAGGTGCCGTTCGTAACCATGATCCTGAGATAATGATTAAGGCATTCAAGCTTGTAGGTCTTGGCGAGGATGATGTTAAGGCTAAGTTCCCTGCAATGTACAATGCGTTCTGCTACGGAGCACCTCCACACGCAGGTATTGCGCCGGGCGTTGACCGTATGGTAATGCTCATCGCAGGTGAGGAGAGCATCCGTGAAATCATTCCGTTCCCGATGAACAAGAACGCACAGGATGTCATGATGGGCGCACCTGCAACCGTCACGGAGAAGCAGCTTCGTGAGGTTCACATCCGGATTGTCGAGGACAAGAAGGAAGAGGACGCAGAGTAATATACTCAATAATTTAAGACGGTAATTAACACGGCTCCCGTATCGGAAAGAGTTTTCCGGTGCGGGAGTTCTTTTTTTAGAACAGGTATCATACAGGATATTGACAATGGGGATAAAATATGCTAATGTTCTATCAAAGCATATTTCTTGAAATTCTTAATTTCTTTTTTCAGAGAGCGTATGAATGTATTTCATGGCGGATATTCAGAGGTCTATGCTTGTATTCCATTAGTTTAGCAGGTGAACAACGGATGCTGCCGTGATGATATAGGCGGGTATGTGTGTCTCCTGCAATATACAATTACAGGAGGTATATTAAATGGCGGTAATTAGTAATGGCGTGATAGCTGCTGATTTGGTGGTGGCAGGGAAAAAAGCAGGATTGAAAGTGTTGACACCAAATGCGACACCACATATAATGCAGATAGGAGGTATTCAGAATGTCAAAGTGGGATAAACTATTGACGAAAATCTGTACTTTATCAAAAGACCTCCGATTTGATGAATTGCGTAAGGTGTTGGAAAGCTACGGATATGTGATGAATGCACCAAAAGGAGGGAGCAGTCATTACACTTTTAGAAAAGCCGGATGTCAGCCGATTACGATACCCAAGCATGAGCCCATCAAAAAAGTATATGTTGAGATGGTAAAGCAAATTGTGGAAAGTGAGGCGGTGAATGATGAGAACGCTGAATGATTATTTGACAATGAATTATCGCATGGAAATTGTAGAAGATAAGGATGAGGGAGGTTTCGTGGCTTCTTTTCCAGAACTACCGGGATGTATTACCTGCGGGGAAACAGTAGAGTCAGCAGTCGCAAATGCCCTAGATGCCAAGAAAGCATGGTTAGAGGCTGCTTTTGAAGAAGGTATAGAAATTCATGAGCCGGATAGCTTAGAGGATTATTCGGGACAGTTTAAGCTCAGGATTCCGCGCAGTCTTCACCGTTCTCTTGCTGAGCATTCTAAAAGAGAAGGAATCAGCATGAATCAGTATTGTGTGTATCTTCTTTCGAAAAATGACGCAGTTTATTCGAAATAGATGCTTTTGACAGTGGCTTCGAATACTATGACTCAATGCTATTAATAGAAAACTTTACATGCATTTTACATTAAAATGATGATAGTTTTTAGATTCGCAGCTATATACTTGTAGTCAGAATGGCTGCAAAGCCATACCATGATGAGTCAACAAGGTAATTTTACGGGAAACGAGGCAGATATGACATACAAGGAAATAAGAAAAAATAAGGAAATTAACGCATATATCAGTAAGGGCAACGATAATCTCGGTGTGCTTGGGTACACCGACCACTCGCAGGTACACTGCACACTTGTCGCTGAGAGGGCGGCTATGATACTCGAGAAGTTCGGTTACACGGAGCATGATATTGAGCTTGTGAAGATTGCAGGATATATGCATGATATAGGGAATTCGATTAATCGAAAGAATCATGCGGAGTACGGCGCATTGCTTGCCAATGAGCTCCTGCAGCGAACGGACATGAGCCTTGAAGACCG
This sequence comes from uncultured Lachnospiraceae bacterium, assembly GCA_934343915.1. Classification (GTDB taxonomy): domain Bacteria; phylum Bacillota; class Clostridia; order Lachnospirales; family Lachnospiraceae; genus CAG-882. Next base: position 3,535 of record CAKRIL010000060.1, on the reverse strand, counting down.
TGTTACGGTGGTGTCAGCGATTGCGAACCATGACGAGTCCACGGGCGGAGCGGTTGATGTAATATCGGCGGCGCTTATTATTGCGGATAAGACTGACGTGAGAAGGGACAGAGTAAGGGAGAAGGACAAGGCACAGTATGATATACATGACAGGGTTAATTATGCGGTGACGGAATCAGCCCTTAAGATCTCACTTGAGAAGAAGCAGATTGCGCTTAACCTGCAGATAGATGAGAGCATCTGTACAATGTATGATTACTTTGATATCTTTTTGGGTAGAATGCAGATGTGCAGACATGCGGCGGAGTTCTTCGATGCGAGATTCAAGCTGACGGCGAACGGAAGCAAGGTATTATAAAAATATTGCTTTGCAAAATTACAAACATGTCTTATAATAGCTCCATAACTATATGCCGTGTGCCGTGTACAAGCCGGTACATGGTGAGATGCGAAGCATCAATTTTATATGAGCAGATAGCAAAGCGGACTGCGAATATCATTGGATAAGCGAGGTTGTTATGGGAATAGTTGTTATGGGTGCTGTATTTGTGGATATCAAGGGTTTTCCGGAGGATATCTATATACCGGACGGAAGAAATGTGGGACATGTTGAATATATACACGGCGGTGTCAGCAGGAATGTTGTTGAGGATATAGCCAATATAGAGCTTCGCCCTACATTTGTGGGAATAGTCGACGACAGTGCTCTCGGAGAGGATGTAGTTAAGAAGCTTAAGAATCATAAGGTGAACACGGAATATATTCAGACCATTCCGGGAGGAATGGGAACATGGCTTGCCGTGTTTGACCACAACGGTGACCTTGCGGGTTCTGTATCACAGAGACCGAACCTGATGCCGATACTTGATATGCTTGAGGAGAAGGGCGATGAGATATTTGCAAATGCCGATTCGGTCATAGTTGAGGTTGACATGGATAAGGATATAATAAAGAAGGTTGTCGCACTTGCAAAGCAGCACAATAAGAAGCTATATGGTGTTGTGAGCAACATGAGCATTGCAGTGGAGAGAAGGGATTTCCTTAAGAACTTTGACTGCTTTATATGCAATCAGCTTGAAGCGGGAATGTTGTTCATGGAGGACTACGCTGAAAAGACACCTGAGGAACTCAGGGATATCCTTGCAAAGCGCGTAACTCTCGGAAAGATTCCTGCTATGATTGTCACAATGGGCGGCAATGGTGCAGTATATGCCGACATGAACGGTGATAAAGGAATATGTCCTCCTCAGAGAGTGAGGGTTAAGGATACGACGGGTGCAGGTGATGCGTTCTGTGCAGGTGTTGCGAGCGGACTTACTTATGGAAAGACGCTTGCTGAGTCGGTGGAGATTGGAAGCAGACTTGCTGCATCGGTTATAACTTCATCGGAGAATGTATGTCCTAGATTCCTTCCTGAGGAGTTCGGAATTAAGGCACTTTAGAAAAATAGAAGCAATTAAAAATAAAATGACAGTATGAACTTTTACTTAGCAAAGTCCACGCTGTCATTTTTGTTGTATAAAAATAATATTAGTTATCACCCGTATCAAGCACGGCTTCCATCTCGTCAATATGGTCGAGGAACAGTGCTGCAATATCAGGGTCGAACTGTGTTCCGATGTTCTCACGGATAATAGCCGTTGATTTATCCTTAGGGAAGCCCTCCTTGTAGTGACGCTTGGAACGGAGTGCCTCATATACATCCGCAACTGCCATTATTCTTGCTGCAAGAGGAATATCGGTTCCGCTTATTCCGGTAGGATAACCCTTGCCGTCGAAACGTTCATGGTGGTAGAGTGCCATGTCATGGGCAATCTGGTAATATGCATCGCTCTCCAAGCCCTTGATGGTGCTGTCGAGAATCTTTGCACCCTCCTGCGGATGGGTCTTCATTACGGCAAATTCTTCGTCAGTGAGCTTACCCTTCTTCTGCAATATGCTGTCAGGGATGGCAACCTTTCCAATGTCGTGAAGATGTGCTGCATCAGCAACCATCTGAGCATAGTCGGGAGTTATTATATCGCTGTACCGGCTGTCCTCTGCCATTATATTTACTAGCACCTTTACGAGGTTACCGGTATTCTTAATATGAAGTCCGGTGATGCCATCGCGAGCCTCGATGATTGCAGCAAAGCTTCCAATTATATCTCGCTGTATCAGGACTACCTCTTTTGTCTTCTTTGTCACTTCATTCTGAAGTCGTTCCGTGTAGTAATAATGGTCGGTATTTTCGGTGATTATAAGCATTTGGCCATAATTCATATTGCCATGAAGAATGTCACGAAGCGAGAGCTCATAGACATAATTCTCATTGCCTGAGATATCCTCAAGCTCAGGGGCAAGCTTCTGACTGATAAAAAGCGGCTTTCCCTCAGAAGCCAATTCATTGAGATAGTCAAGAGTCTTGTCCTTGTGACCGAAGGTTTTGACACATTGCAGAATCTTGTCAGCTTCTGTGTTGGAATATACCTTGTTACCGTATACATCTGTGACGATTAAGCCGTTCTTCATGTGATCAATGGCTTCGTCCTTGGCGAGTGTAAGTGTGTCAAAAAGCCCGTACTTGCGCATGAGTCTCTCGAAGAAAAATACTGCAACAATGTATGCCATTGCGGTAGCGTCATAGCAGTTCGTAAGACCGGCAAGATAAGCAATAAGGCATCCGGCACTGAAAATAATCAGGATGAGAAGCAGCATAAGCTGTTTTTTGATTAATGAGGAATCGGTTTTTTTGTACTTTTTTATACATGCTATAATCATGCTTATAAAATAATAACAAAGAAAAAAAGTATATATATTATACAGAATGCCATGTCCGAGCATGACATGAGGGAAAAGACCGTCCTGTGTGAAATCAACTGATGAATAGAAAAGAGTCTGATATTCGCTTGTGAATACCAAAGAGCTTATTACCAGACATATTGTAAAAAATATATTGCGCAATACCTTAGGGACAGTTACACCACAGTACTCCATCACAAACAGATACAGTGAAAAGATAATAAATGGTTTACCTATGTATGTGAACTTTAACGACTGCATGGCGAGCTCTTTTGTCGTTGACTTCATCTCAAGCGTATAACCCACTATATTGATAAGTGTAAAGAACATCACAAGCAGAAGCAGAGTCTGCATTTTGGAGCTGCGCTGCCTTACAACATAGAGAATTTCAAAGAAAATAGCGATTATGGATATATATTGAAAAACTAACAGTGTCTGGTACATTAAAATCAGCCTTTCTTATTTAGTCTGTATTTTTATATAATATCATATAATGTCAAACTATTCAAAAAAAATTTAAAAAAAGAACTTGCAAAATACCCCAAGAGGGTATACTATACATTTAAATACCCCGTGAGGGTATTACCAAAACGGAAAAAGAGAGAAATGGAGATAAATAATGGCGAATAATAAGGACAACTGCCCGGCATGCGGGAATAAGACGGAACAGAAGTGCTGCTGTTGTGATAAGCATAAGGAACGCTCTGAGAAGGAATACAAGGACTTGCTTAACCGTTTGAAGCGCATAGAGGGA
>CAKRIL010000059.1 GCA_934343915.1 uncultured Lachnospiraceae bacterium | reverse complement strand
TACGGGCTCGGAGCGGGAGCGATTGATTCTGCGATTAATCATTATGTAGCCAATAATTATTCAGGCTCAGTGATGAATTTCCTGCACTGCTTTTACGGCGTGGGGGCTGTCATAAGCCCTAACATCATGGCTGCGGCACTTAAAAGTGCGCGTTGGAATGAGGGGTACCGATGGACGGCATATCTCCAGATTGCGATACTGCTTGTCTGCATTATTTCACTTCCGCTTTGGAAAAAGAACGAAGTGCAGAAGGAGGAAAATGAGGAGCAGAGTGCAGGTATTGCAGAGACCTTGAAGGTTCCGGGTGTTGTACTAACGCTTATAGCCTTCTTTGCATACTGCGCCGGTGAGGCAACCTGCTTTTTATGGACATCAAGCTATTTTGCAGGGACGAAATCAGGAATGACGGACGGACTTATAGCATCATTCGGCTCACTTATTTTTGGCGGACTTATGCTTGGCAGACTGCTCGCGGGCTTTGTCTCGAATAAGCTTGGAGATAAGCTGCTAATCCGAATCGGAGCGGTGATTGAGCTTATAGGAATTATTCTTGTATTTCTTCCGGTCAGCGGATACATTACGGCGGCGGTCGGCTTTGTCATAATCGGAACCGGAATGGGACCGATATACCCCGCGATACAGCACATGGCACCGAACAACTTCGGAAAAAAATACAGTGCCGCGGTTATAGGGCTTCAGATGGCTTCGGCTTATGTCGGGAGCACCTTTATGCCGATGCTGTTCGGAAAGCTGCAGCAGGGCATCGGAATATGGATAATGCCGATATATCTTCTTATTTTTGCAGTGTTTAATACAGCATTTCTTGAGCTGTCATATATTGCCGAAGACAAAGCAAAGACGGAATAATTTACACACCCTGTTACAGACTTTAGTGTCAGTAATGGGGTGTTCTTGCATCTTACATGGCGTTTTTTGCATGTCACGGGGAAAAGCATAGACATAATCCCAAAAATCATATATCGTCGTTTTCTGGAAGATTCGAGGCTGTGCTGTCAAACGGGGAGGCAGTTATCGTTTCACGAAAATATGTCGCGGATTTAAAGCGGCTGCTCGGAATCTAGGAGGTGATGGAGAGTGATTATGAAGAACATAATATTGTGGTTTCGAAGATTTGTAATGATTTACGGCATTATCATGATATGCACATTTTTCATGTGTCTGCTTTTCAATCCGACATCACAGCTTCCGGTCGTAGCTTTTTTCGGGAGAATAATAGTTTTTACGCTCCTTGGCATGGCGACGATGGTGGTCTACTATTCGAAGGATGAGCTCACAAAGGGGGCATGGTTAGGACGCACGATACTTCACCTGCTTGTCCTGGAGGCGGTTTTCATGCCGCTCGCGCATCATTGGAAGTTCTGGTACGGAAAGCTTGATGCCATCATTTACGCGTCGTTTATTGTTTTGGCAAAGGTGCTGTGGCATTTGATTGATTATGGAATAAGCGCGAGGACGGCGTCGGAAATCAATGAGAAGATAAGGGAGCGCAGGCGGACGGAGTGTGGAAAATAAGACAGGAAATTAGCTGTTGACACAGTTGATTTTCGGTGCTATCATGGAGAAAATCTAAAGTAATAGCTAAGATTAATACGGATGAAAGAGAGGTAAAGCAGGATGGCTATTGTAAGAAGAGAGAATAATAGAACTGAATATGGTGTTTTTACCTCGGTGTGTGCGTATTAATCAGATTTATATTAGGTATGTTTAGCCGTGGCTTATTTTGCTGCGGCTTTTTCTTTTGTTTTTTCTATTATAATTCTATACAGAGTCTATCAATGCTGATCCGGCTCTTATTCATCCACGAGAATATTGCCATTGTAGAGCTTGCCCTTATCGATTTCGACTATACCTGTGACGGTATTGTCTGCCTGCGTGTCTATACTGCCGCGGAAACTGACAACGGCTATGTTGCCAATGTTAATATCGCGGTATTTTACGCCTCAGCCGCCCTTTTTTTGCAGTTTGTCTGTGAAAAGAAGCAGTTCGTTGCCTAAGAATTGAATAAAGAAATCCGCGTATTGTATTATGTGAAATATAAGAAGTAAATCTTTGTATTTTACTTGTCTGGTTATAGGGATATGGATTGGAGGATTATAAGATGGATGTTGAAGAACTCATATCGCAGATGACTCTTGAGGAAAAAGCGGCGGTAATGATGGGACGCAATACGTGGAAGAACTATGGAGTTAAGAGGTTGAATATTCCGGAGCTTACATTGTCCGATGGACCTAACGGACTTAGAAAACAGGCAGGGGCAGGCGACCATTTAGGCTTGAATGCCTCCGTTCCGGCGACATGCTTTCCGACAGCTTCGGCGGTTGCCAATTCATGGAATGTGGAGCTTGGCGAAGAGATTGGAAGGGCACTTGGGGAGGAGGCACAAAGGGAAGGCGTCAACGTGCTTTTAGGACCGGGACTTAATATCAAGAGAAGCCCGCTGTGCGGACGCAACTTTGAGTATTTTTCGGAGGACCCGGTATTGGCGGGAAAGATGGCTGCCGCGTACATAAGGGGAATACAGTCGCAGGGAGTAGCCGCCTGCCCTAAACATTTTGCCGTCAATTCGCAGGAATATAAGAGGATGGCATCGGATTCGGTAATTGATGAGAGAACACTCAGGGAGCTGTATTTGAGGGGTTTTGAGATTGCGGTCAAGGAGGGACATCCTAAGTCGATTATGTCCTCCTACAACATGATTAATGAAACATACGCCAATGAAAACAGACACCTGCTGATTGATATACTGAGAAATGAGTGGGGCTTTGACGGCTTTGTCGTTTCGGATTGGGGAGGAAGTAACAACAGAACGGAGGGGACAAGGGCAGGCGCTAATCTGGAAATGCCTGCTGCCGGAGCCGATTCCGCGCTTGGGCTCATAGATGATGTGAAAGCCGGAATTATAGATGAGAGTGTGTTAGATGACAGGTTAAGAGAGCTGCTGCCGGTAATTATGGAGGCAGCCGGAAAAGACAATGCGGTGAAAAAGGAATATGATTTCCAAGTTAATCACAGGATTGCCAAAAAAGCGGCGGCGGAGGGCATAGTACTTCTTGAGAATGACGGAATACTCCCACTTGATGGACAAAAGAGGATAGCCCTTATAGGAGAGTTCGCAAAAAAGCCGCGGTATCAGGGAGCCGGCTCAAGCATGGTCAATCCTACGCAGGTAGATAATCTGGTGGATTTTTTTGAGAACAGATACCCTGATTATGCGGGCTATGCAGGCGGCTATGTCAGGACGGGTGAGAAAAAAACAGACAATATGACGGATGAGGCGCTTGCGCTTGCTAAGGATGCCGATATTGTAGTTTTCTGCATGGGGCTTGATGAGATATCGGAATCTGAGGGCATGGACAGAAGGAACATGGAGCTTCCACCGGAACAGGTCACGCTGTTAAGAAAGGTTGCGGCGGTCAATCCCGATGTGGTTCTGGTTTTATCGGGAGGTGCTCCGTTTGTCATGCCGGATAGGAGACTTTACAGGGCAGTTGTGCATGGCTATCTGTCGGGACAGGCAGGAGCAGGCGCTATGTACGATGTGTTAACAGGCGCAGTCAACCCTTCGGGAAAGCTTTCGGAGAGCTGGCCGGAAAGGCTTTCCGATACACCGGTGCCTGTATTTCCTTGTATGGATAAGCATATTTTATACAAGGAATCGCTCTATGTGGGCTATAGATATTATGAGAAGAGAAATATAAAGGTCAGATATCCGTTTGGATATGGGCTTAGCTATACAAAATTTGAATATTCCGATATTACATACAAGGATGGCGCGGTAAGTCTTGATATCGCCAACGTCGGAGAGCGCGATGGCAGTGAGATTGTACAGGTATATGTCGGACATACAGGTGAGGTGTTTGGTCCGGATAAGACCCTTGCGGCATTTGACAAGGTGTTCTTAAAAGCGGGTGAGAAAAAGAGAGTGACCATTGCTATTCCGCAGAGAGCCTATGAATTTTACAATACGCTCTCAAAGAAGTGGGAGCTTGAAGGAGGTAGCTACACAATATTGGTGGGGGCGGCTTCGGATGATATCAGATTGAAATATGAGCTGAACCTTAAAGGGAACATGAGCAGGCTTCCATGGAAAAATCTTGCAAGCTATATGACAGGAGACATAAGCAAGGTCACCGACACTGAATATGAACAGCTTTTAGGACGTACGCTTCCGAAGGTGAGGACTATAACAAAGCTTGAAGCCAATGATGCCATATGTGATTTAAAATATGCCAAAGGTGCCGTGGCGAGGCTTGCAGGAAAGATTATAGAAAAAAAGAAGATTGCCTCAGATTCAAGCACCATTCCGGATCTGAATATTCTGTTTGTCTATAACATGCCGTTTCGGGCGATTGCCAAGATGACGGACGGAATGGTCAGCTCAAAGATGGTGGATGACATCATGGTTATTGTGAACGGCAATTTCTTTAATGGAGCCGGAAAATTAATTGCGGATTTTGTGAGAAATCGGAGAGCGGTTAAAAAATACAACAGGAAATTGGAGGCTTAATATGTCAGCTATTGTAAATAAATGGAATTCGTTTGCTAAGAAGTATCCCAAGGTGTCTAAGTGGGTAAGAGAAGGGGGACTGTTCGTGATAGTCAGCAACCTTATCACGGTGTTTAAGTACCTTATTCTCCAGTTCCTTCCGCGGGCTTTTGCCTCACTTCCGGTGGTGGATTTTGGTTTTCCGGGAATAGAGATTACGCTGCTTGGCGAAACCTTCAAGTGGAATATCATCGGATATGACGCAATGCACGGAGGACTTCCGTACTTTTGCGCATATATGGTTGCGATGGTCATAGGTGAGGTCATCAACTTCCCGATTCAGCGAAACCTTGTGTTCAGAAGCAAGGGCAATGTAGCTTATCAGGCAGCATGGTATTTTCTTGCTTTCTGTGTAATTACATGTATAGTCAACTCAATCAATTGTATATGGGTTGCGACTGCGGGGCTTTTTGTGCCGAGCTGGTTATATAATATCGGAACCACGGTTTTAAACGGCGGCGTATCGATGGTTATTTTCTTTTTTGTTAATAAAATTATTTTTCCTGAAGCCTCAAAAGAGAAGAAAAAGGAGGCAGGGGAAGGCGAAAAATGAGTGATGAATTGAAGAAACTGACTGTATATGAATATTTGCGGGAATGTGCGCTCAGTAAGCCGACGCATTTACTGATGGCTGATGAGGCAGACAGCTACACATGCAGCGACATATACGGAAGGGTCAACCGGACGGCATGTGGACTTAACCGTATCGGTATAGTGCAGGGGAGCAGGGTAGTGCTCAGGACTGAAAGAAATACAGCCTCAGCGGTAATGCTTCTTTCACTGATGGCGGTGGGAGCGGAGATTATTCTTGTCGATGAAAATATCATCGTGCTTGACTATTTCAGATATAAGGAATTTGAGAATACACAGGGATATATAACGCATGAAAATAATGACTGTTGGGTCAGGGTATCATTTGTCGACAGCGACAGGGATATCATCCCTTCGGAGGGCGCGTTTGAGGCATGCACACAGAAGGATATGGCTGCAACACAGGCTGTAAGCCTGCGCTGTGCGGACAAAAATTGGATGGTGCTCAGCCAGAGGGACATTATAGATATGGTCTGTGGCATGTCCTTGCTTGACGATATGCTTTACAGCAGGAATCTGTGCATTGCCTCAATTGCCGGGATGGTTGGTCTGTTGAGCGTGATTGGCAGCATAATAAAGGGCTATTCTGTTATGTTTCCCAAGCTGTTCGGTGCAAGACACCTGCTTCACTGTATAAGCTGCTATGATGTGGATTTTGTAAGCGCCGGGAAGGAGGATTATCTTGCACTCACGGAATATGTGCATGAATATGATACGGACAGGCTTAAGTTGGGAATAACAGATGATATCGTATCGGATAATCACTTGGACAATATAATAGAGAAAATGCTAAATATTAATCTTGTGAGGATAGGAAGGTATGCGGAAGGCTCTTTTTAGAAGGAAAAAGGTGAGGGTGGCGGTTCTTATTGCACTGGTGCTTTTAAGCGCAGGGCTGGGATATTCGCTGATATGCGGAGCAGGCTATGAGAAGTGTGCGACGGTTGTTCTGCTGCTTTTCATACTTTTTATGAAGGGAACGAAAAAACATGAATTTTAATTCATTGGAGTTTCTGATATTTCTTCCGGTTGTCTGCTTAGTGCACTGGCTTGTTCCGTCAAGGTTTAGATGGATTGTGCTGCTTGCGGCGTCATTGTACTTTTACATGAGCTGGAATGTGTATCTGGTCATATTGCTTGCGGCAGCCATATTTGTCTCATATTTTGCTGGGATAATAATTTCACGGTGCAGGAAGAAAAGCCACAGAAAAATCGTTATGTGGGCAGCGGTATCTATATGTCTTGGGATACTTATATTCTTTAAATATGCTGATTACATAGGGGAGAGCGTGAGCTTAATTGTTGGTATGCTTGGCGGTGACTGCGAATACACGCCGCTTAAGCTTCTGCTGCCGGTCGGCATATCCTTTTACACCTTCCAGACGCTCTCCTATGTGGTGGATGTATACAGGGGCAAGGCGGAGCCGGAGAGACATTTCGGATATTATGCCCTCTACGTGTGCTTTTTTCCTCAGTTGGTAGCTGGACCTATTGAACGCCCATGCGATTTGATACCGCAGCTTAGAAGTGACAGAAGCCTTGATAAGGCTGATATATGCGAGGGGCTTAGGTGGCTGTTGTCGGGCTTTATCCGTAAGTGTGTGATTGCAGATACCGTCGGAGTGTATGTGAACAGGGCTTATGCGGATTTGACAGCCTGCAACAGCTTTGCGATATTCTTGGGTTCAGCCCTGTTTATGGTGCAGATATATAATGATTTTGCAGGGTATTCGGAGATTGCGATGGGAAGTGCGAGGCTGCTTGGGGTGAAGCTCACGATCAATTTTGACATGCCGTTGACATCCGCGAGTGTGACGGAATTTTTCCGCAGATGGCATATCACACTCAATAAATGGTTCACCGACTATGTGTATATTCCTCTTGGCGGAAACAGGAAGGGAATGGCGCGAAAGCTGTTGAATACCTTGATTGTGTTTGTGCTGTGCGGCTTATGGCACGGAGCCGATAATACATATCTTTTGTGGGGACTTGCGGCAGGTGTGAGCGTCTGTGCCGAGAGCGTGATAAGGAAGCCGTACAGGAAATTATGTGAGCGGTACAAAATATTAAATTCCAAGGTGTTCTACGCCATAAGGAGAGTATTCCTGCTTTTTATGTTCACACTGTCATGCGTGCTGTTCCGCTCAACAAGCGTTGAGCAGATTGAGGAAGCCTTTTCGGGGCTCTTTTGCAGGATTGAACCGGGCGGTGCTGGAAGCCTTTCCGGGCTTCATGCACTTGGGATAGATAAGTATAATATTTTGTTCATTGCGGTGGTGGTCTGCACAATGTGTGTACTTCCGGAGATTACAAGGAAGGGTACAGCGGAAAATGCAACAAAAAATGAGAGAGAAGCTGCGACAGCCTCATCCGATGGGGATACCGATAAAAACACAGGTATATATTTAAAACATGTTGTCATGTTTGTGCTGGGTATTTTTGCGGTTTTGTTATGCTGGCTTAATCTGCTGGCGGCTACGGGGACGAGTGCGTTCTCATATTTTCAGTTTTAGGTGGATTTTGGGGTAAGGGAGGAAAGAATTATGTGTAATTTTACTTCTGTTGATATGGAGACATGGCACAGGGCGGATCTGTACCATCATTATACCGAGGTGTGGCAGACCTGTCTTATGACCTTTAATATCAGGCTGGATGTCACAAATACGGTGAAATATGTGAGAAACAGGGGGATGAAGCTTGCCCCGGCATTATATTATCTGGCAGCAAGGACGCTGTGCGAGCAGTCTAATTTCCGTATGGGATATGATGAGGGCAGGCTGGGCTTCTGGGATGAGCTGTGTCCGCTCTATCCGGTTATGAATATGTATAAGGATATCACATTTCATTCTGCAAAGTGGAGCGATAATTACAGGGAATACTATTACAACTATGTGGAGGAGAAGGAGCAGAATGCCGACTGTGTGAAGGCGGTGTGCGAAGCTCTGCCAAAGAATTATGTGCTTATGTCCATTCTTCCGTTCATGGACTTTGAGAGCTGCTCCTTCTCCCTGAAAAATCCGAAGGGTTATCTTTCGCCGACAATATTTTTTGGAAAATATGAAATCAAGGACGGAACGGTGACAATGCCGTTGTCATTCACATTCAATCATGCCGTGGCGGACGGATATCACGCACAGAAATTCTTTGAGGACTTTCAGAAGAAGCTTGCTGTGCCGGAAAATTATTTGGAGGTTTAATGTATGGATACTGTATATAAAACATTATTTGGCGTTTTGACAGACTTTGCCGCAGAGAACGGACAAAAGAGGCTTTTCTTTACGGACAATAGAGTATATACGGCGGCGCGGTTTAAAGATGAGGTGGCAAGGCTTGCCGGGGTATTGACTGCATTATCGGTGAAAAAGGGTGATATGGTGGCGCTTCGCGCAACGCGGAGTGTCGATACCGCTCTTTTTTTCTTTGCGTTGGAAGCTGTCGGGGCTGTGGCGGTGCTCACCGATCCTCATAAGGGGGTGCATGAACTGCCGGAAGAACTTAAGCTTCCGATTAAGTTTTATATAACTAATGAAAGGGCAGAAGGCGGAATAGCGGCGGAGGGATACTGGGTGCTGTCAGAAGGTACGATTGAGAAAAAAATTGCAATCGGCGATGGCAGTGAAGAGGCAGAGTATGAGGAGCCGGAGGATATTCTGCATGAGCCGGCTGTCATTATCTTTACAAGCGGCTCAACAGGCGGGCAGAAGGCGGTCACCCTCAGCCAGTTCAATCTTGTAAATCACGCCTACAACTACGGATATGGAGGGTGTTATACACAGGATGACATTTCGGCTGAGCTGCTGCCGATACATCATGTATTCGGGCTGGCGGTTCTTCTCACCGCACTTATCCACCGCTATGAGGTATATTTTCCAAAGGAGGTGTCGGCACAGGCTGTGGCGGAGAGCATTGAGCGCAATGTCATGACACGGTTAGACGGAGTTCCGTCGCTGTTGTTTTCCGTGGCAGAATATTTTGATAAGGCAGGCAGGGCGCCGGCAAGTCTGCGTATCGGTGTTATCGGAGGAGCGGTTATAAGGGAGGAGCAGTTCCGATTCATAGAGAGGACACTGCGCCTTAAGCTGGTCCCTGTGTATGGAATGAGTGAGTGCATAGCCATAACCGGACTTCCGCAGGAGGCAAAGTGGGAGGACAGAAGATTGACGGTAGGGCGTTTCCTTCCGCTCAACGAAGGCTGTATCATGGATGATGAACATAATGTGCTTTGTGACGGCAGAACCGGTGAGGTGTGCGTCAAGTCACCTGTGTGCATGCTTGGCTATTTCGAAAACGGAAGGCTTTCCGCGGATAATATGGATAAGGACGGCTGGCTTCACACGGGAGACTTAGGATATATCGACCAAAAGGGGTATCTTCATATAACAGGAAGAAAGAAGGATATTATAATACGCAACGGAAATAACCTTTCGGTCAATGATATCGCCGCAAAGCTTTTGACGATAGAGGGCGTGAGGGACGTGCTGGTGGTTGGCATGACGGACGAGAAGGCAGGTGAGCTGCCGGGTGCGCTTGTGATCACGGACAACAAAGCTGTATTTGAAAAAGAATACCGCAGCGTATTGACGCGCCAGGAGGAGCTTGCGGCATATATGTTTGTCGATAATATTCCACTCACGTCATCCGGCAAACCCGATAAGATGGAGGCAAAGAGGAGACTTGAAAATAATTAAAAGCTTGCAGTTTGTGCGCAAAAAATGACAGTTGGTAGCGGATATTTGTAGCTTATGCACTAAAAAAGGCGGTTGATTGTCAAATTATTGTGTTTTATTTGCCAATATTTTACATTGTAGGGGAAGTCAGACAGATGTGTCTGAAAAATAAAATTATATTGGGAGGTCACAATGAGAAGAAGACATGTTAAAAAAACAGGTTCATTGATGGCACTTACGTTAGT
>CAKRIL010000058.1 GCA_934343915.1 uncultured Lachnospiraceae bacterium | reverse complement strand
GTCCTTATGTCCTTTATACAATCGTTCGTATCAAGTCGATTTTAAATAAGTATGAGCAGACCTTCGGAGCTGAGAATCTCACTATTGCAGAGAGAATGAAGGATTTTATGGCACCTGAGGGAGCAAGCGGAACAGACCTCTGCCTTCTCCTCACGAAGTTCTCGGATGTGATTGAGAGTGCTTATGCTGAGCTTGCACCGCATAAGATATGTAAGTTCATCTATGACGTTGCCAATGTATTCAACAGCTTCTACCATGATACCAAGATTCTCTCCGAGGAGGATGAGAAGAAGCGCAGAAGCTACATAGCTCTCATTTCACTCACGAAGGGCGTTCTTGAGACATGTACAGACCTTCTTGCGATAAAGGTTCCTGACAGAATGTAAGAGGGAAAACAGTATGAGTGATAACCGTTCAAAGGATATGACAGTCGGAAATCCTTTTAAGATTATATTGTATTTTGCAATTCCTGTACTTATAGGAAATGTCTTTCAGCAGTTGTACAGTATGGTTGATACGATAATTGTCGGACAGAGCCTCGGAACGGAGGCTCTTGCGGCAGTAGGTTCGACAGGCTCGCTCAACTTCCTCGTAAATGGATTTTCTACGGGAATTGCGGGAGGTTTTGCGGTTCTTCCGGCACAATATTTTGGTGCAAAGGATGACAGGAGACTTAAAAAGAGTGTGGGGCAGGCAATAACGCTATGTCTGTTTTTCACGGTACTTCTCACGGCTTTGTCAGTTATATTTACAAGACCGATACTTGTGCTTATGAAAACACCTTCCAACATTATCGACATGGCGGATGTGTATATCAAGACGATTTTTTGGGGAATATGTGCAACAATTCTCTATAATATGTGCTCCTGCGTGATAAGAGCGCTTGGAGACAGCAAGACACCGCTGTACTTCCTTATTCTTGCATCATTTTTGAATATCGGACTTGACCTTTTATTCATTATAGTATTCAAGTGGGGAGTATTCGGAGCCGCATTTGCGACCGTGCTTTCACAGGGAGTAGCCGGAATATTATGTGTTGTATATGCACTTAAAAAGTACAGTATTCTTCATCTGTCAAAAGAAGATTTTGCACTTGATTTTCATATGCTGGGAAAGCATCTGAGCATCGGACTTCCGATGGCATTCCAGTTCTCAATCACGGCGATAGGTACGATAGTGCTTCAAAGCGCACTTAATACCTTCGGTTCTGATAAGATTGCTGCTTACACGGCAGGATGCAAGGTTGAGCAGCTTGTCACACAGATAGGACCCGCAATAGGTGTTACGATGGCTAATTATGCCGGACAGAATCTTGGTGCGGGACGACTTGACAGAATTAAGAAAGGCGTCACAAGCTGCACGATTATGACGCTTGCACTGGCGGTTATTTCTGCCGTTGCATTGTTCTTCGGCGGAGAATGGCTGTCAGGTCTCTTCATATCGGGAGACCAGCCGGAGGTTGTCGCATCGGCGGTAACTTACGTCAATACGATATGTGTGTTCTTCCCGTTCCTTTACATGATATTCGTGTACAGGAATGTTCTTCAGGGAGTCGGAAGAAGCTTCATGCCTCTTATGGCGGGAGTGTTTGAGCTTATTGCAAGATGCATTGTCTCATTTACGCTTCCTGACAGAATGGGATATGTTGGAGTGTGTCTTGCAGGACCGGTGGCATGGATAGCCGCAGTTGTTCCACTGTGTATTGCCTATTATATAATCATAGGAAAGATGTCAAAGAAGAGCAGACTTAAGCAGGCTTGAGAAATCAACCTGAACAGGTTCTGTTGAGAAAATATGTGAATAAGTATTTGAAAAGGCAGCCGAAAGATAAGCGGCTGTCTTTTTTTCATCATGGTCAGGGATGGCGGTGCTTGCGACAGATGTTCCGGTGCGCTCTAAGAAATCATCAGCAAGGCATTCACAGTCGGAAAAGCTTCTTGTGATTCCATCGCCGGTGAGCTTTACGAAGGCTTCATACCTGCTCCAAAGCATGGAAAATTCCATGGGATTTGTGAATACGTCGTTGGAACGAGGCTCATTGGCTGATGGCATGAAACGCTTAACGACAGCAGAGGATGGCATTCGTATATCCTGAATATCAATTCCAAGCTCAAAGGGAGCAGTACCGCATGCTATGGCATTGCGGCAATGGCTTATATTAAAGTGTATGCTGTCATAGGGTGGAATAAGTGAGGGCTTTCCCGATGCGGAATAGGAGAAACCTATGGCTTTTCCGATGTCCGACAGCTTCATGGCTGAGAAAAAGCAATGATACTCTGACGAGAGAGCATGGCACAGCAAAAAGAAGGAGAGGGCACTTACTGCCCGTTCCTTCGCCGGAATAATATGCTCTGCACGGCTTCTTCTGAATTCGGGAAGGCGCATGGCAATATCAGAATATATTTTTTTGTAATCATCATCAGAACAGCCATCCGGAAGCAATGTGTAATACAGCATAAGACCTCCAATCAGTATGTCAGCTTTTCCTCCCAAGGGAGTGTTCCCTGCTCATATTTATCAAGCGATGGGCAGCAGATTCGTATGGCAGCCGCAAGCTTCTTCATCTTAAGACTTATAGGTGTATCAGGATATTTCATACATTCCTTCACCGTATTGCCCATATAGTATGAGAACAGCTCTGCACGGTCCTCAAGCCTGTTGGTTTTTCCGTATACAGATGTGAAATATTGTGAGTATATATCTGCATCTGTATCATATATCGTTCCCAGGTAGTCATCAGTTCCGTATAGGTTTATGTCAGTGAATTCATCAGTGTTGATGAGCTCGTCGGCGTTATCAAAATTATTCATTATGCAGTATTCTATAAAATGAAACAGCTCATGATGAAATGCAAGTGTAAAATAAAGCTCGGAGTTATTACAGCTGAGTGCAATCTGAATCGACTTGGAATCGGTTGCGTCTGTATAGCCGTCAGCTCCGCCGAGACGGTCAATAAGATTGATTGTTATAGGTGAATATTCTCTTAAATCAGAGAAGAGTACTGCCGGGTACTGCGAAAGGCAATCCTCAAGAAGTGCGAGTCTCGAAGCAACCAGTTCATCAGAACTGATACCGGTTCCTGATGTGCCATAGCTCCAGGTTACATCCGGACCGTAGAGAATGTTGACACCATAGGTGTTGTACAGCCGGTCTCTTGCGGAAGCGTTAAGTTCGGCAGGGGTAGGAATATGCATAGTGGACGGTTCGGTGTATGGCTCAGCGTATTCTGTTACCGTGGAGGATTCAGTACTTTCGGTGTATTCGTTGGATGTGATATCCTGTGACTGCACGGGCAGAGTGGCAGAGACAGTCTCTCCGGCTATGTCAGCTCTGGTGCATGCGGACAACGAAAACAGTACTGTCGATGCTGACAGTACACAGAAGGTTCTATGAAAAGTCCGAAAAAGTCCGGACTTATTGTTATATATATACATAAAAGGAAGCTCCTTAAAATTCTGTAAAAATCTATATAAAGGCTCTTTTAACAGCTCTTTATATAATAGAATAATGGGAAGCTTCCTTTTTTTCAATACATAATATTTAATTAATTTTTTTAAGTTTACGTCGTTAATTTGTGCATATATGACAGTTACTGCTCAGTGGCGATGCGCTTTGCGTAGATAAATGCCTTTTTTACAGGAGGAAGCATGATGACAATGACTGTCACAACACCCTCAAGAAGTATGTATGCGTAATTGTAGAGGATAGGATATACGATGGCAAGACTTGAAGGGAAATTGTCAGGCATATAATCCATCCAGTAGATGTAGCCGCCTATTGTGTGGAACAGACCGCGCGCAAGTATTGCGACAATGTAGCCGATTAAAAGTCCGTTCTTTTTCTTGTAGAAGAAGCCTGATACGCCGAGTGCCGCAAATGCGAAGAAGTAGTCAAGGCATGCCTGCAAAGGAGATAAGATATATGTTCCGCCGCCCTGTAAGAACTGCATGATACCATATGCAAATGCACAGGATATACCAATCTTAGGACCGTACCAATAGCCTATCATTGTTACAAAAAGCATGGAAAAAAGTGTTACGGAGCCGCCCCAAGGCATCTCAATAATCTTGACATAAGATGTCGCAAAGCCGAGGGCGAGCATTACTGCCGAGAATACAAGCTGCTTTGTTGAGAAGAGCTTCTTCTTTTCCTTGGATGCGCTGCTTGTGATAAATGCAGCAAGTACAAGTAAGAGTGCGGCGATTACCGCGAATGCGATGATACCTGCGGTTGTGAGGGAGTAAAATCCGTCCTCCGCATTAAAGAATAGTGACATAAAAAAACCTCCTAATAAAATATTATTCAGGAGGGGCCTACTTAAATGAGAATCAGTTCACGACACATGCTGTCAATAGAATGCTTCCTTACGTCGGTATTAACCGAATCAAGTAGTGAGGGTCTGACATAAGTCACTCTCAACCCACGAAGGGTTCCCCTAGCGGCAGGTATTTTACCTGCAAGAGTTAATATACATAATTGTCTATTTTTTGTCAATAAGAAAGATAAATAAAAGATAAAGTGCGTTTAGCAAAGTTTTACATTTTTTTAATGAAATAAGGTCATAATTGTGTTAAGATAAATAAGTATGGACTTTCGAGGACTGTACGGACACAGTTAATAAAAGTGTGGAGGAATGTAATGAACGCAGAAGTAAAGAAGAACTTTCTGGTTAAGGGGAATGCTTACTCGGATATCAGAAGAATAATCGGCGTAGTGAGCGGCAAGGGCGGAGTCGGCAAATCGACTGTGACATGTGCGCTGGCTCGTCAGCTTAAGAATATGGGATACAGAGTAGGAATACTTGATGCAGATATAACAGGTCCGTCGATTCCCAGAATGATGGGGATATACGGCAGATGTGAGGAGAGCGGCAGAGGAATCATGCCGCCTGAGTCAGCCGACGGAATTAAGGTAATGTCAATGAATCTTCTTTTGCAGAACGAGGATGATGCGGTAATATGGAGAGGCCCTGTCATTGCCAACTTCGTAAAGCAGTTTTATTCGGATGTGTGCTGGGGTGAGCTTGATTTTCTTCTTGTTGATATGCCGCCGGGAACGGGAGATGTACCGCTTACCGTGTTCCAGTCCCTGCCGGTTGACGGCATTGTGCTTGTGACATCACCGCAGAGCCTTGTCTCGATGATTGTGAAGAAAGCGTACAATATGGCACAGAAGATGGATATACCTGTGCTTGGAATTATTGAAAATTACAGTTATTACAGATGCCCTGACTGCGGACATATCGAGAAGATATACGGTGATAGCCATATTGATGAGGAAGCATCCGCGATAGATGTTCCGGTGCTTGCAAAGCTTCCGATTAATCCGGAGCTTGCGGCTGCTGCTGATGAAGGACGCTATTTTGAATTCGCAGAGCCGATAGATGTGACTCCGATTGTAAGTCAGCTTTTTGATACAGTATTGTTCGACCTTGACGGCACACTCACAGACCCTAAACAGGGGATAACCTCATGCGTGCAGTATGCGCTTGCGGCAATAGGAATCGATGAACCGAACCTTGACAATCTTGAGGATTTCATAGGCCCTCCTCTTAAGGAGCATTTTATTGAGAGATACTCTTTTGATGAAGCGACGGCGCTTGCCTGTGTAGAGAAGTACAGGGAGAGATATAATCCGATTGGTGTGTATGAGAATGCGAAGTATGAAGGAATCGGTGAGGTGCTTGCAATACTTAAGAAGCGCGGAATTAAGCTCGCGGTAGCAAGTTCCAAGCCGACAGTGCTTGTGAACATAGTGCTGGAGCATTTTGACCTTATGAAGTATTTTGATGTTGTAGCGGGAAGTGAGCTTGACGGAACAAGAACACGCAAGTCAGAGGTAATAAAATATGCTTTCAAGCTGCTTGATGATAAGGGACTTGCACATAACAGACCAATAATGGTGGGTGACAGAAAGCATGATGTAATCGGAGCGAGGGAGGCAGGAATACCTTGCATGGCGGTTGCATACGGATACGGCTCAATGGACGAGCTTACGGCAGAACACCCTGATTATATTGCTAAGACGGTAGAACAGATTGCTGATATAATCAGATAGGGGGTGTTTATTTGAAGGCTAAACAGACCATAAAGGAATTGTGGAGACTTGTATACCCTGTTGTAATCTATTTTGCTGCTGCGTTCGTGGTACAGTATGCGGCGGTGCTGATTATATCCACTGCGGCTGTAAAGAATGGAACCATAATAACCGCGGGAAAGAGCGCAGAGGAGATTCAAATTGAGCTTAACGCTCTTGTCAGCAGTTACAGTCTTCACCTTACGGCATTGACGAATCTGGTGCTTATACCGATATATATGCTTTTCTTAAGAATGGACGAGAAAAAGAGAGTATCAGCCTCGGGCATTAGATATGTGATGCCGAAGGCAAAGGACATGGCGCTTATATTCGTGCTTGGAATGGCAGCTGCGGTGAGCGTGAATGTGATTGTATCGTTAAGCCAGATTGCAAGACTTTCGCCAAAGTACCAGCAAGTATCACAGATGATTTATTCGGGCAGTATATTTATTGAGATTGTGTCGGCTGTGATTGCGGCACCTGTTTTGGAAGAGCTGTTTTTCAGGGGAATGATATACAAGAGACTGCGCGATATAGTGAATGTCAAGGCAGCGATAATTATATCGGCACTGTTCTTCGGAGCATTCCATGGTAATCTTGTGCAGCTTGTGTATGCGTTCATAATAGGACTTATGCTTGCATATGTATATGAAAAATTTAAGACGATATGGGTACCGATTGTTTTTCATATGGGAGCCAATCTCATTTCGATACTTATAACGGAGCTTTTGCCGCAGAGCATGTATAATGCGGGTGTCATTTTGGGCGCGATGGTTGTAAGCGTCGCACTTACGGTTGTTTTGTTAAAATATGTGAACAGATATAGCGCCGAAGCTGTATCGGTGCAGAATGATGAGGAGATATAAAAATGAGTGAGAAGCTGTTATCTATTGCAGTTCCATGCTACAACTCACAAGCGTACATGGAAAAATGTGTTGATTCGCTGTTAGCCGGCGGAGAAGAGGTGGAGATAATTATTGTCGATGATGGTTCTAAGGATGATACGGCAGCCATTGCGGATAAGTATGCTAAGGAGTATCCTTCCATTGTGAAGGCTGTGCATCAGGAGAATGGCGGACATGGTGAAGCCGTCAATACGGGACTTGCCAATTCCACGGGATATTTTTTCAAGGTTGTCGACAGTGATGACTGGGTTGATAAAAATGCGTACAAGAAGCTTCTTAATATAATGAGGCATTCAATTAAGAATGACGATAAGCTTGATATGCTTATATCCAATTTCATCTATGACAAGCAGGGAGCACATCACAAAAAGGTCATGAGCTATCACAATGTACTCCCGAAGGATAAGTATTTTACATGGCATGATGTTGGACATTTCAGAGTTGCGCAGTATATTCTGATGCATTCAGTAATATATCGCACAGGTCTTTTGAGAGAATGTGGATTAAAGCTTCCGAAGCACACCTTCTATGTGGATAATATTTTTATTTTTAATCCGCTTCCTTATGTTAAGAAGATGTATTATACGGATGTGGTGTTCTATCACTATTTCATAGGAAGAGATGACCAATCGGTAAATGAGGCTGTCATGATAAAGAGAATCGACCAGCAGCTTCGCGTGAACAAGCTTATGATTGATTATTTTGATTATGATGCGATAAGCGAGCGTCCGTGCATGAAGTATATGCAGAATTATGTCAATATCATGATGACAATATCCTCCGCTTTCTGTGTGTTGTCGAAGGACGAGGAAAACTATAAGAAAAAGCATGAGTTGTGGATGTACCTTAAGGAGAAGAATCCTAAGCTGTACAAGAACATAATGCGTACATTCCTTGGAGCGGCACTCAGATGGGAAGGAAAGACTTCAAGAGTGGTTCAGAGAGCAGGCTACAGGCTCTTCCAGAAGATAATAGGCTTTAACTAAAAGAACAGCATTTAGAATTGTCACAGCGGACGGTTCTAAATGCTGTTTTATTTAATTTAATTCCATGTCTTTTTGTCAATGAAGGAGGTGAGCCTGGACTTATATATAAGCAGGTACACAAACCGTCCCATCACGCAGCCGCCGACTACATCAATTAATGCGTGCTGCTTTAGGAAAATCGTTGACAGGCATATGAGAATGCACAGTATCAGAGAAGCTTTCTTAATCAGCTTGTTCGGTATCTTATCCGATTTGTTTATCGCAACATGTACGCCGATTGAATTATATACATGGATGCTTGGGAATACATTGGTTGATGTATCTGTTCTGTACAGCCATGCCACAAGCTTCGTAAAAGGGTCATCTGCGACAATATTATGCGGGCGGAAATCATACAGTCCGTTAGGGAATACCGCACATATGATAAGGTATGCCGTCATGCCGACTATAAGGAAGCTCATAAGCTTAACAAAATCGCGCTGTGATACAAATATAAAATACACGGCACTGCCGGCGACATATACGAACCACAGCAGGTACGGTATTATAAATATAGGTATAAAAGGTATCACATTGTCAATCGGAGAATTGAGTGCGGTGAAATCATTAGTTATCGTTTTCTCAAGAATATAAAAAACTATCAGGTACACAGGTGTGTACAGTGCAAGCAGAGCATGCTTGTACCTTTTAAAAAAATTTTTCATGTCTAACCCCATCCCTTATGTGAAAATTACAAAATATGTCTGTTGATTAGTCTCAGCCGGCATTGTATTATAATAGCATAGCACAAGCGGTTTCACAAGCGGTTTTTGCTATTTGCAAACAAAGCGGTATGTGTTATAATAAGTCCATCAATAGATAGAATGCGTGGCCGCTTGCAGACAAAGCAGTCTATCTATTAGATGGGCAAACAGACATGAGCAAGTAAAATAGTTCAACAAGGTTGAACTATCTGGATTGCGAATGGCTGTTGTGATTTCTTTACCCCCAACTACATAAAATGAGGTTTACATATGAGACTTGTTATAAGAGACCTTGTCGTCACGGACAAGGATGATATATTGCTTAATAATGCCGGATACACTTTTTTACAGGGAAAGGCATACAGAATAAATACATCAGATAGAATTAGGAAGACACTTTTTGACTGCATATCCTACGAGGGAAGATACGATTCGGGAAAGATTGAGCTTATGTGCAATGGAAGGAACTGCATGTCACCTGTCATGGTAGCACATTTTGATGAGGAGCCGGTTTTTCCGGAGTTTTTGACGATAAGAGAATTCCTAAAGTATTATATTGACCTGAATTCAAAAAATATAATGCAGCCAAAGACAACCGAGGAATATCTTAAGATGGTTGAGCTTTCCGATATAAGAGCGGACAGACTTCTGAGAGATTTTACATGGGAAGAGAGAGTAAGACTTCAGTTTCTGTGCTTTTTGATAAGTATGCCGCCGATTCTCATTGTGGATAATATCAAGACCATAAGTAATTTGGATTTTCTTAAGGATATAAAGGGCTATATTGACAGCATCAAGGAGAACGGGATTGTGCTGCTCGGCTGCTCGGATAATACAGTATCGGTATTTTTGAGCGACGAGGAAGTAACTGTCGTTGACGGATGCTTACAGGGAGGAAAATAAATGCGTCAGAGATTATTGTACCAGTTCCTTCTTGAAGCGGACAATGAAGCGGGAAGATTGAGAAATCTGCTGCACATCAGACAGCCGCACCGCAATGCTGCCGGAGATAAAATAAGCTCTTATTCCGTAATCTGCGCTGTCGGCAAGATTCTGCTTGGGATATTGTCAAAGCTTATTTATGTATTGCTGTTTATGTACATACCATATAAGATTTTTTCAGCGGTAAGCGTTGCGGAGGGCTTCCAGCTAAGACAGTCGATAGTGTATTTTACATGCTTTTTAAGCTGTATATGCGGCTCTCTGATCAATTCGGGAATGTTCGATATTGATGAGGATGCACATGCGATGCTCGCCACAATGCAGGTTGAACCGGCGCTGTTTTTTAAAGAGAGGATAGTATATAAGCTTGTCATAGATGCGATAGGCTTTATGCTCGCATTTACCGTTGCTGGAATTGATTTCGGACATGCCTTTTATCTTATGATATGGATACTGATATCAAGGCTGCTAGGAGAGTTTATCAACCTGTATGTTTTTAGATACACTGGAAGGATAATCAATGAAATCCCCGTTGTTACCATAGTTATCATGGGGACATCTGTATTCATGGCATATGCATTTCCTTTTCTCAGAAGCAGGGTGGTTGACCTGACGGTATATGTCTATAATTACATATGGCTGCTTGCGGCACTTGTGGTTGCTGCTGTTGTTTTGTACGAATTATTCAGCTACGACGGATACGCATATATTGCCAAGAGTTATATTGCGAGAATTAAGGAAAAGAACAGAAAAGAACAGGATGAGGAGAATTCCTACGGCGACATGGCGATGGGAGAGTACTCATCGGACGGCTATTTTAAGGAGTATGACAAGGACAAGAGCAGAGGACTTAAATATATCCATAAGATATTTTTTGCAAGAAATCTTGACTATGTGAGAAATATAATGATGGTGAGATGCATTCTCATAGTAATTGCTGCCGTTGTGGGAGTGGTGATTTGCAGAATGTCACCTGCCGGGACAAGGGATATCGTATGGGAGGTTCTGTGCGGTGCATTGCCGATAATGGTGTTTATAATGTACTGCCTTTCAGTAACACCTAAGCTGTGCAAGCTTATGTTCTGCTATATGGACCTTGACACACTGACATCAGGGGCATACAGAAGTCCAAGATATAATTTCAAAAATTATGCGGTGAGACTTGAGCTGCTTGTAATATGTGAGCTGATACAGGCTGTGGTTATGTGTATAGGCTTTATAGCGGTTGCTGCTGCATCGGGAAACATGGCACATATTTATAAGATAATTCCCGTGTGCATCGGAATCATTATGCTGTCAGTGTTCTATACAGTGTTCAATCTGCTTGTATATTACATGTGTCAGCCTTACAACAGACAGTTTAAGGCCAAGGGCTACACCTTCTATGCGGCTCATGCAGGAATGCTTGCCATCTGCTATGGCTGTGTCTACATCAGCTGGCCGGCAGTGGTGTTCGACATAGCACTTGCACTTGTACTCGCCGTATTCTTAAGCGGGGCGGCGACGCTTGTATATTATTTTTCAGGCAGAACCTTCAAGGTAAGATGAATGAAAAATATATATTTTTGAAAAAAATAAAAAAATTTAAAAAAGTTGTTGACATTTGTTTGTCGGGGTGTTATATTATCTAAGCAAGCTAATCAACGGCGAGCAAACAAAACAATTTATGGGGTCTTAGCTCAGCTGGGAGAGCATCTGCCTTACAAGCAGAGGGTCATAGGTTCGAGCCCTATAGGCCC
>CAKRIL010000057.1 GCA_934343915.1 uncultured Lachnospiraceae bacterium | reverse complement strand
CATGTATACTTCGGAGGAAGTGACGGCTATTATAACAATGAGATTGTTGCTAATCTCGATGTGGATGACACGTCAAGCTATGGTCCGGAGACAGTGACATTTGAGATAAGCTCCGGTATGGACTATGAGTATTTTGTTGACTGGTATTCGGGAAGCGGAACATGGGCATTATGTGGCGGCAGGGTAGAGGTATACAGCGGCTCCAATCTATTGTATGTATTTAACGCACCTGCACAGTCAGATAATAGCGGATGCTGGCTTATATTTACAATCAAGAATGGAATTTTCCGTATAGAGAATAAAATAGTTGACGACATGTATTAGTATAGGGTGAGAATTATAGAGCCGGCAGGTGGGCGAAAGTGTGCCTGCCGGCTCTATTTTTATGTGATATGTTTCAGTTTAAAGCATACGATGTACAAAGCACAAAAAAGGGTTGGGCAGTATGTCACAGAATTTTAATAAGTATACCGCTGTGAGGGAGTATAGAAATGATTACAGTATTGAAGAAATGTTAAGGCGAATCATTCGTATACATATCAGAATGGTGGATCCTGACATGAACGACTTCAAAGAATGTTCAGGCCATGAGGTAAAAGACAATGAAAAATGATAACATGGCAAAGGAACAGGTAAGACTGCAGACAGCATGCTATATCAGATTATCACGCGAGGATGGTGACAAAGCCGAGAGTCTGAGCATCGCTAATCAGCGCTTACAGCTAACGCAGTTTATAGAAAACAGTGCGGATCTTAATGTGTATGATTACTATATTGATGATGGGTATACGGGTACGAATTTTGACCGTCCGGAGTTTAAACGTATGCTTGCCGATGTTGAGAAGCGGAAAATACAGTGTATTGTTGTCAAAGATCTGTCAAGGCTGGGGCGTGATATGCCAAGAACCACTTCATATGTCAGGGAATATTTTCCAAGCAGAAAAGTTCGTTTTATATCCATTAATGACAGCGTTGATAAGAGGTACTATGATGTAGATTCCTCGGATGATATGTTGATTGACTTTAAGAATATGTTCAACGGATTTTACCCAAGGGATATTTCAGCTAAGGTGCGCTCTGCCTTCAGAAGCAAACAGGGCAGCGGACAATTTATAGGTGCATTCACAAGCTACGGATATAAAAAGTCCCCTGAGGATAATAATAAGCTGATAATAGATGAAGAAGCAGCGGGAGTGGTAAGGTGTATTTTCCGGTTGTATAATAGAGGAATAGGTCAGCTTGCCATAGCAAAACAGCTTAATGACGAAGGAGTTTTATGTCCATCAGAATACAAGAGAAAATGCGGTCTGAATTATCATAACAGCAACAGACTCGATAAGACATCATACTGGACATACGCAACCATACACAAGATACTTAAAAATGAGATGTATATAGGGAACATGGTTCAGAACAGAAGCTTCAGACAGGTGTGCAAGACTAAGGCTATCGGTCTGCCAAGGGAGCAGTGGATTGTTGTGGAGAACACCCATGAAGCTATAATTGACAAGATGACCTGGGACAGAACTCAGAAACTTATGGCACGAGGAACCAGGCAGTTAGAAGCAGGTAAAGATATTCACAGCTTTGCGGGATTTTTAAAATGTGGTGATTGTGGAAGGGCTATGGTTAAAATCAGGCGAAAAGGAATCACATATTTTAACTGCGGCAGCTATAATCGTTATGGTAGGAAAATGTGCAGTATACACAGTATAACAGAGCAGGAATTGGAACAGCTTGTCCTTCATGATTTGAATGATGTTATTCAGTCTGTGAAAAATCTAAATCAGATAATTGAGGAGGAGCAGGAGAACTTTGAAGAGGAATACATCAGGGGATTAGGAGATATAACAAGCTGTCAAAAAGAGATAGACAGGATTACAAAAAGGAAGGAGCGGGCATATCAGGATTATGTGGATGACATTATTTCAAGGGATGAATATGTCAGGTACAGAGACATGTATGAGAAGGAGACAGCGTTCAGAAAGAATAAGATTGAAGCTATTGAGAAAATCATGAATGAGAGGAAAACAGTGGTTAATCCGTGGCTTGAGAAGCTGTTAAAACACAAGCGGATTGAACAGCTTGACCGGGGATTGGTTGTTGAAATGATTTCCATGATATATGTGTATGATAACCATACCGTGAAAATCATCTATAATTTTTCTGATGAACCGGAAGGGGAATATTAATTGTATTTTGGATATGATGCTGACATTAAGAAAGCATTTGTTCCAAATTATGAGGTGGCAACAGCATTTGAATCAGCACTTCAGACAGGAGAATGGAAAGAGATTGCAAGAGCAATTTCTATATGTGATGAACTGTTAGACGAGACTATAGACAAAAATGAAGAAAGGTTTCCATCAGAATAACTTCCGCCTGGGGCAACGAGGACACACAGAAGATTCTTGATATTCTTGATAAGCACAATGTCAAGGTTACCTTTTTTGCCACGGGAGGCTGGGTTGAGACCTATCCTGATGATGTGAAGAAGATTATCGAGGCAGGGCACGCATTCGGAAACCACAGCGAGAATCATAAGTTCATGACTAAGCTCACGGATGAGCAGAAGAAGCAGGAGCTTATGGAGGTGCATGACAAGGTGAAGGCGCTTATGGGATACGAGATGTGTCTGTTCCGTCCGCCTTACGGGGACTATAATGATGCCGTTGTGAAGGTGGCTGACAGCCTTGGATATTATACGATACAGTGGAGCGTGGACAGTCTCGACTGGAAGGATTATGGTGTGGATTCAATAATAAAGACGGTCACACAGCATAAGAATCTTGACAGCGGAGCAATAATTCTCATGCATAATGGTGCCAAGTACACGGCGGACGCGCTCGACAGTATCATAACCAACCTCGAGGAGCAGGGCTACAGCTTTGTGACGGTCGCGGAGCTCATACATACCGGAAAGTATCACATGGATCATACCGGAAAGCAGATTGCGGATGAGTGATGTGCGAGGGGTGGCAGGAATGTTCAGATAGAAAAAAGGCATGATTTAGGTCATGCCTTTTTTCTATTTCATGATTATAAATTAATCCAGATGCCTTCGTCCCTTATTTTAGAGTCGGGAAGACTGCGATAGAAGTGCTGGGCATCCTCGTTGGAGGCAATCAGCCCAATCAGAGTGTCGGCTTTGCGCTCTTTTAACTCCTTTCGCAAGGTCTGCATGAGGGCTTGTGCAACACCCTTGTGGCGGTAGCTTTTAATTACACAAATCCAATCTAAGTATGCCTTGACAGAGCCGTCAAAATGACTGCAAATAAGGGTAGAGTCAATTCTTCCGACAACTTTGCCATCCATGTAAGCAAGCAGAGAGAGCGAAGTGGCAAAGGCGGGATTTTCAAAGCTTGCTGTCACATTTGCAATGTACTTCTCATCAATCTCCCAGTACCAGAAGTCCTCCTCCGAGCGCAGGTCACGCTCGAACTGCAAAACATCAGGAATACGGTCTTTTGTGTATAGTTTTATTTCCATGATTTTACCTCCCCAAAACAGCCGTTGATTGCTGTGGTTTTTATAAGCTTAATCCACAAACTGTGGGCAAATCTGCCTTGCGAGATTCCACAGCCCGTCGACCGTGAACGGATACCACTGGTTCACATTGCGGTAGCTCTCGGCATACTGTCCGGCGTAAGGCTCGGTGAGTATGGCGTGACGGCTTGCGAGTTCGTCGGTGTAGTCGCTTAAGAAGTAGGTCGTCATTTCAGTGCGTCCCGCGGTGTAGTGCGTCACGAGAAAATCCATGTCGTAGTCCGATATGTAGGTTCCCGAGGAATCCTTTGTGATTGTCACCTCGGCAAAGCCCCCGAGCATGGAGTAGTTGTAGTACTGTATGGAAATGTAATTTCCTAGAGAGTAATATACGAGCGTCTGTCTGCCGTCCGAGGCTGTGATCCACTCGACGGGTTCAACGACGTGCGGATGTGTTCCTATTATGAGGTCGGCACCATTGTCGGCGAAGAACTGTGCCCACTGCTTCTGCTCGTCAGTAGCCTCAAGCACATATTCGGTTCCCCAGTGAGGGTACACGATGACGAAGTCCGCTTCCTCGCGGGCTTTTTTCAGATCCTCAGCGATTTCAGGCTTATGCGCTTCATCCATCAGATTTACGAGGTAAGGCTTGTCGGAAGGGAGTGAAAAGCCGTTAAGACCGTAGGTGTAATTGAGCATGGCAATCTTAACGCCGTCCTTCTCGACGATGCGGATTGTATCGCGCTCATCCTGATTTTCGTTGATACCGAGAAATGTAATATCAGGATGCTTTTCCTTCCAAAAATGTATTGTATTAAGGACAGCAATGGTATCCTTATCCATAGTGTGGTTGCTAGCGTGCAGAATCACGTCAAAGCCGGCATCAACCAAGGCCTCACCGAAGTCCTGAGGTGAATTGAACTGCGGATAGCTGCTCACGCCGAGCTCAACACCACCAAGTATGACCTCCTGATTAGCAACTGCTATATCTGCCGCGGCTATTCTGTCCTTAGTGTGCTCGAATACATGCTCATAATTGTAGCTTCCGTCAGCCTGCAGGGCGCTGTTGTGTATTCCGCCGTGCAAAAGCATATCGCCTACAGCGATAAGGTTGACGCTAACGGGTGCGACTGTCGCCGTAACCTCGGTTGTCTCCTCAGTGGATGTCTTCTCGGAAACGGGTTCGACAGTGGAAGCCGTCTCGCTATTTCCCGTGGAAGAATCGACGGTCTGTGAGGTGCTCTCAAGGTAGATTGTTCCATCCGATGAGGCAGCTCTGCTGCATCCCGCAAGTGTGGTTATGCCAAGGCACAGACATAAAAACATGGCTATCAGGCTGTGAGTCGGCTTGCTATTTCTTTTTCCTGACATATTTCCTCCTAATTGTGTTTGGTAATATATATTCAAGTTATACATTATAAGAATATATTCGTCAACGAAAAAAGTCTGCCATCGTGTGGATGACAGACCTGAAATTCTTATGCATGCTTAGTTGAATAAGCTTCCGAGTGCACTGAGTGTGTCGTGGCAGTCGCTGCACATTACAATCTTCTCGCCGAAAAGCTCAGTTGTGTAGCTCTTTCCTGATTTCTCCTCTCCACAGATGTCGCATGTGAACTTGCCACAGGCTGTGAGTGAAAGGCACGCAGCAATTGCAATGAGAAGTAATGATATTTTCTTCTTCATATGAATGAATCTCCTCTTTAGTATTTTATTTGATATAACTATACAATACGGTTGATGAGAATGTCAACTTATAATACACATTATATTAATAATATTTTTATAAAAATTTAATAATACATTAATTATGAAAATGTTGGTACGAAGAAACTTAAAAAAATGCGCCTCAAATATTAACAAAGTAAAGCACTATCATGCGGAAGCAACAAAACATTGAAAATGAGTATACCGTTTGATATAATTATCGAAGCATGAGCGGTGTCATCCTGAAAAAATACAACAGGCTGTGCCCGCACAAAGCCTGTTATATTTTTTCAGGATGATAGTGCGAAGCACGAAAACCGAGAAAATCATTGATTTTCTCGGTTACACCGCGTTAATAGGAAACACGGAGGTACAGAGATGAGCAGATACAGCAAGGAAGATATTCTGAGACTTGTAGCCGAGGAGGATGTCGAGTTCGTGCGTTTACAGTTCACAGACGCGTTTGGAATACTTAAAAATGTTGCGATTACATCAAGCCAGCTTAAAAGAGCATTAGATAATAAGATTATGTTTGACGGAGCGTCGATAGACGGTTTTGTCAGAATTGAGGAGTCAGATATGTATCTGTACCCTGATCTTGACAGCTTTACAATTTTTCCTTGGAGACCACAGCAGGGTAAGGTTGCAAGACTTATCTGTGACGTATATAAACCGGATGGAACACCTTTTGAGGGAGACCCGAGATATATTCTAAAAAAGGTATTAAAGGAAGCAGCGGATATGGGATATACATTCAATGTGGGACCTGAGTGTGAGTTCTTTTTGTTTTCTTCCGATGAGGCAGGACGCCCGACAACGGAGTCTGACGAGCAGGCAGGATATTTTGATCTGGGACCTAACGATTATGGTGAGAATGCAAGACGTGACATGGTGCTCACGCTCGAGGATATGGGCTTTGTTATTGAGGCATCACATCATGAGGCTGCACCTGCACAGCATGAGATAGATTTTAAGTATGATGAGGGACTTAAGGTTGCGGACGATATAATGACTTTCAAGCTTGTCGTAAAGACAATCGCAAAGAGACATGGAATGTATGCGACCTTTATGCCGAAGCCAAGATATGGAATTAACGGTTCAGGAATGCATATCAATATGTCGCTCTCAAAGGAGGGAAAGAATGCCTTCTGTGATCCTGATGACAAGTTAGGACTCAGCAGGACGGCTTATCAGTTCATAGCAGGTCTGTTAGAGCATGTGAAGGGCATAACAGCGATAGCTAATCCGCTCATTAATTCGTACAAAAGACTTGTTCCGGGCTATGAGGCACCGGTGTATATTGCATGGTCTGCTACCAACAGAAGTCCGCTCATCAGAATCCCTGCCTCTGATGGAGAGGGAACGAGAGCGGAGCTTAGAAGCCCTGACCCGACTGCCAATCCGTATCTTGTGCTTGCGGTATGTCTTGCGGCAGGACTTGACGGAATTAAGAGAAATCTTGAGATTCCGGAAGCTGTCAACAGGAATATATATGACATGACGGATGAGGAGCGTCTTAAGGCAGGTATTGACAGTCTTCCTGAGAACCTTATGGAAGCAGGAATGGAACTTGCCGCTGATGAGTACCTTAAGAACACGCTCGGAGCACATATAACCAAGGTATACCTTGATAATATTAAGAAGGAATGGAAAGATTATTCCACGCAGATTACGGATTGGGAAATAAAGCAGTACCTTTATAAGTACTAATACGGAGGGCTGATATTATGGAAAACATAATTGTTGTGTTTCCCAAAATCGAGGATGGCAAGGGGATTAAAGGTCTGCTTGTCAGAAACGGCTTTCATGTAGATGTCGTGTGCACGACAGGGTCGTTCGCACTTGAGCACGCACATTCCTTAAGCGGAGGTATTGTAATATCCGGTTATAAGCTGCCGGATATGCTGTACTCTGAGCTTAATGAGAGCCTTCCGCCGCAGTTTGAGCTTCTTTTGCTGGCTTCCGAGAGAGTACTTTCCCAGTGTTCGGATGAGCTAATGAGTATATCAATGCCGGTAAAGACGGTTGATTTTGTAAATACGCTTCACATGATGTTCGAGGCGCAATACAGGCGCAGGAGACATAAGCGGATGCAGCCTGCCGAGAGAAATACTGAGGAGCGCAGAATTATTGATGAAGCAAAAGCGGTTCTGATGGAAAGAAATCACATGACGGAGGATGAGGCACACAGATACATCCAGAAATGTGCGATGGACAGCGGAACCAAGCTTATAGAGTCGGCACAGATGGTGCTCAGCCTGTATGTATAGGAAGCTGCACGATTGCTGGTAAGAAAAGGGAAAGTGAAATAAGTATTATTTTATTGGAAACGAGGGCAGATATTATGAAATTTACAAAAATGCAGGGACTTGGAAACGATTATGTGTATGTTGACTGCACCAAGGAGGAGCTTGCAGCACCTGCCGATATTGCAAGAGCGGTGAGTGACAGACATTTCGGAATAGGCTCTGACGGGCTTATTCTCATCAAGCCGTCCAAGGTCGCAGACTTTTATATGGAAATGTACAATGCAGACGGCACAAGAAGTGCAATGTGCGGAAACGGAATCCGCTGTGTCGGAAAGTATGTTCATGACTTTGGGTTGACTGACAAGCTTGATGTATCGATTGAGACTGCTGCGGGAATCAAGTATCTTAACCTGAGAGTATTAGGAGGACAGGTGACGGAAGTAAGAGTTAATATGGGAGCACCTGTTTTTGAACCAAAGCTTGTGCCGACTACACTTGAACCGACAAGGCGGATTGCACCGAACGGGGCTTCGGATGTGGATGAAAAGACGGCTGTTTCCGTCGTGCTTGATGCACCGCTTGAGGTTGATGGAAATACATACAGGGTGAGCTGTGTGTCCATGGGAAATCCTCATGTTATAACCTATGTCGATGATGAGAAGGCGGTTGATATCGAAAAAATCGGACCGTCATTTGAACACCATAAAGTATTTCCTGAGCGCACGAACACGGAATTCATCCGCGTCGCTGACAGAAAGAACATCTATATGCGTGTGTGGGAGCGTGGAACAGGTGAGACACTTGCATGCGGAACGGGAGCTTGTGCATCCGCTGTCGCAACCATGTTAAACGGACTGTGTGACAGAAAGGTCACGGTGCATCTTCTCGGCGGAGACCTGTTTATCGAGTGGGACGAGAAGGAGAGTGTAGTGTATATGACCGGACCTGCCGTGACGGTATTTACCGGGGATTATCCGCTTATAAGTCTTTTATAAAAAGATGTTGAGGTCAAAATATGCTAAGTTTATAGCACATGTTTTGCCCCAACATCATAAAAAATATTCATCACATAATGAGGTAAAAATCAAAAAAATTTTAGGAGGACACAACATGTTTAAGCTCAATGACAATTATCTTAAGTTACCGGGAAGCTATCTTTTTTCGACGATAGGAAAGAAGGTAAAGGCGTATTCCGATGAACACCCTGATAAAAAAATAATCCGTCTCGGTATAGGTGATGTGACTCAGCCGCTTGCACCTGCAATCATAAAGGCACTTCATGGAGCTGTTGACGAGATGGCTGATGCTAAGACATTCAGAGGCTATGCTCCGGATTTAGGATATGAGTTTTTAAGAAATACGATTGCGGAAAATGATTATAAATCAAGGGGCTGTGAGATAGCTGCCGACGAGATATTTGTCAGCGACGGAGCAAAGAGCGACAGTGCCAACATTCAGGAGATATTGAGCCTTGACAACAAGATTGCGGTGTGCGACCCGGTATACCCTGTATATGTGGATTCTAATGTAATGGCTGGCAGAACCGGAGTGTATGACGTAGCTGCACAGACATGGAGTGACGTTATCTACATGCCTTGCAATGCGGAGAATAACTTTGTGCCGGAGCTTCCTAAGGAGACACCGGATGTCATTTATCTGTGCTATCCTAACAACCCGACCGGAACCACACTCACCAAGGCACAGCTTCAGGTGTGGGTCGACTATGCCAACAAGGTCGGTGCGCTTATTATCTACGATGCGGCTTATGAGGCATATATTTCCGAGGATGATGTTCCTCACACAATCTATGAGTGCGAGGGCGCGAGAAACTGCGCGATAGAGCTTAGAAGCTTTTCAAAGAACGCAGGATTTACGGGAGTACGTCTTGGATTTACCGTTATCCCTAAGGATATCAAGTGCGGTGACGTGATGCTTCATTCACTGTGGGCAAGAAGACATGGAACGAAGTACAACGGAGCTCCTTATATCGTGCAGAGAGCAGGAGAGGCAGTGTACTCGGCAGAGGGCAAGGCAGAGTTAAAGGAGCAGGTTGCCTACTATATGAAGAATGCCAGGACCATAAAGGATGGGCTTGCAGAAGCCGGCTATACCGTATTCGGAGGTGTGAATGCACCATATATCTGGCTTAAGACACCTGATAACATGAGCTCATGGGATTTCTTTGATTACCTCCTCGAGAACGTGAACATCGTCGGAACACCGGGCTCAGGCTTCGGCCCGAGCGGTGAAGGATATTTCAGACTGACTGCATTCGGCTCCTACGAGAATACGGTGGAGGCACTGGAGAGAATTAAGAGAATGTAATAATTTAATTTATATAATAGTTGCTTTCTTTATTAAAAGGTCGTAGAATATCAAGTCTACGGCCTTTTGTCGTAGTATTTTTTAATAAAAAAGAAAGAGGTGAATCACATTGAAAAAAATGAAAACAATTTCCAAATTTATCAAGGCATCCTGGCGGCAGTGCATACCAAGCGTAATCTTGGCGGTATTTATAGTCGGACTTCAGATTATGATGCCGATTGCCGTGCGACAGTTTCTCTACAGGATTGAAGCGGATGCGACAGTCAGGGTGCTCATCGTGTCGCTTGTGCTGTATGCGCTTCTGCTCGGAGTGTACAACTTTTTTGATGTAATATGGATGAAATCGCTTGATAGAATGGGTGGAGCAATCCTGTCGGGAATGAGAAGTGAGCTTATGCGCGCGATATATTATGCGCCGTATAAGAAGGTTCTTGGAATCGGAACAGAGAAGATTAAGAACATAATCTACATGGACACAATCAACATATTCAGCTGTATAAGCGTACATACAGTCAATGTGATTATTCACTTTGTCATGATATGTATCTTTGAGGTTATTGCGTTCGGCATAGACGTCATGTTCGGCGGAGCGCTTCTCCTTGTGGCGATTGTTGGCTTTTTGCTTGCACTTCTTACAAGAAAGAGGGTTGCGTCGGCTTCAAGGGGCGTCAACATGAAGATGAAGCTCGACAATAAGAACGTGAACGAGTACATCGACTCGATAGAGACTGCCAGAAACAACAATCTCATAACCTATTTTGTGGATAAGGAAAAAAGATGTATTGACGAGTTCATCGGAACCTCGATAAAGGCGGACAATACGCTCGTGTCGCTTCAGAATCTTGTCTCACAGTTCCACCAGTGGGCTTCACTTCTGCTTATCGCGCTCACAACGATGTATGTAAAGGGTGATGCGGGAAATCTTGTGTTTGCGATGCTTGTTCTCGATATTGTGCTCGATGCGAGCAAAAGTCTTGAAAATTCACTTTACCAGATTGTGAGAAACGAGCCGTCGTTTGAGCATGTGGAGGAGCTTTTGTCACTCACTCAGGAGTTAAAGCATGAAAAAATGAGCTCGGTTGACAGCATAAGCTTTGAGAATGTCAGCTTTTCTTATGAGAGCAGGAATGAGCAGGAGCCTAAGAAAATTATATCCGACCTCAGCGCAGAGTTTAACAAGGGTGAGATTATCCATGTAAAGGGCGAGAACGGAAAGGGCAAATCGACGTTTATAAAGCTCTTAGACGGTCTTTTGGAGCCTGACAACGGAATTATCAGATTTGACAACAAGAAGCTCTCGGATATTGAACCGTCGGCAAGATGTGCGAACATACTCTATGTCGGACAGGATGAGACACTGCTCAATGAGACAATCGAGGATTACTTAAAAATCATGGGAGCGGGCGTGAATGCCGATACTCCTGTTGACGAAAAGAAGGTACATGAAATCATGTCAAAGCTCGGACTCGACAGTATCAATCGTGGAATAGAGGAGCTTGGAATGTCTCTCTCGGGCGGACAGAGAAGAAAGCTGCTGTTCGCAAAGCTCATGCTTTTCTACGAGTATGCACCTGTCATTATTATCGATGAGATTGAAAATGATCTCGACAAGGATACGCGCGAGCTGTGGAATGAGTTTGCGAAGAAGCTTTACGCTGAAAAAGATAAGCATATTATATTCTACATATCGCACGACAAGAGCGAGGAGTACTGCACAAGAGAGTTCGTTTTATAGGATTCAGGTGTCAAAACATGCTAATCTTATTTATGAGTGTATAACGTATTATATTTATACATATCAGCTCCGTTGTCCGAAGTAAGATGTTCTAAGAACTCTGATAAAGGTATTCCATACATTCGCCACTGAAGCAAAGCATACATCCCTGTATGCATTGCTTCTAAAGCAGCATCCGTGCTGCTTTTGGCTAGATATTTAGCAGAGTTCTAAGAACATCTAAGCTTCTCCCAAAAGTCGTGATATGCATAAATATAATACGTTATACACAGTTAGGTATATACAGCATGTTTTGACACACGAATCATACCATAAATGTATAAGAAATGGAGGCTTGTATGGACATGGTTAAAATCGGAAGATATATTGCGGAAAAGAGAAAGGGGCTTGGACTTACCCGGAGGCAGCTTGCCGACAAGCTTGGCATGAGTGACAAGTCGGTCTCTAAGTGGGAGAGAGGTGTTTGAGTTATAACAGGACCAAGTTAGATGAAACCCGGTAAAATCAAGGGGTTATGCCTGATTTAGTCCTTATTTTTATACCATTTTAGCGGTAAAGATAGGGCAGCGCTGCAATATTAAACCGAAAATCCAAGTCAGTATCACAGATGTCCGCAATCAGTCTGAGAGTGAATCTGTGTGCTTAGATTAGGTACAATTTTATATCAAAACATTTAGTGAGGACTATGGAACAGAGCAAGGACTAGCGGCACTGATTTATGGAGAAAAGGGGTTAAGTTCGTTGCCAATACAGGATATTACAGGGGAGCATATAGATACCGATAATGAGTACATGTATTACTATTCGGGTGAATTCATAAAATAGCACTAATAAAAAGAAGAGGATGTCATGTAATCTGCTTTGATTCGGTGGCATCCTTTTTTGGCATTTGGTTTTTTACGGGCATTATAGATTTCATAACTTATTT
>CAKRIL010000056.1 GCA_934343915.1 uncultured Lachnospiraceae bacterium | reverse complement strand
GCTCTCATAACAGACTGCTTAGCAACTATGAACTGCTTAGATCTTGCTCCTCTGTAACCCTTAGCTAACTTTAATACTCTATTGTGCTTCTTCTTTGCGTTTAATCCGCCTTTAATTCTTGCCATTTTGAATTATTCCTCCTAAATTTCTATTCTGAGCACGTACCGATAATCTCGGCAATGCACCGCATATCTTATAAAATTCTACCCGATTCGACTCTATCTTAGAGGTATGGTAAAATCTTCTTCATTGCCTTAAGATTTGTATGGTCAACTAAAGTAGCCTTTCTGAGATTTCTCTTTCTCTTTGTGCTCTTCTTAGTAAGGATATGGCTCTTGTAAGCCTTCATTCTCTTTAACTGTCCTGTACCTGTCTTCTTAAAACGCTTTGCTGCTGCCCTGCTTGTCTTTATTTTTGGCATGATGTAAATCCTCCTTAAATATAGTATTTTAGCGCTTCTGTGCTAAAACCAGTGTCATGCTTCTGCCTTCTACCTTGGCGGGTTTCTCAACAACTGCTACTTCCTCAAGCATCTTAGCGAAATCGTCAAGGATGTGCTTGCTGCTTGCCATATGAGCCATCTCACGACCTCTGAACCTTAAGGTTACCTTAACCTTATTGCCCTTCTCTAAGAACTTTCTGGCTGCACTAACCTTGGTGTTAAGGTCATTGTCCTCGATGTTCGGAGATAAACGAACCTCCTTAATCTCGATAACCTTCTGCTTCTTCTTGGCTTCCTTCTCTTTTCTTGCAAGCTCATACTTGTACTTGCCGTAATCGATAATCTTACATACCGGCGGCTTCGCAGTAGGAGCAATCTTCACAAGGTCAAGCTCTGCTTCCTGAGCCAGCTTATATGCCTCCTTGGCAGACATGATGCCAATAAGTTCGCCATTCTCACCAATCAGACGGACTTCCCTGTCTCTGATCTGTTCGTTAATCATTAAGTCGCTAATTGTAGTGCACCTCCATCATATTTTCGCAAAAAAAATGCAGATAGAAAACCATCCGCATACTCAACGCTTAAGGGCGCCACTTAGCAGCCCGTCAAAGCTTAGATATTAACCCGAGTCACATATATGTGCTGAGGTGAGAGCGGACACTCTTCTTTATTTTCACAACTTCTGTATATTAACACCTATTTACGGCATTGTCAATACTTTTTTATGAATTTATTTGAAAGTCTTGAATCCGTTATTGTATCTGAAAAGTGCCTTTGCTATAATCTGCTTCTTCGTCACATAGGTGTTAGTCCAATATCTTGAATCCTTAGAATTATCCCTGTTGTCTCCGAGCACAAAGTAGCAGTCCGCCGGAATCATATACGGTCCGAAATCCTGCTTGTTCGTTCCATGCGCATAAGGCTCATCAAGCGGCTCCTCGCTTCCGTTAATATACACAAGACCATCCTTTATTATAACCATATCTCCCGGAAGACCTATTACCCTCTTAATAAGAAGCTTCTCCCCATCATCAGGGTACTCAAAAATAATAATATCCCCGCGCTTAGGTTCAGAAAATATATAAGCAAATCTCAGTCCGATAAGTTTGTCGCCCTTTTCAAGCGTCGTGCTCATGGAACCTGACGTAATATCCGCATTTATAATAACAAACCGATTGAGCAGAACCGCAATTATAACGCCCGCTGCAATTATCTTAAGATACCCAAGTATCTCCTTCTTAACACTCTTCTTCATACCAAACTCCAATGCCTGTGCAGGCATATCTTCAATCGCATAACCTAACCCTGTTTCATCTAATCCACAAGTCAATGATTTTCGCAATCCACTTCGCTGCTTGCTCATATAAATTGTCAAAACATGCCACACTTCACAGAATGTGTGAAGTGTAACTGCTGCACATCACACGACTTATGGGAGAGACTTAGAAATTCTTAGAACTCTGTCCACCACATAGCCGAAGCCGACACGGATGTCGGCTTAGATGCAATGCATACAGGGAGGTATGCTTTGCATCGTCGGCGTACACTGCGAAACTATATCAGAGTTCTTAGAATGTCTTAGTCTCGTACATCTTAAGTGTGATGTGCAGCAATTACACATCACACTCTCGAAATTAGCAGGCATGTTTTGACTCAAATTTTATTTTAGAGGAAATACTTCACTCCGGACTCGAATATC
The DNA here is from genome assembly GCA_934343915.1 of uncultured Lachnospiraceae bacterium. GTDB lineage: Bacteria > Bacillota > Clostridia > Lachnospirales > Lachnospiraceae > CAG-882. Next base: position 10,620 of record CAKRIL010000056.1, on the reverse strand, counting down.
TTCATATCCTGCTCCCCGTAGATGTTGATTGCCACAGCATCTCCGCGGCGCTCGGAATGAGCCATCTTGCCGAGGACTCTTCCGTCAGGGCTTGTGATACCTTCAATAGCCATGTAGGAGCCGTTAGGATTCCACTCCTCATCCATAGTAGGCATGCCCGTGTTGACATCCACATACTGTGTAGCAACCTGACCGTTCTCGAAGAGCTTCTTAAGCCACTCGTCGTTGGCTACGAAGCGTCCCTCTCCGTGTGAAGCAGGGTTGCAGTATACTCCTCCGAGCTGTGCTCCTGCAAGCCATGGGGACTTGTTGGTTACAACCTTGGTGTATACCATCTTGGATACATGACGGCCGATTGTATTCATTGTAAGTGTAGGTGAATCAGGTGTCTGCATTCTGATTTCACCGTAAGGTACAAGACCAAGCTTGATGAGAGCCTGGAAACCGTTACATATACCGAGCACAAGACCATCTCTCTCATTTATAAGCTTGTTGATTTCCTCTGTAATTGCCGCATTTCTGAAGGCTGTCGCAAAGAACTTAGCCGAACCGTCCGGCTCATCACCTGCGCTGAATCCGCCAGGGAACATGATAATCTGTGCCTTCTTAATCTCATCAGCGAACTCATGAGCTGAATCACGAATATCCTCAGCGGAGAGGTTCTTGAATACCTTAGTCACTACATTAGCACCTGCGCGCTCGAATGCCTTGGTGCTGTCGTACTCACAGTTGGTTCCCGGGAATACAGGAATGAATACGGTAGGCTTTGCAACCTTGTTCTTGCATACATATACCTTATCGGTGCTGTATACAGGTGTGTCAAGCTCCTTGCCGCCCTTAACCGCAACTGTCGGGAATACCTTCTCGAGAGTTGCCTTCCAGGAAGCGAGAGCCTCATCGACACTAATCTTCACGTCGCCATACTCAAATGCGGCATTGTCAGTAACCTCACCGATCACTCTGCCGTCAGCCACGCCGTTCTTATCTGCCGCAACCTCTGCTACGATGCAGCCGTACATAGGAGCAAAGAACTCATCTGCACTTACAGTCGAAGCATCAATCTTAATGCCGAGCTTGTTGCCGAATGCCATCTTGCTGACTGCTGCCGCAATACCCTTTGCATCAAGTGTGTATGCGGATACGATAACTCCGTCTGCGATATCCTTGCTTATATCTGAATATAATTTCTTAACTGCATCATAATCAGGAAGGTCATACTCATTCTTCTTGATTGTGTAGAGAACAATCTTATTTCCTGCCTTCTTGAATTCAGGTGTGATTACATCCTGTGACTTAGCCACATCAACAGCGAATGATACAAGTGTGTTAGGAACATCCATATCGTTGAAGGTACCTGACATACTGTCCTTGCCTCCGATTGAAGGAAGTCCGAAGCCGAGCTGTGCATCATAAGCACCAAGAAGTGCCTTAAATGGCTCACCCCAGCGTGAAGCGTCCTCTGTCATTCTTCTGAAATACTCCTGGAATGTAAATCTTACCTTGGAGAAATCACCGCCTGCACAGACAATCTTTGCAACAGACTCAAGCACTGCGTAAACCGCACCATGATATGCACTCCATGATGAAAGGTATGGGTCGAAGCCGTAGCTCATCATTGTTACGGTATCAGTCTTGCCCTTAAGCACAGGAAGCTTGGCAACCATAGTCTGAACCTCAGTGAGCTGGTACTTACCACCGTAAGGCATGAATACCGAACCCGCACCGATTGAACCGTCGAACATCTCGACAAGTCCCTTCTGTGAACATACATTGAGGTCTGCAAGTGTCTCAAGCCATTTTGCACGAACATCCTTAACAACAGGAGCATTGAAGCAGCTGCCGTCCTTGGATGGAATATTTACATGAACATCTGTCTCCTGATGAGCACCGTTGGTATCGAGGAAAGCACGGCTGATATCTACTATCTTCCTGCCTCTCCAGTACATAACAAGTCTCTTCTCAGGTGTAACCTCCGCTACCGGAACAGCCTCAAGGTTCTCCTCTGCTGCGTAGGCAAGCATCTTGTCAACGTCCTTCTTGTCAACAACAACCGCCATTCTCTCCTGAGACTCGGATATTGCTATCTCAGTTCCGTCAAGACCTGCATACTTCTTAGGAACCTTATCAAGATTGATGTTAAGACCATCTGCAAGCTCACCGATTGCTACGGACACACCACCCGCACCGAAGTCGTTGCACTTCTTAATAAGAAGGCTAACTTCGCTTCTTCTGAACAGTCTCTGAATCTTACGCTCGGTAGGTGCATTACCCTTCTGAACCTCAGCACCGCAAGTCTCGATTGATGCCTCTGTGTGAACCTTAGATGAACCTGTTGCACCGCCGCAGCCGTCACGTCCGGTTCTTCCTCCGAGAAGGATTATGATATCACCCGGATCGGATGTCTCACGAATTACGTTCTTACGAGGTGCGGCACCCATAACGGCACCGATTTCCATTCTCTTAGCAACATAGTTAGGATGATAAATCTCCTTAACATAGCCTGTCGCAAGACCAATCTGATTACCATATGAGCTGTAACCGTTGGCTGCTCCGCGTACAAGCTTCTTCTGAGGAAGCTTTCCCTTAAGTGTCTCGCTTACAGGAACCGTAGGGTCTCCTGCTCCCGTAACTCTCATTGCCTGATATACATAGGTTCTTCCTGAGAGCGGGTCACGGATCGCACCTCCGAGACATGTAGCCGCACCACCGAAAGGTTCTATCTCGGTAGGATGGTTGTGTGTCTCATTCTTGAAGTTGACAAGCCACTCCTCGGTAACTCCGTCAATGGTAACAGGAACTACTATGCTGCACGCATTAATCTCGTCGGACACCTCCATGTCTTCGAGCTTACCTTCTCTTTTAAGCTTACGCATTGCAAGAAGTGCAATGTCCATAAGACATACGAACTTATCATCTCTGCCCTTGAAGATAACCTCTCTGTCGGCAAGGTAACGATTGTAGGTATCAACAATAGGCTTCTTGTAATCGCCATCGCCGAAGCTCACATTCTTAAGCTCTGTCGAGAATGTGGTATGACGGCAGTGGTCTGACCAATATGTATCAAGAACTCGGATTTCCGTCATGGAAGGATCACGGTGCTCCTCATTCTTATAATAATTCTGAATATGCTTAAAATCCTTAAATGTCATGGCAAGACCAAGGGACTTATAGAGTGCAAGAAGCTTGTCATCCTCCATGTCCTTAAAACCATCGAATATCTTGACATCCTCAGGCTCTGCAAATACGGTAACAAGAGTCTCCGGCTTAGTCATATCGGCTTCTCTTGAATCAACAGGGTTGATACAGAAGCTCTTAATATGAGCAAGTTCATCCTCCGTAACATCACCGTCAATAACATATACTGTTGCGGTCTTTATTACAGGCTCTTCGTCCTCCTTAAGGAGCTTTACACACTGCACTGCTGAATCGGCTCTCTGGTCGAACTGTCCCGGAAGATATTCAACGCCAAAGACCTTCTCGCCAGGCTTTTTCTCAAAATTCTCCTCGTACACATAATCAACAGGCGGTTCAGAGAAAACAGTAACCAATGCATCCTTGTACACATCATCAGAGATATTCTCAATATCGTAGCGGATAAGAACTCTTACGTTCTTTACCGTGTTAATGTTGAGATAATTGGAAATCTCATCACTCAGCTCCTTTGCCTTGACAGCGAATGCAGGCATCTTCTCAGAATAAACTCGTCTAACCTTGCTCATTTTGTCCTCCATGTTCATGTCCTATGACATATTTTTGTGCGTTATTTATTACTCATGAAGTCTGCGGATAATCCTGTAGACAACATTGTTCTCCATAACCGTAGGTGCGGTATGTGCAAAAAATATTATTCCCTCGGTAGGAGAAATGACCTGATTAATCACTTCGCCCTCATAAGGGTCGATAACCTCACCTATGATATCACCTCTGTATACCGGGTCGCTTGGACTCTTAAGTCTCCGGTAAAGCCCCGCCGTGTTGGTCTTCACAGCCATAAGCTCATCCTCATCAAGTACATGTGCAATAAATCCGCTATGGTTATAATACTTTATAATACCCATTCTCGTCAAGAAGCGAAGTACACTTGCAACAGCCTGTCTTGCCGATGCATCATCTATGTAATCGCTGCAGTTGGTATATATGGAAAATGCACACGTTCCGCTCATCTGCCAGTTATAGTTGAGCGTCGTCGTATCAAGAGGCTTCGGTTTTCTTATAACTACATACGGCAAGCCGAAAAGATTGGCAAGACTCGGGCTCTGATGCCCCGTCTCCATCATTCGCACATGCGGAATGAAATCTCCCGGCATGTAAAAGCTTGTAAACTGTATTCCGTAGCTGTATCCTTTCACCTTGTCAAAGAAATCCGCTGCGATATTCTGTGTCGTATCTCCGCCGTGAATACCCGGAAATCTTCTGTTAATATCCGAATTGTCCATCGCCCAAAATCTCTTTTGAACGTTGACAGAGTAATGATTAAGACATGGTACAACAAGTATTTCATTATTGGCTGTAATCTGTCCCCTCTCCTCGAGCTCGCCGAGAACCCTTATAAGCTGGGAGCATATATACATCTGCTGATATTCATTTCCTCTTATGGCACCTACAATGCATGCCGCCTTCTCTCCGCTTCCGAAGCTGTATCCTGTTATGTTAAAATCTTCTCTATGGTATCCCTTAAGGGTATATAGCTCCTTCTTAATCATGCTGTACACCTCCCGTAAAGATTCTGCACAGGATAGCGCCCTCATACACCACAGGATATTCCCTGAATGTGAATATTCTTCCTGCACATGGTGCCTCTACGCGGTGAAGAAGCTTTCCGGTCAGCGGTTCGACAATATCTCCGATATGCTCTCCGAACTGAACCTCCTTCATCATCGCACCCTCCGCCGCCATGAAAAGCCCGGTAACGGCGGCATGTATAACAGTAATCTCACCCTGTGAGGAAATCATAGGCTTTCTCACAGGTGTCTTTTCACCCTTCCACATGCCAAGCTCGCACATGAGGTTGAAAATTCCTTCAATTATCTGGTCTCCGTAGCTTTTCTCTACCTTGTTGCCCACTCCCATCTCTATGACGAGTGTAGGCACTCCAAGATGGTTAAGGCTGTTCGCAAGAGTAGCCTCAAGCACGGTATTAATCTTATATTCCCATATAAAATCAGCGTTAAGAAGCCTTGCATATGGCATAAGCTTGTCCTTGAACTGGTCAAACACTCTTACCTGCGGTGTCTCCTTGATAAAAATATTAGACGAATGCAGGTCGACGCACATATCGCTTCCTATAATATCATTCACTATTCTCGATGCAAGGTACTCCGCTGTAGCACCGTTCTCTATTCCCGGGAACACACGGTTCATATCGAGGTCGAACATCGGCATTCCTCTGGTACAGCTCTCTATACCGAGCGGATTCACCGCCGGATATATGTCCACCACTCCGTCGAGCAGCTCTATATGTTCATTGATTCTGCGGTTAAGCTCATAGCATATATATTGACCGTCAAGCTCGTCGCCATGTATTCCGGTGACAACCGACAGCCTCTTTGCATCAGCCGAAGGCTTCTCTGATTCTATCCTGTTCTTTCTAATCACAATCTTCTCACTGACAGGCATAGCCACAGTGACTACTTCTTCTATCATATAACTCCTCATTCCACTTCTTTACATTATCCGCTCTATTATAAAACAAACCAGTAAAAATATAAAGACCTTTTATTTAAAAGTTGATATACATTTTATCAGAGTTCTTAGAATATCTTGCTGCGAACAACAGAGTCGAAATACATAATCTGCTGCATTATACAATCACAATCTAATCAGCCTGTTTTGCTCCATATATTCAATATTATCTCTTCCCCCAGAACTCCGCCGCCAGCCGTGGTGCCTCATTCCGATTGCACAGCTTATAGTCCGCCCACTCCTCCGGGAACAGCCTGACATACGCTTCCTTAGAGAATCGGTCATCAAGCAGCAGTATAACTCCCTTGTCGTCCATCGTTCTTATGACACGCCCTGCCGCCTGGAGCACTTTGTTCATGCCCGGGTAGGTGTAGGCATAATCGTACCCGTTCTCCTCTCTCTCATCATAATAATCCTTCAGCAGCCTGCGCTCGGTGCACACCTGCGGTATTCCCGTCCCGACTATTATAACTCCGATAAGGCTCTCATTTTTTAAATCAATTCCTTCCGAAAATACACCGCCCGTGACACAGAAGCCGATGCAGCCGTCGTCCTCACTCTGCCCGGCATCCCTGAAGCGGTCAAGGAACTGCTCCCTCTCTGTCTCGGTCATTCCCCTGTTCTGAACAAGTATATCCGCACGCTCATCCTCACCGTACAGCTTATATACGCTGTCCATGTAACCGTAGGATGGAAAAAATATCATATAATTTCCCTTTTTCTGTGCCGTCACACTGTCTATATAGCCTTTTATCTTAAGGAACTCGTTCTCATTGCGCCTTGTGTATCTGCTTGTCACATCATAGCCCACCGCGAGCAGCCTCTTATTTGGGTCAAACGGTGACTTTATATATATGGCATAATCGTCCCTGCTGCTTAGAAGCTCCTTATAATACATCACCGGAAGGAGCGTTGCCGAGAAAAACACCGCAGCCACACCCTTATCAAGGCAGCCCGCAAGACATGGGGACGGGTTGACGCAGAACAGCTTTAACATGAAGCCGTCATCCGTCTGCTCCCCGTATATCACATAGTTGTCCTGTATGAGGTCATACATGTTAAGAAAATGCCTTACCTCAAAGAAAAGCTCAGATGCCTCCTCGCTGTACTCGAACTCCGGCTTATCCTCAAAAAACCTCGTAAACTCCTCAAACAGTCTCTCAAGAGACAGCATAACAGTACCTATACTCTCAAGAACAATCACATCATCACATGTCTTTTTAAGCTCCAAAAAGTTCTTGTTGCACCTTGCAAGAGCCGAAGCCAGCCTCTTATCAACCTTATCGACAAGCCTTCTGACCTTTAAAAAGTTCTCCTTATACAGACTCGCACTGTACATGTCCCTTGCCCTGTCCACAAGGTTATGTGCCTCGTCTATAAGAAAAATATAATCCCCCGAGGCTCCGTCAGAAAAATATCTCTTAAGGTACACATCGGGGTCAAATACATAATTATAATCACATATAACTCCGTCCACCCAGTAGGTAGCATCAAGTGAGAATTCGAACGGGCATACCGTGTACTTGTTGGAATACTCCTCTATAATCTCGCGCGTTATGACATTTTCATGCGTTACCATGTCATACACGGCATCATTTACCCGGTCAAAATGTCCCTTCGCATACGGACATGCAAGCGGATTGCACTCAGGCTTTCCACACATGCATATCTTCTCCTTTGCCGTTATTGTAGCAGTCCTAAAGTACGCTCCATGCTCCCTTAATATCGCGAATGCCTCCTGTGCAACCGTTCTCGTTATCGTCTTCGCCGTCAGGTAAAAAAGCTTATCACCCAGATTCTCACCTACCGCCTTTACCGCAGGGAACACGGTTGACATTGTCTTTCCGACTCCCGTAGGTGCCTGTATGAACAGCTTCTTTTTCATTCTTATGGTCTTATACACGCTCACTGCAATATCGCGCTGACCTGCTCTGTACGGAAAAGGAAATTCAAGTCCACGAAGCGATTCCTGTCTGCGGATTTTACTCTCATACAGAAAGTCACTCCATTTTCTAAATTTATCAAGCACTCCCCTGAACCACTCTTCCACCTGAGCGAATGAAAAGCTCTCCGTAAAGTACTTTACCTCGTCATTGTCAAGATTAACATATGTCATCATGACACTTATATGGTCAAGCCCGTCACTCACGCACTTCATGTAGGCGTATACCATAGCCTGTGCCTTATGAACCCCCACCGGCTCGTCAAGCTTCCTTAAGCTTCGGTAGGTTCCCTTAATCTCATCTATTGTTATACCTGACTCCTCGGTTATAACGCCGTCAGCCCTGCCCTCAATTATGATGGTATAATTAGAAGACGGAAATTCCATTCTCATCGGAACCTCCGCCTCATACTGTGAACCCATCTGTTTTTGTATACGGCGGTGTGCTTTGCTGCCCGCATCCATTGCAGCCTTGTCACCGCCTCTGCCGCGTCTTGAGTCAATATCCCCCTCACGGCAGATAAATTCCACAAGACTGCGGACAGATATTTTTAATACATTATCCTTAAATGTGAACATGCTCTTCCATTCCCGCCTCGACAAGGCACTTGTAATAGTAAGCAATAGGATAAAAGCTCTGAGCAAAATTCTTCGTCGAATCTCCCGAGGTCACAAGTGCATCCCCGATTATCTGCTTGTCGCCGCCGACATACTTGTGCGGTTCTCTGAGTGTACGCTTCATGGTGGCTATTCCGGCTTCAAGATACTTCTTATCGCCGGTGAGCTCATAGCCCGCAGCCATCGCCTCAAGAAGAAGCGTATTGTTGCCGAGTCTTGCAAGGCTCGGAAGCTCTTTATAATAGAACAGACCGCACTCCAGCATACAGTTATCAAGTATATCATCCACCGCAAGCATGATAAGTTCCTTAAGCTTATCCGTCTTGTTAATCTTATAGTACCTCATCAGGCTTCCGACGGCAACAGAAATCATAAATCCGACATGAATAACCGTATTGTCCGTATAAGGTGCGGCAAAACAGCCGTAATCATCGTACCATTTTTCAAAATAACCCACTATCCTGTCACACTTAGCCTTATACTTTTCATCCCCTGTCTCGATATACAGTGCCGTAAGAGCTCGAAGCGCCCAGCCTGTCTCGCGGGCATTGCTCTCACCCGCAACCGCATATGCAGGTGTGTCAAGGAGCTTAAGAACATTTTCGCCTATGCCTATCGCTGTCTCAAGTCCTCTCTCATCGCCCGTCAGATGATAATAGTCCAAAAAGCCCTCAACCCACTCATGGCTCGGAACCATAACACCGTTAATGACATGACCCTTGGTATGCTCCGTAAGTCCGCCTATCTTTAACGGGTCAGCACTATAATGGCATACATCAACATCCATCCAGTGGCTTGCGTGCACCATGCAGAAGTCAAGATATCTTCTTATCCCCATTCTCATGTACATAAGAGCACAGGCATGCGGAAAATCATACTCGTTATTCGCCCACACGGCCGCTCCGCCGCCTCTTCCCTGCTTGGTGTAATTCTGGTCGATTGTGTCGCCCCAGTTCAGCATTCCAAAGCTTCTTGCCCTCGCATCCGCCTTGCTCATAAGCAGCATATCAATATCCGCATTCGCTTTGTCAGCGAACACATCCGTCACGGCACCTGAATTCTTATACACATAAGGGGCAATTATCGGTCGGTCAGGCATCTGATATATGAGGCTTCTGTTGTCAAGCTCCGCAATATGCTCGTCCGCCTCATGGAAATGCAGCATGAACCTCTGCTCTCTTGCCATACCCGGCTGCATCACCACATCATTGAAGCCCTCAGGGACAAGCATGACATGCACTCCGTCCTTATCAGCCTTTACAGCCTTAGGATAATTCTGCTGAGCCTGAAAAATTGTAGCACATACTCCTCCGTCGGCATCCGTTCTGTCCGCAAAAAAGGTTCCGTACAGAACCTCTGCCATATGCTCATTTCCCTCCATCAGGAGTGCCTTGTCATATGCCGCCTTATTAACCTGCGTGCCGTCCCTGCCTATTACGAAATCAGTCTTATAATTGGATGCCCCCGCACAGGTTCTCACTCCCTGCGCCGGTGCAAGCTCCTCTATGTGCAGAAGCTCCTTTGTTCCTCTTGTCCTGTACACCAATGCATTCTCATTCTCGATTGCGACACTGATGTCACCGCATCCGGTAGAATCTATATACGATGCATCATTCATGTCTGCCAGCGTTATATCCTGCTCCATGCCGTTACCGCTCATAACGGAAAATACAAGTGACTTTATTTTTAACGGTGATTCGGAGGTATTGAATAATCGGTAGCTTATCTCCAGCCAAGGCTTGCCTGCATACGCCGTGACTCTGATTTCAAATCTATAATGGTTCGACTCCTCACATCCTCCGAACTCGGTATCATTACAGCCTGTCACAGCCAAAATCGTGCACACATCACCTTCTTCCACAACACGCCACCTGTCAATCGTGACATTATACCTGGTTCCCATTCCATCACAAAGGTAAGGTCCCAGGAACTGCTCCCGTTCATACAACTGCCTGCCGCACATTAATGAATCAAATAAGTTCTTTGAAAAATTCTTCACCCTGAAGCATAATGCGCCTGTATCGACAATGAAGCCGTCCGCATTCTGTGTAACCACAAGCTGCCCCGCATCCGAAGCACATTCCTGTACCGCTGAATCCTCAACGTATTCTCTCCTATCCTTCTCATCCAAATAGAGTGAAAAATCCTTGGCGCTGTTGCCCGGAAGATTCCCCATGAATCTTGTGAACAGGAATCTGACCGAACCGTCATCATACCTTGCCGTGACCTTGGTCTGAACAGGCAGCTTCTCCGTTCCGTCGTATACTGAGACATCGGACGCTCCGCTTAATTGTCCCTTCTTAACGGGAACCGCAATCCACATTGGCTCCATTATTCTCGGATATCTGTACAGCTTTTCAAGATGTAAATTAATCATG
>CAKRIL010000055.1 GCA_934343915.1 uncultured Lachnospiraceae bacterium | reverse complement strand
GTAGTGCATACAGCAGTAAGCACGGAAATACAGGAAACTGTGAGTGACTCAGATAATGCAGAAACCGAAGACGTGGAAACCGAAGAGGATATATCAGGCCGGGAATTGTTTGGAGGACAATATAATGTAGATGATGTGCAGAATGCCACACTCTCTGATGATATTAACAGCTATCAAATACAGATTGATGATTGTGTATTGGAGTTTCCAATGCCATATTCTACGTTATTGTTGAAAGGATGGAATGTGAATACGCTTTATGGAAATGATACTTCTCCGCTAAAATGCGGCGAGTACACTACGGTTCAGTTTGTACGGGGTGAGTTACAGTTTGGCTTCTTTATTTACAATCCGGATATCACGATAAGAAAAGTTAAGGATTGCGTGATAGCCGGAGTAGAGATAAATATGCTTGATTATACAGAAAGTGATACCATCAGGCTGCCAAATAACATTATAATTGGTATTTCAAGTCTTGAAGAGGTTATTGATATTATGGGAGAACCTGATAATACAGAGGTATTTGAATCTGATAATGTCAAGGTGGATTATATTAAGTATATTGAGAACGCAGATATTTTTAAAGTAGACACTGATGGTCGGGCTGAAAAAAGATTGACGTTTAAAAATGGCATTTTGGTTGATGTTGAATTGTCATGCTTTAAGGCGAATGATGGGTTCGAGTTTTCAAAGGGAAATCCTGATATTGTGCCTGAGTATGATGGACCAACGGAAATCACAGATAGCATGGCAGATAATATTGTGTGCTTCAAAGATGAACTGTACAGGCTCCCTGTACCTGCGTATGCATTTCTTAATAATGGCTGGGAAATGAGAGAAAACTATGAAAAACTTGATGATGGAGCAGATACAACGATAGCTGGAAATGATAAAATCGGAGTATTTTTAGAACGTGATGGCTTCAGATTTATCGCCTATTTGTGTAATAAAAATGATGAGGCTATTTTGGCAAGAAATGCTATGATTTATGAACTAGGTTCAACTGAGGAAGACAGTCTGTCAGAGATGTCAGGTGGAATATGCATAGGGTTGGATGAAACAGAACTTGAGAATATTCTTAATAATGCCAATATTGAATATGATAAAACTATTGATGCATCAGAAGATGGAGATAAGAAATCAATTTCAACGGAGTTCAGAATCAAAAATTCGAGTGGATATTCTATGTCATACGTCAAATGTAAAGATGGCAAGGTCGTGGCAATTAAATGGGTAGTGGAAGAGTGAGGTACAAGGTGTATGAGATTTTTAAGAAAGCTATTAGGAATAAGTATTGTTTTTGCAATATTCTTAAATATTATGCAGGAATCGGAAATTACTTATGCTGCTGGTGTCGGAAAAAAGAATATGACGATAATGGTATATATGGTTGGCTCTGATTTGGAATCCATATCGGGTAACGCATCAATGGATTTATCAGAGATGGCAGAGTCTAAGGCAGATACAAGGCATAATAATATCATTATATACACAGGTGGAACTTCGGCTTGGCAGATAGATGGCCTTTCGGCAGATAAGGACAGCATACTCAAGGTAGCTTCTGGAAATGTTTATGTTGTTGATACGGTTGATGCATCAAATATGGGTGAAGCAGACACTCTCAGCTCATTTATAAATTATTGTTATGATAATTATAAAAGTGACAGCTATTCGTTGATTCTTTGGGATCATGGCGGAGGAGCAGTTGCTGGCTTCGGTTATGATGAAAATTATGATGACAGTCTGACACTTAATGAACTGCAGACTGCATTGAATGATTCAGTGGGGAAACGTGCTACAAAGCTGGAATTAGCGGGATTTGATGCCTGCCTTATGAGTTCGCTAGAGGTTGCGGATGTCCTTGCTCCTTATGCAAATTACATGGTTGCATCACAGGAAACAGAACCTGGATGGGGATGGGATTATTCGTTCCTTTCGTGTCTTACAGACGAGCTGATAGATGGGGAAAAGCTTGGAAAAGAAATAATAGATTCATATGTTGAATTTGGAGAGATGGCATATAAACTTTACCCTCAGTTGTACTGTGATTTGACACTTTCGTGTATTGATTTGGAAAAATACAGTGAGGTAGAGGAAGCAATGGACAATTTCTTTATTTCATTAAAGGATGGACTTACAATCCGAAATATTCCACAAGTCTCACGAGCTTGTAGCAGAGTTAAAGGATTTGGAGAATATTCATCAAATTATAGTTATGGTATGTTAGACAGCATTAATTTAATAAATCAATTGGTAAGAGTACAGAAATCAGAGGAAGCTGATAAACTTTTGAAAGCTATTGATGGCATGGTTGTGTATAAATCTGGAAACGTTGAAGATGCTAATGGCATATCTATATGTTATCCAAATAATACAGATGATACATATAGGTATGCATATATGTATATATCGGAGCAAGTGGATTTTTCGAAAGGCTATCGTAATTTCATTTCTGAATTATATGACAATGATAAAGGCAATGAAAGTAGCAGAAGTGTGGATTTATCAAGCATGGTTAGTAATGTCGATATAATTGAAACTTCCGAAAATTGTTCGTCCTATGATGTGAAGCTTCAGATTAATGATGAACAGCTAAATAATATATCAAAGATAAACGCATTTATTATGTTCAATACGGGGCAACTTAATTGGAATACGGGACGTGAGCCGGATAGAGAAAGTGAAAAATATATGGTGGTGTATTCTGGTAAGAATATTCCCGTAGGGGATGATGGATATGCACATGTATATTATGCTGATAAGGCTCTGTATGCTCGAAATGCTCTTACAGAGGAAGTATCGAAAACACCATTGTTTTTGGTTGAAAGTAATGCACAGGCAAAAGAAAGAAGATACACAATGCCGATTATTCTTAACAGATATGAACATTCACTATCGTGGAATATGGAAGTTGCCAATTTGCAAATATATGTGAATGAAGACAATCCAGATGGACAGATAGGAAGTGTTATTCCTTATTCAGATTCTGACACACCTGATAAGCAATTATTGTGTATTGATAACTATGATATGATGGCAATTGCGGTGAGCGAATATTACATTGCAAGAGATGAAAATGGAAATATTCTTCCGATATCTGAATGGGAAAATTCAGGCCGTATGAGTGGGTATGAATTTCCGTGTGCATATTTTCAACTGATAACCAAGCCAATAGAAAATCCGGAATGTTTTTATTGTATGTTTGTAATCTATGATAAGCAGGAGAATGCTATTTCTACAGAGTTGATTCCTCTGACGGATAAAAGATAAATGCATGGAGGAAATGTAGAATGGATTTGATTAAATGCTTCAATGATACTATGGGGCTTGCAACTGAGGGTAAGCTAAGACACAAAACCAGAAAGGCACAAAAATCGGTCAGGGTTTACAAGGAAGGCTTTACGGCAAGAAAACATAAAAAATTCTATTCAAAGGCAGATATTATTGTTGAAAGAAATACCAGCTTTGCTTCGGCTTCAAAATACCTTAAGTATGGCAGGACTGCGGTTCTCAATTTCGCAAATCCGGTGCATCCGGGTGGCGGAGTAGAAGTGGGAGCCATGGCACAGGAGGAATGCCTGTGCAGAAGCAGCAATCTGTTTGCATGTCTGTCAGGTAAAGCCGCAAAAGAAGAATTCTATGACTATCATATGAATAACGGAAACAATATGAACTCGGACAGACTTATATACATAAGGAATGTCACTGTGTTTAAATCAGACGATTATATCCCGGTTCTGCTTGATAAAAAAGAATGGTTCTGCGTGGATGTGATTACCTGTGCTGCTCCATATCTTGGAAAAATTGACTGGATAGACGGAAATGATTTAAAGAATATGCTCAAATCGCGCATAAAAAATATATTTGAATCTGCCATTGAAAACAAAATATCGGTAATGGTACTTGGAGCATTTGGCTGTGGAGCCTTTTATAATCCGCCGGAGCTTGTAGCACAAGCATTCCATGAAGTAATCATTGAGGAGCAATACAGAAATTATTTCAGTAAAATAGTGTTTGCAATTAAGGCTGATGATAATAAAGGCATGCTGAACTACAAGGCATTCAACAGAGAACTTGGAAATTATGAAGCATTAAAAAAGTTCACAGGTAAGAGTTTTTCTGTCTTTGGCGATTCGATAAGCACCCTTGAGGGCTATAATCCTGAGAGTTGTGCTGTATTTTACTCCAAAGCTGTGGCAGAGTCGGCAGGTATAAAAGGTCAGGCGGATACATGGTGGGGAATGGCTATAGACTATCTTGACGGAAAGCTGCTGGTGAATAATTCGTGGTCAGGCTGCAAGGTAACATCAAGTGAGCAGGATGCTGTATCGAGGTCGGCGGGCTGCTGTATGGAAAGAATCAAAAATCTGCACGATAAGAGCGGAACCCCCGACTTTATTATAATTTACATGGGCTTTAATGATTGGGGAAGCGGTGTGCATGTCGGAAGTGTAAAGATTGAAAAGAAGACTATTGACGAGGATGAATTTTCTGATGCTTATTCAATTATGCTACACCGTATCAAGGAGAATTATCCGTCAGCCGAGATATACTGCTGTACACTCTGTAAGACCTGTATTGATGAGGATTCATCGTTTAATTTTCCTGAAAGCTTCGGAGGAGTGCATATAGAGGAATACAACAGAGCAATAAGAGAGGCTGCTTTTTATCAAAACTGCAGCCTGTTAGATTTAGCTTCATATAATATTCCGTATGACTCGATGGATGGAACTCATCCTACTAAAAAAGGAATGAATACGCTTGCAGAGCTGGTGGTGAGAGGAATATTGCAGGACAGATATGCGTCGCATTGAAGAAATTGCATAAAACGCTTATTTCTACATCGCAGCTTATGCGTGATATTTCAAAATAAAGGAATTTGTAAAGTAGGGTTACAGTGTATAGCGAAAGGAAAGAGAAATATGGCACTTGATATGTACAGGGTATTTAGGCAGGCGACAGATATGAAGGATTACTCCATGCAGCTCAAATCGGTAAGAAGACAGCTTGTTTCGGAGAAAAGCACGCTCACAAGAAGCTGGCAGGGCAGGGAAGTCACATATATGGTCAGAAGCATTGATAAATCAATCTCGCAGATAGACAAGCTTACTCGCCTTCTTAATCAGGCAGGAAACAAAATTAAGTATAATGCGGAACATATTGAAGTTCAGAAAAGCTCAGTAAAGGGTGGTGGAAGCAGATGAGTTCGACCTTAATTGATGTAAGAGCGGTCATTTCATGTTCGGGACGAATAAGGAGAATAAAAAGTACTGTATCGGGAATACAGTCCTCGTTCCGCACGACAAAGGGCAGGATTGATGATTCAATAATGGATGCTGAATTAGCTTCAACACTTTCACAGATTAATAATCAGCTTGGTTCGTTGAACAGCGGTCTGATAAGGCTTGCACAGACCATAGAAAAGGGTGCAGATGCTTACGTGACGGCAGATGGAACCATAAGAGCGTGGGGGACGCAGATTAGCAGGCAGCAGTTATCTGATAAATTCATATAATATTTCGTATGATTCAATCGACGGAACGCATCCGACCAAGGAGTTAATGAAGACGCTTGCAGGGCTGGTGGCGAGAAGGATAATTTCGTGAGGGTATTGTATGAAACTGGGCGAGTTTAACATGCTTCCCATAGGAGCTGTTTTGAATAATCGTTATAAAATTACAGAGCAGTTGGGGAATCATGGTTATAAATATGATTATAAAGCAATAGATGGTAAGACACAGTGTATGTGCGTAGTGAGTGAATTCTATATGCACAGTATTTTGGTGAGAGAATGTGGTGAAAAAGAGATACAGCTTCCGCATAGTCAACGATTACTGAGAGAGTGCGAGTATTCAAAGGGAAGGTTTGTCGAATCAGCGAAGCTTGCCGGCAGAGTATGTAATAATCCTAATATATTAAGCACATATGATGTATTTTGTGAAAATAATACGGCGTATTGTGTTACCGAGTCGGTGGAGGCAATGAATTTAGAGCTTCACATTAGGAAAAATGGCTGTCTTGCGGAAGATGAAATCAGATATATTGCACGTTGTCTATGCCGTGCATTGGATGAATTACATAAAAAATCAATTTTACATTTGCACATTGTTCCGGAAAACATCTTAATCTGCACTGACAGAGATGCATATGAAAATGTTAAGCTCATAGTGGATGGAGGATGTTGGGGAAAAAATACTGTTCGAGATATGCATGTATGCACTATGTATCCGGGATATTGTCCGCCGGAGGGATATGGACGCTGTTCGGAAGCAGGCACATGGTCGGATGTGTATATGTTGGGAGCGGTAATGTATAAGATGGCTACCGGAATCAGACCTGATGAGTCGACGAACAGATTCATACATGATGATACAAAATCGCCGCATGAGTTAAATCCGCAGATTTCAGAGAAGCTTTCAAAAATAATTATGCGTGCAATAGAACTAAAACGCAGAAAGCGGTATCGCCGAATAGCACAGCTTATGCGGGAGCTTTCAAAATAAATAGTTATGGAAAATTAATTTATTTAATAATCGGAGGAAATAAGTATATGAACAAAAAGAAAAAGATAATTATTATAAGTGCAATAACAAGTGTAATAATAGTGGCTGCGGTAGTTATATTTGCAATAATTTGGAATATACCGATTAATAAATTCAATCGTGCAGTAAAACAAGGAAAGATTAATCAGGCAGTGCGGATTTATAATTCTTCGGATTACGATGAACAGTATGATATGTCAGATTCAATATTAAATGCTATTGATTCATACTATGATGCATTTTTGAATAATAAGATAACCTATGACGATACAATCGATTTCCTTAATATGGTTGGACATATTGAAGATAGAGATATTTCTGAAAAAATAACAAATGTGAACAACAAGCTTAATGTTCTGTATGAATCCAAGAAGAGTTACTCGGATGCGGTGAATGCATATAATGAGGAAAATTACGCGTATGCATATGTAATGTATAATAAGGTAATATATGAAGATACTTTTTTTGATAAAGCAAGTGAAGGAGCAAAAAATTCTAAAAAAGAGTATATATCACAGATATTGTCTAAAGTAGAGGAATATAAAGCAGCAGGTGATTATTCAAAGGCTGTAAATCAGATTATTAATGCAATGGATATCATAGGAAAAAACACATCACTTGATGACGAGTTGGAAAACTGCAGGAATCTTTTGCTGGCACAGAATGTAGACGATTCTATAAAACAGGCTGATATCTATATCAGTGCCGGTAATTTTGTTGATGCAATAAGAATGCTTGAAGATGAAAAAGATACATATAATGATGAAAAATTAATTTCTAAGCTTGTTGAGTGTTGCAATTTATATGCTGATTCGGTTATTAACAACATTAATTCGGCATTTGCAGAGGAAAGATATTCAGATGCAATTAGTGAGGGAAGCGTTGCCCTTGATGTAATAAAAAACATATCTGAAGCGGATGAAAGCGTAGAAAATATAACAAGTATTATGAAAAATGTATATGTAGAATGGAAGGACAGCTATATAGAGGCAGAGGATTATGGCAGTGCTATTAAGGTCTTAGATGATGCCTTAAATACATTTCCTAATGATATTGTGTTAGCGGGAAACAGACAGGATTGCGTAAATACATACCTTAATAATGTAATTGCAGCAGCTAATAGTGCAGTTGAAAACAGAGATTTAGAACTCGCAATCAATGTATGCAATATAGCATACGAAGTAGTGGGCTATGATGAGCGTCTTGTAAGTGAATACGAATATATTGACAGTATGCAGCCTGTATATCTTGATGAGCTTACTCCGGTAAACTATGATTCGAATATGTGGCCAAAGTGGACATATGGAGTGACTCTTACGGATACGTTAGGTAACACATATGATGATTATAAATGTGCGATTAGACTCGGTATGTATGAGAGCAATTTTTGGCAAGGTACATCACAAGCTGAATACTACTTGGGAAAGGAATACAGAACCATATCAGGTGAAATTGCACCTGAGGAC
The DNA here is from genome assembly GCA_934343915.1 of uncultured Lachnospiraceae bacterium. Taxonomy (GTDB): domain Bacteria; phylum Bacillota; class Clostridia; order Lachnospirales; family Lachnospiraceae; genus CAG-882. The sequence continues at coordinate 5,054 of CAKRIL010000055.1, read as the reverse complement.
AAGACTTCTGCTCAGGGTCAGTGCAGGTTGGTAATATATGCTGATGATGTCTGTGTATATCGTTCTGAACCTATAACAAGAAAGAGTACAAAGATGAGCTTTACAGTTGATATTGCAGGTGCAGATTTTATAAAAATTGTATGTGAAGGTATAAACGGTTATAATAGCTGCTATTTTTATTTGCTTAATCCGAAACTTGAAAAATAATTGTGATAAGGTGGATGTGCTTATGTGGAAAAAGAGGTACTTATTATTTTGGGGCATATTATTAATTATGTGCTGTTTGGGTGCATGTAACAAGCAGAAAAGAAATATTGATAGTGCTAATGGTTATATGACGAAGAATACTGATAACACAGAGAAAAAGACGGTATCAGATTATAACGAATCTGACAGTTCATGGAAAACATCAAGTGTAAATAATTATAATGATGACAATATGATTATGTATTGTGATGGAGTAGGGTTTATAAATAAGCAGGGAAACGTCTTCAGGATAGGAGAAAATCAAAGCTGTTATTTCGAATTTAATGGGCAATCTTTATTGAATACATATTATGACTATGATGGTACTGGTCGTTACGGGGAATGTGCCGTGGTTGCTGTATTGGACAGAATAGAATGTAAAACCAATTTGTATTATTTAGATAGCCGTATAAATCCAGTATTGTTATCAACTGTGGAAAGTGAAGATTATTATAATGTTATGCTTCATTGCGATATTTCAGCAGATGGAAAGTGGGTTTTATATCGTGATAATTCTAAATCATTAGGTAACATGGGACGTAAGGATGATTTTGATTTACATCTTTATAATGTTGACAATGCTTCAGATATGATTGTTACATCTAATGCATATGGTGCAAACTTTACGCTGGATGGAGAACATATTGTGTATTGTGAAATGTCACAGGATTATGTTGATAATGGAAATACGGATAATATGACTTTCACAATATTAGATTTGAAAACCATGAGCGAATGCGGTACTTATGCAGCGAATGAATATGGCGTTTATCTCTATGCTAATGGATTATGGGAAGTTAGGGATAACGGAGATATCTTGATTTTTAATGAATCTTTTACTGGTTTGGAAAGCACCTTATACCCGAGGGCAGTATACCTTATAAGAAATGGTGAATTTCAGGAATTGATTAAAATCGGTAATGAGACATATGATTTTGTGGTAGCTCATGATATGGATGAAATGTTTGTGATAGATGCGGAGGGTATTCGTTATTATAATGTTGATGATATGCAAAGTATTGAAATAAGCGGAAGTTATAAGATGAGTATGTCAGCGTGGACTACAAGGAATAAATTGGTGTACAATATTGATTCGTTTGATAATTGTGTATTTGCAGCGGAAGATGGAATATATCTGTGGGATAGTGATACGTTAAAGTTGGAGAAATTACTGAACATGGACTGGCGTTCTAGAGATGCGATGATAATTAATTATTCGGAATCAGATGCAATTATTGCCATTGATGACAGTAAAATATACAGAATTGAAAATCTGAGCATAAAACCTCAGATAACAACCATTTTCAGTACTTCGGAGGGAAACATAGAAGATACAATGTATGATATTTTACCTTGTCAGCCTTTAGATGACAATATATGGTTTTATGTCCATGATGAAAATACGGGTCATAATCTATATGCTGTTGATAAGGATGGCATTGTATTGCACAAAATATCAGGCAGCATAAGTTATTCAGTTTTCAATGACATAGAATATCTCCCGTTTGCAAAGCAGTATATACTGTTGGGTGATGATTATCGTGGTGAAGAGCATATATACAGTGCCGATTCAAATTGTGATGAGGTCAGGCTTATAGATGTCAGGGAAGTCGGTGAGATATATACATATAATTCAATATGGATGGTATATTCCTTGACGGATGGCACTGTATGTATGTACAACGGAGAGAATGTGGTGAATTTGGATTTAATGAACTGACTATAACCTTATTAAAAAGAGAGGAAAAATAATGAAAAGACAAGTATTAAGAGGAATTATATGTGTATCTGCCGCTATTGCACTTAGTGGATGCAGTTCTAAGGCAGATGTAAAGGATAATGATAACAGTACGGAAAGTACAACGGTTGATGTAACAACAGAAGAAACTACGGAGGGAGTGATTGAAAATAAGGAGTCTGAGAGTTCAACAGAAGCGGATACAACTGTTGATGGCATGACTGAGCCGGTTTACAGCGGAATCAGCAGCATAGCAGGAGGCTGGGATACAATATCAGATGATAATGATTGGATTACATATGTAAAAGATGTTGGATTTATCAACAAGCAAGGAGATTGCTTCAATCCTGAATTAATTGAGTCGAGAAAAGATGTAATCTTTAATGAGAGTATATTTGTAGGCAATTATGAAGCAGATTATGGCATGGCAGCTATATATGTAATGCAGGGGCAGAATGGGTATGAGCTGTATTATATTGATAAGAAAATTGCTCCTGTTCTTCTTACTGATAATTGCAGTTTTAACCATACATTATATAGAGAGTCAGCCAATGTTGATATTTCGGTCAACGGAAGAAGTGTATTGTATTGCACACCGTCAGGTACAGATAGTGTAGGAATGGATTTGTATTTATATAATGCAGATTATGATACGAATACATATATTGATACAGATGTGCTGAGAGCATATTTTACAGTTGATAGTGATTACATTGTGTATGTAAAGCAGGATGCAGGTATTAAGGAAGCTTCAATAAGTGCAGCACTTTCTGATGAAGGTAAGGAATCTCAGTACATTATATATGATGTAAACGGGATGGAGAAGCTTATATCGTTTAAAACATCAATGTATTTGGATAAGGCAATGCGCGGATATATAGAAGTAAATGACAATGGCGATATAGTTATGTTCATGGGATTAAATCAAACTGCTTATGAGAACACAGAGGATTCAGGAATATTATTGTTCAGAAATGAGGAGGCATATTCGCTATATTCATCTGATGAGAAATACGATATTATTGCAAACAGAGAAGGAAATGAGATGTTCATAATCACGGACAGCGATATGTATTATCTTGATACCGACAATATGAAACTGACAGAATTAGGCTCTGATTATTATGAATTATTAGTACCATATATATATGCCGGTTATGCTTTTGGATGCAGCTGTGATACATTTGACAAGACTATTTTGGCTACGATGGACGGAGTATATGTGTTTGATAAAGCTTCATATTCAGTCAAGAAAATTGCCAATGCAGACGACTTGTATAACGGATATATATGGAATGATGGAAGTGTTGTATATATAGATAATAATGGAATATATATGGTTGAAGGAGACACGTCACAGCCGGTTGTAACTACGCTTTACGAAGCAGATATGAGCAATGTTTCGGCATTCACAGCTGCGCCTGAGAATGATGCAATTTATTTGGAAAATTCATCGGATGGCTCAGTTATTGAAATAAAGACAGATGGAACAGGAACACATAAGCTTGGTGAGGGAGATTTGTTCACGGGACACGAATATGATTATACCTATATGGTGCTGTCAGGGAGATTCATGTATGACAGCAGCAAGAATGATGGAATATATTGTATTGATGATAACTTTATTGATAGTGAAAATATTATGGATGGACATAATGTGACTGTTCTGAATGAAATAAATGACTGGAATTCTTACAGTTATTTTGATTACACAGTATGGCCGGTATACCATAAAACAGATGATAGTATATATATGTACAACGGTGAGGAGAATATAAAGATACGATAAAGGCAGGTAACTACGAATGATAGAAGTGCAGCCTAAAGACATAGTGGATGTGCTATTGAACATACCTAATGCAATATACACTTTTTATTTTCATACAAAGGTGTGTAATATCAAAAATAAAAAAGCATATATAATTATTCTTACAATATGTATGTCGGTTCTTACGTTTTTACAGAATACAGAGCTGATAGGGCATGAGCTGCATGTTGTGCTTGCATTCGTTGGTGCTGTTTTAGGCGTACAGTTGTTTATCAAAGACAGGAGGCTTGCTGCACTTTGGTTCACTTTCTTCCTGTATCTATTCCTTATTTTGGGCGAGGCGGTGTTCTATGTCATTGGGTTTGCGGTATATCATGTTCAGCTTATCCTGACTGTTGAGGATATGCTGTTAATGACTGTATGGAAAATAGGATTTTCAATTTTTGAATTTTTTATTGAATATGTGGTGACGATGGTATGGTGTGCAAAAATTGATAAGATTAAAGAAAGTTTTAACGGAAGTATATTTCTCGTAGCATTTGTGGAAATTTTTGTTGTGTGGAGCACACTGTGGATAACATTGGATGATACGGAGAACTACAATGCAGCTTTAGTGTGCCTTATAAGTGTTACATGTATGCTCATATTCAATATAATTCAGTTTATGGCAGGAGAACAGGACATAAGAAAGCAGAGTGAGCTTGTGAACGCGCGTATTTTAAAGGAACAGTTGGACAGTCAGAGCAGCAGAAAAAATGAACTTGAGGAGCACATTAATAAGGCGGATGAGGCAAAGGCATACATACTTGATAATGTCGACAGAGCAGCGGCTTTTCTTGCCGAGCGTCAGGGAGAGGCAGCCCATGAACAGCTTCAGGATATAGTGGATACGATTGCAGTAAAATATATGTACAGCAACAACAAGATTGCCGATGCACTGCTCTCTGACAAGGCGAAGCTGTGTGAGGAGTATGAAATAGAACTGAAATGCCGCCTTGATTGCCCTGATAACATGCCGATTGACAATGCGAGATTGTGCATTATCCTGTCAAATCTTCTTGACAATGCCATAAGAGCATGCCGTGAGCTTAAGCCGGACGCGGGGAAGGAACATAAGCCGTTCATATCGCTGAAGGTTAATGAACAGTTCGGTTATCTTGTAATAAGGCAGGAGAACAGCTTTAACGGAATTGTGGAGAACAGAAGGAGCGGAGTATTCTCAGAACACGGACTTGGACTGGAAATTATAAAAAGCATAACAGATGAGCTTAACGGCGAGCTGGTCACCGAGCATGATGATAA
>CAKRIL010000054.1 GCA_934343915.1 uncultured Lachnospiraceae bacterium | reverse complement strand
GATGTTAACCAATCCACAGCATCTACACAATTATACCATAGTTCTTGGAGAGGAACTCTAAAAACTACTATATTTATTATACGAGGAGAAGTTATTATGCAGAGAGATTATAATAAAAAAGTTTTTATAGTATTTTGTACTTTGTTGATTTCGTGCGTGATATTAAATTTATCCTGCTTTGCGGCAGGGTCAGATTTGTTGACTGGAATGATATCAGAGACCTATGGAGATGATTTCAACAATTACTCTGATGGAGCAAATCCGGGTGTCGATGGAATGAATTTTCGTGTATCAAATACAAGCATATGTGGATTTTCATATGTGGAAAACAATGGAAGAAAAATGCTGAAGGTAACTGCAAAGGAAAATCAAACAGGGAATATATATATGAACAATCAGCTTTATCCTCATACTTTTCAAAACAGCAGTAGCAACGATGCGGGGATATGCTACAATAAGCTTAATGGTACAGCTGATGGTGTGGAGCCTGTGTCGGACAATATTTCAAAAATGGTGTATTCTTTTGAGATTGCAAATCTGTCTGATGCCGGTATTGGTGTAGTGCCGATGTACTATGATTATACGGGCGGCAGCGGAACAGATTTACAGCCTCCACGATATTCCGCATATTCTCCTCAGATATTGGAGCTTAGCAGCGACGGTACGGTAAAGGCATTTTCTCAGTCAAGTGGTTATACATATAATAGAGGTGAGGTCTACCGTATAGATTATGCGGTAGACTTTGCCACCGGTGCAGAAAAGCTTTTTATGAACGGTGCGGAAATCGGATATCATGATACAAACTCAGAGATTTCAAATCGCGCGGGTTTAAAGATTATGAGATACTGGATAACATTGCCGGGTGGCAAAGTATCAGATGGAACGGAAAGCTTTTGTATTGATAATGTCAAGGTAGATTTATATAAAAAAGCCGCTGCCTTTGCTGATATTGCAGAAAGCCTGAATACAGCGGTTCAGATAAAAGAAAAAAGCGCGACGCTCAGTGCTGATGGAAATTCTGTGACGGTAACTTCAAAGGTTGCCGGCAGCATATCAGAAAGTGCCAATGTGTTAACAGCAGTGTATTGTAACAAGAGATTGGTGGATGTGGATATGCAAGAATTTGTGAACGGAAAAATAAACTATGAAGCGAGCCTTGATATAAGCAGATACGATGAAGGAACGTTCATCGGGAAAACGTTTGTATTAAATACGGATTTAACCCCGTTGTGTCCGGCAGAGGAGTGGACTATTCCTGTTACCGCTTTTGATATAGATGTGAATTTTTATCCTGGATGGGTAAGAAAAGCGGTAACGACAAGCTGGGACGATCTTAGCTTTGATGCAGATATGGCAATGATAAAACGTTTTGAAGAGGGGGCGCCTTCGGGAACCAAAGGACTTGCAGCATCGTTTAATTTTGTTGGTCAGAATATTGCAGATTATCTGAAATGGCACACGGAGAGTCTCTCAGATGCGTATGCCGGTTATGAAATAGCAAATCATACATATAGTCACAATAATTTAAAATCGGAGGAGCTAAGTGTGGTCCAAGAAGAAGTACTCAATGGCTACAATGCGATAAAGGCTGAGTTCCCCGATAATGAAATAAGAGGCTTTGTATGGCCTGAAAATGCACTTTCTGATAAGGACGAAGTATGGGATTGGCTGAGAAGTGATGAATCCCATATAAAGTATGCAAGATGTGCCGGAACGACAGGAGGCTTCGACTTGCCTGAGGATTGGTATAATTGGAAACCGACCTGCACAACTACAAGCAGTTTTGCAGCTGAGGGCGGAAGTGATCAGGATATTGTTGACAAATTTATTGCGCTTGAGGATGATGGCGAGATGAAATTATTCTTTATCTGGGGTCATGCAGTTCATTATGGTCATGACAGTTATCCTACGATAAAGCCTAACGTTGATAAAGTTATACAAATGTATGCAGATCATAAAGATACAATGTGGACAGCCACACAAGGAGAAATTTATGATTATGTAAATGCAGTGAGAAACCTGAAAATTTCACGCAAAGGTATTATATCAAATAATTCAAATGTGAAGGTATATATTAAAGTGAATGGTGAACAGGTAACTATAGAAGCAGGAGAAAGATATACTCCCGGAATATAATGTTTTGTCAGGAAGGTTCGTATGCGGAGAAGGAATTTATGAACATATATGATTTTATTTGAAGATGTAATAAAAAATACTCCATATACAGAGGTGAAGTGTAATGATGTTTAAAAGAAAAATTAAAGAGACTGTAGCTGTGATTCTGTGTTTTGCAGTGCTCTTTTGGCAAATAGCCTCTGCGTTTGCAGCATGGGATGGCTATCAACTTAGAGCAGAGTATGGCAGGGATATAACAAAGGTGCTGGTCCCAATGGACAATCCTTCCGATATTTTTAAAACCGGAGCAGTATGGTCGAGATTGCATACTGTAGGACAAGACTTTTGTCTTCGCTATAATAATCATACAAAGGTCAAGTTGATTACAATAAACAGTGTGCCGCGTGATTGGTCTGACTGCGACCGTATAACCATGGACATATGGTCCGAAAAAAAGACCGACGAGATTTTTACGCTTGCTGTTTATCATGATTTGCCGGAGGGAGCGACAAAGCCGATTGCTTCCCATTTCTATGATATACAGGTAAATTGGACAGGAATGAAAACTATTGAAATTAAAATGGATAAATTTCTGACTCAAGGAGATATAGGAGATTGGTCTAAGGTGCAGTATGCTACGCTTTCTATTTGTCGTTGGGCAGGAACAGCAGACCCGGAAGGCGAGTTATATATCAACAATGTATACGGTCATCTGAAGCTTGATCCGGAGATTGAGGAAGCTGAGGAGCGCAAGCTGATTAATGAGGCGCTTGAGGATGGAGTTGCGATAGAGAATTTTTCGGCATATTACATGAAGAATGATGAAATTCTACCGATAAGCGACAATCTTGATAAGGTTACAACAGACATTTCGGGTCAGCCAATGGTGCCGATTGCATTTTTTGAAAGAGCACTTCACGCAGAGTGTAATGTAACGGATAATTCGGCTTCCGTGACGCTTGGGGAGAAAACAGCATCAATGGATAATTTGCCGGTAAAAAATGAAATGGTATATGTTCCGGTCTGTGAGGTTGCGGAGCAACTGGGCTTATACGCTGAAAATCAAGGTTTGCTTACTATAATAGGTAAAAAAGAGTCATCTGACACCATTTTTTCCCAACAGGCATTAGTTGACAGGGTGTTAAAACTTATAGGAACGCATCGTCTCAGTCCAGATCAGGTTACTCAGGATGATTGGGACATGCTTAAAGCAAAATGGGTGAAATATATGGTAGGAGACGAAGAACGCAACAGTGATTTGTCTAATGAGCATGTAAAAAGCTTTATTGATGGTGTAAATAATGGATGCCGTGAAACATGGGCATCATTAAACAAGAATTCCACTGACAGGTGTTTGTTTGGCAATGAGATAATCACAGGAACGAAGCTTATGCGTGCACATTATTCAAAGATTCAGACTCTCGCAAGAGGATATGCAACGTATGGGAGCGAATATTATCACAATGAAGAACTTGCCCAAGATGTAATATTTGCGTTGGACTGGAGCTATGACAATCTGTTCGGAGACGCGGAAATAGAGGACAGAGGATGGAAATCACTTTGGGATTGGGACTGGAATGACTGGTATATCGGCAACGGTATGAACATAACAAAGACAATATTGCTTTTGGGAGACAAAGTCAGCCGTGAACAAACAGAAAAATGGATGAAACCGTCGATATATGTTCAGAAGGTTATGAGAACGGATCGGGAACCGTCAATTGCCGCATCAAGAGTTCAGCTCGGCACACTCAGCGCACTTGTTATGCAGGATTTGGACTGGATGTCAAGATTAGTTGACGATTACGAATTGCTTATTGAGTTCTGTGACGCTGACGTGAACGGATGGCATGAAGACGGAACCTATGTAACACATGTATATTATGCTTATAATAATGGTTATGGTCATGGTTCAATTTGTGACAGACTTGTTCCGGTTCTGACAATTCTTGCGGGTACAAAATTTGAACCGCAAACATCGCTTTTATATAATGTGATGAAAATTATGAATGAAGGTTTTGCAGCGCACATTTTTAATAATGGATGTATAACAAATGCAACAGCCCAGAGAATGAGATATAACGAGCCATATAATACATCGTTTCCGCTTTTAAGCTATATACAGCTTTATGGGGTATTCGGAGAAAATGATGACGCTGAAATTGAAAAACAGGTAAAACGTATTGTAAGAGATGATTTAGGTGAAGACACCTACAAAGATATAACCAGAATGTTAAGTGTGCCTGAATGGGAAACACTGAATAACATTTTGGCGAAAGAAAGCATAAGCGATGAGCCATATGAGCGGAGCAAAGTATATTATACAGGTGACGTTGTGACCCATATTAAGAAAGATTTTGGATTTGCTGTTGCAATGTCATCGGAGAGACTGGCAACATGGGAATCCATAAACGGCTCCAATATGAATGGTTGGTATAACAATGAAGGAACTGTTTTGACATATACAGACAGCGATCCTTACGCATACACACAGATAAATCCGGAGGGATACTGGGATTTATTCAATCCATATCATACGCCGGGAACAACGGTAGATACACAAGAACGAGTGGAAGCGAATATTGCCTTTGGCAAGGTGTGGCTGCCAAACAGGGACTTTGTTGGTGGCGTTGAGCTAAACAGCAAGTATCTGACTGCAGCAATGGACATGGAATCATGTCACAATGACAATCCGAGCGCAGTTGTTCAGACTGATGAGAATTATAACGGTGATTTACCTAACCGTGACTGTACGCTTGTTGCAAAAAAATCATGGTTTATGTTTGATGATGAATTGGTGGCGCTGGGTGCGGATATCAATGCCGATGATGGGTTTGAGGTTCAGACGGTGGTAGAAAACCGGATTATAAGACATAGAGAGAAGGGCACAGGAGAAGTAATCATCGGTGAAGATAACATTACAGTTGACGGAGAGACAATGCCTGAAGATGAAACATGGACAAAAACAATAGTCAATCCAAAGTGGGTTCATCTTGAAAATTTCGGAGGCTATTATTTTCCTGACGGTGGTGAGCTGGTGCTTGACAGAGTGATAAACAAGCTGCCGTTTATTGAAATGTGGTTTTCACATGGAATTTCACCAAAGGGCGGAACCTACAGCTATGTCTCGCTGCCGACAAAAACCGCCGCGGAGATTCAAAGCTATTCCGAGAATCCGGACATTCAGATATTGGCAAATAAACCGGAGGTTCAGGCTGTTAAAGAAAAGAATTTAAACACAACCGGAATTGTGTTCTGGCAAAGCGGTAAATTTAATAATATTACCGTTTCCGAGCCTATGATTGTAATGTTTGAGGAAACAGAGGACGGACTGGAGATTGCGGTCAGCGATCCTACGCATAAGCTTGACAAAGCAGAGCTTCGCATTACCGGAAATTATGAGTTTTCAGAGGGAGACACAAGAATTTCATTCTCACAAGGTAATACTGAAGCAGTAATAACCGCGGATTTTAAAGATTCTTTGGGACGGTCCCTGCCATTTGTTTTATCAAGCGCAAAATAATGCAGAATATCCTGCTTATTATTTATAATGGTGACAAGGGTGATAATAAAATATATAATTTAGCAGAAAGGATAAAAAATGAAAATATTTTTGCGTATTATGCTATGTGCTGTAATGCTGATATATGTTTTCCAACCTGTGTTGGCTGCTGAAACCGATTCAGCGGGATTTGAAACAGAGACATACTTTGAGGAAACCTTTTCATCCGATGATTATAGGATGGATGCTTTTGCGATGGAAACAGCTGAGGCAGTTGACGGACGACTTATGCTTATCCCGAAAAACACCGGGGATCGCTATATTATGATGAGAGGAGAAGACAAGGTTGAAAATGTACAGTTTCAAAAGGTTGAGGTCACATTATATCCGGTTCAGGAGTGTCCTCTAACCATAACAGCTCTGACATGGCAATCTCCGAGACATCTTTTAATTCTGCAAAATGATGGCAGAATCTATGAAATTGATAACCCTTCTCCGCTGAGATATAAGTCCGGTTCAGAGGAAATTACCTATGAAAGCGGAGAGGAAATGCACTTTGAATTTTATCTGTTTTCTGACGCTTCGGTAAATGATAATGACCTATATAATGTTAAATACAGAGTGTTTTTAAACGGCAGTGAAATCGAATTGCAGGGCGGTGAATTTTCGGGGGACAGAGGATTCAATACGAGCGGATGCGCGAACAGGATTCGCATATCCATAAACGGCGAGTGTCCTGATGGTGAGGCAATATATGTGGATGATGTGCGGATAAGCAGTCTGCTCAGAAACCCATTCTGCTCAACAGAGATTGAAGCTGAGGAATTTGATAATCTTGATGCGGTGGGAACAAAAACCAATGTCAATATTGACGGCGGTGCCAGCCTTTTTGCAGAGGACGGGATGCTCAGACTAACGGCGGAGTCTACGACTCTCGGCGGAGCAATTGATCTTACAAAAGCAATAAGCTTTCCGGAGAACGGAAAAAGAATTTTGAAAATAAAATTCGGCGGAACGACATTTTCAACCGGAAATACAGTATTTAAGGTTAAAGCGGCAAACGGTCAGGGAGTTCAGATTGCAAAGCTGACAAAGGACGGAAATATATACATAACAAACCATTGGGAGACCGATTACAGACTGTGCACGGGCGGATGGAAATCAGAAATGGAGCTTTCATTTATCTTTGATGATGAAAAGCTGACTATGACAAACGGTAATAATACAATTACTGAAAAATATGAAAATATAAAGGACGATAGTCAGAATACTGTTTCAAAGCTGGATGACTGGAATTTGTCATATTTTTATATGTGGTTCCCGGCATCGGCTGAAAACGTAGATTTTTATATAGATGAAATAAAGTGGATGTATGTGGGCGAAAATGATTTTATTTGTGACGAAGTGGCAAATAAAAGTGATTTTGGGGTACTGGAGGCATTCAGTTTCCGTACGGCAAATCCGATTTTGGATAAATTGGATGCAAGTCAGGTTTCTCTGGTTAAAACAGGAGAAGATGATGAGGTTTCCTTTGTCTGTGAGACAAACGGTGTATACCTGAAAATTATTCCTCAAAGTCCGCTGGATTTTGAGAGCGAATATACGGTAATGATTAAATCGGGTGTGGAAGATTGTTTCGGAGGAGTGCTGGAGAAGGACTTTTCCTGTACCGTTAATACCGGTAAGAAAAAAATAATTTGTCAGACTGAATTTACAGAAAATACAGTTGATTTTACTGTATATAATCCATATGCAGAACAAGAAGGATTAAGTGGAATCTATGTTTGCTATGATGAACAGGGCAAAATTAAAGGAGCTCCGCAGATTCTGGATCTTACAGCAGACAGCGGCGATGTTGTTAGAAGAAGCATAGATATTTTGCTTGATGACGGAGATTATGCGTATTCATTTATTATTGAAGACGTGGACACACTTGGAGTGTTGTCAGCAGCAAGTTCGAAAGAGGATATAGAACTTTTGGGAACAGATGTTGAAACAGTAATAGAAGAACAAGAAATAGTGAAAAGCACAGTATCTGTATCCGGAAATGCAGGAGACGTTGCAGGAAGGTTGGTGCTTGCACATATAACCGACTATAACACAATCAATATTTTTATACCTGTAATGACAACAGAAAACGGCAGATTTGAGATAGAATATGATATTCCGGGCGATGAAACAGATTATGATTTGTCTATAACAATTGGCGGAGACGGTGTTTTTGCAGAAACAGAACTGAATTATTTAGGAGAAATCACTAAATCAGTTATTTTGGAAAGGATAAATGCTTCAGTGAAAAAGGAAGACATCAATGATGTCCTGAATGAGTATTTGTCAAAAATGAATTTAGCCTCTGAAATGGTAACGGGGAACACATGCAGCGTACTGCTTGCTCAAAAGCCATACAGCACTTATGATGATATGTTTGCTATGCTGAACCGTGCTTACAGTGTGTTTGAAAAAATTCAGAACACGGAGTGGTCATCGCTTGCTGAGGTTATTATTACGAATGAGGATATAATTGCAGGAAAAGCTGTAATAAGTGATCCGAATAGCAGCTATTCTTATTTTAAGAAGCTTAGTTCAACTGCAAAAAATGAAATTTGCAATAAAATAAAAAACAGCAAGTTTACGGATTTTGAAGGCTTGATGAGTTTGCTTAACAGCGAAACAGAGAAATATAAAATGCAGATCAGCAATTCTTCTTCGAATAATATAGTTTCAAACGGCGGCGGAAGCAGCGGAGGCAGCCGAGGCACCAGCTTCAGTGGCGGCATAAGCATCAGTACTGGGATTCAGCCGGACAATTCTGATGTCAGCCATGACGATGTTGTAAAATTTAATGATTTGGACAGTGTTGAATGGGCGAAAACAAGTATCTGTAAATTGAATGAGATGAATGTGATTTCCGATGCTGACTCATTCAGACCGCATGACTTCATCAGTCGTGAGGAGTTTGTTAAAATGCTGGTAATGCTGTTTGAACTGGATTATGAAGGAGCAGAAACCGACTTTTGTGATGTGAGCAGTAACGCCTGGTATGCGCCATACATAGGCAGCGCTCAGAAGTATGGAATCATAGTGGGAAAGGATGATGGCAGCTTTGGCGTGGGAGAAAGCATAACCCGGGAAGATATTGCGGTAATGCTTTGCCGGGCAGCAGATAATCTGAACAAACCCATTGTTCTAAAAGATGAAGGCAGCATCTTCCTTGATGATTCTTTCATAAGCAGTTATGCACGTGATTCGGTCAGTCGCATGAAAAGTGCGAATATTATTCAGGGGACAGGTGATGGATATTTTGAACCGAAAAAATTTGCTGAACGTGCTGAGGCTGCAAAAATGATGTATGGATTTTATCAGAATATAAATGTGAGGGAAGAATGATGCAGTTTATAAAAAAAATATTGTCAATTATTCTTTTGATAAGCTTGATGTTTTCAACTGTATGTCTCGCAGAAACAGAGGACATAGATCAAAGCGGTGATATTCCCAAGGAAATCCGTCTTTTAAACGCACTTGGAATCCTTGATGAAAATGATAGTATTTTGGGTAAACAAAAGGTTTCAAGAGAGCAGTTTGTAAGGACGATACTCCGGTGCTTTTCGATAGAAAACATAAAGAGTGAACATGATCCTTTTTCGGATAACACAGGTGAATATAAAGAGGAAATGATTACCGCGTTTATATGCGGGCTTATAGAAGGTGACGGCAGCGGAAGATGTATGCCTGCAGAACCGATAACACGAGATACTGCGGTAAAAATAATTATCAGAGCAATAGGATATAAATCCGGAGCAGGCAGCTCTGGCGGCTTTTATGACTCATATCAATTAACTGCGGAAAGAATCGGAATATTTGACGGCTGCAAAGCATCAGAGTATATTACATCAGGAGAGCTTGTTCAAGTTATTATGAATACTCTTGAGGCAGATGATATATATATAACATCAATTAAAGATGTCAATGGTAAATATGTGGTTACATACAATGTGGATAAAGAACATTCGATTATGAACCATATCTTTAATGTTTATAAAAATAAAGGTATAGTTGAATCAAATGAAATAAGCTCAATATTCGGAGAACCGACAGTAAATGAAGGCTTTGTGCAAATTGAAGGAGTTATGTATGCCTGCGGTGCTTCAGAAATCTCCGAGTTTCTCGGGTATGATACAGAATTTTATTATCAGCTTGACGAAAAACTGGACGAACGTACTGTTTTGTATGCTTACACCAGTAACAGAAACAAGGTCTATGAATTTAGTGGTGATGACTTGGCAGGCGTTTCCGCGGAAACTATTGAGTTTTATAATGGTAGTAAAAAACAGAGTATAAAAATCACTCCAAACGTGATTCTTATATATAATGGAAAACAGACACCATTCGATCCAACCCTGATGATAAATCCCACAAGCGGAAAATCAAAAATATATGGTTCTATAACCGTTATTGACAATAACAGTGATGGAAATGCAAAAATAATTTCTGTGATGAATTATCGCAATATCATTGTTACAGGAAAATCAAATAACACCTGTTCAGTTTCGGATGAAAAAAATGGTAATTTGATTTATCTTGATACGAGTGATGAAGAATACATCACAAAAATTTTCTTTAACAGTAAGAAAATAAGCTTTGAGGACATACAAGTGGGTACAGTCATCTCTTATGCTGAATCCATTGACAAAAGTGTAAAGTATGCCATTGTATCTGTTGATACTGTCAGCGGTAAAATCACGAAAAAGGAAAATGATAAAATTGAGATAGACGGCACTGCATATGATATTGGTGGTGCAGATATTGATAGTTTTAATATAGGTGATACAGGGACGTTTTACATAGATTTTATGGGTAGAATCGCCGGGAGGAAAGTTGTTTCCGATGTGGTTTATGGGTATCTGAACAAAGTCGTATGGGAAAGTGAATTTGATTTATCTCAATTTTTAATTTTTACAGAAAACGGAAATTGGGTCACTTTAAACGGCGCAAGCAAAATCAAGCATAATGGAAAATCTTATAAAGCAGATGTTTTTGTGAACAATATCTGTACATTAAATCCGGATGTTTATCGGCAGCTTGTACGTTACAAGGTTAATAACAGCGGTGAATTGGCAGAAATCAATTTCGCACAAACTTTTGAGCCTTGGTCTGATGATGAAACTAATGCGATAGAGAGCAACATTTTTAGAAAATCATACAGTTATGAAAATATAACAGTGAAGTACCGCGCACCTACATTGAGCTTTGGAATAGGAGTAAATGGCAGCAGTCGTGTGGCTTTGACTCAGAATGCGAAGGTTTTCATGATTCCTTCGCAGTCTGCTGAAAACCCGGCAGACAGAATTGATTTCAATGTAGTGAAGACTTCCTCTTTGATTGGCGATTATCAATATAATGGAGTTATTTCATATGATGCTGACCGTGCCGGAGTTGCGCCTGTATGCGTAATTCAGGTTGAGGATAAGCTTATTGATGAAGAGTCGCCGCTGTTTTTGGTTACTGAAACAGGAGGAAAGACAATAGGCTATGATGAACAAATTTCAGATTTTATTGCAGGCATATATTCCGGAACAGAAGAAATCGAATTAGTTATGGCCGATGATAGCGTTTTAACCAGTGTGGGTGGAGTGAATAAGGGAGATATTATACAATTTTCCTTTAACAGTGTGGGATATGTTGACAGAATAATCAAGCTGTATGATTCCCAACTGGGGCCGGAACAGAGGTTTTGTCTGAATAATATTATTTATTCCAGAAGTACAAAGGTTGCAGGACGGGTTCATTATGTAAATCCAACAGATGGACGATACGTTATAGATTATGGGGCGTCGGAAAATGACTATACTATATTCGGAAGCAATTCACAGATAATGGTTTACCTGTATGATACCAAATCAAACAAGGTATCGCTGGGAGAAGTCGGAGATATAGAAAAGGATGATTGGATTTTTGCCTCTGTACAGTTCTGCCGGATACAAGAAATTATAGTTTTCAGGAATGAGTAAATTTAGAGAGAAAGTGCGTAAGCAAGAAAAAAATTTATGCCGCAGCGGACGGCAAAGGAGAGAAACATATGATATTTAAGAATATGGACAGAATAGTATTTGCGGGAGATTCCGTGACTGATATGGACAGTATGCAGCCTATAGGTGAAGGTTTGTTTGATAATGTGGGAAGAAGCTATGTACGCATTATTGAAAATATGCTTGCAGCATACTATCCGGAGATAAATCTGCGTGTGACCAATTCAGGTACATCCGGTAACACAAGCCGTGATCTTCTTGAAAGATTTGAACGCGATGTTGTTAGTCTTAAGCCTGATTGGGTATCAATATGCATAGGCGTGAATGATGTATGGCGTCAGTTTGACTGCCCTGCAATGCCTGATACTCATGTACTGCCGGATGAATATGAAATGAATGTTGAGAAAATGATTCTTTCGGTAAAGGATAGTGTAAAGGGAATATTTATATTATCACCTTACTATATAGAGCCTAATCGTACGGATATGATGCGCAGCAGAATAGATGAGTATGTGGCAATATGCCGAAAGCTTGCAGAGAAATATGATTGCATATTTGTTGATTTTCAAAAGATGTACGAGGAATACTGCCAAATCAGGCATTCATCGTTTATTGCATGGGACAGAGTGCATCCAAATCAGATAGGCGCAACGCTTATGGCAAAGGAATTTCTCAAATATTGTGATTTTGATTACAATCATAAATTTTAAGCATCTGAGGGGTAAGAGCAATGAATAATGAGAATATCGAAAAATGGCTGTGCGGTGTAAAAAAACAAACAACAGATAATGAGTATGCACTAATCAAACGTGCGGTAAAGATTCTGGAGGGAAATGAGTATGCGGATTCAAACGCTCCGTGGGGTGAAAGACACTGCCTGTTGCCGGATTATGACAGCTTCAAAGGCATCTGGAACTGGGACACTGCGTTTCATTCTATGGGAGTGAGCCGTTTTGATACTGATTTTGCAATAGAAAACATTGACATATATCTTCAATTCCAGGATGACAATGGAATGCTTCCTGATGCAATTTTCTGCGATGGAAGGAGAAGCGACAATTTTGCAAAACCTCCTGTTATGGCAACTGCCTGTGAGATAGTATATAAAAGAAGCGGTGATACGGAATTTTTAAAGCGTTCATATGAGAGGTTATGCCGGAATGAAAAATTCTGGATAAAACATCGCTGTTATAAAGAGATGTTTTTCTATGATGCTGCTCCTATAGACGGAGTAAAACGCATAGCTGATATGAGAAATGAGTCGGGATGGGATAATTCTGTACGATGGGATAGGTTTTCGATAAATAAACTGTGGCCGGTAGATCTTAATTGTTATATGGTAATGACATATCGTTCTTTAAGCTATATGGCTCAGGAAATCGGAGATGACGCTATGAGACAGCACTGGGCAGATAAGGCCGATACTCTGGCGGAATTAATTGAAGAACGTCTGTGGAGCGATGATTTACAAATGTATGCTGATAAAAACTTTGAAACAGGAGAATTTTCAGACGTCATTTCACCGGCGATATTTATGCCTATGTATATAAATATTGCATCGGCATCAAGAGCAGAAAAAATGATACATATTGCTGCCGACAGAACTAAGCTGTTTCCTGGAATGCCGACTGTTTCGTATGATAATCCAGAATATGGGACAGATTACTGGCGCGGTCCTACATGGCTTAATACAGCGTATTTTGCTGCAAAGGGTATTCTGGATTATGGCTATAAGGAGATTGCTAACGAGATAAAAAAGAAGATACTGACATGGGTTGAAGATGACGGTGAGTATATCCATGAGAACTATAACGCTTCAACCGGCGAAGGCTTGTGTGCAAAGCATTTCAGCTGGAGTGCAGTTTTTGTGATTGAATTTATTTTGAACTGGGATAATTGAATTTAACGTTGACATAAAAAATCGATAATGATAGAATTATAATGTTAAATTCATTATTCGGGAGGGAAACCTGCTATATGATATTGGCAGGATAATATGTAGATATGAATAAAGACAAAAAAGTTATAAGACTGATGGTTTCATATAGCATGATTATGATAATACCTGTTATAATTGTCAGTATAATTGTTGTATCGTTTTTTTTCGCAAAAATACAAGAGGATACAAGAAATTTGAATATAAATGTGCTTAAACAGGTCAACTCCGGTGTGGATACTGCTTTAAAAAGAGCCATTGCTGCTTCATATCAGCTTGTTGAAACCGATTCGATTATTGATTTGCTGAATTATAAATATGAAGACAATGCCGCCAGAAACGTATTACTTTGGAAAATCAAGAAAAACATGAGTACATACTGTATTGAGGGAGATATAATTGTGAATGTGGCCATATACAGTAATATAAATGATGTTTTTGTAGATATGAGTACAGTTTATAGTATTGATGAATATTACAGTCATTTTCTCACAAGCTCAGAAATCTCATCTGAACAATTTTATTCTATGATGACAGATAATTTATCAACTCCTGCATTTATTTCTACAGCCGACAGCATTTTATACTGTTCCAGACTTAAGAGTAGCAACAACAAAACCCGGGGAGTGTATATAGCAACTTTGAGCAAACAGGGGATTATCGCAGAATTTAAAGAGGCGGTATTAGATTCGCAGATAGGTTTTGCTCTGGTTGATAGTTCTGGAAATTTACTGCTTGAATCGGAAAATCTTAATAACAAACTTTATGAAAAAATAATAAATGATGAATATGGAATCAGTAATCATGGAAGCGACTCTGTATTAAAATATCATTCAGCAGAGATAAGAAATCTGGATTATGCGTATACGTTTCCCGAAAATAATCTGAGTGGAAATGTACGTAAAATGCTATGGATATTCCTTATGCTGTTATTTGCTTCTGTCGGTGTCAGCGGTGTTTTTGCTAAAAAACGCATGAAGAGTATGAAAAATATTATTACATATATTTTTGATGAGAATGTAGCGTTGGAAAATAATCTGGAAAAACAGATAGAGAAGTCAAAGGAGCAGCTGCTTTTCAATTTATTGCACGGAAACAACATATGTGATTTGGAACGTCACAGTAATAGTATAAATTTTCAACATAACAAATTATGCGTTATGCTGATAAAGATTATTAATTATGGCACTGATGAAGGATCGGTGTATATGGATGAATTATCAATTATTGAAAATGAAATAAACAATCTTATTATAAAATATTTTGAAAAAACCGATATTGGCTGCTGCTCAGTCAGTGAGAAAGCGACAGGGCATATATACATACTTGATTATAATAATGCTACATATATCAAAACTCTGCTGAACAATCTTCAAGAGGATTTTAATAAGGCATATAAGCTGGAAACAATATTAGCAATAGGCAAAGAAACAGATGATGTAAATCATATTTCCGAATCATATGAGAGTGCGAGATCGGCTCTTAGATATGGTATGAAAACCTGCGTTGAAACAGGCAGTATTGTATATTATGAAAATATTAAAGACAGTGAAAACGTCAAAATGTATTATACAACAGATAAGGAAAATCAGCTTATTAAGAGTATAAAAATGGGATTGACCGACGAAACAGAAAAAATCTTTGATGATATATATAATATAAACTTTAAAGAAAAACAGCTGTCGAACGGAGCGGTAAAGCAACTGACATTAAGTATACTTAATACAATGTATGGAATTGTGGATGATTTGTATCCTGAAGATGTGGCAAAGCATGACGAATTTGGTAGAGTATGCAGCAATGTCATGTGTCATTCGTTTATTGAGGTGGAATACAAAAAATTTTATAGAAACGGCAATTTGAGATATTGTTAAAATAATTAAAGATATATGTTGACATTTTAAGCGTTTTTTATCGCATAAAATAAGGGGTTTCAGAGGTCAAAACAGGCAAGGTAATGGTTTTATATTACCTTGCCCGAAAATGGGTTTTTCGCTTTCTACACACATAAAAAATATCGTGATACACAAAATAGGTATCACGATATTTTTTGAATTTTATAGTAGTATTTGCTCACTAAATTTAATATTATAAACAACCATTATTAAACATAATTATTTATTTCAGCAGTTAATGCTTAAAAACTTTTATGAGTCAACCCCGAATTTTGTGTAAAGTCTTTACGAAACCTCCAAGATGATATATAATAAAAATATCATTTTGGAGGT
>CAKRIL010000053.1 GCA_934343915.1 uncultured Lachnospiraceae bacterium | reverse complement strand
GCGTGAGGGTAGAAGGTTATCAACAGAGTTCTTAGAATATCTTAACTTCGGACAACGGAGCCGGGATGTATATATATAAAATATTATGCGGTTGTAAAGTTCTTGTTGTGACATGAAATTAGAATTGAGGAGGAAGAAAAATGGGTAAAATCGCATTTTTGTTCGCAGGACAGGGAGCCCAGTCAGTCGGCATGGGCAAGGATTTATATGACAACAACGCTGCCGCAAAGGCAGTATTCGATATGGGAGAGGCTTTAAGACCGGGCAGTGAGGCAATGTGTTTCGATGGACCGGGCGAGGCACTCACACAGACAGAGAACACACAGCCATGTCTTTTCCTTACGGACCTCGCGTGCGCGAGAGCGTTGGAGGCAGCGGGCGTTAAGGCTGATATGGCAGCGGGATTTTCTCTCGGAGAGATTCCTGCACTTGCATTCTCAGGTGTTCTCTCGGATGAGGACGCATTCAAGCTTGTAACACTCAGAGGACAGAAGATGTCGGAGTGTGCCGCTAAGCATCCGGGTTCCATGGCTGCCGCACTCAAGCTTGATAATGCAAAGGTTGAGGAAGTCTGTGCAGGCTTTAAGAACGTGTATCCGGTTAATTACAACTGTCCGGGACAGCTCTCATGCGCAGGAGCGGTTGAGGAGCTCGACGCGTTTGTCGATGCCATAAAGGCAGCGGGCGGAAGAGCAGTCAAGCTTGCGGTGAGCGGAGCATTCCACACACCTTTTATGGCAGATGCCACACAGGCACTTGCAGAAGAGCTTGCGGATATGAACGTATCGGCACCGAAGCTTACATTGTACTCTAATCTCACCGGCGAGGTGTACCCTTCACAGAAGGACGAGATTATAGATACCGTGTCCAAGCAGGCATCCAACAGCGTACGCTGGGAGAAGCTTGTGCGTAATATGGCAGCCAACGGAGTTGACACATTTATCGAGGTCGGCGCGGGAACAACCCTCTCAGGTCTTGTAAAGAGAACCTTAACCGACGTCAGGGTGTTCAACGTGTGCGACATGGCTACACTCACAGAGACAGTTAAAAATGTGATGTAATTTTTGGTATTGCCGTATTTGGGGCGGGAAATCATGTAAATATGGTATGAGTTGCGCGCCGGCAACGGATGTTTGCTTTACTTTTTGACAGTTGGAAGTATAAAATCAGGGTATTAACTCAAGCGTTTTACACGACTTGATTAAATAGAATAAGGAGGCAGTACATGTTAGAGGACATCTTAAAGGAAAAAAAGGGTTTGTTTGAGACAGGCATGCAGAGCGTGCTGCGAGGTCAGGAAAACAGAGTAAGAAGAATTGTGATTAAGCAGGGAAATCTTGTTGCGAATGAGCGCGCTGAGAGCAGCGGCGTGTGTGCCAAGGTCTACAAGAACGGAGTCAGCGGCTTCGCGTCGATGGCGGAGTATACACCTGAGGCTGCGGAGATGGTTTTAAAGGCAGCGACGGAGAATGCACATTATCTTTACAAGTACACACAGAATAAGAAGGCGGCACTTTCATCTTACAAAAAAGCGGGAGTTTATGCCGAGTCAAAGAGATTTATCATCGATTTTGAGCAGAAGAAGCTTGTTGACCTCTGTAAGCAGGTTGATGATTACATTGTAAATAAGTATCCGAAGCTTACGAGCAGAACCGTTGTGTACAGAGAGGACACGATGGAGAAGGTTATCTGCACCTCCGATGCTGCGGACGGACATGTGGCTTATCCGAGATGCGCCCTGTATTTTGTACTTAATATGGATTCCAAGGACGGACAGCCTCTCGAGCTTATGGATTTGGTCGGAGGCTTCGGACATGCCGACGATAACTTCAAGGATTTGTCCGAGGTATACGCTAAGATTGACAGTGTATACAACAGGCTTTGTGATAAGGCTGAGGGCGTGTACGCCGAAGCAGGAGTTAAGACAGTTATTTTGGATTCAGATGTTGCGGGAATGATTGCGCATGAGGCTGTGGGACATACGGTTGAGGCTGACCTTGTAATAGGCGGCTCTGTTGCAGGTCCTAACCTTGGAAAGCAGGTTGCGTCAGAGCTTGTGAGCATTGTTGACTATGCGCATACGGCACTGGGACAGCAGGCACCGCTTCCGGTATATATTGACGATGAGGGAATTGTTGCGGAGGATGCTGTTCTGGTTGAGAACGGAATACTTAAGGGCTATATGCACAACCGCGAGACGGCTGACCGTTTCGGAGTGGCACCTTGCGGAAATGCGAGAGGCTGGGATTTCTCGGACGAACCTCTCATCCGTATGAGAAACACGGTTGTCCTTCCGGGAAAGGACACACTCGAGGATATGATTGCATCCGTCGACGACGGATATTACCTCCTCTCAACGGGCAATGGACAGGCGGACTTGACGGGCGAGTTCATGTTCGGAATCACGATGGGATATGAGGTTAAGAACGGAAAGCTCGGAAGGGCCATACTTGATACGACAGTATCGGGAGTTGCCTTTGATATGTTAAAGACAGTGGATATGGTTTCGAACAAGGTTAAGTGGGAAGCCAACGGTACCTGCGGAAAGAAGCAGCCGATGGCTGTATCCATGGGCGGACCTGCAATCAAGTGTCAGATTACAATAGGGGGTAGATAATTATGGCAAATATAATCGAGGTTTCGGATAAGTTAAAGAGTCTCATAGCAGAAAAAGGGGATATAAAGGCACAGTATTCTGTTGCACTCACACAGACAAGAGAGATTACCATGGAGAACGGCGAGTTCACGCTTTTCAGAACTCTCTTTGACAATGACGTGGAGATTAAGGTTATAAAGGAAGGCAAGGTCGGAACGACAAGCCTCAATAAGTTCGATGATGCGGCACTTTCGGAGGCAGTTGACAATGTGCTCGTGTCAGCCGAGGCGGGGACGGCGGATGAGAACTTTGATATTGCGCCGGGTATGGATGCGGCAAAGTTCACAATCGGTGCGGTTGAGCCTGATATCGACAAGCTTATGCAGCGTGCAAAGGAGCTGTCAGATGACATTAAGAACAGACACCCGAAGGTGCTTGTGATGCAGATTATATTAAAGCATGTTAGTGCTCATTCAATCTACCGCAACACCAACGGCAGCCGGGATGAGAAGGTCTCGGGACGATATGAGGTCTCAGTTGAGTTCGCGGGAAATGACGGTGAGAGCTCAACGGGTATTGCAGGCACGTTCGTTGCGACATCGAGCCTTGATAAGCCGTTTATCGAGCTTGGAAGTATTGATAAGGACTTACAGGACGCGGAGGATTCCCTTAATCCTATATCTGTTGACGGAAAGTTCGAGGGAGATGTCATCTTCACACCAAGCTGTGCGATGATTATGACATACTATGCACTCTCTAATTTTGTAGGTGAGTCAGCGGTTATTGAGAATACGGGCTTATGGCTCGGCAAAATCGGTCAGAAGGTCGCATCAGACAAGCTTACGGTAGCAATGAAGCCTTGGGATGAGCGAATCGTAAATCACGAGGTACATACCGACGACGGCTTCCGCTCAGAGGATTATACAATCATTGAGAATGGTGTACTAAAGAGCTATATGACATCGCTCTACTCAGCCAACAAGTGCAAGGTCGAGCGTGCGAAGAACTCGGGCTTCGACCTTGTGATAGAGGGCGGGGATGTGGCTCTTGCCGATATGATAAAGGGTATTAAGAGAGGTCTTATCGTAGGCGCTGTTTCCTGCGGTATGCCTTCAGGAAACGGCGAGCTCTCAGGAGTTGCGAAGAACAGCTTCTATGTGGAGGATGGTCAGATTAAGGGTGCGGTCACCGAGACAATGGTGAACTTCAACCTTGCGGATATGATGCAGAATGTGACGGCACTTTCCAAGGAAGTGCTCTGTGACGGAACCATGGCTGTTCCGTATATCGAAGTGTCACATGTGCTTATTTCCGGAAAATAAGTAACCAGGCAATTGCGAAACTATATATTTGAAAGCGGACGTTGTACAAATTTAACAATTCACCGCAGGCACGCTTTCGCTACATGAATCACGCAACGGTACATAACGCAGTAAAATACACTGCTTAAGTACCGGCGGCTTCATAGTACCTGCTTGCGAATTTGTTAAATTTGCACAACTGTTTATCGTCAAAATTGAGTTTTATAAATACCTAAATAAGTAAAAATATGAAAGGAGATACGAACTTGGTTATAGAGGAATATCTTGCATCTGTTAAGGAAGTAGCATGCGAGAAATGTAAAGAACCGGTTGTTCAGGGCGTTCTCGCCAAGAATTACTTCGTATGCCCGAAGTGTGGTAAATATAATAAGATTCCGGCAAGAGCCAGAATAGAGCTTCTTGCAGACGACGGGAGCTTCAAGGAATTATGGAATGAAGCTACAACCGGAAATCCTATTGATTTCCCGGATTATGATGAGAAGAGCAGTAAGGCGAGAACGACAAGTCATGAAAATGAGGGCGTTATCTGCGGTACTGCCACAATAGAGGGGAGCGAATGCTGTATATATGTCATGGAGCCTAAGTTTATGATGGGTTCCATGGGTACAATTGTAGGTGACAAGATTGCGTCTCTTTTTGAGTATGCCATCGAGCACAGACTTCCTGTTATCGGCTATGCTGCTTCGGGCGGAGCGAGAATGCAGGAGGGAATGCTTTCGCTCATGCAGATGGCAAAGGTATCAGGTGCGGTTAAGCTTCACAACGACGAGGGACTTTTTTACATGGTATGTGTGACAGACCCGACGACGGGAGGAGTTACAGCCAGCTTTGCGATGCTCGGAGATGTTATCATCGGCGAGCCGGGTGCGCTTGTAGGCTTTGCCGGAAAGCGGGTTATCGAGCAGGTTACCGGAGAGAAGCTTCCTGAAGGATTCCAAAGTGCCGAATTCCAGCTTGAGAACGGTTTCCTTGATGACATTGTAAGACGTAATGACCAGAGACATTACATTGCGTCAATGCTTAGAATTCACAAGTCGGCAGCGGGTGATGATATGCTTCATGCGAAGTCGCATGAACAGCATCTTAAGCTTCGTGAGCTTGTTCACAGACAGGGCAAGACCGGTGGAGCAGTCTCGAAGCTTATGGAAATGATTCACAATTAAGTCAGAAACGCGCACAGACCGGCGCAGAAAAGAGGAATATTTAAGATGGACGCATACGAAAAAATCCGGTGTGCCAGAAAGGCAGGCCGGCCGACAGCGAAAGATTATATCAGTTCAATTTTTACGGGCTTCATGGAGCTTCACGGCGACAGAACCTTCGGTGACGACCATGCGGTTGTCGGAGGTGTTGCATGGCTTGATGAGATGCCTGTAACCGTTATCGGAATAGAGAAGGGACACAGCCTTGATGAGAGAGTATACAGAAACTTTGGCTGTGTGCTCCCTGAGGGATATAGAAAGGCTCAGAGACTTATGAAGGAGGCGGAAAAATTCCACCGTCCCGTAATATGCTTCGTTGATACACAGGGCGCAAGCTGTGGCTCGGGAGCCGAGAGAAGAGGAGCAGGTCAGGCGATTGCCGACAACCTCTATGAGATTATGACATTAAAGACACCTGTTATCTCCATTATGGCAGGAGAGGGCGGAAGCGGCGGTGCGCTCGCACTTGCGGTTGCCGATGAGGTATGGATGCTCGAGAACGCATATTACAGCGTAGTATCACCTGAGGCTTGTGCAAGTATTCTTTTCAAGGATTCTTCAAGAGTGGCCGAGGCGGCAGACCACTTAAAGATGTTCGCTGATGACCTCTTAAAGCTTGAGATTATCGAGAAGGTAATCCCGGAGCCGGAGAACTTCGGCGAGCCTGAGTGTGCGCTTGAGCCGTTCATGGATGAGCTTAAGGAAGATCTTATTGAGAAGCTGTCCGAGCTCATGAATGTGCCTGAGCAGCAGCTTGTGCTTGAGAGATACGGAAGATACCGCAGAATCGGAAAATGCGAAGGGATTGAGCTATGAAAGTACTTCTTTTAAATGGCAGCCCGCGCAGGGAGAAGAGCTGCACCATAAGGGTTGCACACAAGTTCGTGGATGGTCTTAGGGCGGCGGGCGACTGCGAGGTCGAGGAAATCAATATAAGTGACTGTAAAATCACGCCATGTCTTGGATGCTTAAGCTGCTGGGGACGCACGGAGGGCGAGTGTGTCATAAAGAATGACGACATTCCGATGCTTAAGGAAAAGATTCTTGCGGCAGATGTGATAATAGAGAGCTATCCGTTATATTTTTTCGGCATGCCGGGAATCATGAAGGTGTTCACTGACAGAATGCTCTCCATGATGTGTACCTATGAAGGACAGGCTCCTGTTGTGGGACAGCCGTTTCACGGAATACGCGGTGGACTGAGCGGCAAGAAGTTCATCATCGTGTCCACATGCGGATATGCACAGACGGATCTCATATATGACCCGCTTTTAAAGGAGTATGACTGCATATGCGGTCCGGGCAATTACTATGCGCTTTTATGCCCGCAGGGAAAGACTCTGTCAGTTCCTGAGCTTCATGAGCGGATGGAGGTATACCTTG
This sequence comes from uncultured Lachnospiraceae bacterium, assembly GCA_934343915.1. Taxonomy (GTDB): domain Bacteria; phylum Bacillota; class Clostridia; order Lachnospirales; family Lachnospiraceae; genus CAG-882. The sequence goes on along the minus strand of CAKRIL010000053.1, from coordinate 9,594 downwards.
AAAAATATGTCGATGCGGGAAAAGAGCTTGCGTCAACCGGCGGGCTTACTGAGGAGACAATACTTAAGCTTCGGGAGGCACCTTTTAACGAGAGAAGGTTTAAGCTTCTGCTTAAGAAGTTTTGGGAGAATGAAAGGGGCAATGTCTGATGTATGAAACGTCATGCAGCGTGAGATTCAGCGAGACAGAGCGAAACGGCGTTATGTCCATGAATGGGCTGCTGCGTCTTTTTCAGGATGTGGGATATGCACACGCACTTGACAGAGGCTTCGGGCTTGAGTATACGAAGAGGACAAGATGCACATGGTATCTTCTGTCGTGGCAGATTAATGCATTCAGAATGCCGCGTGCGGGCGAGCGGATAAGACTTGCAACCTGCATATATGATATGCGCGCATCACTTGCACACAAGAGCATAGCAATGTATGATGCGGGCGGCAACTGCCTTGCACTCGGGGACACTATGTGGGTGTACATGAACATTGACAGGCAGGAACCGGTTGTGCCTGAGAATATCACGGGGGAGCAGACTAACGGAAGCGGTGTGTGGCTGAATGAGGATTTTGACCATAGGATAGAGCCGTTCGGAATCAATATGCCGACGGTTACGGCAGCTTCAAGGAGAATTAAGCTTCCATCAGACGCTGCTGCAATGCCTCCGTGCAAAATAGAAGCGTATCTGTTAGACACCAACGGTCACGCCAACAACGTGCGCCTCACCGAGTTCGCAATGCGGATAAGCGGAGCGGACAATGAGAATTGCCGCGGGCTTCGGGCAGAATTCAAGGAGCAGGTCAAGGCTGACAGCATGGTATACCCGATTATAAAAAAAGACCGTCACGATAATGCGGCGGTTACAACGATTGCTTTTAATAATGATACCGGTCATACAATGGCGGTATTTGAATTTACGGCTGACGCATAATGTGAACTGTGCCAGCCGTTTCTTTTGTTCTGCAGATAATATGCTGTACTTAAAAGATTATGATTATTCTTCTGAGTTGTCTTTGTTAAAGTACTCGTCGAACTTCTTTTCAACTGCGTCATAAGTATCCTTACAGATTGAAGGAAGCTCCTTACCCCAAGCTCCTGTTGCCTTCTCATAGCCCTTCTTAAAGGCTTCAAGCATCTTCTGCATCTTGTCGTTGTCTCCGCCTGAGAGAGCCTTGGCAAAATCAAAGATACGGTCAGAGGTCTGCTTAACGCCCCAGTAGCCGTCCTCGGAGATATCCTCCTTTGCCTGTGCTGCCGTAGCTGAATCAACCTGGAGTTCGCCGTTGGCAAGAGCCTTAATCATATCAGAGCTTGACGCAAAGGTCTTTCCCTGCTTTAAGAACATGTCAGATACAAGAGAGGTAAGCTTGGAAGTGCGCTCTGCAAGATCCTGCTTCATCTGAGCTACGATTGCGGCGTTGCTCTTAGCCTTGGCATTTGTCGTGCCGGAAGCCTCGTATACAGCGGCATCCTTTGTGAAGGATGTACTCTTCTTAGATTCGGTCGTTGTGCTCTGTGTATTCTTGTCTGTCTTAGATGTTGTACCGTATGTGCGGTTGTCATAACTGTTTGATGTAATTCCGTTTACACTCATTAATATGGACTCCTTTCCAAGAAAATATATTATAATCGTAAAATTTAGTTATTAATTCCGGACGTTGTGCTGTTTTATTATATTACCGCCGGGCACGCTCTCGCTACGTTACTGCACGTAACGGCTGCATAAGCGGCTGAAGGTACAGCCGCTAAGCACCGACGGCAGTAAAGTACCCGGCTTGCAATATAGTAAAACAGCACAACTGTTAATTATTAAATATGCTTTACGATTATCTATATTATATATCGGTATCATTCCTGAAAAAATGAGTATATAATTTGACTTAAGGTAACTATACCAGAGTTTAAGAATAGCAAATGTCTAATGTAATAGTGTGAATGGAGAAATTATGGAGAAAATAGATGTTATTGAACAAGCAGCCCAAAAGCTTCTAAAACATAATATTGCGGGGGCAAGGATAATGGTAGAAACAGAATATCCGTTTCATAAGCTGACTGCACAAGGTCGTAATTATACTGACAAAGAGAAAATGGCTCAATTTATTCGAGATGGATTTATTGACAGATATAGTGGACAGAGGCTTGTGAATCCGGGAATATTGAAGATTTTATCTTACTATATGCCGGAGACATTTCCATACCATGCACATTGGAAAATGGAAGAGTGTCATAATGCTTATTGGGAGTTCGTGCCAACTGTGGACCACATATATCCTGTGGCATTAGGTGGTGCAGATTCAATGGAGAACTGGGCAACAACTCCCATGCTTCACAATTCGATTAAGAGTAACTGGACGTTGGAACAGCTTAATTGGAAACTGTATGATGCCGGTGATTATGAAAAGTATGATGGACTAACCGGATTGTTTGTAAAGTTGGTGGAGACAGACAAGGAACTGTTAAAGGATGCTTATATTAAACGGTGGTACAAATTATCGGTTGGGGTTGATTTGTAAGAATTGATTGTATATAATATAAGTTATGGATTGTATACAAAATTCAAAATACAGTACACAATGCAAGCGCAACAAAAAATTGATGAAGCTATAAAGCATATTCGGTATCAAAACAGACAGAAAAGTCTCATATAGTATAATGAATTATATTTATATATAGCACGACTTTTGGTAGAAGCTTGGTTGTTCTTAGAACTCTGTCAGATTCACAGCCAAAACCAACACGGATGTTGGTTTAGATGCCATAGCCCACGGATGGGCGTTTGGCATCGATGGCGTATGGAGACATAAATTATATCAGAGTCCTTAGAACAACCTGCTTCGGACAACGGAGCTGATATATATAAATATAATTCTATTATACATACAAGAGTATAACAGCATGTTTTGATACCGAATCAGGTAAATTAATTTAAGCATTTTTTTGCATCCGCATTGTGGAATTATGTGAGGTCAACATGAACGAAATCAGACTTAGAGCGTACGCGAAGGTCAACTTAGGTCTCGATGTGCTCAGGCGCAGAGAGGACGGATATCATGACGTGCGCATGATTATGCAGAATATTAATCTGTTCGATAAGATTTTCATTCGCAGAAAGAGGGAGGCAGGTATATCTGTCAGGTCCAACCTTGCGTATCTTCCGACAGATACGGGGAACCTTGCGTACAGGGCTGCGGCACTTTTGATGGATGAATTCAATATTAAGGACGGAGTTGAGATAGAGCTGTACAAGTTCATTCCGGTTGCGGCGGGAATGGCGGGCGGCAGCGCAGATGCGGCGGCGGTGTTATACGGAATCAATAAGCTCTTCAAGCTTGGAATTGACCTTGACGGGCTGATGAAAAGGGGCGTAAAGCTCGGCGCTGATATCCCGTACTGTCTTATGGGCGGAACGGTTCTTGCAGAAGGAATAGGCGAGAAACTGACAAGACTTAAGAATTGCCCGGATTGTTACTTTGTCGTTGCGAAGCCGCCTTTTTCCGTGTCGACTAAGCTGGTGTATGAGAAGCTGGTGCTTGATGAGAGGACGGAGCATCCCGACATAGACGGAATAATGGCTGCGATAGATGCGGATGATGTGCAGGGAATAGCAGCGAGACTGTCAAATGTCCTTGAGACAGTGACGGCGGTTGAATATCCGGATATTGAGGGAATCAAGAAGAAGATGCGTGAGTGCGGGGCTCTCAATGCACTTATGAGCGGAAGCGGGCCTACTGTGTTCGGTATTTTTGATAACAAAGAAAAGGCTGAGAGATGTAATCAGATTCTCAGACAGGACAGCAGGGTAAAGACAGCTTATGTTGCAGAGAACTGCAGCGGAGGTTTTGAAGCGAGAATGGAGGAGCATTATGTTGGAAGACAGTAATTTTCAGGTGACGATGAGCGAGTATCTGCCTCTTCGTGATGTTGTATTCAATACATTGAGACATGCTATTTTAAAGGGCGAGTTAGAGCCGGGCGAGAGGCTTATGGAGATAGCGCTTGCACAGAAGCTTGGTGTGAGCAGAACTCCGATAAGAGAGGCTATCAGAAAGCTTGAGCTCGAAGGGCTCGTCGTTATGGTTCCGAGAAAGGGAGCCGAGGTTGCCGATATTACCGAGAAGGATTTAAGGGATGTTCTTGAGGTGAGAACAGCTCTTGAGGAATTGTCGATTGAGCTTGCAATGAAGAATATTACAGACGAAGATTATGAGAATCTGAAGAAGGCATCGAAAAGTTTTGCAAAGGATTCAGAAGGGGATGACCTCATTAAGATTGCTGAGGCAGATGTTGCTTTTCATGAGATAATATATATGGCGACCGGCAACAAGCGTCTTATTCAGATGATTAACAATCTCAGGGAGCAGATGTACCGCTACCGTCTTGAATATATCAAGGATAAGAGTACACATGCAAGGCTTGTGGAGGAGCATGAGAGAATTATAGAGGCAATGCAGAAGCAGGATGTGAACGCAGCTAAGGCTGCAATAAAGCTACATGTGGAGAATCAGGAGGAGAATATCCTTAAGTCAATCAAAGTAAAAAAAGCATAATGGTTTAAGCACTGTCAATAATGGCAACACTCCTTTTTGTAAGAGGGTATGAGCTCTTGCGGAAAGGAGTATGCATGGACAGATGGAGTGTTGCCGCATGGTGTATAATGGTACTGTGTGCGGTTGTTTTTTTTACATATGGCGGGAAGCAGGGGAGAAGCGCAGGTCAGCTTCAGCAGGAGATTGCCGAGGAGATTATAAGATTTCATGTGAGGGCTAACAGTGATACGCCTGAGGATCAGGAGCTTAAGATGCAGGTGAAAGCAGAGCTTGTGGAATATATGGGTGAGCTTTTGTACGGGGTGTCAGACAAGGCTGAGGCGAAGAAAATTCTGAATGACAACATAGAAAATATAGAAAATGTTGCAAAAGGGGTTATCAATGAGCATAAAAAGGAATATAATGTAAAAGCTTATTTTGAAAAGTCATATTTTCCGGTTAAGGTCTATGCGGATATGACATTCCCGCAGGGAGTGTATGATGCGTTCCGCGTCGACATAGGTGCTGCTGAGGGCAGGAACTGGTGGTGCGTTCTATATCCGAGCCTGTGCTTTGTGGATGTGAGCTACGGTGTGATGTCCGATGAGGCAAAAAGAGACCTTGAAGCCGTGCTTGATGAGGATGAGCTTGAGCTTCTTTATGAGAACAGCAGCGGCAGCAGGCGGGAATATGTATGTGAATTTAAGATTTTTACTTTTTTGAATAAATTTTTTAAATAGGGTGCAGGTATTTTGACCCAAGCCCGGATTGGAGAATCAATTATTATGACTAAGCTTAAGGTTGCGGTGCTTTTTGGAGGACAGTCATCAGAGCATGAAGTATCATGCCGTTCGGCACTTACGATTATACATAACATGGATAAGGAACGCTATGAGCAGCTCCTTGTGGGTATTACCAAGGAGGGAAGATGGCTCCTTACCGAGAATGCCGGGGCGATTGAGGACGGAAGCTGGAAGGATGGAGAGACAGAGATGATTCTCTCGCCTGATACGACACATAAGGGCTTCATAGCCATGAAGAACGGAAGGTCTGAGGTAGTACCGGTTGACGTTGTATTTCCTGTGCTTCACGGACTGTATGGCGAGGACGGTACTGTTCAGGGCGTTCTTGAGCTTGCACGAATCCCGTATGTGGGCTGCGGAGTTGTGGCTTCGGGAGTATCAATGGATAAGCTTTTTACAAAGATAATTGCGGCAAGTATCGGTGTTAATCAGGCTAAGTATGAGGCTGTAAGAAAGGCAGAGCTTGAAGCTATGGACAGTGTTGTGTCAAGGATTGAGAAGGCACTTCCGTACCCTGTTTTTATTAAGCCGGCAAATGCAGGTTCATCATGCGGCGTGAGCAAGGCAGCGGACAGGGATGAGCTTGTGAAGGGGCTTAAGCTTGCGGCATGTCATGACAGAAAGATTCTCGTTGAGGAGGCAATTATCGGACGTGAGATAGAGTGTGCGGTATTAGGCGGAGCCGATCCGGTGGCATCAGGTGTCGGTGAGGTTCTCCCGGCAGGTGAGGCGGCATTCTATGATTATGATGCCAAGTACGCCAATGCAGAGTCTAAGACAGATACACATCCTTCCTTCCCTGAGGGCAAGGAGGATGAGATAAGACGCGATGCAGTGGAGATATTCAAGGCAGTTGACGGCTATGGGCTTGCAAGAGTTGATTTCTTCTTACAGCCTGACGGCAGGGTAGTGTTCAATGAAATCAACACCCTTCCGGGATTTACATCAATCAGCATGTACCCTATGCTTTGGGATGCCAAGGGACTTAAGGTTAATGCACTTATTGACGAGCTGATTGAACTTGCACTTAAGAGGTTTTAGGAGGAGCGTATGAAAAAGGATGCCCCGATAGGAGTATTTGATTCAGGTGTCGGCGGACTTACCGTTGCAAGAGAGATAATTCGGCAGATACCTAACGAACGCATCGTGTATTTTGGCGATACGGCGAGACTTCCGTATGGAACGAAGTCGAAGGACACGATTATACGATATGCCAGACAGATTGTTAGTTTCCTTATAAATGAAGGCGTGAAGGCTATTGTGGTTGCATGCAACACGGCAAGTGCTTATGCACTCGAGGAGATTAAGGACGAGATAGATGTGCCGATAATAGGTGTTGTAAAGCCGGGTGCAAGAACAGCAGTATCGGTTACAAAAAATAAGCGAATCGGTGTCATAGCGACTGAGGGAACCATTAACAGCGGGCTTTATACAAGACTTATACATGAGCAGAATCCGGACATTGAGGTTATAGGAAAAGCCTGTCCGCTTCTTGTGTCCCTCGTTGAGGAGGGCTGGCTTCATGATGAGATTACGGACCAGGTGCTGGAGCGCTATCTTAAGGATTTGAAACAGGCAGATATTGATACACTTGTGCTCGGGTGTACGCATTATCCGCTTCTCAGAAGCTCGGTAGGCCGAATTATGGGCGATAAGGTCAACCTTGTGAACCCTGCATACGAGACCGCATTGGAGCTTAAGCGTCTGCTCGCGGAGAGAGAGCTTGCGAATGTGCGTGATGTCGAGGAGCCGAGCATTATGTACCGCTTTTATGTGAGCGATGCAGCTGAAAAGTTCAAGAACATAGCTAATATGATACTTCCATTTGATATTAAGACAACCAAGCAGATTAATATTGATGAGTATTAGGATACGGTGACAGAAGTGAAAGATAATATTATTTTATATATAACCGGACTTCACAGTACCGGAGCCGACAACGATTCCGTGGAAATGATACATGCCGGCAGATATTTTTCAAAAAACGGCAGACATTATATAAAATATCAGGAAAGCCTTGACGACGGTGTTGTGACCGACAACATGATTAAGATTTCACCGAGCGAGGTTGAGATTGTCAGAAAAGGTCCTGTGACCACCAACATGCTTTTTACAATAGGAGAAAAAAATATAAGCTATTATGATACGCCGTTTGGCAGTCTCATGATGGGGATTGATACCTCGGATTTGTGTATAACGGAGAGTGAATCCGAGATTCTTGTGGATATCAGTTACGCTATAGAGATGAACGGAAGCTGTGCCACACAGAGCCATGTTGTGATTAAGGTAATAGATGATGAAAAAGATTAGCTTTAGTTCAATTATACGCTAGGGAGGTTTTCTATGAGAGTGGCAGATGACATTATTTATGTAGGTGTTAATGACCATAAGGTTGATTTATTCGAGGGACAGTATACGGTAAAGGACGGAATATCATATAATTCCTATGTCATAATGGACGAGAAGATTGCAGTAATGGATACGGTTGACATTGGATTTGCTGACGAGTGGCTTTCAAATATTGAGGAGGCACTTGACGGCAGAAGACCGGATTACCTTATTGTACAACACATGGAGCCTGACCACTCGGCAAGTATCGGAAGATTTCTTGAGGTGTATCCTGAAGTGAAGATTGTAGGAAATGCAAAGACCTTTGCCATGCTCTCAAACTTCTTCCGCGGGATGAACATTGTTGACAAGCTTGAAGTGAAAAATAAGGAGACACTCTGCCTTGGAGAGCATACGCTCATCTTCGTGTTTGCACCGTTTGTTCATTGGCCTGAGGTTATGGTCACATATGACAGCAGGGCCAAGGTACTGTTCTCCGCAGACGGATTCGGCAGGTTTGGAGCTTTGGATGTTGACGCCGAATGGGATGATGAGGCGAGAAGGTACTATATCGGGATAGTAGGAAAGTATGGTGCACAGGTTCAGATGCTCTTAAAAGCAGCGGCAGAGCTTGACATTGAGATAATCTGTCCGCTCCATGGACCTGTTCTCAACGAAAATATAGCACATTACATCGGACTTTATGATATATGGTCATCGTACAAGGCAGAGAAGGAAGGTGTGCTTATCGCATACACATCAATATATGGCAACACGAAGGAGGCGGCTTTGCTTCTTGAGGAAAAGCTCAAGGCACTTGGCTGCGAGGCTGTGGCATATGACCTTGCACGCACGGATATGTCCGAGGCTGTGGCACAGGCATTTAAGTACTCCAAGCTTGTCCTTGCGGCACCAACCTACAATGGTGATGTATTCCCGTATATGAAGTCGTTCATAGAACACTTAACGGAGAGAAATTATCAGAAACGAACAGTTGCTTTTATTGAGAATGGCTCATGGGCACCGATGGCTGTCAAGGTTATGACTGCCATGCTTGAGAAGAGCAAGGAGCTGAGAGTGCTTGAGAATACCGTTAAGATAACGTCATCCGTGAGCGAGGAGAACAGAGCGGAGCTGGAAAAGATGGCGGAGGAGCTGTCAGCCTAAAAACTGATGAATATTGAATAGTACCGATGTATGCAGCATTTGTAAGCCATTTATGTAAAACTTTATAAAACAGTTGAATTTCTCATCAAAAATGGTAAAATATATGAGTATGACATTTTTACATAGGGAGGTACTTTATGCCAACATGGTTGATAGTAATCCTGTCCATTCTTGCGGTAGTGCTTGTTGCATTTATCGTGCTCATGATTGTAGGCAGCAGATTACAGAAAAAGGCTAATTCACAGCAGGAGGCACTTGCTTCAGCGGCACAGACAGTCTCAATGCTGATTATTGACAAAAAGAAATTGAAAATTGCGGAAGCTAATCTTCCGAAGGTTGTTACAGATCAGGTTCCTAAGTACGCCCGCCGTGCTAAGTTTCCGATTGTAAAGGCAAGAGTTGTCGGCGGAGGAAGCAAGCCTATGAACCTCATTGCAGATGCGGCAGTGTTCGACATTCTTCCGGTAGGTAAGGAATGTAAGGTAGTGGTCAGCGGAATCTACATCACAGAGATTAAGAGTGTCCGCGGTGGAGCAATCCCTGCACCACCTAAGAAGAAGGGACTTGCGGGACTTGTTCAGAAGGCGAGAGCACCTAAGAAGGACAAGGCTGCGAAGGCAGACAAGAATGCGGCTTCTGACAATACAAAGAAGGCTAAGAAGAGTAAGTAATTCAAAATAAGAAATCCCTGTACATTAATTCAGTGTACAGGGATTTTTTTGTGTAATAGGGTAAAGTGTATATCATGTTATATTTATGCATATCAGCTCCGTTGT
>CAKRIL010000052.1 GCA_934343915.1 uncultured Lachnospiraceae bacterium | reverse complement strand
GCAGACCATTATATAGAGCAGGGAGATATTGAGCTGTATTATAGGGAAATGAGCCCGGCAAATTGGGGATAAGGATGTGAGAAACAGCTTGACACAGGCGGAGCTTATGACGGGTGTATCAACGTTTGTGATACTAGAACATTTTTCCTTCGTAATCTTGAAGTTCATGAAAAATATTATCTATAATTACAAGATTATTTTCAATTCTGTATAACATAAAATATTTATGTGACAGAAAATTCATACGACGGTATCCTAATTCTTTAAGTTTTGGATTGTCGCAGAAACGTAATTTTTCTGCGACAATCGCAAGACTTTTCTTGGTTTCTTCAAAGTCATTTAAAAGATTCATTGCAGCCTGTTCATTTTTCTTTTCGAAAAGCAGATATCTGATAAAAGCATCTAACTGACTTTCGGCATCGGTAGTAAGTACTATTTTATAATCCATATTTTTTCCTCATATTTGAAATCACAGTATCAGCATCTTTGATTTGACCAGCTTCAGCGTGGGCGCGTGACTCTGTCAACTTTGCGAACAATTCTTCTTCGGAAAGTGGCAGATAAGCTGTAGATTCTTCATTTTTTATGCGCTTTATCTCAAACGGAAATCCATTAGCTGCAACCGCCTGTTTAAGAAACATTCTTATAGCTGTGGTTGTATCAGTCCCTAAATCCCGGAAAAGGTTGTCAGACTGAGTTTTCAATTCATCATCTACGCGGACTTGAATCGTACTTGACATAACAGTACCTCCTTACTTTTTTAATACATTTTAATACTAATTAATTCATATTGCAATACATATGCAATATAATTATATACCAATTATATACTTCGGGTAAATAGTAACCCGAGAATTATATACTTCGTTGCTATATATGCAAGTTATGAATAAAATAGTGATTTTTAGTTATATAAGATTCAGGTATCAAAACATGCAGTTCTGATTTTTATGAGTATATCATGTTATATTTATGCATATCACGACTTTTAGAATAACTTGCTTTGTACAACGGAGCTGATATGCATAAATATAACATGATATACATATTTAAGTTGTGAAAGCATGTTTTGACACCTGAGTCTTATATAATAAATTTGAACGTATAAACAGTATATAACAGTTGACAACAGATGCTAACTGTTATATACTGTTTATACGTTGAGCGATATGTGTGACGTAGCGCTGCGTCACACATGTAATTTGTTTTCGCTCAGAAATGAGGATTAATATGCATATTATACTTAATAATTCCTCCATGATACCCATTTATGAGCAGCTCATGGAGCAGATTAAAAATGAGATAATCTCAGGTGGACTTAAGGAGGGGGAAGTGCTTCCTTCCGTCAGAACGCTTTCGGGGGAGCTTAAGATAAGTGCTCTTACCGTCAAGAAGGCTTACGATAAGCTTGAGGAGGAGAATTTTGTGAGCACAGTCCATGGCAAGGGAACCTTTGTCACGTCGACGGACAGGGAGCTTGCCGCGGAAGCCAGACGGCATGCGGTGGAGGAGGATTTCTGCCATGCAGTCGCGAAGGCGAGGACGGTCGGGATGAGCGATGAGGAGATTAAGGAGTTGTTTGCCATAATAATTGAAGAGTGAACGATTATGAGTAGAGGATAGGGAGAGTGAAGTATGATAAAAGCAGATAATCTTGTTAAGAGGTATGGAAATTTCGAGCTTGACATATCAATGGAGGTTCAGGAAGGTTATATTACGGGGCTTGTGGGAAAAAACGGAGCCGGCAAGAGCACGGCAATCAAGCTGATACTCGGACTTGTAAGACCGGATTCGGGAAGTATAACGGTTCTAGGGAAAATGCCGTGCGAGCTTACGGGAAAGGATAAGCAGAAGCTGGGTGTTACGCTTTCTGATGCAGGTTTTTCGACTTATCTGAATGTGAAGGACATAATCAGAATATTGAAGAAGCTGTATGATGATTTCGATGAAGGAGAGTTCAGAAGCCGATGTGATAAGATGAACATACCGTTGGATAAGAAAATAAAGGATTTTTCAACAGGCATGAGGGCAAAGCTGAGAATGCTGGTGGCACTCAGCCATAATGCAAAGCTTCTCATACTTGATGAGCCGACAGCCGGGCTTGATGTTGACGCAAGAAACAGGCTCCTAGATATGCTGCGTGATTATATGGAAAAAAGACCTGACAGCAGCATATTAATCACGTCCCACATATCAACTGACCTTGAAGGATTATGCGATGACATATACATGATTCATGATGGCAATGTGGTGCTTCACGAGGATACAGATGTACTTCTTGACAAATATGCGGTGCTTAAGGTTGATGAAGCTGCCTATGAAAAACTCGACAAGACATATATTTTAAAGACCAATAAGGAAAGCTTCGGATATTCATGCTTCACAAATGAGAAGCAGTTCTATGTGGAGAATTATCCGGGTATGGTTGTTGAAAAAGGTGGAATTGATGACTTGATTCTTATGTATTCGGGAGGAAAAATGTGATGGCAGGACTTTTTGAGAAAGATATCAGACTGATTTTGAGAAATAAACAGATGGTGATAGTGGTTGCTTTTATGGCACTCATGATGAGTTTTTCGGGAAGTATTGATATGGTTCTGCCATATATGACTATATTCGGGACAATATTTTCGGTGAGCACGATAAGCTTTGATGAGGCTGACAACGGATACGGCTATATCATGACACTTCCGGTTACATATAAGGATTATGTGTATGAGAAGTATATGTTCTGCACAGCAGGCGGAATTGCGGCAGGAGTGGTCACAATGGTATTTTTCCTTATCGGCACCGGAATAAGAGAAACTGCTGTAGTGACATCGGATATGCTCATAACTGCTGCTGCGGTATTGCCGCTTATTGTGATTATAGAATCATTTCTTATACCCGTACAGCTTAAGTTCGGAAATTCAAAATCAAGAATCTTTATTATGGTTGTGATTGGTGCCGTAATTGCAAGTGTGTATGCGATGGACAGAGTTATCGGTGATGTGGAGCAGAAGGCGGCAGAGGTCATAAAAGCGGTTGACGGGATAAAGCCGTTGTATGGAGTGATTGGAGCAGCAGTGGTTACGATGATAATTCTTGCCGTATCTGTCATGTGCAGCATGAGAGTTATGAGGAGAAAACAGTATTGACAGAGAAGCGGAGCGGATTGCAAATATCATTTATTGTCAAAATTAATATAAGCTTACGAATATAACATCCGATATATATTATGCATGGCAGGAGAAAACTGACATGCATATATACACGGATGTATAAGAACGCTACGGACAGCATGATGTATTGGTGCTGTCCGTTTTTTATAGGAGGAACCTTATGCCACAGAACGTATATGTAAATTTAAAGACCTTAAAGACGAATATCACAGGAGATAAGCAGACTGCATTTGACAAGATAAAGACCGCGCTCGGAAATGGTGCGGACAGCAGTTGCAGTGCGGAGGCGGCAGGACAGGCGACATATGATTCGAGGATGAATATGCTTCGCGTGGCTGTGAAGGATTATCTTGATCCGACAGCCGGAATGACTGATGAACAGAAAGAAAGGTTCGTTAAGAAGCTCTATGCCAAGATACAGAGCGGAAAGAAGCTGACACCGGATGAAATGCAGTATCTGAGGCAGTATGATCCCGTGACGTATATGAAGGTTGCGAGGGTTCAGGCACAGAGGGAGGCACTTGAGACACAGCTTAAGAACTGTAAGTCTAAGGAGGAGGCTCAGGACGTATATCTTGATAAGGTGTCGAGAATATCTGAGGATGATCCTGCAAGGCAGGAGCTGCGAGCCGCCTACGATGATGCCTTTGACGAATACAAGAAGTCGGGGGACTACAAGAGCCTGCCAAATACGGAGGAGGAGAGAAAGCGTAAGAGAGAAGATAACACCAAAGGTGGAAAATAAACGGTAAAAAAAATTTATTCTGACGTGACATTACCGGTCTGCTAGTGTATAATAGCTCGGTAAGACTTTTAGATTTAACGGAGGAAAGAGCTATGATGATAGCAAAGATTTTGGCACTCACCATTTTTATAGTGATGTTTGTGCTGATTATCACGGACAAGATTGAAAAATGTATTGTCACATTGTGCTGCGGACTTGCTACAGCGGTTTTTGTGTTCGGTTTGTCCATGCACAGCATGAGTGCCTTTACAGAGACACTTAATGTTAGAAACATATTTACGCTTGGGTTCTGGTATGAAGCCGGAAGTTCGTCTGAGAGCACCGGTGGAGTGAACTGGGCGACCATTATATTCCTTGCGGGAATGATGATAATGGTGGAAGGAATGGCGAAGGCGGGATTCTTCCGCTGGCTCTGCATGACGATTGCAAAGCTTGTAAAGTATAAGGTAATCCCGATTTTCCTTACATTTATGGTAATGTCATTCGTGCTTGCCATGTTTATCGACAGTATAACCGTTATCCTTTTCCTTGCGGCTGTTACGGTTGAGCTTGCACAGCTTCTTAAGTTCAACCCGGTTCCGATTATTCTGTCGGAGATATTCTGTGCGAACCTCGGAGGTTCCGCGACAATGTGTGGTGACCCGCCTAATATTATTATAGGTACATCACTGGGATATTCATTTGCCGATTTCGTGACCAATACGGGACTTATGGCTGTAATATCACTTGCTGTTATAGTCGCATATTTTTATCTGTGCTTCCGCAAGGAGCTCGGCAAGGCAGGCGGGGATGCGGATATATCCAAGATGCCGTCACCTAAGTCAGCAATCACGGACAAGAAGGCATTTGCAATCAGCACTGTTATATTCTTTATTGCTGTTGCACTTCTTATCACACATGCACAGACGGGACTTACGGTTGCGTTTATCGGTACATTTATTGCACTCATAACGCTTCTCACATCAGGAAAGAATATAAAGGCAATACTTAAGGGCGTTGACTATAAGACACTGCTCTTCTTTATCGGACTCTTCTTTGTAGTCGGAGGACTTGAGCAGACAGGCATTCTTGAAGTATTTGCACAGTTCATCGGAAAGGTCAGCGGCGGAAATATAATGGTAATGATAGCAATTATTATCTGGGTATCAGCCATTGCGAGTGCATTTATCGACAACATTCCGTTTGCGGCAACAATGATTCCGGTTATAAAGACACTTTCAGCGACAACAGGTGCAGACCTTTCGGTTCTTGCATGGACGCTTGCAATGGGAACCGATATCGGAGGAAGTGCAACACCAATCGGTGCCTCTGCCAACGTAGTAGGAACCTCAATCGCTTCAAGAGAGGGTTATCCTGTCACATGGGGCAAGTACTGCAAGGTAGCAGTTCCTGCGACAATCATTGTAATTCTCATATCAATGGTAAGTATATATGTGAGATACCTGTAAAAGGTCTATGCTTTTGAACAGTAGGACAATTTATAGAAAATTTAAAGAATTATAAGAAAACTATTTACAAAAACAGGTATTTTAATGTAAAATATTACTATTCAAAAGCCGCAGTTTTGCAGATGCAATGATGCGAAGAGGAGGCATTTATATGGGTGAACAACTGATTATTGCAGTAAGCCGTGAGTTCGGAAGCGGCGGTCACGCAGTGGCACAGCTTCTTTCTGAGAAGTACAATATCCCTCTATATGACAGCAATCTGCTTGAGGATATTGCGAATCAGAAGAATCTTGATGCGCAGGCTCTCGGAAAGTATGACGAGAAATCAAAGTCTTCATTTTTTACAAGGTCGGTTAGAGGCTTCAGCACATCTCCTGAGGAGAATCTTGCATGGATGCAGTTTAAGTACCTGAAGGGCATGGCTGACGAGGGCAAGTCCTTCGTCATTGTCGGAAGATGCGCGGAGGAGGTCTTAAAGGGTAATCCGAATCTTATCACTGTTTTCGTACTCGGAAACATGGAGAATAAGATTCACAGAATTATGGAGCGCTATCAGACGAACAGGGATAAGGCTGTGAAGCTTATTGAGCAGCAGGATAAGAAGAGAAAGTCCTATCACAACACATATTGTCAGGGCAAGTGGGGCGACTCGAGAAACTACGACATCTGCATCAACAGCAGGCTCGGAGTTGAAGCGACTGCTGACATTGTTGCACATTACATTGATGATGCGAGAGCACAGAAGAATTGAAGTTGAATAGAGCGTTTGGCTTTATAACGGAGCATCCGCCTTTTAGGTGGATGCTCCTTGTAATATGAGATGCTTATAGGAAGCTTTTTCTGATTAAAGCAGTGGCTTCGACCATGTTTCTGAGACTTGCGACAGTCTCAGGGACACCTCTTGTCTTGAGTCCGCAGTCCGGGTTTATCCATAGCTTCTGTGGGCTTATTTTTTCTAACATCTTTAAGATGGTTTCTTTAAGCTCATCGACGGAAGGAACGCGCGGAGAATGTATGTCATACACTCCGGGACCTACCTCGGTTCTGAAACCGTTCTCATTGAGTGCATCGAGGATGAGAAGGTCTGAGCGCGATGCCTCAAAGGTGATCACATCAGCGTCCATGTCATCGATGGCTTTTATTATGTCGGTAAATTCACTGTAGCACATGTGCGTGTGAATCTGCGTCTCAGGCTTCACACCGCTGTGGACGAGATTGAAGGCAGGAATTGCCCAGTCGAGATATTCGCTGTACCAGTCGCTCTTTCTGAGCGGAAGCTTTTCGCGGAGCGCAGCCTCGTCAATCTGTATGATGCGGATGCCGTTCTTTTCAAGGTCGAGAACCTCGTCGCGTATGGCGAGTGCAAGCTGGTATGTGCTCTCCTTCATAGGGATGTCCTCGCGTGGGAATGACCAGTTGAGTATCGTGACCGGACCTGTGAGCATTCCCTTCATCGGCTTTGAGGTGAGGCTCTGAGCATATACCGACCACTCAACGGTCATAGGGTGGCTGCGCGAGATGTCGCCCCAGATAATCGGCGGCTTTACACAGCGCGTGCCATAGGACTGAACCCATGCCTTTTCGGTAAAAAGATATCCGTCAAGCTGCTCGCCGAAGTATTCCACCATATCATTTCTCTCATATTCTCCATGTACAAGAACATCAAGCCCAAGCTCCTCCTGAAGCTTCACGCATTCGGCAATCTTGCGGCGGTTGAAGGCTGTATACTCAGTCTTATCTATAGTGCCCTTTTTGAAAGCTGAGCGTTTCACCTTGACATCGGCAGTCTGCGGGAATGAACCGATGGTTGTGGTTGGTAGGAACGGAAGGGCGAATACCTCCTTTTGAAGCTTCTCGCGCTCCGCAAAAGCGGGAAGTCTCGTAAAATCGCTCTCCTTAATTTTTGCAAGCCTTGTCTTTACAGCCTCGTTGTCCTTGTCAGGTCTTGATGCATGGAGCTTCTGATTGGCTGTGAAAAGAGGATTGCCGGCGTAGGCTTTTGACGCATCGTCGTTGGTTTCATCCGCACAGCCGCAGAGTGTTTTAAGTTCACCAAGCTCACTGAGCTTTTCCTGTGCAAACGCAAAGTGCTCCTTGTACCTGTCAGGCAGCTTATTCTCGTTGATAAGCGTGTATGGGACATGAAGAAGTGAGCATGAGGTGTTAAGCACGGTGTTGATGCCCTCTGATGTGAGAAAATCAATTATCTTCAATGACTTCGCATAGTCGTTTCTCCAGATATTCTTTCCGTTTACAATTCCGGCAAAGAGAAGCTTGTCCTGCGGAAAGCCGTTCTTTTCCACCAGCTCAAGTGTCTGCTTTCCCTCAAGAAAATCAAGTCCTACTCCGTCAAAAGCAAGAGAGCACACTTCATTGTAGCAGTTGCGTATATCTCCGAAATAAGTCTGTAAAAGTATCTTAATGTCATGTCCGCTTTTATTGTGCAGGATATTTTTATACAGTTGGACAAACAGCGCAGTATCTTCAGGGCTTAAGTCGTGTACCAGATATGGTTCATCAAACTGAAGCCATGAGGCACCGAGTCTGTCAAAGCGGGTGATAAGCTCGCAATATGCATTCGATATGGCATCAACACAGTCGGCTGCTGTGCGATGCCCCGTGTATCGTATGAGCTTTAAGAGCGTGAATGCCCCCAAAATCACTGGCTTGGTCAGGATGCCTAATGACTTGGCTTCACTGAACTCGTTGAACGGTTTATTGCCGGAAAGCCTGATTTCGGTATTGTCGTCAAGCTCTGGAACCATGTAGTGATAGTTGGTGTTGAACCACTTTTTCATGGCGAGTGCTTTGACGTCTCCGGCATCGCCCTGATAGCCTCTCGCCATCGCAAAATAGGTGTCGATTTCCGGAAGGTTAAGCTCCCTATAGCGGTCAGGAATTATATTAAAAAGAACCGCTGTGTCGAGTGTCGTGTCATAAAAGGAAAAATCGTTCGATGGGATGAAATCAAGCCCTGACGCATATAGAAGCTGCCACTGCTGTCTGCGGATTCCTTTGGCTGTACCGTAAAGCTCGTTGACAGTGATTTCTTTCTTAAAGTACTTTTCCGTGGCAAATTTGAGCTCGCGCAATGAGCCTACACGCGGATAACCGATTATGGATGTCTGCATACTGTACCTCCTGTTATGGGTATATGGATTTTATATGAGCAAGCAGCGAAGCGGATTGCGAATATCATTGACAAGAACCGCTGTGAATGATGCTTTGTGTGAAGTATAGCATTGAAATAAGATATATAAAAATACATGTTTACATGCGATTGCGATAGCTTGAAACTATGATGTGGGATTTATTTTTTAATATTTTGGTTATGAATCCTTAATCTTTGTCCGTAGAATCTTAATAAAATTGGTGCTACAATAGAGTAAATGAACAAAAGTCACTAATTTTACTGCAGGAGGAATATGGCATGAAGGAAATCAAGTCACCTAAGAAGCCGTTGATATTCTATTACGGCATAGTTCTGTTACTTTTAATTCTGTTTAATCTTATTGTATCCCCTATTCTTATGGAACGTCAGGTCACTGAGGTGGACTATGGCACATTTATGAGAATGATTGAGGAAAAGAATGTAGGTCAGGTCGAGGTCGGCAATTCGGAAATCGTGTTTACCGACAAGGATAACACCGCAATCTACAAGACGGGAGCGATGGACGATCCTAATCTCACGGAGCGCCTTTACAATGCAGGGGCGAGCTTCACAAAGGAGATTGAAAAGACGACCTCGCCGCTTATCAGCTTTCTTGTGACGGGCATTCTGCCGCTTGTAATTTTCATAGTTCTCGGTCAGTATATGTCGAGAAAGCTCATGCAGCAGATGGGCGGAGGAAAGAATTCCATGGCGTTCGGCATGGGAAAGAGCAATGCCAAGATATATGTGCAGTCCACGGAAGGAATACATTTTTCGGATGTTGCAGGTGAGGACGAGGCGAAGGAGAATCTTGCCGAGATAGTTGATTATCTTCACAATCCATCAAAATATACGGATGTAGGTGCTTCGATGCCGAAGGGACTTCTTCTTGTAGGCCCTCCGGGAACAGGTAAGACAATGCTTGCCAAGGCAGTAGCAGGTGAGGCGAATGTTCCGTTCTTCTCAATATCGGGTTCGGAATTCGTTGAGATGTTCGTAGGAATGGGAGCATCGAAGGTTCGTGACCTTTTCAGCCAGGCAAAGGAGAAGGCTCCTTGTATTGTGTTCATCGACGAGATTGATGCCATCGGAAAGAAGAGAGACGGTCAGCTCGGCGGAAATGATGAGCGTGAGCAGACTTTAAACCAGCTCCTCACGGAGATGGATGGCTTCGAGGGAAATAACGGCGTTATCATTCTTGCCGCTACGAACCGTCCGAAGTCACTTGACCCTGCACTTACAAGACCGGGACGTTTCGACAGACGTGTTCCTGTTGAGCTTCCTGACCTTGCGGGACGTGAGGCGATACTCAAGGTTCATGCAAGAAAGATTAAGCTCTCCGATGATGTGGATTTCCACACGATAGCGCGAATTGCATCGGGCGCATCGGGCGCGGAGCTTGCCAATATTATAAATGAAGCAGCTCTTAGAACCGTAAGAAACAACAGAACAGTCGTGACTCAGGCAGACCTTGAAGAGAGCATTGAGGTTGTAATCGCCGGCTATCAGAAGAAGAACGCCGTTCTCTCAGATGAGGAGAGAAAGATTGTGTCGTATCATGAGATTGGACATGCGCTTGTTGCGGCACTCCAGACCAATTCTGCTCCGGTTCAGAAGATTACCATTATTCCGCGTACATCGGGTGCGCTCGGCTACACAATGCAGGTTGAGCAGGGCGATAAGTATCTCATGAACAAGAAGGAGATTGAGAACAAGATTGCGACATTCACGGGAGGACGTGCAGCGGAGGAGGTTGTCTTTAATGAGATAACCACTGGCGCATCCAACGATATAGAGCAGGCGACGAAGCTTGCGCGTGCGATGATTACCAGATACGGAATGAGTGAAGAGTTCGATATGGTTGCGATGGAGACTGTCACGAACCAGTATCTCGGTGGCGATACCTCTCTTAGCTGCTCCGCAGACACACAGAAGGAGATTGATAAGAAGGTTGTAGAGCTTGTAAAGCGTCAGCATGAGAAGGCGAAGAAGCTCCTAATGGACAACAGGGCTAAGCTTGATGAGCTTGCGATGTATCTGTATGAGAAAGAGACCATTACCGGAGAGGAGTTCATGAACATTCTTAACAATGGCACCGGAAAGGCAGGTGAGCAGGCATGAAAGAATACTCACGCTGCAAATGGCTTGAACTGATAGAGGGCATACTTCTCATTGTGCTCGGAATAGTCACACTTATCTGTCCGACAGGAGTATTTTGGGGCTTCTCAGTCATATACGGTGTCATGGCGATAGTTACAGGTATCGCTGACATTATCTTCTATGTCAAGATGGAAAAATACACGGGCTTCGGACCTGTGCTCGCACTCGTATCAGGTGTAATGAGCGTACTTGCAGGAGCGATGCTTCTCATGTATCCGAATGCGGGACAGCTTATAATCGTTATGCTTATACCGATATGGTTCATCGCACACAGCATATCGAGACTGTCACATCTCCCGCTCGTAAGAATCGGCGCGGGAAGAGTGTATTACATCTTCTCGCTTGTGCTCAACATTATCGGAATTGTATTGGGAATACTCATGATATTATCACCGGCGATAGCACTGTTCTCGGCATCGGTGCTTATAGGAACGTATCTCATTCTGCTTGGAGTGGACTGCGTTATCATGGCGGGGAGCTTCAGGAAGAACAATAACTGGATGTAATAATAAATATAATTCAACGGACGTTCAACGTATAATGGTATGGCATCCTGCTAAAACTGTCGTTAAATCGCAGGACTGCCATACCATTATTGCGTTGAACTGGGAATTATATGATATAATGAGCACAAGAGAGTCAATATGTATACACTAAGGAGGACTGGTGTGAAGGGCTGTATAATAAATTATGATAAGAACTCATTAATAGAGGTGTTTGACTGCATAAATGATTTTGATAAATGTAATTGTATTATAACCAATATTGAATGTTGTCCCGCAGACAGGGAAATATCCGAAATCATGGATGAGGTGTTGAAATACGATTATCCGTATGCGGATGGATATACGGGGTTTTGGAAAAGTCCGATTAGCGTACAACATCCGCTGGCAGTTTCGGAAATCGTGGCATGGGATGGCATGTATATATTACTGATAGCTGAAAATGATGAAAGTGTGAATACATTTATGAAAAAAAATATATTCGCAGAGGATTTGGAAGAGTATAATAGAGAATTAATATAATTAATATATTATCACGCTGAAGGGAGACCACCCATGAGCAGGGGGAAGATTCTTGTTGTTGAGGATGAGAGGGACATAAGGGATGGCTTGTGCGAGCTTCTCACAAGGGACGGATATGCGGTAGCTGCGTGCGGAAGCGTGCAGGAGGCTGAGAGAAGCATTGTCGGTGGAGATAAGCCGTCTCAGAAAGAAGCTCGGAAGATGGAAGGATAAGGAGTACATAGACACGGTAAGAGGAATCGGATACAGATGGAATGAGCGGGAGGACGGATGATGAGCGGAAGATACAGGCATTTTGATATTGCGGTAATAGGACTTGCATGCTGCATGGGAGCGCTGGCTCTTGGCGGCATGCTTTTTATGTTAAAGTTTTATACAGGGCAGATTCAGAACATGGTCGGAATTGTGTATGAATACGACGAAAATGCGGCAAATGAGCTGCTTAGAGGTATGTTCACGGGACGTGATGAGAAGGCAGCGGGCGTGGAGGCTGCAAAAAGTCTTGGCTACACAGGAGAAGCCTTCCGTCTGTGGAACAGATTGAATGTATATGGGGCGGTTGCTGTGCTCGGATGCGCGGCAGCAGTTATCCTGTGCGGAATCGTGTGTCTTGTGGTGATTAGTGGAAGGCATCAGGGGATGGCTGACATGGAAAGTGAGCACACTATAAACAGGCTTACGGAGGATGCACGCGCAAAGGAAAAGTACTATGAGGACAGTCAGCAGGATATTCAGGTGTTTATGGAGAATGTCACGCACCAGCTTAAAACCCCGCTCGCGGCTGTGATGGTAAATCTCGAGCTGATGGACGGCGAGGACAGAGAGCATGATGAGAGACTCAGGGAGAAGTGCATTGACAACATAGAGCACATGAAGGAGCTCTTGATGATGCTGTTAAATTCCGCCAGACTTCGTGTTGGGAAGCTGCATTTTAACAAGCGGAGAATGGATGCGGCATCACTGGTGAAGAGACTTGAACTCGAAAATGACGGTCTTATTGTTGAGAATATGCCGTCTTGCATGATAGATGCGGATGAGGAGTGGCTCTATCAGGCATTGAATAATATCGTGTCCAACGGACTTGAGTATGGCAGGGTGGTATTAAGTGGAGCATGTCGAAGTGACATGGTGAGCTTTACGATAACGGACGAAGGTCCGGGAGTGAAAAAGGATGAGATATCGAGAATGTTTGAGCGCTACTATGTGGGCGAGAGCTCGAGAGAGGACAGCACGGGGATAGGCTTAAATCTTGCATATATGGTTGTGAAGGCACATGGAGGAGACATTGTGGTACACAGTGACGATGGTGATACGGGCTGTATGATAAAGATTATGCTTCCTATATATGATGTGAAAGAAAAAATAAAAATCGGTGAAGCTGTAAGAGTCCTGTAAGAAATATAGTGTATGCTCTAAGTATAAAGACAGGAAAGCTGTTATACATAATTAGAGAGGAGCATGAGATATGGACTTAATCAGTGTCAGCAGACGGCGGAGAAGAAAAGAGCTTGTGAGAGTATCGGTTATTGTATTTCTTGTGAGCTTTTTTCTTGCCGCCTTTTTGCTGTATCAGAGTCAGATGGAGGAGTATGAGAAGCAGAGGAATATAAGGCTGTGCGGGAGCTGGATACTTGAACAGTCATACTTTACTACAGCACCGGAGGAGCTGCATCCGTATGTAAAAAAGACGGGAGAGGTGCTCGGAGGTGTGCATGTGTATTTTAATGACAGCGGTGATGAACTGTCAAATGACACAGGTATGTATATTGGAACACTTCCCGATAATATGTCCGATATAGGGCGTGTGAGGATATTCGACGGGCGGATGCCTGAGAACGAGGGCGAGATAGCACTCACGCTCGGGGCACTCGAAAGGCTTGGACTATCGTATGAGCTCGGACAGCAGATAGAGGTCTGCTACGGAAAGTATTACGATAGCAGTGAGCTCCATGAAAAAAACATGAGTCAGGAGTATCATACTAAGCAATATGTAGTCACGGGTATTCTGTACAATTATCTCGATATGTGGTCGGCGGGCTCAGGCATGCCGGGCATGATTGTGTCGTCGGAGGATTTTGCCACGCTTGACGCACAGAAAATCCATTTTGGATTTTACAGTCTTAAAAGCGAATATGCGGATGTGAATCCTGAATTTGCAAGGACGCTCGCGGCGGATGATGTTACTCTGTCCTACAATTCCAAGGTGTATGATGCTGTGCTGTGGGACAGCGAGGTAACGAATGTATGGGTTTTAATATCCGTCATGGTGGTCGGCTGCGGTGCGATGGTATACATAATAATTCAGGAAAACAGACGAAGAAAAAGTGCGTATTATCTTATGAGGTGCATAGGTGCATCCAAGGGACAGATAAGAGCCTTCTCAATTCAGGAGAGCGTGTTTACCATGCTCCCAGCGGCAGCGGTGGGCGTGCTTGGGGCGTACCTGATATGTGCCGGGGCTGTGATTTTTGTGAGCAGGGCGGCGGATATAGAATACTTTTTCACCTTTGATGTGGGACTGCTGCTGCGGATTGCAGGAGTTGTTCTTCTCACGATGCTTGTGGCTGTTCTAGGTTCACAGACCACGCTTATGAGCAGACGCATGGTGCAGGGAGAGGGTAAAATAAGTGCGCGCAGGGCAAAACGCCTGAGAAAGAGGATACATGGCGGCAGGGGAGGAAGGATGATAACCCCGGCTTATGCGGCAAAGCGGCAGAACGCACTTCATCCGGTAAGAACGATTATTTTGAGGGTGATAGGAATTGCGGTGTGCAGTGTGGTGCTGTACAGCTTCACCAAAATTTACAAGGATATATCCTATTATAAAAGCTTTAAAAGTTCCGTGAATGATTTCACAATCGACATGCCTTCGGACTTCAGCTATCAGATTGATTACGAGGACAAAGAGACCGGGATGGTGATGTCGACCAATGCCGCGTTTTATGATACGGATGAGGGCTTTACGAAAACGGCGCTCAAGAGCATAGAGCTTGTAGAGGGAGTCAGTGTGCTTAACTATAATGCGAAGGTGTCGACCCATAAGCTTGCGTGGGCAGGAATGGAGCAGTCAGAGTATTATAAGGAGGCTGTAAGTGAGGTAACCAAGGTTTATGGAACAGAGAACGGCTATTGGCAGTATGACGACAAGTATGGGGAGCTTTTTACGGAAATCTATTGCAGCAATTATGATGATGTCTGGGGGGCGTTTTCCAAGAATATCAGGTGGGATGGCGCAGACCGCAAAAAATTCGAGAGCGGGGAGCAGGTGTTGGTGCTGTTTAACACGGAGGAGACGGATTCATCGCTCATGGCAGGGACGGTAATTCATATTCCGACAGCATCGGGTGATATAGATGTTGAGGCCGCGGCTGTCGGCACTTCGGCAAATGTGTCGGACGATATACCTTATGGTGGAAGTTATTACACAATATATGGCTCCGAAGCACTCGGAGAGCGGATTGCGGCTGCTGACGGGAAGGATTTTAAATATACGCAGGCGGAATTTATATTTGATAATTACAGGGATGCGGAATTTATAGCGCAGCAGTTGTCAATAATCGCAGTGAGAAACGGCGGAAGCTACACTTCAAGATATGGCGAATTGAAAAATGAGTACAAATCCATAATGCATGAGATTTTTATGTACGGATGCTTTGTGGCGGCACTGTTCTTCATGTTCGCTGTCATAAGAATTGCAATTCTGAAGGATGATATTGCCGGGCTTCGCGAGGCGAGGGCAAAGTACAAGCAGGAGGGTGTGGATGATGGTTTCCTCATAAAACAATCGGTGTGCGGTGCGGCAAAGGACGGCTTATCGCTGCTTGCATCAATCCCTGTTTTCGTGGTGATAAACGGTGCTGTCTATGCAAATCAGATAAAAAAATATACCGGCATGGGCGGCAGTCTGATATCGCGCCGGCTTGGCAGAGTATTCAGATACTCGACAGCGAAGGAGGGGCTGAAGCTGGTGCCTATACAGCTCTTAGACCTCCCGTATGAGTGGAATCTTGTGATTCTTGCGGTGATTATCATTACATTTATAATTGTGAGCATGGTGATGACGGTAAGAGAGCTCAGAGCCGGAAGACTGTAAAATACGAGATATTCGGGAATGAAAGTTTGAAAGAAAAACTTTCAAACTACTTATTGGTGGCAGTACTGCAAGCAATGCTTGCAGTATGCAGGGGTATAAACATGACTTTAGGAAAGGATGGTATGAATATGGGTAAGGACATTGTCTTGGAGGCAGAAAATATATCGAGGACGTATGCGGGAAGAGTTCCGGTGAATGCACTCAAAAAATGCAGCGTCGCATTTGAGCGTGGTGAGTTCGTGGCAATAATAGGAAAGAGCGGTTCGGGCAAATCAACACTCTTAAGGATACTTGGAACGCTCGATGTTCCGGATGAGGGCACGGTAAAGATTGGAGGAGCGGACATATACGGCGGAGGTACGAAGCTCTCCGATAAGCAGCTCTCCGAGTTCAGGAGAAGAAATATAGGCTTCGTGTACCAGGACTACAACCTTTTCCCGGAGTACACGGCATACGAGAATATAGTTTTTCCGGTGCACCTCGACAAAAGGCGCGAGGACAGGGAAGAAGTGATTGAGATTATGGAAAAGCTTGGCATTGAACATTGCAGGGACAAGTTTCCGTTCGAGATGTCCGGAGGTGAGAAGCAGAGAGTGTCGCTTGCGAGAGCGCTTGTCAATAATCCTGCCGTGATTCTTGCCGATGAACCGACGGGAAATCTCGATGCCGAGACCTCATCCGAGGTCGCAGCGCTTCTCCGCAATGCGTCCGATATGTTCGGGCAGAC
>CAKRIL010000051.1 GCA_934343915.1 uncultured Lachnospiraceae bacterium | reverse complement strand
CGCGTATGCCAATTCCGCCACGACTGCCCAGTATGCAGCATGTCACAGCTCTTCTGTGTGACAGCAAAATAGATATTACCACATAATTTTTTTAAATGCAAGCTATTTTTTTTAAAATTTTTACATTATAATAAATACATCACACTACAAGGAGAAACCAATGAACAATATTTCGGTTAAAGTTAAAAAGTTAAAAAGCAGTGCCATTATGCCTACACGCGGAACGGAATATGCTGCCGGTGCCGACCTGTACGCCTGCATTGACTCCCCTGTCATTATAGAACCGCATGAGACAGTCATGATAGGAACAGGACTCGCCATGGAGATTCCTGAGGGCTATGCAGGGCTTATCTACCCGAGAAGCGGCATCGCTTCCAAGCGCGGACTTGCCCCTGCCAACAAGGTCGGTGTCGTAGACCCTGATTACCGCGGAGAATTCATGGTCGCTATGCACAATCACTCATCACAGCAGGCTTCCATTGAGCCGGGCGAGCGCATTGTCCAGCTTGTAATCACACCTTTTCTCACGGCAGATTTTACCGAGACTGATGAGCTGTCCGACACGGTCAGAGGAGCAGGCGGCTTCGGTTCAACGGGTGTACATTAGTTAAACATAATAATAATAGGAACGAAGCTTCCTATCGCATCAAAAAGCTGCCGGAAACGCACTTATATGTACGTTTCCGACAGCTTTTTTGTTGTTTCATAATCAATTATCCAAGATGGAACTGTTCAACAATACTCTTGAGTGCTTCAATAGATTCACTGCACTCCTTAAGTCTTTCATAGCCCTCCGCGGTGCTTGTCTGAGTCTTTCCTGATTTCTCAGCTATATCATTAATTCCCGCTGCCGACTGAGCTACCATACTGTTGATTCCTGCCGCCGCCTCCGAAATACTCTGAATAAGCTTCTCAAGCTCCTGCATAGCCTCCTTCGTCTGTTCCATCACTGTCTTGAATTCACCTGCATCCTGTCTGTATTCGGCTCCTGCTTTCTTGAAGTTCTCATAATCACCTACAACGGTATTCTCCATGAAATCCATAATGGTCGTTATACATTCAGTCAAATTGTTGACTGCAAGGTTGACCTCACCGACAATCCCATTGATATTGTCTACACTGTTAAGTGTCTGTGACGCAAGTGCTCCTATCTCGGAAGCAACCACTGCAAAGCCTCTTCCCGCATCTCCTGCTCTCGCAGCCTCTATGCTCGCGTTAAGTGCAAGAAGATTGGTCTGTGATGAGATATCCTTGATATCATTGGTCAGCTCGTTAATTCTCTTTACTGCTTTAGACTGTTCTATTGCCTTGTCGGTCTTCTCCTTAATCTTTGAATATACCTCGTCGACCTTACGGCTTGAAGCCATGCTTGTCTCCTCCATTGCCACAGCACGCTCCTGAACAAGTCTTGAATTCTGCTCACCATCAACAGCCAGCTTATATATTGTGCCGGAGTTCTTCTTTACCTCTTCAATGTTCTTTGAAATGTTCTCGGTGTTGTCAGAGGTCTCCTGCATTCCGGCTGCAAGCTCCTGTGTAGCCGCAGAGTTGTCCATCGCGTGGTCACTGTTGACCTTCATTATTTCATCAAGCCTTGCAACACTCTCTACAATCGTGACATTGGCTCCGTCAAGCCTCTCCATGATATCCCTTAAGACCTTCCTCATCTCATGAACCGAGGTAGCCATCACGCCAATCTCATCCTTCTGTCGTCTGAGTCTGCTTCCCATCTCCGTAGGAGTAAAATCAAGTCTTGAAGTCTGCTGTATAATATCCGTTACATATCGTATAGGCTTCGAAATCCTGTTTCCAATTACAATACCTATTCCGGTGGATACAATAAGTGCCAGCACAAGTGCTCCAAGTATGAGTCCTACCATCTTATTGGCATCGGCAAAAATCTCCCCGTTCGGTGCAGTGATTACAAGCTTCATGCCATTATCGAGATTAAAATAGAACATCTGCTTTTTCACACCCTGATATGTATACAGCATTCCCTTTCCCTGCTGTGAATCATCACTGAGTACACTGACCACACTTGAGAGTGAGCTGTCTAAATCCGCCATGTTCTGCGACTGTGCTAAATTCTTATGATGCATTATATCCCCATTGGAATTAATAAGGAATGCATATCCGGTATCATAAATCGATATGGAATCGACCTCATCGGTTATAGTTGAGAAATCTATATCCATTCCTACAATACCTATTGAGGTTCCGTTAGATGCATATAAAGGTACAACATATGATATCATGTACACATTAATGTTCTCATTAAGATACGGTTCCATCCACAACGGCTGTCCTGCTTTAATCGGATTATAATACCAGCCGACATGTGCAATGTCATCCTCCGAATACATCGAAAAATCCGTAGGGGTAAGGAGTGTAAATTCGTCGTTGGTTGAATTTCTCGACATGAATATACCCGATGTCGGATTAGAATACTGCGGATTATATCTCACATACGCTGCAACCGCTCCATCAGTATGTGATGCGAAGTTGACCGCCTCATCAGTAATCTTCTCCGTATACTCGTCCGCATACGCCTTACTCTTAACAAACGCATCATAGTCAAAGTCATTACTTACGGCATCACTCAATGTATTAACCGACTGTTCAATCTGCGAGATAACACCATTAAGTCTTTCAGCATAGAGTTCCCCCTCTGTTCCGGCACGTTCCTTCGAGTCCCTCGATGCCATCTGCGACGAATTAACCATCGCAAGTGCTCCTATCACCGCCGCGGTCAAAAGTGAACACAGTAAAATACTCATAATAATCTTTGTCCGTATTGTCTTCATAGCATGCCTCCATATTCAGTTATTACGACTTCATTATATATACAATTTTACTCCTTACGCAAATAGACTGTCAATAATATTATACTATATTTATTTGTTTGACTGTATCGGAATAATTCGACCTGTTTCTGCCATGGTTCTATGCGAGATTGAGAGCACCGTTCTGTCCTCGGACACCCTCTTTAATGCCTGAAGAACAGCCTTTTCTGTCCCGGCATCAAGGTTCGCCGTAATCTCATCCAGCAAAAGCAGACCAGGTCTTGCCGCTGCTGCTCTCGCTATCGAGAGCAGCTGCCACTGTCCCTGTGAGAAAAGCTCAGGTGTGCATATCGTATCATAGCCATGCTCAAGCTTCATTATCGTATCATCAAGTCCTGTTAAGACTGCCGCAGCCTTCACCTCATCATCCGAGATTGAAGTGTCAAAAAGTGTTATCTGTTCCTTCACTGTTCCCGGAACCATATGGAACGACTGCTCCACATAACCGAACATTCTTCTTCTGTCCTCGTCCCTTATAGCAGCCGCCGGCATTCCCTCTATAAGTACACTGCCTCTCTGCGGCTCATATAAGCCAAGCAGCAGCTTGAATATCGTACTCTTTCCTGCACCCGTTCTGCCCGACAAGGTTGCCTGTTCGCCCTTCTTTATCCGAAAGCTTACATTGTCAAGTACAACATGCTCATCATATCCGAAGGTGACATTCTTTAATTCAACAAAAGGCTTTTCCTCATCATCAGCCTTGCTGCTCTCACCTTCAATGCCGCCATTCTTCACATCATGTCTCTTCTTCTCCGGAAGCGAGAGGAACTCATTGATTCTCTTAATCCCCGCAAGTGCAGACTGAATTGTCTGAATTTCCGTACCGAGACTCTCCACAGGGGTAAATATCTCGGAAATATAATTTATGACCGCTACCGCCGTACCTGCGGACATACCGAAGAATGTCAGTACCGCTGAATTTCCCGAAGCAGACAGAAGCATTACAACCGCCACAACGACAGCGTTAAGTATAAGGATGACAGGGGAATATATGGCATCATAAAAATTAGTCTTTTCCATGGCACGATAGCTCTGCCCTATGTACTCATCATACTTATTCTCCATGTAGTTCTCCTTGCGGAGACAATGTATGGTTCTTATATTCTTAAGTGTCTCAGGCACATGTCCCGACGCTCTTCCCACGGCTCTTCTGTTCTCAACCTGCGATGCAAGCATGTTCTTCTGTACATATCTTGTAAAGGCAAACAGGACAGGCAGCAGCAGTAAAAGCACAATGGCAAGTCCCATGTTCTTAACCCATATGATTGCAAGAATACTTATTATCTTACATGTATCAGCAAACATACTTATGATTCCCGATGTGAACAGATTCTCAACCGTATCGACATCACCCACGAACCTTGACACAAGATTTCCCGGTTCCTGTCTGCTTAATTCATCCGCAGGAAGCTTTATAAGCTTATCCATAAGGCTGCTTCTTAGGGCATGTGTTATCTTCTGACCGAACATGGTGAGAAGTCCCTCTCTTGCCGACTCCATAACTCCCGTTAGTGCAAGCATTCCGAAGTACATTAATACCATCGAAAGTGTGACCATCCTTCCGCCGGTCAGCGTATCAACAATATTTCCCAATATAAGAGGAGGCAGAAGTGCCAGCACGACCGCTCCTGCAACTGCAACAATAATACCGATTGAGAGTAGCGCATATCCTGTCACGGTTCTCATAATAACACTGCCGACATGAAGCTTCTTTTCCGTATGTTTATCTTCCTTCATCATTTATGCTGCCTCCCTTCTGGTCATTATAAAGTCTTGAATATTCAGGCACACTCTTCATCAATTCCTCATGTGTGCCGACCACTGTTTTTCCGTTCTCAAGCCATATAATCTTATCCATCTTCGGGAACAGATACAGCCTGTGCGATATAAGAAGTACAATTTCCTTCTCAGATACCTTCCTCAGATTGTCGAACACCTGACTCTCGGTATTCTTATCAAGTGCTGAGAATGGGTCATCAAGAATCATTATCGGTCTGCCATGGCATATGGTTCTTGCAAGTGCAAGTCTCTGTGCCTGACCTCCTGACAGACGGACACCGCCCGTACCGACCATGGTGTCCGCTCCCTTCTCCATAGCCGCGGTCTCCTCATCGAAGCAGACCAGCTTTAACAGCTTATTTACATCCTCGTCATCACCCAAAAGGATATTGTTCTTCACACTGTCCGCGAACAATTCTGCATCATGGCCGAGATATCCTATCTTCTCCGCTCTCTCCTCCGCACTGAGCTTATCAAGCTCTGCTCCGTCAAGCCTTATGCTGCCCTCATACGAATACTCACAGAGAAATACCTTTCCCAAAGTGGATTTACCACATGCAACCGGACCCGTTATACCTATTATCTGTCCCGGCTTCGCATCAAATGAAAGTCCTTCGAATATTTTTTCTCCGTCCGCCGTGTTCGGATAGCCGAAGCCAAGTCCGCTTACTGATAAGCTGCATGCCTGAGGCTCCTTATTCTCTTCACGGTTATCTGATGTACTCTCCTCACTGCTCTTCATCAGAAGCTTGATTCTCTTCCATGATACCTGTGCCTTATGAACAGCATTGAACAGCTTGGCTGCCTTGGAGGACTTAACTGACAGCTTGGTAAAGCACGAAATAAACGTGGTGAACGCCGCAATATCCCACACTCTCCAGCCGTTTCCAAGAACATTCTTAGCTCCGAAATACAGAATAAATATAACTCCCGCCATCGAAATGACACGATATAGAGGTGTCATGACGGTATTCCATATATCAGCCTTTACCGCCGACTTCTCATATGCGGTAAGCTTCTCCTCGTAATCTCTCTTTCTCTCATCCTCACATCCGAATACCCGATATGTTACCGCATTGGAGGCTCTGTCCAAGGTCGCATTGCTTAGGACACCAGACTGCTCCTTGTATGCCGCACCTGTTCTCTGAACGACAACCTTAAGCTTCTCGGCAGCAACATATGAAATAGGAAGGAATAAAAGACTTATGATTCCGAGTCTCCAGTCGTACCACAGAAGCATTCCCATGTACGCCGCAAGTGCAACTCCCGTATCGAAGACCTCAGTGGTGAACTTTCTCATTCCCTCGGCACAGTCATCAACGTCGAGGATTGCCTTGGTCATTACACTTCCGACGCCCTCCTCGTTAATCTCCTGTCTGCTCTTTCTTACGAGACATCCATAGAGAACATGCTTCATTCTCCTGTTGACATTGTTGGCAAAACGCCTCACATAGAATCGCTTTATGTATCTTGATACCTGAACAATTCCTATTACCACTACATAGGTAAGCGCCAATGTGAGCATGTCATAAAATCCGCTTCTCCCGCCGAGGATATCGACAAGACAGCCTGTCATTCTTCCCTCGAACCACGGTCCCGCCAAAAGTCCGAGATTATATATAAGTCCCGACACAGCGACCGCCAATAGCACATTCCACTCTGCCTTGAAATATGAGACAATCCTGTCTGTTTCAAAGCTTTTTTCTTTTAGTTTTTCTTTTTTCATAATTTTTTCATGTCCTTCGCGCAAAAAAAGATGTACTATCAACCAAATAGATGATAGTACATCTTTTTTATCATGTCAATATTTTCACCGACATTTGTAAATCAAATTTATTATTTTGCAATAATCTCCATGAGCTTGTTGCTTCTCTCAATAAATGCACTCATTCTGTCCGGCTTTAACGGTGCATGTGCAAGCTCTGCAAGGTCGTATAACTGCTCACAGAAGAGTGGAGTGTTCTCACCTTCCGGATTAGCCTCAACATACTGGACAAGAGGATGCTTTGCATTAAGAACAAGAGTCTGTCCCTCCTGACCGAACATTGAAGGATCCATGCCGTACATGCCGTACATTTTCATCATATCCTGCATACGCTTAGAATCCTCGGATACGGTAATCATTGAAGCGATGGACTCATTCTTAAGCTTCTCGAGCTTAACTGCAAGCTTATCGTTGGCAAGAGCCTTCTTAAATACCTCTGAAAGCTTGTCCTCCTTCTCCTTAAGCTCCTTTGCCTCATCCTCCGTCTGCTCCTCCTTGAAGGTCTCGGTAAGGTCTGAGTCAATGCTTAAAAACTTAACGCCCTCATTCTTCTGCTCAAGATGATTGATGAATGCGGAATCAATATTATGCGTAAGGATTACGGCATCAAGTCCTGCCTCCTTGAACATCTTGATATACTGTCCCTGCTCTGTCTCATTCTTTACATAGAATACTGTATTCTCATGCTTCTCCTTGTTCTCCTCAAGGCACTCAGGCAGAGTAAGATACTTGCCGTCAAGATTCTTAAAGAGAATATAGTCCTTCATCTTATCGAAGAACTTGTCATCCTTCAGGCAGCCATACTTTA
Source organism: uncultured Lachnospiraceae bacterium (assembly GCA_934343915.1). Lineage (GTDB taxonomy): Bacteria > Bacillota > Clostridia > Lachnospirales > Lachnospiraceae > CAG-882. The sequence goes on along the minus strand of CAKRIL010000051.1, from coordinate 11,050 downwards.
TGAACGGATTGATGTCATCCCAGTACTTCTCATAGCTCTCCTTCTCGGTCTTGCACATTCCGCTTAACTTGTCGGCAACCTTCTTGGTGATGTAATCGGATATCTTCTTAACAAAGCCGTCATTCTGAAGGGCACTTCTCGATACGTTAAGAGGAAGGTCAGGGCAATCAATAACACCCTTTAAGAGCATAAGGAACTCAGGGATAACTTCCTTAATATTATCGGCAATGAATACCTGATTGTTGTACAGCTTTATGGTTCCCTCGATTGTATCATACTCTGTGTTTAACTTAGGGAAATATAAGATACCCTTTAAGTTGAACGGATAATCCATGTTGAGGTGAATCCAGAAGAGAGGCTCCTTATAGTCCTTAAATACCTTGCGGTAGAACTCCTTATACTGCTCCTCCGTACACTCATTAGGATGCTTTGTCCAAAGAGGTGTGGTATCGTTAATAGGAGCAGGTCTCTTTACAATCTTAAGCTTCTTGGAAGCAGGAACTGTCTCAACTGTCTCCTTGGTTCCGTCCTCCTTCTCAATCTCCTCTGTCTTGGCTTCCTCAACTATTGTCTCCACTACCTTATCGGTATCAAGAAGCTCATCCTCGTTAATTGTCTGATACTGCTCACCTGCGTCAGCGTTCTCTACATATATCTCAACAGGCATGAAGGAACAGTACTTCTCAATTACCTCCTTAGCACGATACTCGTTGGCGAACTCGCTGCACTCCTCTGAGAGATAGAGAGTAATCTCAGTACCTCTTACCGTTCTGTCGCCCTCCTCCATATCGTACTCTGTGCCGCCGTCGCACTCCCAGTGAACAGGCTTAGCACCCTCCTGATATGAGAGTGTATCTATCGCAACTCTGTCGGCAACCATGAATGCTGAGTAGAAGCCGAGTCCGAAATGACCTATAATCTGATCCTCGTTAGCCTTGTCCTTATACTTCTCAAGGAATGCCTCCGCACCTGAGAAAGCTATCTGGCAGATATACTCATTGACCTCATCCGCCGTCATACCAAGACCGTTATCTATGAACTTGATTGTCTTATCCTTCGCACTTACGATAACCTTAACCTGATACTTGTTGTCCTCAGGTGCGGTGTACTCACCCATAAGCTCAAGCTTCTTAAGCTTGGTTATCGCATCACAGCCGTTGGATATGAGCTCTCTGTAAAAAATATCGTGGTCCGAATATAACCACTTCTTAATTATAGGAAAAATATTGTCACTATTAATCGATAAATTACCATGTGTATTAGCCATTGTCATAACCTCCATGTACTTAAAAATCATCTTTTGCCGCATCCAGTCAGCACTCTATTGATGCAACAGCTATATAGTAATACCAGTTTTTGCAAATGTCAACAGTTTTTAGCACTCAATTACTTAGACTGCTAATAATTTTATACTTTTTTAATTTTTTCCATATATATTAGCTTGTTGAATCATAAATTATGTTTTATAATATATTTATTCAGATAAAAGGATTGACGACATGAGCAAAGATTTAGAATACATATACATAGATTTAGATGACACGACAGTTAATACAACAGGAACTGCTGCCAGGCACACCAGGAAGGCTGCACCCGAAGCTGATGACATATTCATGGACACCGATATTGATACCGTGGAAGCTTCATCCGGGCATATTGATGAAAAGCACAGTGGGGACGCTGGCGGAGAATACAGCGGGGAAACCGAAAAGGAATATGATGAAGAAGCCGCAGATGATGAATCTGACGGTAAGGACACGGCAAGAAAGAAGAGCCGCCGCAAAAAGATAATCCGCGAGATTATAAGCTATGTTCTGATTGTCGCAGCGGCATTCGTGCTTGCGACGCTTACCAACAGATACCTGATAGTGAATGCACGAATTCCATCGGGTTCCATGATACCTACCATCACCGAGGGCAACCGGATTATCGGCAACCGTCTTGCATATATGAGTTCCGACCCTAAGCGCGGCGATGTGGTTGTATTTTATTATCCGGATGATGAGACTCAGAAGTATATCAAGCGTATTATAGGACTTCCGGGCGAGACTGTGTACATCGAGCACGGAACCGTGTACATCGACGGTCAGCCGCTTGACGAGAGCGACTATCTCACCGTAGAGACCGCAGGCGTGAGCGGGCCGTTCACCGTACCTGAGGGCTGTTATTTTATGATGGGCGACAACCGCAACTCATCATGGGATTCACGTTTTTGGAACAATACCTTTGTAAGCAGGGACAAAATCATAGCAAAAGCCATGTTCTGTTACTTCCCTACCATACACCTTATAAAATAAAAGGTTCGCAGAGCTTTTCTGCGAACCTTTTTCACTGCATATCCGATGTAATCTTATCCCATAATTTTTTATCGAAGGATAGAACCACATTTTTTGAATAATCATTAAAAAACTTCTCGAACTGTTCCTTCTGGCGCTTCTGGATAATTCTTTCCTTTTGGCTGTCTGCCTTGTCCTCCACGTTATCATTGACACAATAGACAAGATAAAAGCCATTGTTGCAGCTTATCACATCGCTTATCTGTCCTTCGTCAAGATTGAACGCCGCATCCTCAAAGTTCTTCTCCATCTCGCCTCTGCCAATTTCGGCAACATACTCCTCGCTCTCGCTGTACTTTGCCGCCAGCGCGGAAAATGCTGCTCCCTCTTCATACTCGGCTGCCGCATCACGGAGCTTCTTCATGGAATCCTTAGAGTATATATACTGTATCCTTATCACACGCGCTTCATCCATGCTTATGTCAGTGTCGATATTCTTTCCCAGCTCATTGTACACCTTATCCGACAGGCGCATCATGTCGAACAGCTCATCCACCTCGTCCCTGCTCACATATGTAAGCTCCTGCTCATGTGCGTCATAGAACTCTGCCGCACTGTCCCTGCTGTCGGCAAGCTCTCCCTCACTGAGTTCAATGTGCTTATCCGCTGCAAGCATGTTCACAAGCATCAGCCTTACCGCCATATCAAGAACCGTGTCATCAACATACTCTCCAAAGGATATATCATCAAGCTGCATATCCCATATGCTTGATGTAAGTGCCGCTTCATAGCCTTCCCTGACGCCTGACAGCAGAAGCCTCATCTGTCCTTCGGTAAGACGAAAACTGCCTCCCCTTATAACCGACTCCTCCTGCATACCGGTCGTAAGCTCGAAGGTATAGCCCTTAATCGTTATACTCCTTCCGGTTACTGAACAGCCCGTTGCCAAAAGCGGCAGCAAAAGCACATACAGAACAGCAGCTCCTCTTATAAGCCTACGCTTCAACATAGAGATATCTTCCGTCAGGCAGAACGAACACTTCAAGTGCTTCCGAAGCATCCTCCATCTCCTCATCATCAATTCCCTCTTCTCTCCAATATGCACGAAGCTCCTTCTCAGAATTGAATACCTGCGCGAAGCAGTCCTCGAGGAATTCCATTGCCTCCTCCTCAGTCTCCGCAACCGGCTCATCAAAAAGCTTTCCCTGTTCCTTTAAAAATACCTCTGCACACATCTTATCAATCTCATTCATAATTATACCTCCGTATTATAGATTATCAAGAACAGCCCTAAGACTGTCCTCAACTCTGTCAGTCACATATTCCGCATGGGACTTAACCTCAGGCACTGCCTGTCTCATCACAACCGGATATCCCACGCTCTGAAACATCTCGATATCGTTAAAATTATCTCCGAATGCCATACATTCCTCAGGCTTAAAGCCCATAATCTTCTGTATAGTGCGTATCGCACTTCCCTTGTTGACTCCCTGTGCCGTATAATCAAGCCACTGCTTTCCCGACACGCATGACTGCGCCCGCCCATCAAAGGCACTGAGAAAGTATTCCTGACTGTTGGCAATTCCCGTCGGGTCATACACGGAAATCTTCACATAATCCTCAGCAATGTGCTCAAGGTCATCGACAAGCACAATATCATTCCTTACAATGTCCCTCATTCTTATCAGGTAGCTCTCCGTCTTTGGCTTAAGATATGATGTTCTCTCACCCGATACCAGCACCTCACACTGCTCAACGCCCGTGATTGCCCTTATAATCTCGCGTCCCAGCGTCACATCCATCGGTGTCTTGCCGATAAGCCTGTCCTTATATATTATCACAGAGCCATTCTCGCAGATATACATAAGCTCATCCGCTGCCTCGCCGAACAGCCTTCTTAAGTTCGGATATTGTCTTCCGCTCGCCGCGCAGAAGATAATTCCCTTCTCATTCAGCTTCTTTATAAGAGGTATAAGCTCCTCCGACACCTTCTGCGCACCGTTCAGCAGCAGTGTGCCGTCCAAATCACTTGCAATAAACTTAATTCCTTTTCCTTCCATCACATACACCTGCCAAGCCTTAAGAGAATACGCATTCTCTCATAATTCTTCCTATTGGAAGACCAACCACATTGTTATAGTCTCCCTCAATCTTGACAATATACTCGGCAAAAAGTCCCTGAATCGCATATGCGCCAGCTTTATCCATCGGTTCACCGGTTGCCACATAGCTCTCAATCTGCTCATCCGTCATAGATGCTACATACACCTTCGTTTCCTCAACGAAGGTTCTTGTCTGCGCAATGCCCTCCTTAAGATATACCATGGACACACCTGTATATACACTGTGCTGCTTTCCCTCAAGGAGCTTAAGCATCCTCACGGCATCAGCCTTGTCCTTAGGCTTTCCGAGAATCTCATTCTTATATGCGACAATGGTATCGGCTCCTATGACAAGGATGTCCTGTCCCTCGCCGTCACCGCTCTTCTCCCCGGCTATCGAGTCCATAGCTGCCTTATATACAAGCTCCCTTGCCTTCTGTGAGGACAGCTCCATAACTATCTCCCAAGGTATCTTCCGTGTTATAACCTCCTCGCAGTGGCTCGGCATTACCTCGAACTTAAGCCCCATCTGACTTAACAGCTCCTTGCGGCGCGGTGATGCAGATGCCAATATTATCTTATTCATATCGCGAATTGTCTTCATGTAATACTGCCTCCAAAAACTCTGTCCAATCAATACGTAATTTTATCCTTTTCACCATGATTATAATGCATCATACCATGGTCGTCAAATAAAAATAGGAACCTTACGGCTCCTATTCATTCTCTTCCGATTCATCGTTGTCAAAGTTGACATCTATTCCCCGCGGCTCAACCGGCGTCGAAAATACGATCTGTGTGCTTGTCCTTCCAAACTTCTGAAGCTGCCCTATGAATGTGTCAAGCTCCATGGTGCTTGGGAAGGTAACCTTAAGAAGCATTGAGAAATCTCCCGTGACGCAGTTGCACTCGATAACATTCGGGCATGATTTTACGAACGGATAGAATTCCGGCTTCTGCGCCGGCATAACATCGAGATTAATGAATGCAGTTATATGATATCCGAGCTTAAACGGATTAACCTTAGCCTCATAGCCGGATATAATCTGTTCCTTTTCGAGTCTTTCTATTCTTGCCGAAACCGCCGGTGAAGATAAAAATACATGTTCTGCAAGTGCCTTTAACGGCATTCTCGCGTTCTGCTGAAGCAGCGTAATTATTTTTTTATCGATTCTGTCCATAATAACCTCCATGTCATCGCTGTGAAAATAAAAAAACAATATCGCCATGCACTAAAAAAAGCAAGTGCGCACTCGGCAGATATTGTCTCCATTGACATCAAATATTAATTTTCTTAATCTGAATCCATAATACATTACATTTTTAAAAATAGCAAGTAATTTTTTTAGAATTTAAAAAGCTATAAATAATTGAAAATTGTGAGCCCATGTGATATTTTATAAATACATGGCTTAATTAATCGGTCTGTAATGAAATAAGCAAAACGGAGGTCTGTATGGCTAACAAGAACGAAGATTATATGAACGAGTTTGAGGAAGGAACAGTTACACTCTCACTTGACGACGGCAAGGAAGTGGAATGCGGTATCGTGGCAGTATTCCCTGTCGGTGAGCAGGACTATATCGCACTTCTTCCGCTCAACGACGATGATGCCGCTGAGGGTGAAGTATATCTCTATCAGTACTTCGAGGATGCAAGCGGCGAACCTTCCCTCGGAAATATCGAGGACGACGAGGAGTACGAGCGCGTTGCCGACGCATTCGACGAACTCATGGACGAGGACGAGTACGAAGAGCTCTTAGCCGATGATGACGAAGAGTAATCACCGGCTCCCTAGCCTGAATAATTAGTGCCTGAGCGGTTCCACTTATAACCGCTCCCGCCTCTGCTTAAGCCTCCGGAAACGGGGGCTTTTGCATTGTACTTTGACTTCTCGGGTACATACAGACCTCCTTCAACCAAAAAGCGGCTCACATCAAGCATCTTATTGTACTTCTCAATCGCACTGTATATGTACAGCTTTCTCTTAGCCCTCGTCATCGCAACATAGAACATCCTTCTCTCCTCCTCTATGTCGGAGTCAAGAACAGCCTTCTTATGCGGGCAGACCCCCTCATTGGCATCGATTATGAACACCGTATCGAATTCAAGTCCCTTGGCGCTGTGCATCGTCGTGAGCGTGACCCTCGGAATATCATTGTGAGGCACCTCATGAACCCTCTGCCTGTACTCTGTCACGGCACTGTCCCACTCGGCAAAGGTATTGTGCTCCCTCGCACTCTCATGGATATCATTGAGCACATCGAACAGCTCATCAGCCTGAATATGATGACTTACGGCATATTCCGTGATATATTCGTCATAGCCTATGCCTCTTCTTATGTAATTGACAGCAGCATACGGGTTAAGCTTCGCAACCATCTTAAGGTCATTTTTAAGCTTCTGTATTCTCTCCACCATCCACTGCTTGTCCTCATAATATGTACACAGCTTGTCAAGGTCTATCACCTCATCCGTGAGGTAATCCCTTCCTATATATCTCTTAGGCTTGTTGCACACCGAGATAAAATCAGCCCTGTTGGCTGTTCCGTATGCCAGTCTTATATATGCGAAGATATCCTTCGCAATCCAGTGCTCGAACATGTCGGGAAGCTTATCCCTTATCTGGAACGGAATGCCGTTCTCCATAAGCTTTCGCACAAGCGAGCCTATCCCTGCTGATGTCCTGTACAGCACCGCAATATCGCTGTATGCCCTCCTGTCACCATCTGCTATCGCCTTGATTCGTTCACATACCTCATTGTATTCATCTATGAAATCCTTGGTTCTTCTGACTACCACGGCATCACCTGACGGCTTATCGGTGGTTATATTCTTCTTATATCTCTTATTGTTGAACTTTATCACATCGCCCGCGGCCTTCACTATCTCAGGTGTAGAGCGGTAATTGATGTCCAATATAACCTGCTTAGCGTCCCTGTAATCCTTGTTGAAGTTAAGCATTATATCAGGCTTGGAGCCTCTGAAGCCGTATATGCTCTGGTCGTCATCCCCAACTATGAACAGGTTGTTCTCCGGCTCGGCAAGCAGCCTTATCGTATCGTACTGTATCTTATTGATATCCTGAAACTCATCTATGAGAATATACTTGTACTTCCCCTGCCATGCCGCAAGTATATCCCTTCTCTGTGTGAAGAGCTCATAGGTATACCCTAACATAACCTCGAAGTCGAGCTTACGGCTGCTCTTAAGCTTCCCCGTATACTCTTCATATATCTTCCTGAACACATCCGACGGACAGTTGGTTGAATAGTAGTTTTGTATCGGTATCATGTCCGACTTGACTCTTGCTATCTCCCCGAGAACATTTCCAACGAACTCACGCTCATCCTCAACATCAAGCTCATGCCTTGCGACTGCTGCCTTTACTATCTGATAGCGCTCCTCTTCCCTGATAATGTTGTCGGCAGACAGGTTATATGCATGCTTAAGTATAGTAAAAAACACGGCATGAAATGTACCGAAGGTGACATTCCTGTATTCCGGTCTGCCATTGTCCATCAGACGATAGAAACGCTCCTTCATCTCCTGTGCCGCAGCCTTGGTGAAGGTTATTACAAGTATATTCATCGGATTAACGCCCTGTCTGATAAGATTTTCAACTCTTCTTGTGATAACCGTGGTCTTGCCTGAGCCCGGTCCCGCAAGTACAAGCATCGGACCATCCATATGCTTAATTGCCTCATTCTGCATTGAATTGGACTGCATGTAATAATTCACCTCTCATCCGCCGTGATAATTGCATCATATAATACACTCTGTCTATTCTATATCAGTATATTAGTTTTGTCAACAAAAAGCAGAGCCTGATACATGTATCAGGCTCTGCCGGCTTTTGACATATTCAAGCTTACAAAATCGTCCTATCTGTTCACAAATGTCGCGCACTCTGTCTCCGAGGATATAAGTGCGTGGCTTCCCGTCACGTCAACATGCTTTGCGGTACAGTTCTTGTCATCATTGTAACGGCACTTCACCGCATCACATATAATATTCGTAACTCTCTTAGGTTCACACTCACAAGCTGATGTCACACGCGGACTTCCGCACTCGCAGAAGGATGAGCAGCAGGTTGATGACGAATTCTCAGCCATCTCTCCGTCAACCTTGATTCCTTCCCTCTTACAGCAGTTGCTTTCATTATAGGCACATGTCTTAACTCCACAAGCCAAATCGTTCATGCCAACACCTCCGAATAATAGATATACAACGAAAAATCATTGCACATATATTATTCCAAAAAATGTTCCGATTATACCAGCTTCTGTACAAGCATAAATATTCCCAGCAGAAGAGGCTGATGCACAAGGTATATTATCATGGTGTGCCTTCCTATAAATGCAAGCGGGCGGCAGAAATTCCTGTACATAAACTGCGGCAGCCTATCGCCTTTAAATATGCGTCCTCCCATTGCTCCCGCCAAAAACAAGAATCCCCATGGAATGAGCGGATAGTAGTCCGCTGAATTAAGCCTCTGCCAGAATCCCATTATGTAGAGTAAGCCGTTATTCCCGCCGTACAATGGCCTCGGCAGATACAGCTTGAATGCTCCGAGCTTAAGCCATCCATAGTACATCTCCTGACACACGAAAAATAAAAGCAAAAAAACGCACATCAGAATAAGTCTTACTGGCACTGATGCCTCTTTTTTCTTTTTATGTTTATCCGCTATATATTCTCCCAATCCGTACAGCAACATCATCGTTCCCAGAAGATGCAGGATTCCGAATATTATTGTCTGTGAAGGCATTGCCACCACTGTCGCTATCGTCAGCACCATGGCAATAAGAAGCGTTCTTACACCTCTTTTTATATTATTTCTCGAAAAATTACATGATATTCCCGAGATGAATATCAGTGAACCCGACATGCAATCCCTTATGACTGAGAACCAGTGGGAATACAGATACGGAATCTCATGTCCCATTATATCATTCAGGTCATACATAAAATGATAGTACACAACGTATATTATCAGAATTCCCCTTATTATATCCAAAAGATACACTCTTTTTTTATCCTGCATTTCCATCTTATCCTCTCCTTTTCCGATTTTTATACTAGCACATTATTCCATGCCCTTCAATGATAACAAAATACTTTCTTTTTATTTGACTTTTTCATTCTCCTGATATAGACTATTAACGTTCCTTTGCTATAAGGAACTGCCAGGCATAATGGTTCAGCTGCAGCCGCAGCTGCTAAGAGGGAAGCAGGTGAAAGCCCTGAACGAGCCCGTCGCTGTAAAGGATTAGTCCGCAAAGCATCAAGTGCCGATGAAAAATCACTGGAATATTCACTATTCCGGGAAGATATGAGCGGATGTCATGTCCTGAGTCAGAAGACCTGCCTTATGTCAAAAGTATTTTAAAGCGTATCTGCTTTATGTCTGCGAGGAACCGGACGATACTTTGCGGCAGACACATATAATATTATTTTAAGGAGAAAACCAATGAGCAAAAAGAATAAGCAGATTTTATTTGGTGTTCTTGGCTTAGTTGCAGCCGTTGTAGTTCTGGCACTGATCTACTTCAATCTGAAACCACAGCCAAAGGATGCAGGTGGCAATAAGACCATCACATTAACCGTAGTTTACGCTGATGAAAGCACTAAGGATTTCACAATCAAGACCAACGAGGATTACCTTCGCGGAGCACTTGAGCAGGAAAATCTTATTGAAGGCGGCGAAGCTTCCTGGGGCTGGTTTGTCGAAACAGTTGATGGTGTAACGGCAGATTCAACACATGAGTATTGGGCACTCTACATCAATGATGATTACGCTTCTACCGGTGTAGATACCACACCTGTCAATGACGGTGACCATTTCAAGCTTATGCTTGAACAATACTAAGTGATAGTATCATGAAATATAAGACTTTTGAGATAGTACTTCTCGGAATGCTCGGTGCCATAGCCTATGTAGGTCAGGTTGCGCTGAGCTTTCTTCCCAACATAGAGGTCGTATCCATTCTTTTTATCGTGTATACCAAGGTATTCGGAAAGAAGGCTCTCTTCCCCATATATGTGTTCGTTCTCTTGGAAGGAATATTCTGGGGCTTTGGAAGCTGGTGGATAATGTATCTGTATGTGTGGGCTGTACTGTGGGGTATTACGATGCTGTTTCATCGCAATGAATCAGCCGTCCTGTGGGCGGTTATCAACGGTGCCTTCGGACTTGTGTTCGGTGCACTGTGCTCCATAACACAAGGTGTGATGTTCGGAATTGGTTCGGGCTTTGCATATTTTATAAGCGGAATTCCTTTTGACATAGTACATTGTATCGGTAACTTTTTTACCGCGCTTTTCCTCTATAAGCCTCTTACAATTTTGCTTTCAAAAGTTAGGAAAACGCTTGTAAAATAACCTGTATTGACGTAAAATAAATACAAATCCGGGCGGCCCATTTCCGGCAGCCCTTTTTCTTTACAAATAACTTGCTGCTTCCATTGCGGCAGAATCGAGGTTACTATGTCAGAAAAATATGTTGCATATGTTGGTTCCTACACACATGATTCAAGCAAGGGAATTACCATATTGGATGTTGACACCGAAGCCGGCCACATGTCATACCGTGAGGAGGTCATAGTCAACAATTCCTCTTATCTTATCGTTTCACATAATGGAAAGTATCTCTATTCAATAGTTGACGAA
>CAKRIL010000050.1 GCA_934343915.1 uncultured Lachnospiraceae bacterium | reverse complement strand
TCTTAACACCTTGTCAGGTGTTTGTCAACAGTTTTTTAAAGAATTTTTTCTTTTTTCTAAAAACTGTTTACAATTTACCGAAGTTGCTTTCACAGTGCTCGGTGCCTTGTGTTTCAAGGCTTGTTTATAGTAGCACATGATTCAGGATTTGTAAACCCCTAAATTATAAATAGTTTTCTGCGTATTTTTCATTAAGTTGTTGGAATATTCAGTTTTTTATGAATATTCATTTCCGGCAAAACAAAAGGAACGCCACCCATTCAAGGATAGCGTTCCCTTTGGTACACCCATGAAGATTTATTGTATATTTTCTTTTGGCAGACTGCTTGCACTGTTGCCGTACATAACCTCTACATCCTTCAGGTTCGCTGCATCACTCTCATCAATCTGGAATATAACAACTCCTGTCACTGTCTGTCCGGCTTCTATAACAAAGTCCTTCATATTGCTGAAATCATTCTTCAAAAGATTCTTAAAGCTCATAACCGTGTGGCTTCCAACCTTCAATCTGAATACAGGCGCACTATCCGGTATGGAATATATTATGTCATTATCGGTAACATTGGTGATGTTGTATTCAACTGCCGCGAGCTGCTTGCCCGGTTCGGCTTCAAGAACGAACAAGGTCTGTCCGTCATCAGGGTATTCCTTACCCACTATGCAGTCCTTATAGCTTATCTCAATTCCTTCCATCTTCATATACTCGGTGAGCACACTGTAATCATGTGTCGGAACTATTACATTACCGTTCTCATCGGTCTCTGTCTCCTCTGTTCCGGATGAATAATCCACATCTTTTATATCAGGAATATATGTATAATCTACCTTCGTCATTCTAACAACAACTCTTGCTGCATAATTGGCAATCACATTATTCTGCTCGGTCGTAAGTTCAACGCCCTTACTGCATCCGGTCAGCATAGCTGTGCTCAATATTGCAGACAACACCAGCGCACATACTGCATGCCCTTTCATCTGTCGTCCTCCTTAAATCTTCCATATTGACTCACTTGTGCTTATTATATCACACCCTATGCGTTTTCGCAATCCAATTCAAACCAGAAATCTACTCCGTTGTCCTTGTTCTCTGCACCGCAGCTCTGACCGTGTGAGTTCATGATTGCCTTTACAATGGACAATCCCACTCCGCTTCCGCCATACTGTCTGGTTCTCGCCTTGTCAACCTTATAGAATTTGTCCCATATTTTGTCAATATCCTTTTCCGGAATTGGTCTGCCTGTATTAAATACATGCACACGCACCTTTTTATTATCAGCTCCTGAATATTCTAGACTTACCTTGATATACGCAGCTTCTCCGTCAACAGAATCGACATGATTGATTGCATTACTTATATAGTTGGTTATAACCTCCTCAATCTTGAACTGGTCAGCCCACACATATACAGGTTGACTGTATTCATATACAAGTACCGCATTCTTCTGCTGTACCCTTATCTGATTGGTCTTTACTATTTCCCCTATATGCTTTGCAATGTCAAAGCGTTCGATGGTGAGAGGGTCATTGCCCGACTCTAACTGGTTAAGCGTCAACAGCTGCTTTACCATGTTGTTCATCTTTGCCGCCTCATCCACTATTACATCACAGTAAAACTGCATGCTCTCAGGATCGTCGCTCACTCCATCGCGCAGTCCCTCGGCATATCCCTGAATAAGAGCAATCGGGGTCTTTAACTCATGAGACACATTCGATATGAAATCCTTTCTCATGTTGTCGATTTCTTCTCTTTTATCAATATCCTTCTTAAGCTCTATGTTCGCAGCCTTAAGGTCTGAAATATAATGCTCAAGATTGTCAGACATCTTATTAATGCTGTTTCCGAGCATTCCAATCTCACCCTTATCATGCGACTCATACTTTACATCAAAATTCATCTGAGCCATCGACTCCGCCGTGAGCGAAAGCTGCTTAATCGGCTTGGTGAATTTCCCGGCAGCGAAGAATGCTATCACTCCGCCCACAACCATTCCGACAACTCCGACAATAATATAGAAGCGGTTGGAAATTCCTACATTCTTGCTTATGCTGTCAAGAGGCACCTGTATAATGATATTGTACATATAGTTATCATCATTTCCGATTATCTCAAGATATGACTTTTCATCATATATGTTATATGAAGTCTGAATTACATAATTATTGCTCTGGGAGATTATCTTGCTCTCCTTCGGTGACAGCGAAAAATAATAGTCCTGCAGCCATCTCTTCGTCTTATCGCTGTCCGCCTTAAGACTGTACACCTTCTCAAAGTTGGAATCAACAATAAGAGCGGTCATATTCTGAGCCGTGCTTATATCATACATGACCTGCCCCAGCTCTTCCTGGTTGATATCTTCATCCGTTATTACGTTCTTTATCCTGTTAAAAGCCTGAAGAAGAGACTTCTGCTGCTGGCGGATATAATATTTTTCCAAAAATACCGCATTGAATATGCAGCCGAACACAACAAGTCCCGCCATAAGCGCCATTATTAAAATTGATAATTTTAATCTAATTGAGTGTTTCATTTCTCGAACTTATACCCCAATCCCCACACGGTCTTAATATAATCGCCCTTGGCTCCCATCTTGCTTCTGAGCTTCTTTACATGGGTATCGATGGTTCTTGCATCGCCAAAATAGTCATAATTCCATACATTATTAAGAATCTTCTCTCTCGACAAAGCTATTCCCTTATTGTCAACAAAGTAATTGAGAAGCTCGAATTCCTTGTAGCTGAGTTCAATCTCCTCCCCGTCTATCTTCACGGAATGAGCCATCTTGTCAATCTCTATTCCTTCATATTCTATCTTGTCCTCATTGAATGTACCTGTTCTTCTAAGAATGGCTTCAACTCTCGCCACAAGAATCTTCGGGCTGAACGGCTTGGATATATATTCGTCCACTCCGAGATTGAAGCCTGCAAGCTCATCCTGCTCCTCAGATTTCGCCGTGAGCATGATAATCGGCACCTTAGAATCCTTTCTTATGGTTCTGCACACGTCATATCCGTTCATCTTCGGCATCATTACATCAAGTATAATAAGCGAAATATCCTTATCCGCATAAAAAATATCTATTGCCTGTTCGCCGTCCTCCGCCTCAACAACATCAAAATCCTTCTTCACAAGGAAATCTCTAACCAGCTTGCGCATACGGCTTTCATCATCAACCACAAGTACCTTCAGCTTGTCCATAATCATCCTCCTTACGCCATGAGCTTCGCTGATAAATTACCCATCTGCATTATTCATCTGCACGGCTCACTCAATCATTTTTATATACTGTAACAAAAATATGTGTCGGTATTGTGAAAAAAACTAATCAATTCCAAGTCTTCTCTCAGCTTCTCTCACTTGCTGCTCCCTCTCGGTGAGCTGTGCATCCCAGCTCGCATACTTATCGACGAGCTTCCGTTCATAGTTAAGTATGTTCACATTATTTCCGGTTGTCGCAATATACATCATAACTGCAATAACAATAAATAATGCTATGTTGAAGATAAAAAGCGTCCTCGCTCTGTCCTTGTATTTCTGTGACTGCGTCTTTTCGTCCTGAAGCCTCTGCTTGGTATCGGCAAGCTTATATCCGACAGCACGTTCCGCCTTAAAGCTTCCTGTCTGAATAGGCGGCAGGTCAGCAGCCTTGGCATACTTCTTATTAATAATCAGGTCTCTCAGCCGGCACAGATACTCAAGCCCTATCACAGTTGAGAGCTTGTTCTGCGTTATAAGCCCTGAATAAAGTGCCACTAAGAGCTCTCCCTTATCCAAGTTGACCTTCTTCATAAGACGCTCTATGGACTTTTTCTCCTCCAGCGCCTTATCATATTCCTCCTGTGTCTCGAAGCTGTAACCGTTGACTACCAGTTCTGTCTCCTGCCTCTTATCTTTATCAGTATTTGTCATAAACTCACTTCCTTAAAATGCGGGACTTATTTACTATATTTATTTTAATCAGTATACTTTCCAAAGTCAATTACATAAAAAAGGCGGTACCATCAGGCACCGCCCCAGTCTATGCTGTCTGCTTTGCATTTCTTGCCACATAATCTTCAAGAATCTTCTTCGCTTCCTCAGGTGTCAGTCTGCTGTCCTTGAGAATATCGCCAATCTCAGCAATCTCCTTGTCCTGCTTTTCCTTAAGCATCGCATCAAGCTCCGACTGCTCTGACTTAATTCTTGTCTTAAGTGCCTCGATAATCTCGTATTTCTCCCTTATCTTGTCATCAAGGCTCTTTCTTGGTCCTCTTGCCATCTCTCTATTCCTCCATATAGTTCAACATATTAGGGACAACCCCTGCGTGTTATTAATATTATATGGACAAGAGTGGCATATTATTCCATAAGCTTATCAGAATCTGTTAAATTATATTCCATCAGGACTTATCAGAACTCCCTGATGCCTCCGTAATAGATAAGTGAAATCATATCAGGACCTGTATGAGCACCTATTATCGGGCTTAACATCGTAATCTTAACCTCCGCCTCAGGTCTGCACTCCTCAATCATTCCCTTGAGAAGCTCAGCGTCCTCAATACAGTCTGCACAGCTTAAGTACACTGTCTTAAGCACGGATGGGTCATAATTGGCATTAAATCTCTCAACCATATTCTTGAGTGCAAGCTTGTTGCCGCGCTTCTTGTCAATAGTCTGAAGTCTGCCGTTCTTGTCAATGGTAAGGATAGGCTTAATGTTGAGCGCCGTTCCCATAATCGCCGTCGCTGCAGATACTCTTCCGCCTCTCTTAAGATACATAAGATCTTCTACCTTGAACCAGTAGTTGATATTGTTGGCATGCTCTCTTAACCACGCGGCATTCTCCTTATAGCTCATACCTGCTTCACGGTTATTAACGGCAAGCTCTGCCATAACACCCATTCCGCCGGTAGCTCCGAGTGAATCGACAACCTCAATCTTGACCTCATCATAGTCGTCCTCAAGCATCTTAACAGCCATAAGTGCCGATTCATATGTATTGCTGAGTCCGCTTGAAAGTGATATATAGATAATCTCCGCGCCCTCTTTTACATAGCTCTCAAAAAGCTCTATATAATGGTTAGGCGTAATCTGGCTTGTATGTGTTGTAATCTTATTTCTGAGCTTTTCATAGTACTCATGCATCATGGAATCATTCTCAGGTGCATCACAGTGGAATGTATCCTCACCCAATACATACTCCATCGGTACATAGTGAATATCATGCTCTGCCGCATAATCCTTATCAATATCAATCGAGACATCTGCAAAAATATAATAGCTCATAAACTCCTCCGTACATATCTTTATCTTAATTAAATGTTACAAAAATGCTCTTTTTGTATCACTTTTTATTCTACAACAAAAATACGGAATTGTATATAATATTTTTATTTTTTTGCATTTATCTATCAAAAGTAAACCTGTCAAACTGTGCTGCTACGTCTTTCTCATCGGACAGGAACTCAAAATATACCGCATGCTTCCCGACAACTCCGAACGAAAGCTTTGCTTCCTTATCATATTCATCCTCGTCAAAGGAAATCACCGCCGCAATACGTCCTCTGTAAGAATCTGCTCTTACATTGACCTTGAGCTTCTTATGCTCACGCAGCACAACTCTTACGCGGTCAGGTGCATTGCTGCCGAACTGCAGATAACGGAAGCCTACTGTCGTCCCCGTTGAGATATCAACAACAGGTGTTGAGATATCATCACGCTTTTCATATTCAGGCTTCACATATGCTCTTGTGTTTCCGCCGTAGATATGGCACGCATACCCGGCTGAAATCCACTTATATGCATCAAGCCCGTTGATATGTGCCCCCTGTGAGGTCATCTCAACAGGACATGATGATACAGGCTCACCGTTTAAGAATTTCACATCGCCTATATATATCTTCCCATCACTGCCCATTGCCACATCAATCGGCTCAAGCATAGCCTGACGCGAGAATTCGTTCACCCCCGTCTGTCGATGGTAAAATACATACCATTTACCATTTATCTCCATAATGGAGCCATGGTTATTTCCCCACTGGTAGGTCATTGTTCCGCAGCCATCGGCATCCTTTAAAATCTCTCCTCCGTTGAAGCTTATATCTCCGCCATCATGAAACGGTCCGAACGGCGAATCCGCAAAACGGTACGACAAAAATCCGTTGTTAGGCTCATACACACCAAGCTCAGGCACAGGCTTCTCATATCTCTTTGAATAGATGTAGACATACTTTCCCATAACCTTGCGCGGGCTTGATGCTTCAAAGAAGCCGTCAATGAGTGAGATATGTCCGTCATCCTCGGGATTCCACGGGCATGTCGAATGTCCAAGCGGATTCTCCACCAGTGTGCCCTCCTTAAAAGAAGCCATATCCTCCTCAAGCTCCACAATATAGCACGGCGATGCGCAGCCGCCCCAGTATGCGTAGACTCTTCCGTCATCATCTACAAGCACACCCGGATCAAAGCCAAGCCTGGTCTCAACCGGATTCTCGAACGGTCCCCATGGTGTCTTAGAGCTTGCAACGACAACAAGGCTTCCCGCTCTCTCAGCCGCATACATATAATATGTATCGCCCTTCTTGACAACATCCGGTGCATACAATACCGAATCATAATGCGTCTTATAAGCCACACCATGGTAAGTCCAGTCAGTAAGGTCATCCACCGATGCCGACCACACGACATAATCTCTGCCGCAGTAATGCTTTATCTCCGTATCGTGTGATCCGTATACATATACTCTTTTCTCTCCGTTATAATCAAACACTCTCGGCTCTCCGTCCGGAACATGCTCCCACAACGGCATATATGGATTGGCTCCCTTTATATATTCCTTTATATATTCCTTCATCATTCTTCTCCTCAATTATTTATTTTCATTGCACTGTATCGCCTCAGATATAAAAGCACTCAACACAGACAACTCCATTCTCTGCATGGTCAGCAATAAGGCCGACCTATGACAACAGCTCATCAAACACAACACTCCTTGCAACGATTCCTCCGCCTTGGCATCATGAAACTTATTCTTAGGATTCCTGCTGTGCATGGCAATGCAGCTCATGTTTTGGTGGCTTAATGCGTCCTGTTTTTTGCTCAATGTGCAGCCTAGAACAAATCCAGCATATTATCCAAATATATTTTTTCCCTGACATGAATGTGGTACTCGGGCTTGGTCATATAATACAGCAGGAATTCCAAGATCAACGCACTTCCAAGCCCTCTTCCCTCCAGCTTAAAGTTGGAAAAACCCATCGGCATATAGACTTTTCTTATGTCTCCGGTGCTTATAAAGCCGGGATTTTTCATCGCCTTCGAGAAGAGATACCCCTCTCCCGCGTCCGGTGCGGTGCATTGGTGCTCATAGCCATCCTCACCGAGATTCTTACGGCTCACGGACTCATAGCAGATTTTCCTGTCCCTGCACCCGAAATAACAGCACTCATTGCATAGAAATTCCACCTTATCCTTGTTCTCCTGCGGCAGCGTATTTAATTTCTCAAATGCTTTGTTGAGGCGGAAATCAGGCACGACATAACTAAAATCCTCCCGCTTTGCTTCCTCTTTAAAATCCTCAAAATCCGTAAGCACCTTGGTCGTCGATGAGACAAAATAGAGCCCCGGATAATTCTTTTTTATATACTCAAGCAGCAAGTCCGAATGAACAATAACTCCATTCCTAACAGCTTCACTCTTTTCGAACATGGTGCACAGTTCGTTGCATTTTCTGTCCGAAAGATGTTCTTTTCTAAGCAGTGAATTGCTGAACGTCAGCCGCGCCGATATTCCATACTCGCACATCAGCGCAAGCACCTCATCCGCATTGTTATCCCCGAAGCCAGCACGCCCGCCGCCCCATATGCAGTCCGCCGGAGCACCGTATATTGAGCCTATATCGCACCACTCGTAAAAATATTCCCTGTGCTCATAAAATAACGGCAGAAATATGCGGTACAGCTCGTAAAATTCAAACAGGCCCGGGAGGTGGAAATGGGCGGTGGGATTATGTGTGCGGCTTAGATTCTCTGCGTTATTATCATGACGGCTTTTTATGTAATTTTCAGAAATTCTATCACATTTATACATTATAAATACATCCAGTCCACGTTTTTCTTCTCACCTGTGCATACACTTCATTAACAGCCTCAATATAACAATTATAAGAAGGGTGATTATCCATATCCTGCCTTGTCAGATACAAATTCTTCTTTTTCAGATAAGTTTCCCTGACTATCATCCAATAACCACCATCTTTTAAATACATTTCTTTTTTATTTAGGTCTCCAATAGACATTCCCTGCAGCCAATAGTATTGGTCATAACACATAATTCCCGTCTTTCTATGAATAAGCCTATACCAGTTTCCATAGTTATCTTTCCTGACAATGCACACATCAATACTAAAAGGAGTTTTATTCCCTTTTCTCAGCCTTCTCTGCTTCGTGGTGACGGCAGATGTGGAATCATCACAGTTTTCCCAGCCATTCCATTCAAGTACTTCATTAAATGCAGAAATTATTTTCTGCTTTAACTCTCGTGGATTTCTCACAATGTCTACATCCTCTGCAAATTCCACCCAAAGATTAAAGTCATAATCGATTGGTTCTTTTTCATTTTGAGTAATTAATCCTCTCTTTTTGCTTCCGGCAACAGACATTCTCGCTTCAACGCCATAGCTTTTTAGCTTCTGCACCAGTTGATTTACAATTCCCGCGCACATACTATAGGATTCCTTTATAAATACTTTGTCTGTTACATAACCATACATAAGTATCCTCCTTTCACCCCACACCTGCCAGATAGCATCATTGCTAAATCATCATAGATTATCACAAGTTTCAGAATAATACAAGTTTTTTAGGTTAAACAACTTTTGTAGCAAAAATCAGCGGACTCGTCACCCGCTGATATCTCTGCTTGTCTCTATCTTTAATTATATGATGCAAATTTTATCTCATGTTGTTATATGACCACCCCATTACAGTGGTCAATCTCATGCTGGATAATCTGTGCCGTATACCCGCTGTATTTTCCGTGTCTCGGCTTAAAATCGCTGTCAAGATAATCAACCTCTATCTCTTCATACCTTGTACACGGTCTTACTCCGTCCAACGACAGGCAGCCCTCCTCCGCTCTGTACTCTCCCGATTTTGCAGTTATCACAGGATTAACCATAGCGAACTGAAACGGTCCCGCCGCCACAACTATTATTGACTTGTTCACGCCAATCATGTTAGCAGCCATTCCGACGCACGTTTCCAAGTTAGCCCTGAGCGTATCTATAAGGTCAATCACTACCTGTCTGTCCGCCTCTGTCGCGGGCTGTGCTTTGCGCACAAAAATATGTTTTCCTCTTACTATTTTCTTGACCATGTTTTCCCTGCCTTATGCTGTACTATATTTTTCAAATAAATTATATCAGCTTTTCGTTCGAATACCAGTATCGTTTTCTTGTTAAATTAGAGCTTTTTAATCTTTTGAAAAACTTTCTCTTTTCCCTTGGAACAAGCCATCCTTATACTGCATAAAACATTTTGTTATTGACACTCTTTCCTGCGACCTTTTGAATATAAACATAAGCTTCTATGGTCGTGAACAATAATACGTAACTTTTCACCTCGTTCTTCATTAATTCTCATTAACGCAAAAGAGAAAACTTCGCACCAAAGGTTTCTCTCTAAATTTCAAATATCCTGTTTAGCTATGGTGCTTTGTCACTAAATCGCAGGTTTCTCACCTGCTCGGCTTTATTATAATCTATGCTAAAGAGTAATTGCATTTTTTTGTGTTGCCATTGCAACGAAAATCATTTGTTTACACAGCCACAAGTACATCAGACATAAATCACCCCCCTGCTCGCCGCACAAGCTTAGTTTTACTTATTATGCCATAATTATTTGTCATCAATAACTTTACTTATACCTTGTTAGCATATACCGATGTCATGATAGCCATGTTAGTATTATACTTTTTCAAGGTATCTCAAGTGAAAATATTATTGATCTAATTCAGCATTATACTTCGTGCTACAATACCTTATCGTTTTATCCACGTCTCGTACAAGCTCCCCGGTTTTCAAACCATATTTTATACCACGTTCTACTGCATCCACCAAAGCCGAACCACTACGCGAAAATCCCATTATTTTAATAGTCTCCTTTATAAGCACTTCTTTCCTTAATACTTTCCCATTACTCAAGGCAACACATACGGCATTTTTCAATTCCTGCTGGCATATTTCATCAGGTAACCGACGTTCCTCATTAGTAGTATCATTTCTATAGATATAATAATTATCAGGATTCTGGTCTTCTCGCCAATAGAATTTTATTCCATTCTGTTTATTAGATTTTGCTCTAACTTTCTTCATTGCCTTTTGAGTTGCCTCAAGAGTTACTACACTTGATCTTCCAATGTCAAAAGCTCTCAGACATTTCTTTATCAATTTATCCTGTAAAATCGGAGCCTCCACATCTATTATCTCTTGCAACTTTGCTGCAATTATTGCCATATTACTTTTCAATATATAGTCAGAAGTAGCCAAAGATGTCATTTCAAGCTGTGCTTCAACATATTTTTCAATCTTGTATTCACCTATTATTTCGTTGTTTATAGTTGAACTAAGATCTGTAACAGGCATGTCTGCAATCATTTGATGTTCTTTTTCAGTCATGACGACAACGTCCTGTCCATAAGAACCCTGTTGTTCCGCTTCAACACGCATCTCGTCCAAAAGTTTCATAAGCTTGTCCATTTCTCTTTGTTTATCATCCCACCAATCCATTGTCCAGATACGATGAAGTTTCCATCCCAACCTGTGAAGAACTGTTATTTGAGCCACCTCGCGATCTCTGGTATTTGCTGACTGATGATAAGACTCTCCATCCAACATAATTCCTAACAAATATTCGTCTTCATTATATGGATTGATAACCGCTATATCTACCTTAAACTTTGAGTGTCCCACTTCCTTCTGGTATCTGTACCCGGCTTTATCGAGTCCCTTACATATCTCATCCATAATTCCATGATATTTAGAGTCATAGCTATTTGAATAATCGTTTTGTATTTTCCCTTTCTGTGCAAATTCGAGAAAATCCTTCAGTGCTTCAACTCCCTTTGATTTTGTTCTTTTCAAATCAATCATGTCTGAAGTCATCGTCGAGAATACTATCATATCACAACGTGCACGTGACACGGCAACATTGAGACGTTTCCATCCACCGTCCTTGTTGAGCGGACCAAAATTCATTAGTAGTTTACCATCTTCATCAGGTCCGAATGCCACTGAAAATAAAATAACATCACGTTCATCTCCCTGTACATTCTCCAAATTTTTTACAAATAATGTTTCATCACAATTATTCGCCCATGCGTCGAAATCCAAATCTTTAACAAATTCATTCTGTAGCAAATCTTCAATTAAAGTTTGCTGACTAATATTAAAGGTAACAACTCCTATAGACTGATTCCTTAATCCTGTATCTTTATAACGACGTTTAATTTCACCCACAATAGCAACTGCCTCTGCTTCATTAACTCGCCCTTTATTACGACTGAAAAATCCATCCACTTTTATCAGTTTAACATGTTTTTCCCTATCATTGACAGATGGAAACGTCAACATAGAGCTCTCATAAAATTCATTATTGCTAAATGCAATCAAGCTCTCATGTCTACTTCTATAATGCCATTGTAAATGAGTTGACGGCATCCCCAGTGCCAAACAGTCATCAAGAATACTATCTAAATCCTCAAGGTCAAGATTATCTTCATCAATAGTATTTCCAGCAAAGAAACTGGTTGGTGGCATCTGATTAGGATCTCCCACAATCACAGCATTTTTGCCTCGCACCAGAGCTCCAACAGCTTTACAGGTTGGAAGCTGTGACGATTCATCAAAAATGACAATATCAAACGGTTGGTTATTTACATCGAGATACTGTGATACGGATATAGGACTCATAAGCATACATGGTGTAAGTTTTCTCAAAATATTTTGAACTTGGTCAAACAAATTTCTGATAGACAATCCCCTTCCATTACTGCTTATTGCACGTCGGAGAATATTAAGTTCTTTACTTGTCTCCACGTCATCATAAGATGATGGTAAGTTATGGGTAAGGATATAATATATTTCTCTTTTAGATAAATTCATAAATTCTTTATCAAGTTTCCTAAACTGTACAATTTGCTCATTAAAACTATTGCCCGTAAAGCTATTGAGTACAGGTTCCGATTCTATCACTGATAAAATAATCGCCTTATAAATAGATTTCAGATATACATCCATTACATGCTCATGTGGCAGTCCGTTTTCATAAGCATCACACACAATATCCAACCCTGCTTTGCGACATACTTCATCGTGCTGTCTGTATGTTATCCAGTCCTTGATAACGTACACATTTTTCATCAGATAATCACACAACTCCAATCGTTTACCAAACCAATCGCTTTCTGCATTTTTGAATGAAAGCTGTAAAAGATTCACTACCATATGCTCCTTTTCTTCTTCTACCTTGTATGACTCTAATACATTTCTTGCGCTTTCTATCCCTTCACTTAATTTCCCATTATTTTTCAACTGGCAAATATTATCTGAAAACTGTTTCACGGACTCCAATAGCTTTTTTACATGATTTATGTAAACAAGTAAATCCTGTTTTAAAGGATATTTATCAATAATTTGTCTCCTCTCAAAAGGAAGTTGATTTTTCTTAGCCTCATAAGCCTCCAGTTCTTTCTGATAAATCTCAATATCTGTAAAGATTATCGGCATCTGTGACACTTCAACATCAAATGATGCAAAGTTTTGAATTTCTACCACCAAATTATTCAGTGCTCTGCCTTTTCCAAACACTTTTTTATTTGCAGCATCATACTTATTACGATAAATATTCATGTCTGCCTGCAAAAAGCTTTCCTTCCATTTCTGAAGCATAGTATTTTTTTTATTTGTAAAAGCATCCCTACACGAAACAAATGACAACAGTACATCAAATTCTCTGTCAAGATTGTCTGATTTCAAAAGCATATCAGGTACAACTTCCAACGAAATCATACTGTCAGCATACAATTTCACATTGGTCCAATCAATTTCTGTTATAGGAGATGAAATTCCAAATAGACTTTCAAAAACACCCACAGCTTTTTTCAAATTCAATAACGATTCCCTATAATTTAAAATCGTATCCTCTAAATCCATCTTTAGAGTCTGTGTATAAACAGTCTGTCTTATCAAAGATAACGAATGACCATGTGGATGACCAACCGCCTTACCTGCAGCAACCAACTGCTCAATCATTCTACGCTGCATATCCAAATCACTCTGCGTTAATGTTCTGGCATACTCTGCCGTAAAGCGAAGCTCCACGCCATAATCAGGAATTGTCTCATAAATATCAATCATTTCCTTCAAGTTTTTGCCAAATACGCGTACCTCATATAACTTTTTAACATACGCATCTATATCCATTCGCATCTGCCTTATGTCATTTATCTTTTGGTTATAATCAGTTTTAAAACCATAAACTCCCAATTCCAGATTTTTCCTCAATTGATCCAAAACTGACTTTTTTGTAGCCTTGTTAGAATGTAACTCAAGGCAAAAATCTCCTATCCCAAGATTTTCAAGCCTTTTCTGAACAACTTCCAATGCAGCCATTTTTTCTGCTACAAAAAGCACTGTCTTACCCTTCGCCAACGCATTGACAATCATAGCCGTAATCGTCTGAGACTTTCCTGTTCCTGGTGGTCCATGTAATACAAAGCTCACATTATTTGCCGCCATATTAATTGCCCGCAATTGTGACGCATCAACTGTAATCGGCAGATATGCCTCATCTTTATCTACTTTCTCTGGCATTTTACAATCCCAGTCTATTGCACCTTTTATTAAACTTCGTACAAGATCATTACGTTCCAATATATTTTTGTGCTTATGAATATCATTCCACATTACAAACTGTGAAAAAGAGAAATTACCAATGAATCCTGTTTCCAACACATCCCACATTGGTAAAGACATAATACTCTTTCTAATAATAGCAAAAATAAGCGGCAAATCCAATCCATGTTCATCCGTCGGAAGAGGACTAAGTCCATTTATTTGTATTCCATAATTTTGCTTTAAAAATTCCAGCAGTGTAATATTAATCTGCGCATCTTCATCACGCATACGCATCGAATATCCATTACCCGCTGCTTTTCTGGTAATATCAATAGGCATTAAAATTATAGGAGCATACCGCATTACACCAGACTTTTTATCCTCCGTCCAACGCAAAAGTCCAAGTGCCAAATACAGTGTACTTGCTCCATTTTCTTCCAAGGAGGTCTTTGCTGAACGGTATATTTTTATAAGTGAAGCTTTAAGCTCTCTTTCTTTATAAAATGAATGTAATTTTTTATGTCCGCTTTCCAATTCTATGTATTCATTGAATGTACCTAAATTTGTAAGCGCTTCTACTACTACCCCGTCCTCACTGACAATCATATTATCAGGACGTGACAATACTTGAAACTCCTCACCATCTGTTAAAGCATCCTCCAATAAACAAATATTACTGCACAACAGTGGAACCACCGTCTTTGTAAAACGCATATTTATAAGCATATTTCGCAGACTCAGATCCAGAAGTTTGTGTTCCCACTGTTGTTGTTTTGTTGTCTCATGTTTTTCATCAATGTGACTCAAATCAAACATATCTCCTATATTTTTCGGTGCCGTTGTCACATCTCCATCTTCTCTTTCTTTATGTTCAATCACAAAACCTGCATCTGTCATAATTCGTACAGGCAAAGGACGTACCCCCATACTTCTTGCACGTTTCACATCAATTGCAAAACTGAAAATAGCATAATTTGACACATTATTCTCGGCTATCTTAACCGCATCATCAAAATCTCGCGATTTACCTGCATTCATAGCAGTACATTCTACAACAAGAAGCTCACATATTCCATTCGCCATACGCTTTTCCAATTGAGACGGATCATCAATTATGGTATCAGAAAACGAATCATCAACCAACCATACACCTGCAAATATATGTCCGTGCATCAGAATCATTATAGGATTTAATCCCATAGCTTCTAGACATGCTACATACAAAAGCGTCATATCAATACATGTTCCCATATGTTGACTCAGTACAGCATCAGCAAGTCTAATTCTCTGTCCAAGCAACTCAAAACTTGATGGCGGATTTGCATATGTAATATTTTTCTGCTGAATTGCCGCATATGCCGCTGCCGCCATCTGCTTAACTCTGTTCGGATTGTTAAACTGGTATCCTGCCAAGGACGGGTTTCCTGTCCATTTATCTAAAAACTGTGACGCTGATTGAATCAAACCTAATACAACCGGGTGGTTTGGCATGGAAAATGCCGCCAAAATCTCCGGCGAATATTTCAGCCCCGGCCATTGATCATACGCCAATGCTACAATATCTTTTTTTACAGAAACCACCTCTTCGCCTTCAAAGTAAACTTTAAAATTAATATTACACGTTATCCTCTCCGTAAGGGATGCCAAATAATCTCCATTTAACTTTACTTTTAAATACCTTAAATGTATTTCCTCCCCTACACGTAATCGCTGAATACCTACTGTAAATTTTTCTATCAATTCGGTATCTGAATCAATTTGCAATTTTAAGTTATCCAGTTCAATTTCTGTTGTATTCTTAAAACATACATCATCTATTATATTAACACCTTGCTGTTGGATAGCATAGGTCACTACATCGTCTGCTTCAACTGATAATTCAAGCCCTTCCTGTATCTTCTTTATGATTTCAATCCGTTCTTCAGACAACAAATTTTCCATTGAAACTCCCTCCTTGGTTCGCCCAACATAAACTTAATTCTGTTCTTCATCTAACCATTCTTTCAATTTTTTCTGTAACAATTTTTTATCTGGCAAATATAGCTTATACTCTTTTGCATAAATATTAGCATTTTCCGGAAGTGTCAAATCCACAAGGGCTTCATCGCTTTGTTTACATAGTAAAATTCCAATCGTCGGATTTTCTCCCTCTATCTTCTCATAACGATCATAATAGTTTACATACATCTGCATCTGCCCTAAGTCCTGATGTGTAAGCTCATCAATCTTAAAATCAATCAAGACATAGCACCTCAACAGCCTATTATACAAAACTAAATCCACATAAAAATTTTTGTCATTAAATGTAAACCTCTTTTGCCGCTGCTCGAAGAGAAAACCTTTCCCTAATTCCAAAAGAAACTTCTGCATTTTTTCTATTACTGCCGATTCAAGATCACTTTCATGATATGCTGCCTTATCTTCTAGTCCTGCAAATTCGAGTACATACGGAGTATGTAAAATATCTTCCGCTTTCTGAGGAACAGCACCTTCATTTGCCAATCGCATCACATCATTTTTATCCCTGCTCAATGCAAGTCTTTCATATAAGCTTGAGTGAAACTGTCTTTTTAATGTACTTACATTCCAATTAGAACGTATTGCTTCCTTTTCATAAAAATCTCTTTCATCCTTATCTTCTATACGCATAAGTATCTGATAATGTGTCCAGCTCAGCTTAAATGGTATTTTCCTGTATGTTGTTTCTAACTGTCCAATTCCTAATTTGACAATTCCAAAAGCCTGTTCAAATTGTCCAATTCCCGATTGGATAATTTCATTTTCTCTTTCTTTGTAAGCAATATAGAATTGTCGCATTCCCGCAACATTGCTCCTTGAAAATCCTCTCCCGTATTCTTCTGTCAGATATGATGACAAAGAATCCAAAATCTTCGCCCCATATTTTGCCCTCTCAGTACCCTGCTGTTCCTGCTCTATAATATATCTTCCAAGCAAAAAACTTGTAATAACCGTAATTGCATTTGCCATCTGTCCCATATTATTTCTGGCACTGTCAATCAATTTCTTTGATTTGTCAAATAAATTTTGAAATTCAGTACTCTTTATTATTTCCAATTTTTCGTTTTTCAAGCTAAACCTCCAAACTATTTACAACTGACAAGCTCTTTCAAAAATAGAAACATTTATCTTTCCATCTAATTTTCAAGGCTTGTATCAAAAATATAACGCACCCTTTTAATTATAGTGCCAAAAGTCTATTCTAGCAATCAAAAATACATATTTTCTGAAAACTATTAAAATCACATTTAAAAAGCCCCAAGAGCTATCAACTCTTGAGGCTATGCACGTTTACGATAAGTATACCCATACTTACAAGTATGAGTGCAATAAGTGCATTTATTCCCAGCTCGCTGCTGCCCTCTCCCAACCACCACGCTGAGAGAAGCACACCGAATACAGGGTTAGTGAAGCCGAAGATTGCAACCTTGGATACAGGGTTGTGCTTTAGCAGTATTCCCCAAAGTGAATATGCAACTGCCGATATACATGCCAGATAGAACAGCATAAAAACCGCGCTCACTGATACATGGGTTATTCTGCCGCCCATGATAAGTCCGAGAATCACCATAACTATACCGCCGAGTATAAACTGATAGCCGCTGAGCATAACAGGATTATGATTCTTGGAATAATTCTTCATGAGACATGACGACACCGCATAGGATATTGCACACAAAAACAGGCTTCCATCTCCCATGAGACTGAGATTCATATCTATTGATTTACCGTTCATGCTCACAATGATTACACCCGCGAATCCGACCACGCATCCTGCTATCTTCTTAAAGCTGAGCTTTTCCTGACGAAATACAAGTCCTGCGAGAAGTATTACAAAAAATGTATTTGAGCCATTTATAATGGATGCTTTAACACCGCTGTTATGAGCAAGTCCTATATAAAAGAAAATGTACTGAAGTATTGTCTGAAACAAAGCAAGCTTCGCAATACTTGGCATAGCTGCCTTAGTCGGCACTAACATCTTTCTGCCAAGTGCACTCCCTATAAGAATAGTCAGTGTTCCCGCTAATATGAAGCGCATCCCGGCAAACAATATCTGTGTCCATGTCTCATTTGATGGTATCTGAAAAAGTGCATATCCTAACTTGATACACGGCGATGCACTTCCCCACAGAAATGTGCACACAAGTGCAAGTGTACACACCACCCATGTTTTTTGAAGAAAATCTGATTTATTGCCTCTTTCGGCTGTCGTTTCTGTTACGTTTTTCATAATGCTTTATCATCCAATCCTGTATAATTTTTTTCACAATATTTTTAATATCTAATGTTTTTATTACCTTTTTAGAAACGTATAATCATTTATTACACGCCTCATCTTAATCAAAAACTGATGTAAGTGCCATAGCTTTAAAGTGTTCTCTAATGACGGTCATTTTTTATAAATCCATCAGTTCCGGGATTAATAAGAAATCATACACATTCATCATTAAAATTCCTTCATCTGTATAACAAGGCTTTGGAGTATCAGATGTAATGACAATCTTTTTAAATGAGTCATTTATCTTAAAGAATGGCCTGATTTCCTGTGCTAATTTTTCCTCTGTGCCAAGCCGGTATGCTGACTGAATATAGTACTTTTTAGAACCTTTATTACATATAAAATCTACTTCTAACTGCTTCTTTACAGCC
>CAKRIL010000049.1 GCA_934343915.1 uncultured Lachnospiraceae bacterium | reverse complement strand
TGGTTCACAGGTTAAGAAGGGAACTACGGTAACGATAGTTGTATCTAAGGGACAGGAAATGGTGACCGTACCTAGCGTAGCCGGTATGACGGCAGCGGAGGCTGAGAGCCGGTTAAGCCAGTATGGTATTAAGGTTACACGAAGCGAGGAATACAGCAGTACCGTACCTGCGGGAAGCGTTATCAGCCAGTCCGTAAGTGCCG
This sequence comes from uncultured Lachnospiraceae bacterium, assembly GCA_934343915.1. GTDB lineage: Bacteria > Bacillota > Clostridia > Lachnospirales > Lachnospiraceae > CAG-882. The sequence continues at coordinate 18,581 of CAKRIL010000049.1, read as the reverse complement.
GAGGCAGTGTGGCAAAGAATACCACAATAACAATAGTTATATCCAAGGGACCTGAACTTGTCACTGTACCTGATGTCAAGGGAATGGATGCGGCGAGCGCGGAGAGCAAGCTTACTCAGAGCGGTCTCAGTGCAGTGCGCGGAAGCTCAGAGTACAACGACACTGTACCGGAGGGCTCTGTCATAAGCCAGTCTGTAAGTGCAGGAAGCAAGGCAGCAAGAAACAGCACTGTCACAATCGTCATTTCCAAGGGAATACAGTCCTTCACCGTATCATTTGATTCGAACGGCGGAAGCAGCGTGAACTCAATGACCGTGAAGAAGGGAGATACCTTAAGCGGACTTCCTACACCTGCGAAGGACTATTGTGACTTCACAGGCTGGACATATAACGGTTCAAGTGCCAACGGAATGACCGTGAGCGGCGACATGACACTCACAGCGAACTGGAGGGACAAGGCAGCAAGCGACTGGGTGGCAGAAGGAAGCATCCCGGCAGGAGCTAAGGTTGTTGACAATAAATGGACATATACCGTATCCACAACGGAGACAACTTGGTCAAGAGGAGATGCACCATTAGATGACCAAGGCTATGTGAGAACGGGAAATGAGGAATGGAGGCTCAATGCTACCGGTGAATCATACTATTGTAATGGATTCCCGGATGGAGAATATAAGAACAATGCAGGGCTTGTAGGAGGCATACCTTGGACGGCAGGACAAAATGATATATATATTTTGGATGTAACTTCCGAATGGGCAGGATATGTATATTGGCATTGGATGTATGATAGCGGCGGAACAGAGTATGGTATATATACTAGAAATATAAGTCAGAGAAGTGGCTGGGGAACAGCACTTACCGATAAGTATTATAAGTATTATGGCGAGTTTACATCATCATCGGATTATCAGCGAGGAAGTGCATGGTATAACAATAATACCGGATGGCCGACTTATGTTAATACCGGAAGAACGTCCTATGCAGACAATCAGGGAACTGACAGATGGTTTAGGTTTGAATATTATAAGGCTACTTTTGTAGAAAAATATAAGTGGTATGAATATTCTAAAACCATGGTTGAGAGCTTTGAGACAGTCAACGGAGAGCCAAGCGGCAGCGGTGTCGGAAACGTTCAGCACTTAGTTCGCTACATCCCTAAGTAAGCAGTGCATTAAGCCGCTTAACGGCTGTGAAATTTTAAACAGTCTATCATATACACAATGTGAGGAGGAATCATACCATCCATGATAGTGAACCTGATAAAGCCTGAGAGAATGTTCAGCCTTACCCTTCCCGGTAAGGTCAAGGGACAGTATTGGATTAAGGATGTGGACAGTGAGGGCAATCCACGCCGGCTTATAAGCATTGAAGCCGTAGACGGGGAATGGGTTGTGAAGAGCAATAAGACGGCTGTTGTGCTTAACGCGGACAAGCAGCCGGTTGCGAGCATGCCGATTAATCCGAGGGATTTCTTTTACATGCAGATTGACGGAACTTCCTACAACTTGTTTTTGTATGCCGAGGATGTGGATGAGAGCAGACAGGCATTCTGGAAGATAATGTCTAAGACACCGGGAGTATATGGTGTGGGAAGAAGTGAGGACAATGAGATAGCCTACCCGAATGCGTATGTTTCCGCAAGACATGCACAGCTTGAGTACGACGGGAATAACTGGTATGTCACCGACATGGGAAGTGTCAATGGAACATATGTGAACAGCTGTCGTATTGCTGAGAAGAGCAGACATTCATTAAAAGCGGGCGACTATGTATATATTATGGGACTTAAGCTGATTGTCGGACATGGTTTTTTTGCGGTGAATAATCCTGACAATTCAGTGGTTATACGCTCGGACAAGCTTGTAAAGTACACGCCTCAGTACAGGGAGGACAATAACGCCGAGCCCGAGGAGCCTAAGAAGGAATACTTCTTCCGCTCACCGAGACTGTACAGGGAGGTTGGGCATCAGGTGTTCAAGCTTGACGCTCCGCCTCAGCCGGCAAGACAGGACACGGTTCCGATGGCGCTTATGCTCGGCCCGTCGATTACGATGGGTATGACATCCATGAGTACAGGTATTCTCTCCGCAGTGAATGTGCTCTCAAGCGGCGGAGCGATTACTCAGGCACTTCCGACGATAATGATGTCGGGAAGCATGCTGCTCGGGACTGTGCTGTGGCCTGTGCTCACCAAGAAATACGAGAAAAAACAGGCTATCATAAATGAAGCAAAGCGTCAGGGAAAGTATCTCGAATATCTTGACGGCGTGCGTGACAGCATAATGAGGACATGCAGGGAGCAGGAGGACATTCTTCGTGAGAATAATATCACCCCTGAGGAATGTGCCAAAAGAGTGCTTGAATGTCAGTCAAGTCTGTGGGAGAGGATGAGAACGCAGAGTGATTTCCTTAATCTGAGACTTGGAATCGGAACTCTTCCGATGGATGGTGAGCTGGATTTCCCGGATAAGAGATTTTCGATGGAGGAGGATAACCTTCAGGATGCAATGCTTGCACTTGGCAAGGAGGACAAGCTGCTTAAGGAGGTACCTGTTACGGTATCTCTGCTTAAGAACAATATAGTGGGAATATACGGCAGACAGGTGGAGACAGATGCACTTTTAAGAACGCTTATTGTTCAGCTTATAGCTCTCCACAGCTATGATGAGCTCAAGATAATGCTGCTGACCAGTGAGAAGGATGTACATAATTGGGAGTTCATACGACCGATACGGCATTTTTGGAATGATGACAGAAGCATGAGATTCTTTGCCGCATCGGAGGATGAGGTTAAGGAGCTGTCACAGTATATAGAGAATAATGTGCTTCAGGCAGATGCAGCGAAGGCAGAGCCGTATTATGTCATTATCTGTACCGATAAGAAGCTCTATGAGAAGAGCAGTGCATTGCAGAAGCTGACACAGAGTGAGGCTGACGGAAGCTTCAGCGTAATATTTGCCGAGAAGGAACTTAAGCTGCTGCCGAAGGAGACCAAGCTTGTGATAGCTGCTGACGGCGGTGACAGCAGAATATATGACCGTGAAGACAATACGGGAAAATATGTGGGATTCAGACATGACAGCTTTGACACGGCAGTGCTTGACAAGGTATCCCAAAGGATTGCTGATATTGAGCTTGATGAGCAGAGAACGGCATATTCAATGCCTAATATGCTCACATTTTTGGAAATGTTCAATGTAAGTAAGATAGAGCACCTCAATTCGCTTACAAGGTGGAAGGAGAATAACCCTACGATTTCACTAAAGACACCTGTCGGAATTGATGAGAACGGGGAAATCTTCAATCTTGACCTGCATGAGAAGTTCCATGGACCGCATGGTCTTGTCGCAGGTATGACGGGTTCAGGTAAGTCGGAGTTCATCATCACATACATACTCTCGCTTGCAGTCAACTATCACCCTGATGAGGTTGCATTCGTGCTCATAGATTACAAGGGCGGCGGAATGACAGGAGCCTTCGAGGATTCGGACAGAGGAATCAAGCTTCCTCATCTTGCAGGAACTATAACCAATCTTGACGGCTCGGAGGTCAAGCGTTCACTGGTATCAATTCAGAGTGAGCTAAGAAGAAGACAGGCTGTATTCAATGAGGCGAGAAAGATATCCAACGAAGGAACAATGGATATATATAAGTACCAGCAGCTATACAGGGACAAGCTTGTGAGTGAACCGGTTCCACATCTGTTCATTATATCGGATGAGTTCGCTGAGCTTAAGTCGCAGCAACCGGAATTCATGCAGCAGCTTATCAGTGCGGCCCGAATCGGACGAAGCCTTGGCGTGCATCTCATTCTTGCCACACAGAAGCCGAGCGGTGTTGTTGATGACCAGATATGGAGCAACAGCAAGTTCAGGGTATGTCTTAAGGTTCAGGATAAGTCCGACAGTCAGGAGATGATTAAGCGCCCGGATGCGGCAGCACTTACACAGACCGGAAGATTCTATCTTCAGGTTGGCTATGATGAACTGTTTGCACTCGGACAGTCGGCATGGTGCGGCGCAGAATATGTTCCGACGGAGACCGTGGAAAGGTCAATCGACAGAAGTGTCCAGGTAATAGACAATCTCGGAAGAGTCGTTATGAACGTGAAGCCTCAGAAAAAGAAGGACAACGGCTCCAAGGTAAAGCAGCTTGTCTCGATAGTCAGATATCTGTCGGAGCTTGCTAAGGAAGAGAATATATCGGTGAGACCGCTGTGGCTTCCGCCTCTTAAGAAGGACATATACATAAATGAGCTTGAGGACAGGTATGGCTATACAGCGGGTGGAAATATACTGGAGCCTGTCATAGGTGAATATGACGACCCGTTCAACCAGAAGCAGGGTATACTCACGGTTCCGTTGAGCAGGGAAGGAAACTGCCTTGTGTACGGTTCGGCAGGAAACGGAAAGACGACGTTTGTTACAACCCTGTGCTATTCGCTTATAAGACATCACAGTGCTGATGAGGTCAACCTGTATATTATGGACTTTGGCTCTGAAACACTCAAGGTGTTCGAGAAGGCACCTCAGGTAGGCGGAGTCGTACTGTCGGCGGATGAAGAGAAGCTTACTAATCTTTTAAAGCTGCTCAATCGTGAGATTGAGACAAGAAAGGCACTGTTCGCGGAATATGGCGGTGACTATGCGGGATACTGTAAGAACAGCGGCAGCACACTTCCGAACATTGTTGTGATTCTTAACAACTATTCGGGCTTTGCCGAGCAGTATGAGGATATGCAGGAGGTCTTTGAACTTATAACAAGAGACTGCGTGAAGTTCGGAATATACTTCGTGGTTACGGCAGGAAGTACCAATGCAATAAGATATAAGCTTTTACAGAACTTTAAGATGATATATACGATGCAGCTCAATGATGCCACGGATTATCCGGTTATCATGGGAAAGACGGACGGACTTGTCCCTTCAAAGTACAAGGGAAGAGGACTTGTGCTGCTTGACAGGGTATATGAATTCCAGACGGCGTACTGTATTAGGTCAGAGGATATGCAGGAGGCTCTGAGGCTGTATGTCAGAGAGCTTAGTGACAAGGCTGTCGTGTACGCAGGATCTATTCCGATGCTTCCGGACAGGGTTGATGCAGGGTACTTTGCCGGCAGCGGCTATTCGCTTAAGAGCCTTCCTGCTGGTGTTGTCAGAAGAACACTTAAACCGGCTGTTATCAATATCGAGAGCAGGGTAATGTATACGATTACGGCACAGGAAATGTACGATACGGTACCGTTTACAGAGGAGCTTATTAAGCTGTTGTCAGCCGTGTGCAGGGTAAAAGTATTTGACGCTGAGAAGCTCTGTAATGTGGAGGCGGGAGGTGTTGAGGTCATCACGGGAAATTATGAGCAGTATGTAAGGGAGCTGTTTTCCGAGATGGTTGAGCGCAACAACGTCTATAAGGATTCAGGGCTTGAACAGAGTGTTCTTGAGAAGTATGAGACTGTCGTATATGTGATGGTTGGTCTTAATAAGCTGTTTTCCAAGCTCGGTGATGATGCGAAGGATAAGCTTCGGGTACTTATGGAGAAGGCTGAGGCTGAATATAAGCTGCATATAATCGCAGTTGATACGGCAGCGGGAATCAGTACATATATGTATGACGGCTGGTATAGGAGACAGCTTAATGGAGCTGACGGAGTGTGGATAGGCGATGGAATAGCAGACCAGAACATATACAGGATAAGCAAGCTGACCTCCGACCTGTATGCGGAGGTTGAGGAGGGCTTCGGCTACCTCGTATATCGCGGCAGAACAGAGCTTGTAAAGCTTATCTCATCGACGGAGGAGGCATAGAAGATGGATAAAATATTGATTCGTATATATGTTCCGGCACTGGAACGCTCATTTGATATGCTGTTTCCACCACTGAGTCAGATGAGGGAGGTATTGGAGCTTGTGGAGAGGGCTGTCACGGAGCTGTCCGACGGACGCTTTATTGCGAGTGAAGATACGACCTTTTGTTACAGGGACGACGGTTCCATTGTAGATATTAACAAATCAGTGTGTGAGCTTGGCATACATAACGGCTCACAGCTGATGTTGATATAAATTAACCTAAGGAGGTAACTAACATGGCAAGAGTAATTCAGGTTACACCTGAGTACCTTGAGACAGCAGCAGGCAAGATTGAAGGACTTGCGGCTGATTACAAGTCTCAGTATGATGCACTTTATCAGGAGACAGGTGCACTGGCAGCTACATACAGCGGCAAGGATTATAAGGCATTCACCGACCAGATTGCAGGGTTCAAGGATGACTTCGAGAAGATGAAGACTCTTATGCTTAACTATGCGGATTTCTTAAGAAAGAGTGCAAAAACATACCGCAATACACAGGACACTGTTACTGCTGAGGCAAAGAAGCTTGTAAATTAAGGAGGGAAACATCATGGCAGATGAGATTAAGGTATCGACCCAAGTGCTGCTTGATACGGCAGAGAAGGTTCGCACAATCAATACTACAATGGACGGAAAGCTCGCTGACATCAACAAGACAATGAATGACTTGGAATCCACATGGAGAAGTGATGCGGCAACAGATATAAGAGCAGCAATGAATGCGCTTAAGCCGAGATTCGAGGAGTATAAGACGGTAGTTGAATCGTATGCAAAGTTCCTTGTTAATACGGCACAGAGCTACGATGTAACCGAGACATCAATACAGAATAATGCAGGTGCATTTAAGTAAGACTGTGATAACTTCATGCGGCAGACAAAAATGTCTGCTGCATGAAATTGATGACTAATAATGATGAAGCTTGGAGGAACATAACTTATGAAGAGAATATTATCTTTTATGCTGATAATGACGATTACACTGTCTTCGATGCTTTCGCTTGGAGGCTGTTCGTCCAAGAAGCAGAGTACATTATCATTGGGAGAATGGCTTGTCATGCTGAATTCTTCTTTTGGCATGGACAGCTACAATTCGGATACACCGTACTTTGATAATGTATCTGAAAGCAATATATATTTTGATGCCGTGCAGATTGCGGTGGAGTGGGATGTAATAGATACGACACAGAAAATAGATGTCAGCAAGGCACTCACATGGTGTGATGCGCTTATGACACTTGTAAATGCGAGTGTATTCAGGGCTTATACAATGACCTCTGAGGAGAAGCTCGATTATGCACTGGCTAACTTCGATTGTAAAATAGACAAAAAGCAGGTAAATAACATCATTGAACCATATGATGCGGTTGCATTGCTTGCACAGGTTCAGCAGAAATGGACGAACCGCACTTATGATACACCGATAGAGGAAGTTAAGTTCGCTGACAGTGTAAAAGAACTTACTGATGTGACGGACTATAAGATTGAAAATAATACGGTAATGCTTAGCGGTGAGGAAGCCGGAGATATCGCTGCCGGGGATGTGTATGTAATTAACGGAGAGGATGGCTTACAGGCATTCAAGGCAGAGAAGGTTACGGAGCAGGACGGAAATATATATATTGAGAACAGCGATGAGGACCTGTTCATAACGGATGTGGTTGAGAATATGCTGGTTCAGGAGACCATTATACCTAGTGTGGACAATATGGTGCTCTATGATGCGTATGGCAACAGGATTGGCGGAAATGATACGGCAATGTCTGCACAGAGAATGAGTTTGATGCAGATGACGGATAAAGTTTCTGCAAAGATCACATACGGTGATTATGAAATAGAGTTTGGGCGTGAAGATAATAAAATTAAAGTAAAAGTAAGAAATAAGAAGTTATTTATAGAATCAGAATTTGAGATCTCAAATATAAGTGCCACTTCGGAGATTGATATAAGAGGATTTAAAATTAATTCTGCTGGATTAAAGTTTGGATATGATGAAAAAAGGACTTTTTCTTTTAAGCCTGAAGCTTTGAAACCTATAAATTTAGTTGCTGTACCATATGAGGATAAAGAATCATATGGGATAAAAGATATTCTTAATAGTGCTTTTGAGCAGGTGAATGAAAATAAAGATGCTGAAGACTATGTTGAGCAGACAATAAAAGTCGGAAGCTTTGATTTATTGTCCGCTGGTGTTGTAAAAGTTAAATTTGATGTAAATATCAAATTAACAGTCGAGGGTAAAATATCTATTGTCATAACATCATCAAATACTCAGGGGGTAGAATACAAAAACCGAAACATAAGATATATACATGATAGAACCTATGACGTGGATTTAGTTCCCGAAGCAAAAGCAGAGCTCACCATACCATTTGGTTTGGGATTGTACACAATGGGTATGAAAAAGAGCTTAATAGGCATTGACATAAGCGGAGGAGTAGGGGTAAAAGCAAAAAGTGTATGGCATCTTGTAGATGAAGAGACACACCTTATTGATTCACTTTCGTTGGACAGCTATCCGGGAGGTATAGGGGATTCAATTATGAGCATGTCGATTAGTGCTTCAAGGGAAACGATAGCGGGTGTTGCTGCAAAACAAGGAGGAAAATATGTATCTGCAGAGGCGGATGTTAAGCTGAAGTTTAGTCTATGTCAGGATTTGATTGCTTATGGTATTTTAAAAATAGAATTAAAGGAGGAATCGCAGATAAGTAAACTGCTAAAAATTGAGCTGAAATTAACGCATGAATTTTTAAATGATAAAAATGCTTCATTTTTTCATGCACATATAGAAGATTTTAAGTTTGCTGAGGGGTTTGCTAACGCAAAATGGGGAAGTGACGCATATAAGCTTGAGCTGTGTACAAAGAAGTTTAAACCATTTGACGAAGCTGATGAGGAAGAGAGTGAGACAGCGGAGGATGAAAGCATACAGAGTGATGACGGTACAATCATTGAAGGAAAGTATATTTCATTGTCACAGCTTGGTGTCTCATTATCACAGGGAGAACAGTACACGGTAGGTATTGAGACACTTCCTGAGGGCTATTCCATTGCGGATGTGAAGTATTCGGTACAGGATACCTCGGTTGCCACGGTTAATTCTAACGGATTGGTTACGGCGATAGCAGAGGGAAGCACGATGCTTGTAGTCTATATTGAAGGAACGGAATATAAGGCTTATCAGGCGATAATGATTATTAATCCGGATACGGTTACAATGTCTCCGCTGATGTAATGCGGAGCGTATTCTGAATAACAACGTTGCCGTACTGTGACGGAATGGAGATTGACATGGTTAAGTACAAGATGAAGCTTAATAAGCGCACAAGACAGCTGAGTATTAAGGTGAAAAGCCAATATCAGATAAGCGAGAGGGAGGCATATGCCATAAGTAAGGACGGCATTGACGGCTTATTAAGCTTCGACACGGAATATAAGAAATCCTCCTTCAGCTTCATATACGACATGAGCAAGGTGATTTCCATTGAGGAGTTTTTGTTGAATCCGATAAGCAGGGAGGAATTCATCGATATTATCAGGCAGTGCGTGAGTCTGTTCAAGTTGTTGGAACGCAGATATATAAGCAGCAGGATGGCATTATTTTCCGTGAAGTATGTGATGATTGAGGCGGCTCAAAGGAAGCTGTGGCTTATATGTGTTCCTGTTCAGGGCTTCGACTCTCAGCTGCCGTTTCGCAGGCTGCTGTCAGATATATGTGCCAAGTGTACTTTGTCGGATGGGGATGGCTCAATTATAGAAGAATGTGCGGATATAGTCAGGCATGGCGTGAACATGTCAATGTTCGACCTTGAGGAGTTCATAAGAAGGGCGGGCGCACAGAAGCCAAGTATCGAAAAATCCGATGCGAGAGCAGCGGTGCAGCACGAAGGGGTCTATGATCCGTTAAGGAGACAACAGTGTGCAGGCAGCGTAAAGCCTGTTATAACAAGGCTGTCGAACGGGGAGAGGATATATATAAGATGTCTGCCATTTACCATCGGGAGAACGGAGGGCGATTATATCATTCCGGAGAATCCGGCAATCAGCAGACGGCACGCGATGATTGCTTTTCACAATGGCGGATACTACATGCGTGACTTGGATTCTGCCAACCACACTTATGTGGGAGGCAAAGAGCTTGGGGCAGGATGCGAGGTGCCTCTGATACAGGGGGAAAGGCTGAGGCTTGCCAATGAAGAGCTTCAATTTAATTTAGAATAATTATTTATTCCAGGGAGGAATCAGATATGGCTATGGTACAGTGTACGGGCGGTCATTGGTATGATAATGCAAAGTTCATAGAATGTCCGTATTGCAATGCGGGCTCTCAGGGCAGAAGCGGCGGGACAGCCGATTCGCAGGAAGGAAAGACGGTGGCATTTGAATGGAAGCAGCCGTATGATAATCGGCAGGAACAGGATGAAGGCAGATTTGAAAACAATGAGAATGAATATATAACGGGCTGGCTGGTATGCACCAAGGGTCCTGACAAGGGAACCGATTACAGAATTTTCCAAGGACAGAACTTTGTCGGAAGAGATTTTTCCATGGATATCGTAATCAGAAATGACAACAAGGTCAGCAGAATCAAGCATTGCTGCATCGTGCATGATAATAAGTCCAACAGAACATTCCTTGTGCCTGAGAACGGAAGTCTTGTGGAGTACAACGGAGGGATACTTTCTAATGTGGTGGAGCTTAAGAATTATGATACATTCAATATCGGTGACAGCACGATGACCTATGTTGCTTTTTGCGAAGGAGGAAGAAAATGGACAGAGGATTAGTTAAGAGAGTGAGATACAGTCTGATGCGTCCGCTTGCCTTTCTGCTTACATTCTTATGTGTATTCGGCAGCAGCATAGGTGTCCGGGCGGATGAGACACAGTCTGATAATGAGTCGGATGGAATTGTTATTGAATCGGTACAGGCTGTTGTACCGCAGCTTACGGCTTATATAAGGGGTGACCATCAGATAGGTGTGTCGGATATATCCGCACAGCTTGATGGTGAAGCACTCACGGTAAAAAGCGTTGATTTCTTCGAAAATATGGGACAAGGTGTGACATACTATATTCTTCTTGACGTGTCGGCTTCGTTCTCAACCTCCTATTTTAATGCACTGCAGAACAGCCTTGTGACATTCAGAAGCGGATTGTCTGATAAGGACAGAATGGTGCTTATAACCTTCGGGTCATCGGTTGAGACTGTCCTTGACGGGGATGAGACTGATGAGGAGGCACAGGAGAAGATAATGTCACTTGTAAACGGTGACAATGACACATACTTCTACGAAGCACTCATGCAGGCGGCGGATGAGACTGACAGGAATAACGATAATTCCCGCGAGGTAATTATGATGATTTCAGACGGCGGGGATGACCATAACACGGGCAAAGCGAATGCACAGGAGGCGGTAGCTGCCCTCAATAAGAGAAACATTCCCGTATATGGCTATGCGGCGGGAGCCAATCAGAATAATATGCAGTCGTTTGCAGAGCTCACCGAGGCATGCGGCGGCACAGTGACGGAATTTACCTCACAGGAAACGGATAAGATTTTTACTAATTTTAAAAGAATGCTCGGTGAGATGCAGGTTGTGACGCTGATGACTGATAACAACATTGCAAGCAACAAGACGGAGACCTTGCAGCTTACGTTATTGTCAGACGGCAGCACGGCTTCAAAGTCCGTGCTTATAACCGAGCATATTCCGGATGAGACTGCACCTGAAATAATTGCAGTGAGAAAGAGCGGTGACAAGGAGCTTATCGTAAGCTTTTCCGAACAGGTGTCAGGCGCGGATAAGGCGACGGCATATGTGGTTACATGTGACGGGATAACCTTGGACGTGATGAATGCGGAATATGATGCCTCTGACTGCTCTGCACTTATAAGCTTTAACAGTGATTTAAGTTCAGGAGAGTATGTCATTGAGGTTCGCGGAATTGCGGATATATCGGCGGAGAAAAACCCTGTTGTTGAGAGTTTCAATAAGGTAATAAAAAGCGAGTCGGACGAGGCAGATACGGAGACTGAGAGCAGCACACAGGCGGAGGACGAGACATCAGGACAGGCAGAAGAGGACAATGCAGCCGACAGTAAAGGCAGTTCATCATATACGGTATTTATTATTGTCGGAGCAGCTGTTCTGATTCTTATTGCTGCGGGTGTTGTATCGGCAGTTCTTGTAAAGAAGAAAAATGCTGAGCAGGAGAGGATAAAGAGGCAGCAGGAGGAAGAACGATTAAGGAAGAGTTCGCAGACCTCAGGCCGTGATGAACGTATACAGCAGCCGAAGCAGAATAAGACGGTTCAGCTTCAGCTGGATGCAGGAAGAAGGATTGTATTCGAGATTCTCAATGTTGAGGCGGGACAGAACAGCATTGTTGAGGCTGAGCTTAACAAGTCAATGATTGTCGGAAGAGCAGATATTTGTGATGTGTGCATAAAGGATAACAGGATAAGCCGTCAGCATTTTGCACTGGAGGAGAAGAACGGATTAATTTATGTACGTGACTTGCAGACGACCAATGGTACAAGTGTCAATGGTGTTAAATTAAGCGGAGCAAAGCAGCTTAATAACAATGATATCATATCGGCAGGTTCCGTAAAATTAAGGGTACGATGGTAGGGGGTGGCTTAAGTGGATGAAAGTACATTTTCGCTTAAAAACGGCACCCTGGTCAGCGGTGACAGGTACACGATAGAATCGCTGATTGGTGCTGGCGGCTTCGGAATTACATACAAGGCAGTTGATAACAGCAGCAATAAGGTATGTGCGATAAAGGAATATGTACCGCTCGGATTATGCAGCCGGCTTCCCGACGGGAAACTGATTGCCATGGGAGGGGATAAGACGGAATATTACGAGCATGGCAAGCAGCGGTTTATGGAGGAAGCACAGTGCCTTATGACACTTCGCGATATACCGAATATTGTGCGTGTTATGGACTGCTTTGAGGAACGTGGAACGGCATATTATGTGATGGAGTACCTTAAGGGCTGCGATGTAAAGCATCTTATGAGAAGGATGCCGGGAGGAAAGTTCTGTGTGGAGGATGCTGTCAACATAATTGAGATAGCAGCGACCTCTCTGCAGCAGATTCATGCCACCAAGAGGATGCTTCACAGAGATATAAGCCCGGACAATATATTCTTCTGCGATGACGGTGCTGTATATCTTATCGACTTCGGAAGTGCCAAGCATATATGCCAACAGCAGGATCAGAACTTCTCGGTAGTCTTAAAGCCGGGCTTCGCACCGATAGAGCAGTATTCGAGAAAGGGCGCTCAGGGAACCTACACGGATGTGTATGCACTGGCGGGAACGCTCTATTATATGCTCACGGGTGTCATGGTGCCATCCGCGACCGACAGGGTGAACGGAAAGGGCTATGAACCTGCATATCAGGTATGTCCCGACATACCAAGGAGTCTGTCAGATACCATTGACAAGGCACTCGAACTTGACTACAAGCAGAGACTTCAGACAGCCTATGAATTCGCACAGGGTATAACGCAGTACAGACGAGAGAATGCTGTCAATGCGGTGGTAACTGAAACGGCTGCCGCACATGAAGAGAAGACAAAAACAATAAGTATTTACGATAGGAAAAAAGTTGAGGATATTCAAGGTGTATCGAATGATATTGTCGCACGTCGCAAGCCTAAGCCGTATGTTGAGATTGCCAACAGCGAGTTCTCGGGAAAGCGGTGGATAATTCCATTGCAGACGGAACTGATTGTCGGACGTTCATCAGCCGTGAGCAATATTGTTGTTCCATCGTTTGCCGCGGTATCGAAGGAGCATTGCCACATAATGTTTGATGAGAAGGAGGACTGCTTTTTCGTGTATGATACCTCCAACAACGGGACGACAACGGAACAGATTGTATGCCCTAAGGAACAGTGGATACCTATAAGAAATCAGCATTTTATTATTTTGGCGGCTGTGTGCTGCCTTAAGATTGGGGTGGATTATGAGTAGAGATGAAGCTGTAAGGACTATTAAGCTTGAGGAGGAATGCAGACTTAAGCTGTATGGAAGCACATTTATAGGAACAAGGGCATATCAGCAGGACAGAATGTTCATGCATGAGGGAAGCAATATGTCGGTTGCTGCCGTATGCGACGGAATGGGCGGAATGGATTCGGGCGAGAGAGCCAGCCAGTTGGCTGTTGATATGCTGAGAGAGGATTTGCCGCAGCTTGAGGAGGCGGAGGATATAAGACGCTTTCTATATGATGAGGCTGCCAGGATTAATGAGAAGGTGGCTGATTTTACTGATGATAACGGCGAGCCTATTGAGTCGGGAAGCACTATTGTCATGACGGTCGTTAAGGGTGATAAGCTGTATATTATGTCGGCAGGTGACAGCAGAATATATCTGATACATGATGATAAATTCATGCGGCTTACAAGGGATCATAATTACAGAATGAGACTTGATGAGAAGCTTCGTCTTGGCATGATTGATATGGATACATACATGCTTGAGGAGGCAAGGGCTGAGGCCCTTATAAGCTTCCTTGGTATCGGAAGCTCAATACTTATTGATACCAACAGCGAGCCTATTGAGCTTTCGTACGGGGACAGGATTATTCTGTGCAGTGACGGGCTGTATAAGGGTATAGATGATGATGCCATTGAACATATCGTCATGGAGAATCAGATGTATGTGGAAGGGCTTGCGGATAAGCTCATTGAGGAAGCTCTGTTTCACTCGCCGTCCGGTATGGACAACACCACTGTAATAGTGGGTATATACGAATAACAGGTAGAAATACCTGCAAATAAATAACAATCCAAGGAGGAAATAATTATGAATTTAACACAGTGCGCTAACGGACACTATTATGATGGAGATAAGTTCTCATCCTGCCCTCACTGTAAGGGAGGAGCAGCTTCGTCATCTGAGGAATCGGTCACGATTTCCTATGACAGCACCACAAACCCTACGGTTGATACAGCAGCAGGCGCATCCTCACCTACAATAAAGGAGGTTACATCCAACCAGAATACAGCCAATACGAACGCATCGGTTAAATTATCGACTGCTCCGACAGCACCGATGGTACAGCCGTTGGTTGATGCGACACCGAAGACTGTCCGCCTGTATGAGACTGAGATGGAGATTGAGCCGGTTGTGGGCTGGCTGGTTGCCCTCAGCGGAAAGGCTAAGGGAAAGAGCTATATGCTTAAAGCGGGACCTAATTTCATCGGACGTGACAATTCAATGAATGTATCAATCACAGAGGACAATACCGTATCGAGAAATAAGCATGCAGTAGTAATCTATGACCCTAAATCAAGAAGATTCTTTGCACTTCCTGGTGAGTCAAGAGCTCTGTTCTATGTTGATGATGAGGTGGTTCTCAACAATGTTGAGGTAAAGGACAGACAGCTTCTCACCGTTGGCGAGACCAAGCTTATGCTTGTGGCATTCTGCAATGAAAAGTTCGCATGGGAGGACCTTAAGGAGGATAAGGATGAATAATAAAAAAATAGGAAAACGTGAATTATTTATTGCATCATTGGTTCTAAGCGCAGTTGCGGTAGTGTCCTTGTTTTTGCCGATTATAAAAGTGCAGCCTGTGAGCATATGGGATTTTGAGGTGGAGTTCAGCTCGATAGCGGGTTATCAGCTTCTGTTCGGAAGCGGGAACAGTATCGTTGATTTCATAAGCCTGAATCTTGCGGGCAGCGAGCTGCGCATACTGGCAGCCATGTTCGTTGTAATCCCTATGGTGCTCAATATTATCGCGGTTGTGTTAAAGCTTGTCTTTAATAACAAAAGGTCTGGAAATATTGTTCCTGTGATTCTTGATGCGATTGCACTTGTAGAGGTGGTTCTTGCAATTATTATCGCATCGGTAGTTCCTGCCTTCGGAAGCATAATATTCATGACAGCTATGGTGCTTAATATCATTGTGAACATTGCATCACTTATGCAGCATGATGAAAAGGTCGAGAATAAGAGTACTGAAAAGAAGGCTGATAATTCCGTCAAAGCGGCTGCCCAGCACGCGCTTAAGGGCGTATCGGGTGTATATGCCGGAGCTGTGGTTAAGCTTAGCACACAGCCGTTATGGATTGGAAGGGACTCTTCTAAATGCAACATAGTGCTTGAGGGCGGAAAGGTCAGCAGACAGCATTGCTGCATATGGCTTGATGAGGACGGTAAGATAATGTTCAAGGATACATCAACCAATGGTGTGTACTTTCCTAACGGGGACAGAATGCTAAGCAACATCAATATGGAGCTTAATGAGGGCGAAACCATATTCATAGGCAACAGTGAGAACAGTTTTCAGATAATATAATCGTACACGGAGGATTAGCATGAGAGAAGATATGGCTTCCTTGATAATTATTGATTCTCAGGGAGTAAGAAATATTGACCTTAATGATTACAGGAAAGAGACAATATTGATTGGAAGGAATGCGAATGAATGTGATATTGCGGTAGCGTCAGCTTATGCATCGGGCAGACATCTGTATTTTATAAGAAAATTCGGAGAATGCTTTCTGTGTGATGAGGGCAGCACCAACGGAACCTTCCTGATTAAGGGTGAAAACAGGGTCGATATCAGAAAGACAGGACCATATAAGCTGAAGGAAGCCACTTCAATCTGCTATCTGGGTGACGGCGGGCATCCTGGTGAAGAGGCAATACTTGTGTTCACCACACAGAACAATGGTGAGCTTAAGTCGGTGCATCTTGAACAGGGAAATACGCTGATAGGACGAAGCGAGGACTGTGATATAAGACTTCTGCACCCGATGGTGTCAAGACGGCATGCAGTTGTGAGCAGGAATGCTGATATTATCACTATAAGTGATATGGGAAGTCTTAATGGAGTTCTTGTGAACGGAGTAGCAGTCAATAAATCAGTTCAGGTATCACGCACGGCAGTTGTTCAGATTGCGGATACGGTTATAATTATACACAATGGTTATCTGCTGTACTTTCGCTCGGTATCGGGCGTTAGTGTGGAGGTGAATCATATTGAGAAAAAGGTTGGAAAAGGCAAAAAAATCTTAAATGATGTAAGCCTTAGTATAGGTGAGAATGAATTTGTTGCCATAATCGGCGGTTCCGGTGCGGGAAAGACGACGCTCATGAACGCAATCAGCGGCTTTGATTCGAAGCTGAGTGCCGGAAATATTTCCGTGAATGGGGCGGATTTACACAAGAATTTTGATGTTTTAAAGGGAATCATAGGCTATGTGCCGCAGCAGGATATTATATATGAGAATCTTACGCTTAGGAGAATGCTCGAATATACTGCGAAGATGAAGATGGACAGCAGCGTGGGAAGCGCTGAACGTGCTGAGCGTATTGAAAAGGTGCTTGAAATGGTGGAGCTCACAGAGCACAAGGATACATATATCCGCAAGCTGAGCGGCGGACAGAAGAAGAGGGCAAGCATTGCAGTGGAGCTGCTTGCAGACCCGAAGCTGTTCTTCCTTGATGAGCCGACATCAGGACTTGACCCGGGGACAGAACAGAATCTTATGAAGACTCTGAAAAAGCTGTCCAAGACACAGGGAAAGACAATAATTATGGTAACCCATACTACACAGAGCTTAAATCTCTGTGACAAGATTATCATAATGGGTACGGGCGGCCGCCTGTGTTATATGGGAACACCTGAGGAGACACTGAACTTTTTTGAAACGGACAGTCTTGTCAATGTATATAACATGGTCAATTCGGATGCACTGATGTGGGAGAAAAAGTTCAAGGATAACAACGATAACAATATTCAGAGTCCGCACAAGGAGCATGAGAAGATAAAGGTTGGAAGCAAGGTATCGTTATGGAATCAGTTCAAGGTACTTACGATGAGGTATGCAGAGCTGATGCTTCATGATATACCAAGGCTTGCACTGCTTCTTGCACAGCCGGTTATTATTGCTGTTTTGCTGGGAATTGTTGCAGCGGAGGAAGTATTTGATATATATGAGGACACGAAATCAATACTTTTTGCCCTTGTATGCTCCGGAATATGGATTGGTCTGTTCAATTCAATTCAGGAAATATGCAAGGAACGTGTGATTCTTAAGAGAGAGTATATGGCGAATCTGAGGCTTCCGATATATATTCTTTCTAAATATGTGGTTCAGCTTGTGCTTGGACTGGTTCAGACATTGCTTATGCTTGGTCTGTTCGCTGTGCTTGTCGGAATACCTAAGGAGGGAATAATACTTGGTTCCGGCTTCGTTGAATGTGCGCTCACTATGTTGATAACGGTGATGGCATCGGCAGCGATGGGACTTATTATATCTGCATTTGCTAAGAACGGTGACAGGGCAATGACTTTTGCACCTTTTGTATTGATAGTACAGCTGTTGTTCTCGGGTATTCTCTTCAAGCTGGAAGGGGCGGTTGATGTGATTTCGAGAGTTACCGTAAGCAGATGGGCGATAGAGGGGCTCGGAAGCACTGCCGACTTAAATATGCTTATGTCAAAGACGGGAATACCAAGACAGGCAGAGGATTTATTTACACATTCTGCACAGCACTTATGGCAGGTATGGGGCATTCTTATGATATTCGTTGTAGTGTTCGGCGTACTTGCGTCGGTGCTTCTTAAGAGTGTGGCGAAGGATCAGAGATAGGAGCGGGTATGAAGAAAAGATTTTTTTTAATTATATTTATATGCATGTTTTTTGTTACAGGCTGCTCAAAAAATAAAGGTGAGAATGTAAATAAGGTAG
>CAKRIL010000048.1 GCA_934343915.1 uncultured Lachnospiraceae bacterium | reverse complement strand
GCTTCGTTCAAGACATATCTTCCGGCAGGAATAATCAATCCTGTTTCCTCGAGCAGCGGAATGAACTCCACCGGTGAAACAGACACCTGCTCATCCTCAGACAGCATGGAAAAGCGCATAAGTGCCTCCGCACCGATGATTTGTTCCGAGCGGCAATCCACAATCGGCTGATAATACACTTCAAATCCCTTACAGCCATTCACAATAGAATTACGGAGTGCTGCTACAATTCTTCCCTTCCTCAAAAAAGCTTCATAATCATCCTCATCGAAAATATAAAACCCATTTTTTCCCATGCTCTTTGCCTGCTTCAGGGCAAATTCAAATTTTCTGCGGCATTCCTCGGTTCCTTCATAAAAGGTTGCTGCAGGTATAACACCCACTGAAATCGAAAATACAGCTTCATAGTTCTCAGCTACTATAAACTTATAGAGCTTATCCGTAATCCTTTCCTTCAGCTTTAAGGTATCTTCTACTGACGTCCCTTCCAGATCCACAATCACATACTGGTCAGCCACAAGGTGGTAAATTCTCTGACTGCCGGAGAGACATTCCTTCATACAGCCTGCTACGCTTCGTAAGATATAATCACCGTAAGCTGCTCCTCTGGAGCTGTTGATTAAGCCGAAATCATCGATTCCTATATGTATTAAATAGCCCTTAGAAAGGTTTTCCGCCTGCGAGCGCAGATAAGCAATAAATTCCGGACCGCCAAGCAGTCCCGTGACATTATCCGCCCTTCTCTTATTTCCGGTCTCATTCATGCAGCCAACCAGATACTTCGCATGCCCTTCATTATCATCAATCACAATGCCGCGACAGTTGATCCATACCGGCAAGCCAGTCTTGTCAAG
Organism: uncultured Lachnospiraceae bacterium; assembly: GCA_934343915.1. GTDB lineage: Bacteria > Bacillota > Clostridia > Lachnospirales > Lachnospiraceae > CAG-882. The sequence continues at coordinate 19,396 of CAKRIL010000048.1, read as the reverse complement.
CCATCTGTAATGAAGATTATGTACCTTCTCTTTTCCTTCGCTTATATCAGCAAGATGCTTCTCAAGCATCCTGCGGTCATCTTCGTATACCACCTTCATGACAGCGGTAAGAGCATCACTCATGATACATTGTGATATCATAAACCTGTCCGAAGCCGACGGGGAAATCTCCAACGTATTGTCCTGCAGATCAAATATATACAGATAATCATCCATGGATTCCGTAATTATTTCAAATAAGATTTCTGCAGCGTGCTCTCCAAGTACCTTAAACATATCATCTATCACAGCAAGGACCTTCCTTCTAATAGATTATAATATTTCCGTCTCCCTTAGAATAGCTTGAATGTATTCACGCGGTCCTGCATCTTGGCTGCCTCATCTGCCAGATTAATGCTTATTGCTGTATTTTCCTCTGAGGAAGCCGCTGTGCCCTGTACCACACCGGAAAGCTGTTCGATACCCTGTCCAATCTGTTCTAACGAATCAGCCTGGGCGTTAGCCTTCTCCATTGTGTTCTGCGCCATTTCCGCAAATGACTCCATATCCGCAATAATCCGGTTAAATGCATCTGCCGTTGTTCTTGTAATGGCATTTCCCTTTTCAATCTCAACCAAAGTCTTATCAATCAGCTCTCTTGTATTTATAACAGAATTTGCACTGTCTGATGCAAGCTTGCCAATCTGGTCGGCAACCACTGCAAAGCCTCTTCCTGCCTCGCCTGCCCTTGCCGCCTCAATCGAAGCATTGAGCGATAAAAGATTGGTCTGGGAAGCAATGTCTTCAATATCTGTTATAATATTGCCGATTTCCTTGGAAATCTCCGTAATACGCTCCATCTCTGTGAGAAGCCCGTTCATCTTCTCCTTCTCTTCGTTGGCTTTGCCTGCGGAAGCCTTTACCCTCTCGGATGCGCTCTTCGTTTCCTTCGCTGTATCCGCAGCCAGACTTACGACTGTATCTATTGTTGCATTCAGCTCCTCAATTACTCCTGCCTGCTCCGTTGCTCCATCAGCTAAGGACTTGGATGCGTTCTCAACATCCTTGGCATTCGAGGATACTTTCTCCGAAATATCGGTAATCTCCGAGAGAGTACTGTTAAATCTCTTTAAGATGAACAGAAGCGAGTGCTTAAGCTCTGAAAAATCACCCAGGAAATCTGTAATGTCATTGCCGTTCCTTGTCAAATCTCCCTGTGCAATAAATTTTACTTCCTCCGAAATCTCACGGACATAATCCGAAAGAATATTCATGGCTTCTTTCAGATTTCTCACAGTGTCACCGAACTCATCCTCAGACTCATAAGTGAGCATATCCACGTTGGACAACTCACCCTTTCTTAAGCTGGCTACTGCTGCTTCTATCTGTGCTACCGGCTCCGTAATGGAATCTGTGATTACCTTTCCGATAAAGGTTGTCGCTACGGCAATCGCAATTCCCACCGCAAAAATTACAATAAAGATAATTACCGTACATACATTGGCAGCCTGCTTAGAGCTGTCCAGCTCAACCTGGAATTCATCTCTCAGCGTGCTGAACAGATCTCTGAATGATGTATACTTCTCATACGCACTTCCAATCATAATAGCGGATGCCTCAGCCTGTTTTCCGGCGGTGCTCAGCCGTATTATCTCTTCCGAGAATGACTTGTAATCATCCCATGCCGTGTTTGCCTTATCATAATCAGACTGTCCTTTTCGTGCGTCTGAATTCGAATTAATTATCTCAGTTAATGCCTTGCTATTCTCCGTAATCTGTCCTGCTATGCTCTCAAGCTCCTTCTCACAGGCGGTCATGGCAGCGTCATCCGATTCCACAAGATGCATATACTGCTTAACTCTGTATTCGGTGGTCAATGTCTCCAACTCCTGTATATACCCTATCGCCGGGGACCATACAGCCGTAATCTTCTTTACGTTGGAGCGTATCACTAAGGTTGAGATAAGTGCCACCGCCACTAAGAATACTGTCATAGCGAGCACCGTCAAGCGGTATGCTTTCAATTTTCCTGCAACCTTCAAGTTAACTATAAATTTTCTGAGCTTTTCCATAATAACTTTTCCTTCCTTTGTTTTTCCCTTTCGATTTTGAGTTTTAAGATTAAATGCCACATAACTTCATCCTTCATACCTAAAAGCCGTTGATTATTTACCTTTAAGCCATGTGATGATACCATGTTTTTATTAAAAAAACAATTAAAAATATATTAAATTTCCATATTTTCCCCACAGCCGTGAAGTCCTCTTCATTCCACAGTAAATAACAGAACAAACCTGTGGCGGCCGCCTGCGACATCTATATTGTACGCCGCATTGTGCAGCCACGCGGAGCGTTAGTGTGAAAACGGAAAAAGCCACTGTTTGCCGAAGCCGGTGGCGCGATATTGCAGTTATTTTATGTTTTTTTCAGAGCATGCTCTATATGCCCGTACATCAGACAGGTCTGTTCTGACTCTGTTCTCACTTTATTATGGTAAGCTTGTTCTTCCTGTACTTCAGCGGGGACACCCCGTATGTCTTCTTGAAGCTTCTGATAAAATAGCTCACATTCTGATACCCGCTCTGCAGGGCTATCTCCGTTATAGGAATGTCAGTGTCCTGCAGCAGCTGCTTTGCGTGCTCCAGTCTTAAATAGGCTACATATTGCGACAACGTAATGTGAAAATGCTCCTTAAAATACCGCGATATGTATTTTTCCGAAAGGTGGAACTGTTCCCCAAATTCCTTTAACGATATCGTACCCGTATAGTTCTGCTGTATATACGAAACCATCTCCTTTTCCACGGTGTTCCTGCCGCTTGTATCATTTTCCACCACCAGACCCTTATTCCACATTTCAAGAATAAATTGCAAAAGGACTATCTTTATCCTTATCTGTGCAGCTATGTCCGCCCCGGCTCCTTCTTTTTTTTCCATATATATATCAACAAGCTGCTCACACAGCCTGCCTGCCGCATCCCCTATTCTTGGACTTATCATCAGATGCCCGCTGCTTAGCGGTTCAAGCAGGCTCTCATATAACAGGTCATCCGAACGAAAGGATATATATTTCAGCGGAAACAGAAAAGTAAAATAGTCCACCTCTCCGGTCTGTGTACCCATGAGATGCAGATTACCCGGCGACACGACAAACGCATCCCCGGGGTTACCTATATAGCTCTCTCCCGATATATTTACAGTCAGAAAACCACTTTTTACATATATAATCTCAAGCTCATCATGCCAATGTACAGGTATCTGAAATGACCGGCCCGAGTTCCATATATGATATGTGCTAAAGGGGTCCTCCTTTGTACCATGTGGTTTATTTTCCTTTAATTCAAAGTACATACGCTCACCTACAATTCTACAAGACTCTTACCCTTCCATTTTCCGCTCTTCCATCTGAGCACCATTCCGACGGCTCTCGCACACTCATCAGATGCCATGGCAATATATGCTCCTAATGCCTGAAGCCCCATATGTATTCCAAGAAAATATGTTCCTCCGACTGCGAACAGATACATGAATATCGCACCCATTATAACCGGAAAAACCGCATCCCCGCTTGTCTTTAATGCCTGACCGTATACAAGGTTCGTCACCCTTCCGAATTCCAGGAATATATCCACTACCAGCAGCTTCACCACAAGATTTATCATCTGCGCGTCATCAGTAAATATATGGACTATAAAACGTCCGGACAATGCAAATGTCACAGAAAAGCATGTCGCTGTTATAAGTCCATATATCACAGCCTTTCTTGTACCTCTGTCACATTCTTCATACTCCTTTGCCCCGATCCGCCAGCCGGTCATAATGGCATTGGCCTGTGCAAGCGCAGCTCCGACACAGTACGAAAAATTGGCAATCTGCATGGTATAGGAACGGGCAGTAACATTCATTCCGTCCGAATCCATCTGATTCATAAAACGGACTATAAGTGTCATCGCTACATTGTAGAGCGCTGTTTCAAGTGCGGAAGGAAAGCCTATCTTGACAATCTGAGCCAGTATCCTTCCTGCCGGAATGCGTTCAGGATTCTGCTTTGCTTTAATAAGCACAGCCCCCATAACAGCTACAATGATAAGATTTACAATCCTTGAAATGACCGTAGCAACGGCAACTCCCATTACACCCCAGTTAAACACGAACAGAAAGACCGAATTAAGTATTATATTAATGGCATTTCCGACAACCGTTCCTATTAAAGAGTGCTTCGTATAACCGAACACTCTCAAATAACTGGAAAAAATAGGAATAAGCGCATTTAAAAAGCATGTGCCACCAACAATTCTAAGGTATGTCTCTGCCGGCTCAAACAGAGCCGGTGCAATGCTTACCATTCTAAGTATCCCACCGGAGAAAAAGGCAAGAATAACTGACATCATCACGCCTATCAGCGCATTAAACATCAATCCAAGCTGTCTTGCCTGATATGCAATTCCGGGTCTTCCCGCTCCAATATTCTGTGACATGACCGCCACCATACCCGATGATATTACCCCGAACATGATGATAAAAACACCTATATATGTGTTCGCTGTTCCCACTGCCCCCACAGCCTGATCACTTACGGATGATAACATAAGTGTATCGACCATACCTGAAAGCATATAAAATAAAGTTTCTAAACATATCGGCACAGATAGCTGTGCCAATGATTTTCTTCCGGCTGCCATGTCATTCTCCTTAAATATTGATACCTTTTGCCATCATCATACGACACATTTCTGTATATTTCTTGTAGAATATTATGTTAAAATTGCACTATTTCTACTTTTAGTGGTATCAACCGGACAGTTCATCTCAATACGGAAGCAGATTCTTCATGCTGTTGATTCCGATAAGCAGAGTGGAGGTGTTGTGGCACAGTGCCGATGTGGTAGGCTGTATAACTCCCGCAACACCAAGAACGATCAAGAATGTGTTAAAACCTACTATTGTTCTGTAATTCTTGTGGATTCTCTTCATCAGAAGATCGCTTATCTGCTTTAATGTAACCAGTTCGTTCAGGTCATCAGCACCTATTGTTATATCTGCAATCTCTCTGGCAAGCTGTGCACCGTCACTGATTGCTATTCCGACATCTGCGGCAGATAATGCAGGTGAATCATTGATTCCGTCACCTATCATTATTACCTTTCTTCCGGCTGCCTTTTCCTTCTCTACGAAACTTTCCTTATCCTGAGGAAGCACCTCTGAATAATACTCATCAACGCCAACCTTCTTCGCTATTGCAGCCGCAGTCCTCTCACTGTCTCCGGTCATCATAACGACCTTGGAAATTCCTTCTGCCTTTAACCTTTTTATAACCTCGACAGCCTCGTCACGCACAGGATCTTCTATGCAGATAACCGCTGCCAGCATACCATCGATTGCAAGATACAGATGTGAGTATTCAAGCGGAAGCTCATCATATAGAGTCTTCTTATCCTCCGGTATCGACGCCTTCTCGTCCTCAAATACGAAATGGGCGCTTCCGATGACAACCCTCTTGTCACCTATCGCAGAGGCAATTCCATGCGCAACTATGTATTCAACCTTTGAGTGCATCTCGCTATGCTCAATTCCCCTGTTCTTAGCCGCTTCCACAACCGCACGCGCCATGGAATGAGGGAAATGCTCCTCAAGACAGGCTGCAATCTTTAGAAGCTCATCCTCGCTGCCGCCGTTAAATGACACAACCTTAGCCACAGTCGGCTGAGCCTTGGTGAGCGTACCTGTCTTATCGAACACAATGGTGTCAGCATCTGCCACAGCCTCAAGGAATTTTCCTCCCTTGACTGTGAGATGACGGCTGCCCGCCTCCCTGATTGCCGAAAGAACCGATACAGGCATGGCAAGCTTAAGTGCACAACTGAAATCTACCATTAACACTGCAAGTGCCTTTGTCGTATTGCGTGTCAGAAGCCACACAAGTCCTGTCGCACCGAGACTGTACGGAACAAGCTTGTCGGCAAGATGCTCTGCCTTGCTCTCGACGCCTGACTTAAGCTTCTCCGACTCCTCTATCATGGTGACAATCTTCTCATATCTGCTGCTGCCGCCGACGGACTGAACCTCAATCACAAGTTCACCCTCCTCGACAACCGTTCCGGCATACACGGCAGTTCCCGGCTTCTTCTCAACGGGTACGGATTCACCCGTGAGCGATGCCTGGTTGACCATTGCCTCGCCCTCTCTTACAACTCCGTCGAACGGAATCATATTGCCGACGTGTACGATTATGTAATCGCCCTTCTTAACCTGATGTACAGGTACAAGCACCTGCTCGTCCCCTGCCCTGCACCATACGCTGCTCACATTAAGTGACATTGTTCTTGCAAGGTCATCAACCGACTTCTTGTGCGTCCACTTTTCAAGAAGCTCACCGATTCCGAGCATGAACATTATCGAACCTGCCGTTCCGATATCGCCTCTCAACATTGATACGCCGATTGCAGTTGCATCAAGCACAGGAACCTCTATCTTTCTGTGCCACAGGCATTTAATTCCCGCTGCAATATACTTGATTGCGTTGTAGGTTGTAAAGCATACTCTGAGCGGATATGGCAGGAACCATTTTCTCGCATAGTGGAATACTATCTTGTCAAAGAGCTTGTCCTGATACTCATGGCTTAAGCTTCTTCCCGTATTTCCCGCAACAGTCTCCGGGAGCTGTTCATTCTCATAGGAGAACCTTCTGAGAAGATTTATCACATCCTCTCTTCTTCCCTCATATTCAATAACCGCATCTCCGGTTCTGTCATATACCTTGGCATAAAGCACCATCCCCTGCTTTTGAAGATAATACTGTAATATATCCGCCTGCCCACAGGTCATGCGATATGTACAGACATGTATTCTCATTCTGTTACCATACTCATGTTTTATCTGAAATTTCATAACAAAACAGCTCCATTCTGCTTTTCAGAAAAAAAGGGACACGGTATCAGACCCCTGTCCCACTTCTCTTACTCAGCCTTAGTCTCCTCTTTTACTTCCTCTTCGTTCTTAACCTCAGAGAAATCATCGGCAAAATCCTCGAAAACTGCCTCCTCCTTAGCGGCTCTGTCCTCGTTAATGCTCTTTGCATCCGAGTAGATGTCACTGCAGTTTTCCGAAACTGTAGAGACCGTCTTCATCACAAAATCCTTAGCTCTAAGAACTGCCGCCGTGCAGTTAGTATAGAGCTTCTTTGCGTCCTTGCTTGATAAAATCTTTATGCCTGCCGTACCGAATGCAACACCCGCTGCAAAAAGGCCTGTTTTGCCCCAGTTAATCTTTGACTTACTCATAGCTATGTACCTCCATATTCTATAGGTGTATTTTCCTGTGTGTGCCAACAGGTAGCCGCATGCATCCGCAGATAGTCTTATACACCTGCGGATAGTCTGGTATATTTGCAGTTAGTTATGGCGCACACTTTTTTTCAGCCGTTATTATAACATTGTGGCTTTTCAATCGCAACAGCTATTCATAAAATTTTTCTAAACATTCCGGCTTGATATAATAACCGATAAGTATTACATTTAAAAGCAGCAGAAAGGCTATATAAAAACATTCCAAAGGAGAACATCCATGAATACCCCCATCGGCAGATCCGATATAAGAATTGAAATTATAAGAAGCTCCAGAAAAACCCTTGCCATAGAAATCCGTCCCGATATGCGCGTTATCGTCCGCGCTCCGTATCAGGCTTCCGGCAGCTATATTGAACAGTTCATATCAGCCCGCGCCGATTGGATAGTGGAACATCTTAGAAAGCTGGAACAAAAAAGCAGACAGTGCAATGACGCACCGCCTGTTAAAAAGCTCTCAAACGATGAGATTAAGAAGCTTGCCGATAAAGCCTGCACCTACATTCCCGAGCGTGCGGCTCACTTCGCACCGCTCGTCGGCGTCACCTATGGGCGTATAACCATAAGAAACCAGCGCACACGCTGGGGAAGCTGCAGCAACAGGGGAAACCTTAATTTCAACTGTCTCCTCATGCTCACTCCCCCTGAGGTAATCGACTATGTCGTGGTGCATGAGCTGTGCCACCGAAAGGAAATGAACCACTCAGGGCGCTTTTGGAATGAGGTTGCAAGGATTCTTCCCGGCTATGCGGAACAGGAAAAATGGCTTAAAACCCACGGCAATGAAATAATGAAGCGTATGACAGGTGAATAATCTGCCATACGCTTCATTAAAGTCATCCTACTCCGACTTCACTCTCACCTTATTCGAATACATGAAGTGGTCTGCCTTGTCAAACAGAGTTCTGAGCGTGCAGTCCGTGTAATCCGTAGACACAGCCCAGCCCTGTGCGTAGCTTATCGGAATATTATTTCCACATCCGTTAAACTGTTTAACCTCATTACGCAGCTGTGTAAGCACATTGTTCACGGTATTCTCTGTAATATTGTACAGAATCACAACGAACTCATCACCGCCGTACCTTCCCACAAAATCCTTTGCCGGGATTACATTTCTCAGCACTCTCGCAAAGCTCGCAATAAGCTGGTCACCTGCCGAATGTCCCAGCGTATCATTCGCACTCTTAAGATTGTTAAGATCGAACATCAGACAGGCTGTCGGTTCTGTTATAAATGACATGTCACTAAACAGCTCCTCACACTTGCTCTTATTAGGAATCCCCGTATGCACATCTATATATGCCTTCTGCTCAAGTATCCTGTTCTTCCTGATTATCCGCATGGAAGAAAGTGACTGCTCTATAATGAGCAGGAACAGTATAAGCATATCCACAGTCGACAAAAACTCTACGAGCCTCATCGTTTTTGCCGCTTTATTCGAGTAAGCCTCTGCCGCCGATACGACCTCATCTGCAAGCCGGAAGTATGTCTCACTCATTGCCACTATGTCGGTGGCTTCATAGCCACAGTCTCTTGCCTTCCTAATCTCTTTTTTTAATTTTTCCCAATAGTCTGTCAGGCTGTCAAGCTTGCCCTGATAATTCGCATCCTTCAGACTCACGAGCCCATAGCTGCCATCATCATATTTCAAATCTTCCAGAATATCATCCAGATACTGCACAAGCTCATCATCACGGACTCCGATTATCTCAAGCTTCACAAGCCTTTGCGTCGCACCGCGCACAAGACCGGCATAATTTATTACACGCGCCGTTCCCTGAAGGTGTTTTATCTGAATCATCATAATGACAACAAGCACTATAAGTGCCGAAATAAGAATGCTCTGGATTACTCTGGATACAGCACTGAACCGCTTATGTTCCCTGCTCTCCGCATCATTTACTATCATTTTACCCCTCATTTCCAAGCGATTTGTCGTGAGCAGGTGTGAGAAATATGCTGTCAGGCATATTTTTCACACTATACCTCCGTTAAATAGCTAAATTTCATTGTCCGTAAACATTTCATATATTATAATACATATTATTATTTCGGTCAAAAACTTTTTTTATTTAGGAGAAAACGCTATGGATGATAAAAAAATTAAGGTAGAGCGCTACATTGACATTAACCGCAATCTGAAGGATGAACTTGGCAGACTTTGATTTATCCCCTTAAAAATGTCCCATATCAATTTGATATGGGACATTTTTTACGCAAGGTGCAGCACATCTATGAGCAGTATCCACACCAGACCGTAGTATGCAATAACCGCAACCAGGTCATTCACCGTTGTTATGAGCGGTCCCGACGCTACGGCGGGATCAATCTTAATCTTGTGGAAAAGCATCGGCACAAGTGTGCCGACAAGGCTTGATATAACCATTGCAGCCATGAGTGCCAGTCCTACACAGCCTGATATCATAAATGAGTATCCCGCCGGATTGTGCTTAAAGAGCCATATATATACACCGATAAATGCAAACGATAATACTCCGAGAATCATTCCGTTCGAGAATCCGACACGCGCCTCTTTACCGACAAGCTTTAGCTTCTCCACTGCCGAAAGGTTCTCATCCATTAAAACGCGGATTGTAACGGCAAGTGACTGCGTTCCTACATTTCCTGCCATATCAAGTATTAATGACTGGAAGCATATTACAATAGGAAGAACCGCAACAACTGTCTCGAATATTCCGACAACTGAGGATACTCCAATGCCTAAAAACAGCAGAATTATGAGCCATGGAAGTCTCTTTTTTACACTTGTAAAGGTCGACTCCTCCAAATCCTCCTGCTCGGTGAGACCTCCGAGCTTTGCATAATCCTCGCCCATCTCATCATCGACAGCCTCGACTACATCCTGTGCTGTGATTACTCCGATAAGCTCCCCGTCGTCCGTCAGAACCGGGATGGAATCCTCTGCGTAATCCTTTAGTCGTTCAATGCAGTCACTTATCTTCTCATGGTCGGTCACATACGGATAGGACACGCTTATTATGTCCTCAAGCGGTGTGTTCTCCCTCGCTATTATCAAATCCTTCAAATCTATCGCGCCACAGAACTTATCGTTCCCATCAAGCACATACACTGTGGAGATATTGTCGTTCTCTCCCGCCTGCTTCACAAGCTCGCGCATCGCCTGACGAACCGTAAGGTTGTCGTGTATGACGATATAGTTCGTCGTCATTCTGCTTCCCGCCTCGTCATCCTCATAGGAGAGAATCATCCTGATGTCGTGGCTTGAATCCTCATCAAGGAGCTTAACAAGCTTCTCCTGTGTCGAATCATCGAATTCATCGAGAACGTCGACCGCGTCGTCCGAATCCATGTAGGAAATGACCTTCGCAGCCCTGTCCATGCCAATCTCCTTCAGGTACTCGTCCGGATCCTCAATGTAGCTTATAATCTCCGCCACGCGCTCCGCACCGAGAATCGGATACAGCTTCTTTCTCTCCTCCTCAGAGAGCTCTTCGAATGCCTCCGCTATATCGTTTTCATGGTAATCCGACAATTTATCAAGCAGCTCCGCCTGCTTCATCGGTGTGCGGAACAGCTTTAAAATCTCGTCTACAAAATTGTGTTCACTCAAAATTTTCTTTGTCATCACACTGCCTCCCTTTGAAAATATTTTCTCCGGTATTCCGTCCGCCTAAACTTATCCCGATTTAAGCATAAAAATACCGCCACATCTCTGCGGCGGCAAAAGGCAACATGAAACAGACGCAGGTTAGTGTACACACACGACAAGCTGCGTCATGATATTCATATGTCTGCCACCGCAGATAATACTTCGACCAATACTGTCGCAACTGTCCATGCAGTCCACCTCCTGATAGTTTTTACTTCTAATACGGAACTCCTTCCGTGTACGGATTTTTACTCCGTATGATATTGTACTTCCTTTCACGCAGGTACGTCAACTTTTTAAATGTAAAATTTTATTTTACCTGCCATTCCCGGCATCATTTTTAATATCATTCATGATATTTTTAAAATCTACAAGAAAGACATTCCCAAGCTTCTCCGCCTTTTCCGCACATCCCTTTGTAAAACCTGATTTTGAGAAAAGATAATAGAACTTATTCTTATGTGGAAACAGCTCTGACTTTAAAATGAGTGCATCAAGCACCTCCGTGTCAAGCTTCTCATTTCTCCACTTGCACTCTCCAAACAGTGCCGTGTCCTTGTCCTGTTCCGCAGCAATATCTATCTCTACCTGCTTTTTCTCAACGGGATTGTTCCCCCACCAACGTCCCATTGATGAAAATTGTATCGGTGTCCTTCCGTTTATAAGCAATTTCCACAAATACTGCTTGCATATCTCCTCAAAGACACTGCCCATGTAATCGGAAAATTCCGGCGATATGCGCCTGTATACAATATCCGCGGCTCCGCGCATGATTACAGAGCTGTTCTCAAAGACAAATCTGTACCAAAAACGAAACATATTGTCCTCAATCACATATATTGATTTCTTTGAAGCCTTCTCGCCGTATGGCATTTCCTTTTTTATAATTCCCAAATCAATGAGATTTTTTAAATAAACTGAGCAGACGTTCGTGTTCTCTCCAACCTTGGTGGCTATCTCGGACATTCTCGTCGCCCCCTGCGCCACAGCGGTTATTATGGCAGTATATATTGCAGGCTCGCGCACCTCCTGTTTCAAAAGATTAACCGGCTCCTCGAACAAAAATGATACGGGGTTAAGAAATGTCTCCTTTATGTTATCCTCAACACTCAGCCTGTCGTCTATCTGCAGCAGATATTGCGGTGTTCCGCCAACCACTCCATATATAAGTGCCTTGTCCTCATCCTTCATATTTGTCAGGCATCGGCAGGTCTCCTCAAAATCAAACGGCAGGATTTTAAGCTGTGCCGTTCTTCTTCCATATAAAGGTGCCTTGTATGCAAGGACATTGTCCTCCATGTACGACATCGACGAACCGCACAGTATCAACATAAGCTTTGAGGAATCCTTATATTGGTCAATCAAAAGCTGAAGCGTAGATGCAAGGCTCTTTGACGCGCGTGCAACATACGGATATTCGTCTATCACAAGCACCAGCCTTTCATTCTCCGCAAGCCTGAAGGCATACTCGAGTGCCGTCTGAAACGAAGAAAACATTCCATCCGCACTTATCCCGCTGGTGTACTCAATGATGCTTCTGCTGAAATTCTCAAGATTCTGCTTCTCACTGCTCTCCACACCCATAAAATATATGGCTTTTCTGTCATTTATAAAATGATTTATAAGCGCAGTCTTTCCCACACGTCTGCGTCCGTATATTACGGCAAACTCAAATTTTCCCGACGCATACATTTTATCTAATGCCTTCAGCTCCCGCTCTCTTCCTATAAACATAGTTTCACCTCGCCTCTTTTATTCCTATGTATATTATTATCTTCTTTTAAGCAAAATAGTCAAGTACGATTTACCAAATCGTGCCTGACTATTTTATCTAAGCTGCATAATTGTTTTTTATCCGTCAATCAGATGTCCTTCATCCACGTTTCTTTGAATCCGTGCCCTCGCATACTCCCAAAGCTCCTCCGAGCCCTCATGCACTCTCGCATTTCTCTTTAGCACCTGCGATGCCTTTATTCCGTGCTCCTCCCAAGCAATACCATTCGTGGCATCATTGAGCAGAAGCGGCTGAATTTTATCAAGAACATTTGCAAACTTAGCCTCCGGTGTCTCCATCGCCTCAAACTCATCCCACAGCCCTCTGTACTCCTTCGCCTGCTCCTCGGGAAGAATTTCATAAATACGCTCTGCCGCTTTAAGTTCACGCGCTCTCTTCGTCTTATTTCCTTCCGCGTCATACGCGTAGGTGTCCCCGGCATCAATCTCAATGACATCGTGCATGAGCACCATCTTCATCGTCTTTAGCACATCTATCGGTTCATTTGAATACTCTGCGAGAACGAAACACATAAGTGCAAGATGCCATGAGTGCTCCGCGTCGTTCTCCTTCCTGCTGCCGTCACCGATGTAGGTCTGTCTTGTTATGTTCTTAATTTTGTCCAGCTCCATGATAAACGCAAGCTGCTTTTCCAGATTTTCATTCATTGTCATGCCCACCTTTCTGTCTCATCCATGCCTTTCAGCCTGTTCCTGCACAGACTACACTGAACAATTACGGCTTATTATAATATTGTCCACCTGAATCCTCTTGCAGTTCTCTCCTCCACATCCCTGAAATGGTTTCCCTCATTCCACTCGAGCACACTCTGTACGCCCTGCCTGTCGAGAAGCTCCTTCTGCAGCCTGATATTATCGCCAACCCTTGCCATAGTCCTATTGTTAGTCTTTTCCTCCCTGTTTCCGAGGCTTAAATAGACCTTATCCGCAAGAACATGTTTCTCCGTAGCAGATTCAATCCACCCCGGAAACCACACTGACGGCGACACCGCCGCGACGGCATGGAATATGTCTGTCATATATGAAGCCCACAGCGCGAACAAGCCCGCAAGCGAATATCCGCCGATTACTATTTTAATATCAGACGGCAAGCTGTATCTTGAAATAAGCTCAGGTATGAATATGTCCGTGACAAAGTTAAGCGTGCTCTCTGCCCTGCCTGCAAACGGCTGATTTTTAAATACTGCGTCCGCGCTCCACGGCGACAGCTCATCATTCCAATGCTCCACAGCAAAATTGGCAAAAATAATGTCATTCCTCCGTGCTTGCAAAATACTCTCTGCCTCCGCGCCAAGGGTGTCAGCCTGAACTGTTCCCACGGCAGCTTCTCCCTGTGCTCCGGCTCTGACAATCCACTCCTTGTCCACGGCCTGCACAATGACGCAGGAAATGTCACTTCCATTCCCCGCGCCACGGTACACCCTGCATATTCTGTTCTCCAGCTCAAATGTATCTATATTGAATTTCATATTACCTACGCATCCGACCTCGAGTACGCATTCTTCATCTGATTACTTAGCTCGTAGAGCACCTTGTCGAGTGTCGCAAGTGTCTCCTTCTTTACCATTCCCGCAATCTCCTCGTTGGCTGCCGTCTTAAGCTCCATTCTCTTGTCAGCATCCTTCTCCTCGGAAAGAAGCGCATCATAGCGTCCTATAATCTCATGTCCTCTCGACATAACCTTCTCCTTGTAGCGCTCAATGTGGAAAATCGACTTTTTGTATGAAGCATCCGCCATTGCCGCAATCATCCTGCTGCCCCAGTAAAAGTTATCCGTTGATACCTCGCCTGTCGTGTTGGAGAGATACTCAGGTGTCGTGAGCACATCGGCATAGAACGGAACGAGTGCATTGAATGCATTCGATGCAAAGGCAACCCATTCAACGACCTGAACATCCTTCTCGAAGTCAGAGCGCATCTGAATAACCGATAAAAAGTCGTTGCGGTTGATTCCTATTGAACGATAAGCTCCGTTCATGCTCTTGTCGCCATAGGAACCGTATGGGTCGTATGGAGTACCCTGATAATGTGATGAGAGAACATACTTCACATCCTCAACCGTAATCTTCTTCTCAGGCACCATGCACCATGGAAGGTCATCAGAGAAAGGTGTGTAATCAGCCTCCGCTCCGTCCCAGCTCATTGTGTGTGGATTAAAATATCTCAACATATACCAGGCTCTAGGTGTATTGTATACATGGTCTGAATCATCATGGCTTCCTAATGCCGCTCTCACGTCAAAATGAGCCCAGTCCGCTGCCGTGTTGGTCAGATTAAGATGATTTTTCTCTATGAATTCCTTCATATCGGCGGAACACATATGCTCCTTCTTTTTTCCGAACGCATCATCAAAATCGAACTCGTCTATACCCTGCTGGTTCGGCATAACCACATACACATCGTCAGGAACCTTCCTGGCAATCCAGTGATGCCCGCCTATGGTCTCAAGCCACCATATCTCATCGACATCCTGAAATGCAATTCCATTCATTTCATATGTTCCGTACTTCTCAAGAAGACTTCCTAGTCTCTTAACGCCCTCGCGTGCCGTCTTTATATACGGAAGAACTATGTGAACAATGTCCTCCTCTCCGATACCGCCCGGAATCTCCTTTTCACCGTCCACCGCCGGCTTATACACAACAAGCGGGTCTGCTCCAAGCACTCTTGGATTGGAGGTTATTGTCTCCGTCGCAGTCATTCCGACATTCGCCTCATTGACACCGCTCGCAGCCCATATTCCCTCACCGTCAACAGCATTCGGCATCTCGGTATGTCTGAGCGCATTCTTCGGAAGCTTTATATCAAGATGCGATATAACCGTTCGGTATTTCTCCTTCTGTTCATCTGCCTTCACGACAACGAACTTCTTCGGCATAAAATGCCCTGAACCTGAATCATCATTGCGCGCTATCATGGTCGAGCCATCATAGGATGCGTTTTTACCAACTAATAAAGTAGTACAGCCCATTTTTTAATCCTCCTTGTTTTTACGAAGTAAAAATCCGAGCTCCTTGCGAGGAGAGGATTTATCCTCCTTGTTTAATCCTGTTCATCAAGATACAGCTGCACCCTGTTCTGTACTATATTCGCTGTATCCTGTGCACTTCTCTGTCCATTGAGGAAGTTCTGAGCCTCCTCATATACTATGTTATATATATCAGAGTCATTCTGCTTATAGCCTTTTGCATTGTAAACAAGCTCACGAAGACGCTGTGCCTGTTCGGCACTGAGCGCGGAATTAAGCGGGTCTCCCTCTGTCACTCCGCCATTTATCAACTGCTGTTTCTCAAGCATATCATCGAACCTATCTGCAAACACAGAGGTGTATGCATCGTTGATGCTGATGTAATTGTTAAGGTAGAACTTGATAAATTCCCATACAGCCTCTTTATTGTCCCCAAGCTCACTCATTGCCATGCTGTGCCTTATGTGTATTGTCGCCGCCGACTGTTCCTTGGACGGATACCCCGCATACATAACCTCAGCATTTCCGAAATATGCCTCAACTATCCTGATTTGCATTGCATCCAGACTGCTTTGGCATGCCATGAGAATCTCATCATTTGCGAACCTGCTGTATACCTCATCAATGTCGTAATAATCCTCTGTCTGAGCCTGAACAACATTCAGCATATTTATGAACTCATCCGAATTGAAGCTGCACTCCCCTGTCTCCTTGTCATAGAACTTATCCATTGACATTGACAAAAAGCCCCTGAGCACCGTATCTTTTCTATAACTTACAAAAGGCTGTGCTCCCTCATGTTCCTTAATCAGCTCATACATAGATGTGAAGTTCCAATCTTCGTAAGCTCCAAGAATATCCGCTTTTCCGGCGATTGTCGCCAGATCGAATTCCGGTGAGAGTGAATACAGCTTTCCGTCGGTTTCCATTGCTGAAAGCACACTCGGAATGAAGTCTTCACGCTTCATATCATTATCAGCATCCATGTACGGATACATATCAGCTAT
This sequence comes from uncultured Lachnospiraceae bacterium, assembly GCA_934343915.1. Classification (GTDB taxonomy): domain Bacteria; phylum Bacillota; class Clostridia; order Lachnospirales; family Lachnospiraceae; genus CAG-882. Next base: position 2,675 of record CAKRIL010000048.1, on the reverse strand, counting down.
TACACCCTTCTCTGCCAAATTCTCAATTTTGTCCATAGTATCATATTCAAACCAGAATATATCCGCTCCTCTTCCGGTTATCAGGTCATTATAGAAGTTCGTCAATGCTGTATCATACTCATCTTCGCCATAATTATAGTATGATTTTATTGTAATATAATAATCTTTATTATATCTGTTGAATTTATCTATCGGGTCAGTGTAATAGTAGGCGGGCGTTGTGAACGCGGACATTACCAGTTCCTTTCTGTTCTCATAACCGCCCTGCACTCCTTTAATCTCTGCAAGCTCCACGGATACAGCGGCTTCATTGCTGCCACCGTCTGCCATTTCGATATCAGTAACCAATGCCACATAGAATGAGCCTGTTTTGGAGACCCCGGCCGCATCCTCGCCGGTATAGCCTGTCATACTCAGACCGTAATCTCTCAGGCACACAAGCGAAGTATATTCTGTCGCCACCGTATCATACCTGTATATATTATCCTCGGTAATCATGGCAAGCGCACCATCTCCAAGATCTCTCACAGCCTTCATATCGTAGCTCGTCACAGCAGGTGTATTGGCAAGCTTTTCACTTATCGTTCTGTTGTCAAGGTCAAGCTTATATACCTGCGCCATATAGCTCTGATCAGCACACGTCATGTACCATTCGCCGTTCCCGGTTACAGTGAACGCTGCGAATCCTGTCTCCGATGTCCCAGCCACCTCTGACGGCTTATCTATGATTCCGAGTACGCTTCCATTCTCATCCATATATACGAGTACATCCGGGCACATGATACATATATTTCCGTTTCCATCGAACTCTACTGCATTGACTGACAGCCTGGAACCCGCATTAATCAGCTCATTGCTGACGGCATCAAGGCTTATTTCCTTCTGATATGCGAATTTATCATCATAGATATAGAGCGTCTTGTTGGCATAGCCCACGAAGCCATTGCTTGTCTGATAGAAAGTCTTCCATGCCCCTAAATACTCATTGGTATACTCTCCCGTCTGCAGGTTCTGTGTCACAAGATACTGCTCATTAACCTTCTTTCCATCATTATAGCTTGCAAGTATTCCATATACCGCATTGTCATTTACAAAAAGGTAATAAAAGGCTTTTGACGACATAATATCATATTTGTCCGCATCAAGCTTATATTCGAACTCTGAGTATGACGGCTGATATACCACAGCATTTTCCTCCGGTGCCGTGCTCTCTTCACTGCCGCCATTATCCTTGCGGCTACAGCCTGATACACACAGCATAGCCGCTGCAAGCAGCACGGTACCTGTCATATGAAACAATTTTTTGAACCTGATTTTTTTCTTCATATGTAACTCCTCTCTGAAGATAAACTGCATATAATATACTATCTATTATAAGCACCCCTATTTGAAAGTCAATCGCCCGTTCTCCAGCCTGAGCACCCGGTCATCAAGGAGAAGACATTTTAAATTTACCCGAAAGCAGCCGCATGCAAATAAAACAGCCATATCTGTTCTTCTACAAATATGGCTGTCTACGCCCTTCGGTCAGATTATAAACTCATGTCCGCTTATTATTCGGCTATTGCCTTGAATGCCTCATCGAGATCCTCGATGATATCATCAATATTCTCTGTTCCGATTGAAAGTCTGATTGTGTTAGGCTTGATACCCTGATCCAAAAGCTCTGCCTCGTTGCACTCTGAATGAGTTGTTGATGCAGGATGAATTGCAAGCGACTTAACATCAGCTACATTCGCAAGAAGTGAGAAGAGTTCAAGATTATCAATCCATTCCTGTGCCTTCTTCGCATCACCCTTAATCTCGAAGGTGAAGATTGAGCCGCCTCCGTTAGGGAAATACTTCTTGTAGAGTCTCTGCTGCTCAGGGTCTGTTGAGATTGAAGGATGATTTACCTTCTCAACAAGCGGCTGGCTCTGTAAATACTTGACAACCTTAAGTGCGTTCTCAACATGTCTCTCAACTCTGAGTGAGAGTGTCTCAAGTCCCTGAAGGAAGATGAATGAGTGAACCGGAGAGATTGTCGCACCTGTGTCACGAAGCAGGATTGCTCTGATATATGTTACAAATGCTGCCGGAGCGCAGTCCTTTGCAAAGCTTACGCCATGGTAGGATACGTTCGGCTCTGTAAGCCATGGGAACTTGTCAGATGAAGTCCAGTCGAATTTACCGCTGTCGATAATCACACCGCCGATTGTAGTTCCATGTCCACCGATGAACTTTGTTGCGGAATGAACAACGATGTCCGCACCGTACTCGATTGGTCTTACAAGATATGGGGTTGCAAAGGTGTTATCTACAATGAGAGGAAGCTTGTGTGCGTGTGCAATCTGTGCAATCTTCTCAATGTCCACAACCTCTGAGTTAGGATTTCCGAGTGTCTCAATCTCGATTGCCTTTGTGTTGTCCTGGATAGCTGCCTCGATTGCCTCGTAGTCGAACGGGTCAACGAATGTAGCTGTGATGCCGTAGTCAGGAAGTGTGTGTGCAAGAAGGTTATATGTACCGCCGTAGATGTTCTTGGCTGCAACGATATGGTCGCCGGCATGTGCTACTGCCTGAAATGCATAGGCGAGAGCTGCTGCTCCGGAACCAACTGCGAGTGCTGCCACGCCGCCCTCGAGTGTTGCTATTCTTCTCTCAAACACGTCCTCTGTAGGGTTGGTAAGTCGTCC
>CAKRIL010000047.1 GCA_934343915.1 uncultured Lachnospiraceae bacterium | reverse complement strand
ATCTGTCGGTATAATTTGGGTATAAATTCAATTCGGAGGTACTTATCTTGATAGGTGACAATATTAAGTTTTACAGGAAAAAGAACCAGCTCACGCAGGACGACATTGCAAAGGAGTGCAGTGTGACAAGGCAGGCGGTGTCTAAGTGGGAGAATGGAAAAACGCAGCCGGACATACAGACACTGTCGATGATTGCAAATGTGCTTGAGGTGTCGGAGGAGGATTTGATATACGGACCGACAGATTCTGAAAAAAAGACTATAACTAAGCTGAAGGAAAATACAACCGTTGAGAAGAGCATTGATACCGGTGCTGCGATTGGAACGGCATTGGCGGTTGTACTATCATATATTAAGTGGAAGTCGATAGGCTGGGCGATTCTTCATGGCATTCTCGGATGGATGTATGTTATCTATTTTGCGATAAGATATTAGCTAAAACATATAGCAATGTGACGGGCTGTATTTGAAAATCCATGAAAAGGAGGAGCTCGATGCAGGAAGTGTTTTGCAAGAATAAGGACGCGATTTTCTATTCGGCGGAGCTTATGAGGTTTTAGAAAAAATGTTGACCGTTTATTAGAGAAATCTAATGGCGGTCTTTCTTTTTGTCCAAAAGTCGATGCTGTATTGACAAGCAGTTAATGTAAAGACTATGACGGAAAGTTATCTCAGATTTTTGATATATTGCTCCCGGAGTTCCTTTGCAAGTTCTGCATTTCGTGCGGTGTCAGTATTTGGTGTGACACAGACGGATGGAAGAAATCGCAGGAGCAGTTTGAACTTCAAAGTTTTATGTGACAAACGTAATGACCTATGATATTATTTTATAGACGTAACTATAATGATTTTACTGCCATCAGTGCTTGCAGTATGCAGGAGAATAAAATAAAAATCAAAAAAGTACAAAGAGTATGTCTTATTTTGGCATGTATGCCTGTCTCAGATCCAATATCCGGGATATGGGTTCCGGTATTTATGCAAAAAGATTATCTGTCAAGGAAAGCAAATGAAAAACCACACAGAGTAAAATAGAAAAATGCAAAAGAGACTCGGAGGAGGATTCGCAATGAAGAAAAAATGGATCAGAGTTCTGCCGGTGCTTCTGGTAATGGTGGCAGCTATATCACTTTTGTCAGGCTGCAGCGGCAAAAGTGCGGAAAAAGAAGATGCAGAAACGATTACGGTGTACTTATGGAGCACAAGCCTGTATGAAAAATATGCACCATATATTCAGGAACAGCTTCCGGATATCAACATTGAATTTGTAGTAGGGAATAATAATCTGGATTTCTACAAGTTTCTTGAGGAAAACGGTGGATTGCCGGATATTATAACCTGCTGCCGTTTTTCACTGCATGATGCGAATTCCCTCAAAGACAGCCTGATGGATCTTTCCACAACCAATGCGGCAGGTGCTGTTTATGATAGCTACCTTAGCAATTTTATGAATGAGGATGGAAGCGTAAACTGGATTCCGGTGTGTGCGGATGCACACGGTTTTGTGGTTAACAAAGATCTTTTTGAAAAGTATGATATCCCTCTTCCGACAGATTATGATAGCTTCGTTTCCGCCTGCCAGGCATTTGACAAAGTGGGAATCCGTGGTTTTACTGCAGACTATTATTATGATTATACTTGTATGGAGACACTGCAGGGTCTGTCTGCAGCAGAGTTGTCTTCTGCAGCAGGACGCAAGTGGCGTACTGCCTACAGTGATCCGGATAATACAAGGAGAGAAGGTCTGGACAGTACCATCTGGCCGGAGGCCTTTCAACGCATGGAGAAGTTTATCCGGGATACCGGTCTGAACCCGGATGATCTGGATATGAATTATGATGATATAGTTGAGATGTATCAAAGCGGAAAGATTGCCATGTACTTTGGAAGCTCTGCCGGTGTGAAAATGTTTCAGGATCAGGGGATTAACACAACATTTCTTCCATTCTTTCAGGAGAACGGTGAAAAATGGCTTATGACTACGCCGTATTTTCAGGTGGCTTTAAACCGTGACCTGACGCAGGATGAGACCCGACGAAAGAAAGCAATGAAGGTGCTGAACACAATGCTTTCAGAGGATGCACAGAACCGGATTATCAGTGATGGACAGGATCTTTTAAGCTACAGTCAGAATGTGGAGCTTAAGCTTACGGAATATCTGAATGATGTGAAACCTGTGATTGAAGAAAACCATATGTATATCCGCATTGCGTCAAATGACTTTTTCGCTGTTTCAAAGGATGTGGTCTCCAAAATGATCTCAGGGGAATATGATGCAGAGCAGGCTTATCAGTCATTTAATTCCCAGCTTCTTGAGGAGAAATCCATTTCTGAGAAAGTAATATTGGATTCACAGAAGTCTTATTCCAACCGTTTTCATAGCAACGGCGGGAATGAGGCATATTCGGTTATGGCCAACACTCTGCGCGGCATTTATGGGACGGATGTGCTGATTGCAACAGGAAACAGCTTTACGGGAAACGTGCTGAAAGCCGGCTACACAGAAAAGATGGCGGGCAGCATGATCATGCCAAATTGCCTGTCAGCGTATGTCAGCAGGATGAGCGGAGCTGAACTAAAAGAGACAGTCAGAAACTTTATAGAAGGCTATGAGGGCGGTTTTATTCCCTTTAACCGTGGCTCTCTGCCTGTGCTCAGCGGTATTTCTGTAGAAGTCAAAGAAACAGATAATGGTTATATATTGAGCAAAGTTACAAAAGATGGAAAAAAAGTTCAGGACAATGATACTTTAACGGTAACCTGTATTGCAATACCAAATCACCTGAAAGCTTATCCGGCAGATGAGGACGTTGTGGTTGTGGGAGGAGATACCACTGTGAAAAATACCTGGATAGAATATGTTTCAGATGGTGCTGCCGTTCTTGCAGAGCCTGAGGATTACATAACTCTGAGGTGATATTAGCAGCAGTACTGCAGGCAATGCCTGCAGTATGCAGGGGGAGAAGAATGTATATTAAAAACCATAATAAAGACAGAAAGAGACCTGCCATGAGAAAACGATTTATGATAACGGCCTTTATAGCTGTTTTTGCGTGCATTGTCCTGCTGGTTGTCCAGTATTTGGGATTTATATCGAAAACTGTTTATGAGGAGAGCGTCTCTCATCTGGCGGAAGTTTTTCATCAGTCTGATAACATGCTGAGGGAACTGGCAGATAAGAATCTGACTTATCTTCATATGTGGGGTGAGAATCTGCAGAACACCTCCAGCGAAGATGAAATTCGTGATTGTATAAAAAAAGCGCAGGAAAATGCAGGCTTTGTAGAATTTTATTTTCTGTCGGCTGACGGGAACTATAAGGTTGTAACAGGCAAAACCGGGTATCTTGGATTACAGGAAAATATTGAAGAAGAGATCCGGCAGGGAAATGATGTTATTGCGAATGTAGCAGTTCCCGGAAAACCCCAGATGCTTGTTTTTGCCACTCCGAAGGCTCATGGAATTTATCAGGGATTTGAATATGATGCGATTGCCATTGCCTATGAAAACTCTGATATCGTAAATGTACTGGATATCTCCGCTTTCAATGAAAATGCCCAGAGTTTTGTTGTTCATCCGGATGGCCGTGTTGTGGTGAATCACGCTTCTGCTTCATGGGGGAATGTGTATAATTTCTTCGGTGTTCTGAGAGAACATTCTGATATGTCTGAAAAAGAGATCAATGAGCTTTCGGAGAAGTTTAAAGCAGGACGTACCGATGCGATGCTTCTAAATCTGGATGGAATAAGCTACTATCTGGTCTATGAAAAATCGGATATACAGGACTGGATGTTCTTAGGACTTGTACAGGCAGATATCGTCAATGCCAGTATGAACAGTCTTCAGCGCAGTACGGTACTTCTTGTCAGTGCGGTTGTGTTCTGTATTGCCGCATTCCTTATAAGCCTTGTTATCCAAAAAAACAGGACAAACCTCAGGAAAAAAGATACGGAGATTCTGTACCGGGATGAGCTGTTTCAAAAGCTTTCAATGAATGTGGATGATGTTTTCCTGATGCTGGATGCAAAAACATACCAGGCAGATTACGTCAGTCCGAATGTGGAAAAACTGCTGGGCATTACGGTAGAACAGATTCGTAAGGATATTGGTATTCTGGGAAAACTGCATATAGAGGAACAGGGATGTCCGGAGATAAATTATCTGGAGGAAATCCGGGTTCATGAACAGAGAGAATGGGATTTTGAATATGTTCATCTGAAAACAGGGGAAAAACGCTGGTTTCATAATATTGCAATGGGCAGTGAATTAAACGGGAAAAAGAAATATATCCTGGTTATGTCGGACCGTACTGCTGACTGGAAAATGAATCAGGCACTTTCTGAGGCAGTACGCGCTGCAGAGACAGCAAACAAGGCAAAGAGTACCTTCCTTTCCAATATGTCTCACGATATCCGGACACCAATGAATGCGATTATCGGTTTTACCACACTGGCGGTAAGTAATATTGATGATCAGAAAAAAGTCCGGGATTATCTGGGCAGGATTCTTTCCTCCGGCAGCCATCTGCTCTCACTGATTAATGATATATTGGATATGAGCCGTATCGAGAGCGGAAAAATCCATCTGGAAGAAACGGAAGTCAGCCTGTCAGATGTACTTCATGATCTGAAGACCATCATCAGTGGGCAGATCCATGCAAAGCAGCTGGATCTTTATATGGATGCAATGGATGTGACAAATGAGGATGTTTATTGTGATAAGACACGGCTGAACCAGGTGTTGCTGAATCTTTTGTCAAATGCAGTTAAGTTTACTCCTGCGGGAGGAACGGTTTCTGTCCGGCTGAAGCAGTTCCCGGGGACAGTAAAGGGCAGTGAACTGTACGAAATTCGGGTAAAGGATAACGGAATCGGCATGAGTCCGGAATTTGTAGAGAAGATTTTTTCTCCTTTTGAGAGAGAGCGTACTTCCACAGTCAGCAGGACTCAGGGTACAGGGCTTGGCATGGCCATTACCAAGAATATTGTGGATATGATGGGCGGAACGATTGAGGTTCAGACAGAACAGGGCAAAGGTACTGAATTCATTGTCCGTCTGCCATTCCGGCTTCAGCCTGAGCAGCACCATACAGAGAAGATTGCAGAACTGGAAGGTCTTAAGGCACTGGTTGTAGATGATGACTTCAATACCTGTGACAGTATGACAAAAATGCTTGTGAGGATTGGAATGCGTTCAGAATGGACACTTTCCGGCAAGGAAGCTGTTCTGCGTGCACGACAGTCTATGGAACTGGGAGATGCATTCCACGCTTATATCATCGACTGGCGTCTGCCGGATATGAATGGAATTGAAGTCACCCGTCAGATTCGCAGCCTTGGTGATGATACACCGATCATTATCCTGACTGCTTATGACTGGTCAGATATCGAAGTGGAAGCCAGAGCGGCCGGGGTAACTGCCTTCTGTGCAAAACCAATGTTCATGTCGGACATCAGAGATACCTTGATGACTGCTATCGGCCAGATGCAGGCAGAAGCAGAGGATACAATCCTTCCGACAGCAGGTTCAGATTTCAGAGGCAGATGTATATTGCTTGTGGAAGATAATGAACTGAACAGTGAAATTACGGTGGAGATTCTTCATGAATATGGATGCCTGGTTGATACTGCCGAAAATGGAGCAGTGGCAGTGGAGAAAATTAAGAATTCGCAGCCGGGTGATTATGATCTGGTGCTGATGGATGTGCAGATGCCGGTAATGAATGGATATGAAGCTACCAGACAGATCCGCGCGCTGGATGATCCGGCACTGTCGGGAATCACCATTCTTGCCATGACTGCAAATGCGTCTGATGAGGATAGAAAGAAAGCACTGGAATGTGGTATGGATGGATTCTTAACCAAACCAATAGTTATTGAGGAATTGATTGGCACAATACAGAAAAATCTGGAACAGGTGTCAGGGGGTATCAGAGAGGAAGCGCAGAACAATGACAGTAAAAGAGTGTTATGAAAGCATGGAATCCGATTACGAAGGTGTAATTGGCAGAATGGGCAGTGAAGGACTGGTTAAAAGATTTGCCTTAAAATTTCCGGATGATCCCAGCTATTTTAATCTGGAAAAGGCTATACAGGAGCAGAACGCGGAAGAAGCTTTCCGTGCAGCACATACACTGAAGGGAGTCTGCCTGAATCTCGGCTTTGACAGACTGTATAAAGTCAGTGCGGAGCTGACGGAGAAGCTGCGGGGAAGAGAACTCAACGGATACGAGGCATTATATGGGAAGGTACAGGATGAGTATAAAAATACCATAGCTGCCATTCGCAAATTACAAGAGTAGCATGTCAAAAAACAATTTGAAAGATAAGGTATAAGGATTTTATGGATAAGGTGTAAATCTTATTTTTTTCAAAAAAGCGTTTTGTTCGTCGTACTTGATTATTGGACGGTTCTATGCTATGCTTATTACAATTTTTACATGAAAACAAGCATGCCAGACGATATAGGGCGTATGCTTTTGTACAAAATATATAACACAGGAGAATAATTCATGGGTGAGATTATTGAACCAAGAACTCTGTCCGGTTTTATGGAGCTTCTTCCTAAGGATCAGGTTATTTTTGAAAAGATTAAGTCGGAGATGGAGAAGGTATATCAGAAGTATGGCTTTTTCCCGCTTGATACGCCGGTGTTGGAGGACAGCAGGATTCTTCTTGCAAAGGCAGGCGGAGAGACCGAGAAGCAGATTTACAGATTTAACAAGGGTGACACGGACCTTACAATGCGTTTTGACCTTACCGTTCCTCTTGCAAAGTATGTTGCAAAGAATTATTCCGAGCTCACTTTTCCATTCAGAAGATACCAGATTGGCAAGGTGTACCGCGGAGAGAGAGCACAGAAGGGAAGATTCAGAGAGTTCTATCAGGCGGATATTGATATTGTCGGAGACGGAAGTCTGAGTATTGTCAATGACGCTGAGATTCCAAGTATTATTTATAATCTTTTTAAGAATTTAGGCATTGAGGACTTTGTTATACGAATCAACAACAGAAAGGTTCTCAACGGACTGTTCGATAATTTCGGAGTTAAAGAGTCGGCAGTGGATATTCTAAGAATTATAGATAAGATAGACAAGATTGGCAGGGACAATGTTGCCAAGGAGCTTGTTGAGCTTAATGTATCTGAGACTACGGTGAATGAGATACTTGATATACTCACTTTTGACGGAAGCAATGAGGAGAAGGTTGACAGGCTCAAGAGCTTTGCAGGCTGCAATGAAGTGTTTGATGCCGGACTTGAGGAGCTTACCACTGTTATAGGCTATATTGCAGGTTTTGGCGTTCCGTCGGATTATTACAAGATTGACTTATCCATTGCGCGAGGGCTTGATTACTATACTGGAACCGTATATGAGACATTTATTAAGAATCATCCTGAGTATGGCAGTGTGTGCAGCGGCGGCCGTTATGATAATCTTGCCGGGTATTATACGAAGAAAGCACTTCCGGGTGTAGGCATTTCAATAGGTCTTACGAGACTGTTCTATGTTCTGTGTGAGAATGATTTCCTTAACAGGGCACATGAGAGCCAGATTGAGGCACTTGTCATTCCTATGACAGAGGATATGAATTATGCGGTTAAGACTGCTACCGAGCTTAGAAGAGCAGGCATCAATACGCAGATTTATCTTGAGGAAGGCAAGTTTAAGAAGAAGCTGACTTACGGAAGCAGGCTCACAATTCCGTTCTGTGTGATATTAGGTTCGGATGAGATTGAGGCAGGTCAGGTTACGATAAAGAATATGAGTACAGGTGACCAGAAGACTACGGATTTGCAGGAGGCAGTTGCAATTATCAATAGTTATAAGGATATGCAGAAAAAGATTCAGTATGTAAATATGCACTGATTTATAAAATACAAGAGATGCGAAAAATCAATTTTATATGAGCAGGCAGCGAAGCTGATTGCGGATATCATTGATATTGGGTTCAAATTAGACAGACCTGTCAACAGGCTGATTCATGCATGAATTGGGCTGCTGATAGGTCTTTACATATTGAGGCGGAAGAAGGAGGGCAGGATGAAGAAGGCACATTTTAAAAAAAATATATTTTTTTCGATGTTATTTTATGCCGTTATGTGTATCTCGGGCTGCATGAAAGTCAAGGACAACACGGATATTGAAGATGCTGCTCCCAAAATTGTAATAGGCAGTGATATATATGAGCCATATCTGTACAGGAATGAATATGGTGAGTTTGAGGGTATAGATGTTGAGATTGCCACAGAAGCGCTTAAGAGGATGGGGTATGCGCCGGAGTTTAAAGTGATTGTATGGGAGAATAAGAAGGATTACCTGACTGATGGAGAGATAGACTGCCTTTGGGGATGCTTCAGTATGAATGGAAGAGAGGAAGAGTATCAGTGGGCAGGACCATATCTATACAGCAGACAGATGGCTGTAGTCCGGATGGACAGCGTTATAACAGAATTAAATGACCTTGTGGGGAAGATGGTTGCGGTTCAGGAGACATCAAAGGCTGAGGAGTATTTTCTGCATTCGACAGACAGTAACGTGCCGGAGGTTAAGTTTGTGTACTGTTTTTCAAGCATGGACGAAGTGTTTGCAGCACTTAGAAAAAATTATGTGGATGCAATCTGCGGGCATGAGAGTGCACTTAGGACATTTATCGAGACGGCACCGGATGAGTATAGGTTATTGGATGGCAGCCTTCTGGTTTCAGGTCTTGGAGCAGCGTTTGACAATGGATATGATTCTGAGTTCGTGTCGGAGCTTGGAAAAGTTCTTAATGATATGATGACTGACGGGACAACGGCACGAATTGTTGAGAAATACGGATTGGATGTGGACAAAGCTCTTGGGAGGGAGGAGAACTAGTGGATAATATGGGGGAAAAATCCGGGACACGGAGAGTTGTAAGGCTGGCAGCGATAATTTTAATTCTGTGTATGGTGGCAATACAACTGTTGTCAGTGCATTATGGGCTTAAGACAACGGCTAAGCTGAAAGAACAGACTGTTGAATATGCGAAGGAAAAGCTTGAGACTTATGACAATTACCGTGCAAATGATATGACTAAGAGCCTTGTGCGTCTGCTTGATAAGACATTGGCTGCAATACATAATCTGGAACATGAGAAAGATTTTTATGCTCAGAGTATCGGTGCGTATGCATATGAACAGCATTTGGCAGGAATTATAGTTCTTGATGAACACATGGATACGGTTATGCAGACAGTAGTGTGTGATGAACCGGATATTGAGTGGGACAGCCTGATACAGAGAGAAAGTGTTGCGGAGGTAATTGAATGTGATAAGAAGGTATATATGACGAGGGCATCTGCCGGTGACGAACAATATGACATTGCTGTTGCAGCACGCAAGGATGCACCGGGTGCCGTGATAGCTTATACCTTGCAGGATACTGTAATGGATGGAGTTAATGATATCACGATTGACAGTATATTTGAGAATACACAGATTGCAAGCGGAGGACTTATTGTAATATCGGAGGGTGACAATGTGGTTGCAGCCAACAATTCGGATGCCTGCAGGCTTGATGCAAAACAATGGAAGAAGCTTTGCTCTGACGGAAAAAGTATAACTGACAGTCTGAGCAGAGTGAGATATGATGGGAGAAGCTGGTACATAAGCGAGGCAAGATATAAGAGCTATACGATACATACATTGTTCCCTGTATTTCAGGTATACAAGCTGTATATAGTTATAGAAGCGGCAGTTGTGCTTGTTTACGTTATTATATGTGCGCTTATGTGGGGTGTTCACAGCAATGTGGCGCGAAAGAATTATTATATGGAAAAACAACGTCAGATAGAATTGCAGAATGCTCTTGAGCAGGCGGAACGTGCGGCAGCGGCAAAAAGTACTTTTTTATCAAATATGAGTCATGATATCAGAACTCCCATGAATGCCATAATCGGGTTTACGAAGCTTCTTCGTGAACAGCTTGGAAACAGGGAGAAGGCAATTGACTATCTTGACAAGATAGATGATTCGAGCCGGTATCTGCTTGAGATACTCAACAATGTGCTTGATATTGCAAAAATCGAGAGCGGCAAGGTGAAGCTTGAGGAGTCTGTTATATGCATAGATGACCAATGCAGAGAGATATATAACGTCTTTGAAAATCAGATGATTAACAAGGAACTTAAGTTTTCGCTGGATGTCAGGATTGAACATCATTATGTGAGCTGTGATATATTGAAAGTAAAGCAGATAATATTCAATCTTTTAAGCAATGCTTACAAATACACAACCTCAGGTGGAAGCGTAGCCTTCAGCGTTGAAGAACATCCTTGTGAGAGAGAAGGCTATGGGCAGTATGTGACGCAGGTTGAGGACACAGGAATCGGAATGTCGGAAGAGTTCATGTCGCACATATTTGAGGAGTTTGAGAGGGAGAGAACGTCAACGGAGAGCAGACAGCCCGGAACGGGGCTTGGTATGGCAATAGCAGAGCAGCTTGCTGAACTTATGGATGGAAGAATAGAGGTTGAGAGTGCGCTCGGACAAGGCAGTAAGTTCACTCTGTACCTTGAGCATAAGCTTGCAGATGCGGCGCCGATGGTTGAGCAGACGGACAACCTGGATATTGAGAGCAGTGTAACTGCAGGCAGGAGAATTCTGCTGGCAGAAGACAATGATATGAATGCACAGATAACCGTAGAGATTCTTAAATTTTACGGTTTTGATGTCGACAGGGCAAAGGACGGCGTAGAATGTGTGTCGATGCTTGACAGAGCGGAGCCTCAATATTACAGCATGGTGCTTATGGATATACAGATGCCTAATATGAATGGGTATGAGGCTGCCAGGCGTATAAGGGCGATGGCTGATTCAGCAAAGGCAGGCATTCCTATAATAGCCATGACGGCGAATGCGTTTGAGGAAGATAAAAAAACGGCATTTCAGGCCGGAATGAACGGGCATATCACGAAGCCGATAGAGATTGACAAGATGATGCAGACGATTAAAAAGATTATGATACAGAGAGGAAAACATATATAAATCATGTTTCGATGAGCGAGGTTCTCATGCTGTCTTGACAAACACACTTTAACGTGTTATTGTGTTAAAAAGCTTTGGAAAGGTACAGGTGTGTAGTATGGGTGAAGAAAAAAATATTCCTTATAAGATTTATTTAGAAGAGAGCGAGATGCCTAAGCAGTGGTATAATGTTCGTGCAGATATGAAGATTAAGCCGGCACCGCTTCTCAATCCGGCGACATTGGAGCCGATGGGTTACGAAGATTTAAGACCTGTTTTTTGTGATGAGCTCATTAAGCAGGAGCTTGATAATGATGATGCGTATATTGATATACCGCAGGAGATTCTGGACTTCTATAAGATGTACAGACCTGCACCTCTTGTGAGAGCTTATTGTCTTGAAAAGGCTCTCGGCACTCCGGCTAAGATATATTACAAGTTCGAGGGAAATAACACAAGCGGAAGCCATAAGCTTAATTCTGCCATAGCTCAGGCATATTATGCCAAGAAGCAGGGACTTAATGGCGTCACGACGGAGACGGGAGCAGGACAGTGGGGAACTGCACTTTCGATGGCGTGTGCTTATCTCGGACTTGACTGTAAGGTATACATGGTTAAGGTTTCTTATGAGCAGAAGCCGTTCAGACGTGAGGTGATGAGAACCTATGGTGCGAGTGTGACACCGTCACCTTCGGAAACCACTGAGGTCGGACGTAAGATTCTTGCCGCACACCCGGGAACAACAGGAAGTCTCGGATGTGCAATATCTGAGGCTGTTGAGACGGCAACCCACACTGAGGGTTACAGATATGTTCTCGGAAGTGTACTCAATCAGGTTCTTCTCCACCAGTCAGTGATAGGTCTTGAGGCGAAGGCTGCACTTGATAAGTACAATGTGACTCCTGATATTATTATCGGCTGTGCCGGAGGAGGCTCAAATCTTGGAGGGCTTATTTCGCCGTTCATGGGAGAGAAGCTTCGTGGAGAGAAGGATTATCGTTTTATAGCGGTTGAGCCTGCAAGCTGTCCGAGCCTTACGCGAGGTAAGTTCGCTTATGATTTCTGTGACACGGGAATGGTATGCCCGCTTGCTAAGATGTATACTCTCGGAAGCAATTTTATTCCATCGGCTAATCATGCAGGAGGACTTCGTTATCATGGAATGAGTCCTGTCGTGTCTGAGCTGTATCATCAGGGACTTATGGAAGCTGTGGCAGTTGAGCAGACAAGTGTGTTTGAGGCGGCAACACAGTTTGCAAGGACGGAGGGAATTCTTCCGGCTCCTGAGAGCAGTCATGCGATTAAGGTTGCAATGGATGAGGCGTTAAAGTGTAAAGAGACAGGGGAGGAGAAGACAATTCTCTTTGGTCTTACGGGAACAGGTTACTTTGATATGGTAGCTTATCAGAAGTTCAATGATGGTGTGATGACGGATTACATACCTACGGAAGAGGATCTTCAGAGAGGATTTGATGGCCTTCCCGATGTTGATAAGTAATACATGTTATATAGACGGATTCCGGAGATAACTCCGGAATCCGTTTTTTTATGTAAAATAACATTTTCATATGGAAATAAAACGTAAAATGATTATAATATATAGTGATAAGGTTATATTGTTCAAATGAAGAAGGAGAAGCCCGGACATTATGCAAGCGGATGCAGTAAAGAGAAGAGAAAAGATAGAAAGCTATAAGAAAATCGTATTGGAAAACAGAAGAAATGACAATGACAGGGTGCTGGAGTATTGCCATAAAATAATTGAACTTGCAGATGAAACCAGTGATGAGGATGCGCTTGGATTTGCATATTTTTATATAGGTGAGGTAGAATATCTTACCAATTCAATTGATGAAATGTTTGGCAGCATGTTGAACGCATTAAGATATCTTGGCAATTCAGGTCAGTGGTATCTCGCTGCCAGAGTATACAATGTTATGGGAATAACTTCGGTCAGCCGTGGGAACACGGTTGCTGCCATGGAATATTATATGTCCGGGCTTTATATCTGTGAGGAGCATGATGTCAAGTCTGTGCATAGCAGCATAGAGTTGAATCTCGGGTATTTGTATTTAGATGTGGGAGTTTATAAGGAAGCGGAGGAATACTTCTTAAAGGCATATAATGAATATGTAAGGACTCCTGCAGAAAAGCGCAGAAATGAGTCGTTGACAATGATATACACCAATCTTGCGACCTGCCATCTCCTTGCTGACGAACTTGATAAGGCAAAGGAATATATAGGTAAACTTAAAGATGAATGTCAAGCATCATTTAGTAATATGGATTATATTTATGTAGAATGTCTTGAGGTAAGGTTCCATCATATATGCGGGGATTATGAGAGCAGGGATAAAATCATCGATGATGTAAAAAGAAGGCTTTCGGGAAACGTCCTCATAATGGATATATTTGATGATATATATGATTTCTGTAATTTAATGATAGAAATTGACAGGCTTGACGTGCTGCAGGAAATAATAGAGAGGCTTGATGAGCCGATAAAAAAGACACAGATTAATAATCTCAAGCGTAAATTTCTTACACTTAAGATAAAGCTGTACATGAAAAACGGTGATAAGGAAGCTTGTGACGGTGCATTAATAAGTTTCTTTGATCTGAGTGAGAAGTTAGAAAAGGACAAGCAGAAAATGATAGCAAGTATACTGCATGTCAGAAAATCAGTGGATAAAATGAAGGATAAGCAGAGGGTGCTTGAGGCAGAAAAGCTCAAGCTGCTTGAAAGGTCTGAGACAGACCAGCTTACCGGAATTGCCAACAGGTACAGATTGCTACAATATGCACAGTCGTCACTTGCAAAGTGTAAGAAAGAGCGGATCCCGCTTGCGTATGAGGTACTGGACATTGACTATTTCAAGCAGTACAATGATACATATGGACATCAGGCAGGTGATGAATGCATCAAGGCTGTCGCAGGAATTCTTTCTGATATACAGAATGACAGTATATTTGCAGCAAGATATGGTGGTGATGAGTTTGTTGTAATATATGTCGGAATGTCTGTTGAGGAGGTTGTAAGAACAGCAGAGTTTCTCAAAAGAAGGGCGCAGGAGCTGGGGAGTGTATATAAAGGTTCCGGTGTGGATGTCGGAGTGACTATATCACAGGGAATCTGCCACGGCATTCCGGAGGAGGACAGCAAGGACAGGGACTATCTTTATTCTGCGGATATTATGCTTTATAATGTAAAGAGAAAAAAAAGAAACGGTATATGTGTAGGAGATTTGTCAGGAAAAGAAATAGACTATTGAATAAATGAGAGTTTGATAGTATAATTTTGATGATTGTTTAATAATTAACAAATTATATTCTAATGGACTTGAAGGAGGCTTTTTTATGATTAACTGGAAGAATCTGGATACACTTAAGGCATACGGGGAGTTGTCAGAGGTAAATGAGGTCAAGCTTGCCGATGTGATGAGTGCTGACCGTGTGAAGGCATACAGTGTACCTATGGCTGAGGGACTTACATATAATTATGCTGCGAAGCAGGTTGATGACAAAGTTCTCGATGTTCTTGCAAAGCTCGCAAAGGAAGCACAGCTTTCAGAGAAGTTCAAGACTCTCTACGAGGGAGAGGTTGTAAATACGGGTGAGAAGCGTCTTGTTCTTCACCACATGACAAGAGGTCAGCTTGGTGCAGCGGTTGAGGCTGACGGAGTTGACAAGAGAAGCTTCTATGTTGAGCAGCAGAACAGAATCGCAGATTTTGCCAATAAGGTTCACAACGGAGAGATTACAAATGCCGCAGGTGAGAAGTTCACAACCGTTGTACAGATAGGTATAGGCGGAAGTGACCTTGGCCCTCGCGCAATGTACCTTGCACTTGAGAACTGGGCTAAGAAGAACGGAACCTTCAAGATGGAGGCTAAATTCATAAGCAATGTTGATCCTGACGATGCGGCAGCAGTGCTAGCCTCCACGGATGTTGCTCATTCTATATTCGTTCTCGTGTCTAAGTCGGGAACAACACTTGAGACACTCACGAACGAGTCTTTTGTAAAGGATGCGTTAAAGAAGGCAGGGCTTGATGCCTCCAAGCACATGATAGCAGTAACAAGTGAGACTTCACCTCTTGCCAAGAGCGACGATTATCTTGCAGCGTTTTTCATGGATGATTATATCGGAGGACGTTTCTCTTCGACATCTGCGGTAGGCGGAGCTGTATTGTCACTCGCTTTCGGACCTGAGGTATTCGCACAGTTCCTCGAGGGAGCTGCCGCTGAGGACGAGCTCTCTAAGAACGAGGATATACTTAAAAACCCTGAGATGCTTGATGCGCTTATCGGAGTATATGAGCGCAATGTGCTCGGCTATCCAAGCACAGCTGTGCTTCCGTACTCACAGGCACTCAGCCGTTTCCCTGCACATTTACAGCAGCTTGATATGGAGTCCAACGGCAAGTCTGTGAACCGCTTCGGTGAACCTGTCGATTATGTGACCGGACCTGTTATCTTCGGTGAGCCGGGAACCAACGGACAGCATTCCTTCTATCAGCTTCTTCATCAGGGAACCGATATTGTACCTCTTCAGTTCATCGGATTTAAGAACAGCCAGATTGGAACGGATGTAGTTATTCAGGACAGCACAAGCCAGCAGAAGCTCTGTGCCAACGTGGCAGCACAGATAGTTGCATTTGCCTGCGGCAAGAGCGACGACAACCGCAACAAGAACTTCGAGGGTAACCGTCCTTCAAGCATCATAATCGGAGAGCAGCTTAATCCTCAGACACTCGGAGCACTTCTTGCACACTATGAGAACAAGATTATGTTCCAGGGCTTCTTATGGAATGTGAACAGCTTCGACCAGGAGGGCGTACAGCTCGGTAAGGTGCTTGCAAAGAAGGTTCTCGCACATGAGACGGAGGGTGCATTGAAGGTATACAGCGATTTACTCAATATCTGATGGGTAAGTATTGAGTGAGCTTCCAAAATAAAATAAAGCATGTAATATGAAATACAATTTTTTATAATTTTTTAATAATTATCATTGTATTCCTTTTCAATTTTTGTTATATTTGAACAAATACCATGACATGCATACAGTGCGTTAAGGCGTGTCATTCAAATGAGGAGGTTACAATGAGCAACAAAAACGAAGCAATCAAAGACGCGAGAACGCTTGGCGTTCCGAAAATGCTCCTACTCGGCTTGCAGCATATGTTCGCAATGTTCGGAGCAACCATTTTGGTACCGATTCTTGTTGGAGGATATTTTGAAGGACAGGGGCTGTCCATTCAGGTTACATTATTCTTCGCAGGTGTCGGTACTTTATTTTTTCACATCTGTTCTAAGATGAAGGTGCCGGCATTCTTAGGTTCATCCTTCGCATTCCTCGGAGGTTATGCCACAATGGCAGGTCTTGACACGGGAAAGTATGCTGCAATGACGATGGCTGAGAAGTTCCCTTATGCCTGCGGCGGTGTGGTTGTTGCAGGACTTTTGTATCTGGTACTCGCACTTATAATCAAGCTTGTGGGTGTGAACAAGGTTATGAGATTCCTTCCACCGGTGGTTACGGGACCTATTATCATATGTATCGGTTTAAGCCTTGCGCCTTCGGCAGTAAGCAATGCTTCTACCAACTGGCTCATAGCTCTTATAGCACTCGGTGTAATCATCGTGTTCAATATATGGGGCAAGGGAATGTTCAGAATCATTCCTATTCTCATGGGAGTTGTAATTTCATATATTGTTGCGCTTATTCTCCATCTCTGCGGTGTGACCAATCCTGACGGAACATCGATACTCAACTTCGCAGGCGTGGCAAGTGCAAGCTTTGTCGGACTTCCGCCGTTTCAGATATGCAAGTTTGACATTACAGGTATTCTTGTGATGGCACCTATCGCTCTTGCAACCATGATGGAACATATCGGGGATATGTCTGCAATCTCAGCTACCGTCGGAAGCAACTTCATCGCTGACCCGGGACTTCACAGAACGCTCATCGGTGACGGACTTGCAACCTCTCTCTCGTCATTATTCGGCGGTCCTGCCAACACAACCTATGGTGAGAACACGGGAGTTCTTGAGCTCAGCCATGTACATGACCCGAGGGTTATAAGAATAGCGGCAGTATTTGCGATTGTGTTAAGCTTCATTCCTAAAGTATCCGAGATTATCGGCTCAATGCCTTCTGCAATCATCGGAGGCGTCAGCATTATGCTTTACGGTATGATTTCTGCAATCGGTGTGAGAAACGTGGTTGAAAACCAGGTTGATTTTACAAAATCAAGAAATCTTGTAATAGCTGCTGTAATTTTAGTATGCGGACTTGGCTTCTCATCGGGACTCACATTCAATGTGGGCGGAACATCAATCACTCTCACAGGTCTTGCAATAGCTGCAATAGCCGGAATAATTCTCAATGCAATTCTTCCGGGCAATGATTATGAGTTCGGTAAGAACCCACAGGGAGATATGAACCGCGGTGTCAGCATCCATCCTGAGGAAGAAAAATAATCAAAAATGAAAAATCAGGCAATAAAAACATGCTGATAAAAGGCCTCCTGAATATAATGTATCAATAATTGTATTCAGGAGGTTTTTGCATGTGCCTTGTCGTATACAACCTGTATATCTGCAGGAAGTTTATCGGGGAGCATTTCTCTTATGTGCTCCTCGTTTCCGTCGGCGATTGCCTGATCATAGTACCAGCACTTGAATTTTAACATATTGAGCGTCTTTTCAAGGCGCGCTATCTCACCTTCAACGGACTCGCGCTGCTTCTCAAAAAGAGCCTTGCGCTCGGCGTAGGTTGAGCTGCCCTTAGAGCACAGCTCCATGTAGCGGCGGATGTCCTTAATCTCCATGCCCGATTTTTTAAGGCATTCAATGATGCGGAGAGTCTCTATCTCCGAGTCGTCGAATTTTCTTATATTTGATTCCCTTTTCATGTTAGGAAAAAGACCTTCCTTGTCGTAGTAGCGGAGAGTCGAGACGGGAATATTGAACATTTCTGAAATTTGACCTATTGTATACATAAAAAACTCCCTAAAACTGATAATTATATGTTAAAATTAACATACATGAATTAATGTGTCAAAGAAAAGAATGGGAGGTATCGGTATGAAATATGTCTATATCAACGGTAAGATCCTTGACGGTGATAAGGATATGCAGGTAAAAGAAGGCATGGTGATATTGACTGACGGTGAGAAAATAACCGGAATTGAAAAAGAGGTTCCAAGGGCGGCAGATATTAAGGTAATCGACCTTGGAGGGCGCTACATTATGCCGGGACTTATCAATATGCATGTTCACCTTGCGGGAAACGGCAAGCCGCAGAAGAAGCAGCGAGACAATGAGAAGCTTGTAAAGACACTTATGGGAACCGCACTTTCAAGAGCTGTGGCATATAAGGTGGTAGCTGATTTTGCGAAGACGGAGCTGCTCAGCGGAGTCACGACAATCCGAACGGTAGGAGGTCTTGGAGACTTCGATACAAGACTAAGGGATGAGGTGGCAGCAGGTAAGAAAATCGGACCTCGTATTCTTGCAGCCAATGAGGGAATATCGGTGCCGGGCGGACATATGGCAGGTTCGGTTGCCGTTGCAGCGGGAAGCATTGACGAGGCACTTAAGCAGCTTGAACATGCCGAGAACGAGAAGGTTGACCTTGTTAAGCTTATGATAACCGGAGGTGTGCTCGATGCCAAGGAGAAGGGTGTTCCGGGAGAGCTTAAGATGAAGCCCGAGATGGTGAAAGCGGTGTGTGATAAGGCACATGCGGCGGGCTATAAGGTTGCGGCACATGTTGAGTCTCCGGAGGGCGTGAAAGTCGCACTTGAAAACGGAGTTGACTCGATAGAACATGGAGCAAAGCCGGATGATGAGATGCTAAGACTTTTTAAGGAGAAGAACGCTTTTCTTTGTACGACAATATCACCTGCTGTTCCGTATGCACTTTTTGACAGGTCACTCACCAATGCCACGGAGGTTGAGCAGTACAATGGAAACATAGTTTTTGAGGGAATTGTTGAATGCTCGAAGGCGGCTCTTGCTAATGATATTCCGGTCGTGCTTGGAAACGATGTTGGCTGTCCTTGGATAACACAGTATGACTTCTGGAGAGAGCTGTGCTATTTCCACAAATATACGGGCGTATCAAATGCCTTTGCACTCTATACGGCAACAAAAAGAAGCGCAGAGCTTGCGGGAATCGGTGATGTGACGGGAAGCATAGAGGTCGGAAAGTGTGCAGATATGATAGTGACTAAGGAGAACCCGCTGGACAATCTTGTGGCACTTAGGAATGTGGACATGGTTATAGCAAGGGGCAGAGTGATTGACAAGCCTAAGGTCAGGATAAATAAGCTTGTTGAACAGGAGCTGGATAAATTTTTATAAAATAAAAGAGGAAACCCATTAACCTTAGGTTGTTATGGCTCAGAAGGGAATACACAATATGAAATATGATTTTGACAGTATTATTGACAGAACAGGCAGAGATGCCATCGCGGTTGATGTGATTCCGTTTGAAGGGGCGGAGATTAAGTCCGGATTTTCCAGGATTCCCATGTGGGTTGCGGATATGAATTTTGCGACGGTGCCAACCATACAGGAGGAGATAATAGGAAGGACAAAGCATCCGGCGTTCGGTTATTTTGAGCCGAGAGATGAGTATTATTCTTCAATAATTGAATGGCAGAACAAGCGAAACGGTGTGACGGGACTTGCCAAGGAGGATATCGGCTATGAAAACGGTGTGCTCGGCTGCCTTGCGTCGGCTGCACAGGCATTTACCGCACCGGGTGAGGCAGTATTGCTGCATTCACCGACTTACATTGGCTTCACAAGAGTGCTTGAGGCGAATGGACGAAGAATCGTACACTCACCACTCGTTCAAGATGAAAACGGCGTGTGGAGAATGGATTATGAGGATATGGACAGAAAGATTAAGGAGAACAATATTCATTTCTGCGTGTTCTGTTCACCTCACAATCCTTGCGGAAGAGTATGGGAGAGGGAAGAACTTGAGCGGGCGATGCAGATATATAAGGACAACGAGTGCGTTGTTGTCTCCGATGAAATATGGTCAGACATAATTCTCGACGGACATAAGCATATTCCGACACAGAGCGTGTCGGAGGATGCGAAGAACAGAACCATTGCAGTGTATGCACCTTCAAAGACCTTCAATCTTGCAGGACTCATAGGCTCGTATCATATTATATACAATAAATATCTCAGGGACAGAGTCAGAAAGCAGTCTGAGCTTTCACATTATAACAGTATGAATGTGCTCTCCATGTATGCACTTATAGGAGCATACAAGCCTGAAGGATATGAATGGACGGATGAGCTTCGAACAGTCATAACAAAAAATGTAAATTACGCGTATGATTTTATAACACGGAATTTTAAGGGCGTGAAGCTTGCCAAGCCCGAGGGAACTTACATGCTGTATCTTGACTGCGGTGAATGGTGTAGAGAGCATGGTATGACTATGGATGAGCTTATAAAGGCTGGAATCGCCGTGGGTGTCGTGTGGCAGGACGGGCGGCCGTTTAACAATCCGAATGCCATAAGAATGAATCTTGCGGTTCCGTATTCGCTGGTTGTCGAGGCATTTGACAGGCTTGACAAATATGTGTTTAATAAAAAATAAAATATACCCATGGAGCCCGAATAATGAGCAGCTTCATTGCAAATAATAAAGATACGGATTGTCTGTCGGCAGTACAGATGTCTGTATCTTTTATTATTCATACATGGAGGGAGCGTTATCATGGTTTTAAAGGAAAAAGAGAGAACGGTAATCGAGGACTTACAGACGCAGGAGAAGTGCTGTGTGGAAAAATACGCAAAGTATGCCGAACAGGCAAAAGACCCTGAGCTTAAAAAGCTTTTTGAGACCTTAAAGAGCAAGGAACAGGAGCATTATGATTCGCTTTCGAAGGTGCTTTCGGGAACCGTGCCTGAGTGCAACTGCAACGATTCCGACGGGCGCGATTATGAACCGAAGGCGACCTACAATTCGATGACTGACTCGGAGGATAAGAAGAACGATGCCTTTCTTGCGACAGACTGTATCGGAACGGAGAAGCTTGTATCAGGAACCTACAATAACGAGGTGTTTGCATTCGGAGACAGCAGCTTAAGAAAGCTCCTTGCGGACATTCAGGTTGAGGAGCAGAATCATGCCGAGATGCTTTACAAGTATAAGGTAGCTAACGCTATGGCGTAAAAAATCACCCGGAGGGCAGATACTCTCATTGTTGAGAGCAATTACCCTTCGGGTGTTTTTATATAATATGATTCATGTGTCAAAACATTCTCTATGAACTTAATCGTGTATAGCATGTTATAATTATGCATATCACGACTTTTGGAAGAAGCTTAGTTGTTCTTAGGGCTCTGTTTATCGTACAGCCACAGACGGCATGGATGCCGGCTGAGTTGCAAACAGCCATGGATGGCTGATTTTGCAACGGTGGTGGAAGCAGAAATACTTCTTTCAGAGCCCTTAGAATAACTTGCTTCGTACAACGGAGCTGATATGCATAAATATAACATGCTATATACTTTTAAAATAAATCATGATGTTTTGACACCTGAATTGTAAACATATTCCCCAATCTTTTTATCACTTACAAGAATGTGGTTTGTAAGCCAGCTTATAAGGAAGTTGATGAGGTCAAGAAGGTATGACTGCTGGTCATTGTCAATCTCATCGAGCGTGTTGAGGTCGATGTCGACAAGACGCTCGACAAATGCGGCATGAGCATGCTTCTGTGCCTCAAGTCCCGGATAGCCTATGCGCTCCATGAGCATTTCCTCGTCGTGGAAATGAAACTCGGTGTAATCCTTTAACTTTGCGAGGAGCTCCATAATCTTGTCGTACTTGTCGTGAAGGTGTTCGGCGCAGATTAAGTCGTTGGTCTCCTTGATAATCTCAAAGAGTGTGCGGTGCTCGTCGTCGACAAGCTCTATTCCCGTTTTAAAGCGGTCTGTGAATGCGAACGGATCGTTCGGCTCGGTCTTGCCTATCATCATATCGCTGCTCAAAATATGTCTGTAGAGCCATCTCACGAGGTAGCGGAGAAGCTCGTTTAAGGATTCCCTTGCAGCCTCCTTCGATGTTGTGTCGAGTGCGAAGGAGTTAATCTTCTCGGCAAAAGCTGCGTGCTCGCGCTTCTGAAGTCTGAGCTCCGGATCATGGATGCTCTCCATGTATGCCTCCTCGTGTGCAAAATGATTCAGCGCATAGTCCTTGAGCTTTGTCACGAGATTATTGGAGATGGCAGTCACATCATCTGTCTCGGCAACCATTGCGATTGACTCGTTGAGAAGTGAGAACAACTGTCTGTGTTCGTTGTCTATCTCGTCAATATGTATTAAGCAGTCATCTGTAAATTCGTACATAAAATTAGTCTCCTTTCATTTG
>CAKRIL010000046.1 GCA_934343915.1 uncultured Lachnospiraceae bacterium | reverse complement strand
GCAATAGCAGCCTGTGCAGCAGCAAGTCTTGCTACAGGTACACGGAATGGTGAACATGATACATAATCAAGACCAATCTTGTGGCAGAACTCAACGGATGTTGGGTCACCGCCGTGCTCACCGCAGATACCTACATGGAGGTTCGGATTAACCGGTCTTCCAAGCTTAAGAGTCATCTCCATAAGCTTGCCTACACCTGTCTGGTCAAGCTTAGCGAATGGATCGTTCTCAAAAATCTTGGTGTCGTAGTAAGCATTTAAGAACTTACCTGCATCATCACGGGAGAAACCGAATGTCATCTGTGTAAGGTCGTTAGTACCGAAGCAGAAGAAATCAGCTTCCTTAGCAATCTCATCAGCTGTAAGAGCAGCTCTTGGAATCTCGATCATTGTACCTACTTCATACTCAAGGTTGATGCCTGAAGCAGCAATCTCAGCGTCAGCTGTCTCAACAACGATCTTCTTAACGAACTTAAGCTCCTTAACCTCACATACAAGAGGAATCATAATCTCAGGCTTAACTTCCCAATCAGGATGGTTCTTCTTGGTTGTGATAGCTGCACGGATAACAGCCTTAGTCTGCATCTTAGCAATCTCAGGATATGTTACGGCAAGACGGCATCCTCTGTGTCCCATCATTGGGTTGAACTCATGAAGTGATGCGATAATTGCCTTAATATCTTCAACAGACTTGCCCTGTGCATCAGCAAGCTTCTTAATGTCATCTTCCTCAGTAGGAACGAACTCATGAAGAGGTGGGTCAAGGAATCTGATACATACCGGATTACCCTCAAGAGCCTCATAGAGCTTAGTGAAGTCATCCTGCTGATATGGAAGAATCTTCTCAAGAGCCTTCTCTCTCTCTTCAACTGTATCTGAACAAATCATCTCACGGAATGCTGCAATTCTGCTCTCTTCGAAGAACATATGCTCTGTACGGCAGAGACCGATACCCTCTGCGCCGAGCTCTCTTGCCTTCTTAGCATCAGCCGGTGTATCTGCATTGGTTCTAACCTTAAGTCTTCTGTACTTGTCAGCCCAAGCCATGATACGTCCGAACTCACCGGCAATCTTAGCGTCAACTGTTGGGATAAGACCTGCATAGATGTTACCTGTTGTACCATCAATGGAAATCTCTGAGCCCTCAACGAATGTCTGTCCGTTAAGTGTGAACTTCTTGTTCTCCTCATCCATGTTGATGTCGCCGCATCCGGATACACAGCATGTACCCATACCACGGGCAACAACGGCTGCGTGTGATGTCATACCACCACGAACTGTGAGGATACCCTGAGCAGCCTTCATACCTGTAATATCCTCAGGTGATGTCTCAAGACGAACAAGAACTACCTTCTCGCCTCTTGCCTTCCACTCTACTGCATCATCTGCTGTGAATACAACCTTACCACAAGCAGCACCAGGAGAAGCACCAAGTCCCTTTCCAAGTGGTGTTGCAGCCTTAAGAGCCTTAGCATCGAACTGTGGATGTAATAATGTGTCTAAGTTACGAGGGTCAATCATAGCAACTGCTTCCTGCTCTGTCTTCATTCCCTCATCTACTAAATCACATGCAATCTTAAGAGCAGCCTGTGCTGTTCTCTTACCATTACGGCACTGAAGCATATAGAGCTTACCGTTCTCAACCGTGAACTCCATATCCTGCATATCATGATAATGTCCCTCAAGGATATCACATACCTTGATAAACTGCTCATAAGCTTCAGGGAACTTCTCAGCCATCTGAGTGATTGGCATTGGTGTACGAACACCGGCAACAACGTCCTCGCCCTGTGCATTGGTAAGGAACTCACCCATAAGCTTCTTCTCACCTGTTGCAGGGTCACGGGTAAATGCAACACCTGTACCGGAATTATCATTTAAGTTACCGAATACCATTGGCATTACGTTGACTGCTGTACCCCATGAATAAGGGATATCATTGTCACGACGATATACGTTGGCACGAGGGTTGTCCCATGAACGGAATACAGCCTCGATAGCAAGCTTTAACTGCTCAACAGGGTCTGATGGGAAATCTGAACCTAACTGGTTCTTATACTCTGCCTTAAACTGCTCAGCCAATGTCTTAAGGTCAGCAGCAGTAAGGTCTACATCATACTTAACACCCTTCTCTTCCTTCATCTTGTCGATGAGCTGCTCGAAGTACTTCTTACCAACCTCCATAACAACGTCGGAGAACATCTGAATGAAACGTCTGTAAGAATCATATACAAATCTCTCGAACTTAGGATCCGGATTACCTGCTATCATAGCGGCAACTACTTCGTCATTGAGACCTAAGTTAAGAATTGTATCCATCATACCAGGCATGGATGCTCTGGCTCCGGAACGTACGGAAACGAGTAATGGATTCTTAAGGTCACCGAACTTCTTGCCGTTCTCCTTCTCCATCCAAGCTACACCTTCCATAGCCTGTGCCATAATCTCATCGTTAATCTTACGACCGTCCTCATAATACTGAGTACAAGCCTCTGTTGTTATAGTGAAACCCTGTGGTACCGGAAGACCGATTTCTGTCATCTCGGCAAGGTTAGCACCCTTACCACCGAGAAGGTTTCTCATGGACATGTTACCTTCTTTGAAGGTATAAACCCATTTGTTAGCCATTGTATTTCCTCCTAATTACAAAGAATTATTCACGCCCTTAAGTATGTAATCTAGAGCACTAAAAAAATTATATCATACTTTGTGAAAATTTCCACAATTAATTTCTGAAATAGTTCACAAAGTTTACAAAAAAACATGTAAGTGCTTTCATATATTATGCAATTTTATTGTTTTATCGGAAAATAGCGCAAAAAGGCTCGTTATTTTTATAACAATCATTTATTTTTGATTATATAGACCTACCAAACTAGTAAATCCAAGGCTCTCCCTGTCTTTTCCATTTTTGTCAATTTTCCACAAGACGCTGCTTGAATCAATAAAATAAAAGGATTTTTTGGAGCTTATGACCTTATTCGCCAAGGCTGTATCAACATTATTTTCCGCAAGAACGACCGTCTTATCTGATGCATTTCCATATATCACGTTCAGTCTGCCATCCTTGACATATGCACAGCCGCCCTCCCCCGCAAGCTCCCCGCAGGTTATTACATTGCCATCAACCTGAACCGGCTGCCCGGCATTCTTTTTTTCTTCCATATTAATGCGGCAGAGAACTCCCTCCGCGGTAACGCACCATAGCTGATTGTCTTCGGATACTACAATATTTCCCTTTATACCATCTATGATAAGCTTGGGCTCTGCCGTGCCAAGCCCGGAAAGCTCCTCCTGTTCAACGCTGCTCTTCTTATCAAGCTCTGCATAATAAAGCTTGTCCGCCGTTCTGTAAAAAAGCCTTTTTCCTCCGGTATAATACACCTGAGCCGACATGTCGATTCCCGATACCGCAGGTCCGTTATAATTCTTCTCATATATCCACAGCCCCGCATCAGTTATGTACAGTAGTTCATTGTCAAGTACATTGTCAGCTATTCCAAGAACCTCCTCATTTACCAATATATGCTCCCTATCGGAAATTATGCCCTCATATTTGTCCATGACTGATGAGGAAATTTTGCAGGTATACAGACAGTCATTTTTTATAAAAGCTGCATTCTCATTCTGTACATCATAGACTGCACCTGTCACATCAGACGCTATTAAAAGCCTCTTTTTTGTGTCCGCCGCATAAAGATTCATGCCGACAACCGTTGAATAATCAGTCGTGTCAACCTCATCATAGAGCGCGATGCCATCATCATTGACCGCAACCAGCTTGATTCGAAGTGCATCCTCATAGGCGGCACTGCTGCCGTCCGACATATCACATACCACAAGCGTATACTTCTCATCCGCCTCACTGTAAAGGACATATGCCAGATATCTTCCCGAATCCGAGAACATGAACTCATCAGTGAGTGCCCCCGCATCCATCGGAAGGCTGTATTCCTTTTTGTCATACCAGCCCACAAGTGAAGCCCCATTCGACATGAGAACCGCATTAAGCTTATCCGAATATGTCAAAAGCGAATAACTGCCGTCAGCCCTGTCGACGCTCAAAATTACACCGTCCGAAGCCGAGACAAGCTCATGACCGTCAAAATATCTCATGTCGCTCCTGTCAATATTCCTATATATATTGATGCCGACAGTTACAGCCACAGCCGTCACAGCAATTCCTGCTGCCACGGCTGCAATCGCAATTATTCTGTTCCTTCTCTGTCTGAGCCTCTTTTCTCTTCTGTTATCCTTAAGCTCCTCGGCATTCTTTTCCTTTTCTTTTTTCTTTTTGTCCTCTTCCTTCACGCTCTTTCTATCGCGAAGCTTGGAAGCAACATCTGTCTTTACCGAGGCAATCTTTTCGGCTATGCCGGTCTTAGCCGCAGTCTTTTCATTCTGCTGTTCATCTGAGCTTTTCCTTGTAGTGCCTGGTGTTTTTCTGTCCTCGCCCTTTTTCTTGTATCTTAAATTATTCCTTTGCTGTTCCTCCCACTGCTGCCTCCGAAGAAGGTAATCCTCATTCACTATGACAACCGGAGCGCCGCACTTCGGACACACGGTTCTCGAATTATGCTCACAGCCGCATTTATCACATTTATACATTGTCTGCCTCTTTTTCCTGCAAATAGATTGAATTTTTACATATTATCATCACTTACAATACATTATTCGACTTCAGCTTGCCATACTCCATGAACGCTTCTATAACCTTCCTCCGGTATGCCTCCCCGCGCTCATTCTTCTCTCCCGCCTCGGCTGACTCCTCGCTTATTATGTCAACAATATTCGTCATGAATACATCCCTGCATATCGAATACATGGTGTAATACCAGTCTTTGTAAGACTTAACCGCAAGGCACTTAAATAATTTTATTGCATCTGTCTCGGTAATCTTTTCCTCCATAGACAGTCCACACTGTCCAATTATATTTTACCAACTGTCCCGCCCTATTTTCAATCCTTAATCCTGATTTTCCTGTAAATTGTGCCGTCATCCTTTCTTTCCAACATTTTATAGTCTGCCAGATGCCTTCTTCTGCGGCATTCATAAAACTCCACCTTCCAAATCTGCTGCCCTGAAATAGCTGCTTTTTCTTTTTGGCTTCCGCCTTCTCTTCACACAGATGATTAATAATGTCATGCGATTTTTGTTTTAATATTCATCTAATCAAAAAGCCCCTCCGAAATACCCATAACCAATAACAGATATTTCAAAGAAGCTAATTAAATTACATAATTATAACACTTAATATACTAACTATATTCCACAGGTGTCTAAACAGGTTCACCCCATTTATCGCGAATAACATGTTATGTTATGCATATCACGACTTTGGGGAGAAGCATAGATGTTCTTATGTCTCTGTTCACGGCACAGCCACAGACGGCATGGATGCCGGCTGAGTTGCAAACAGCCACGGAGGGCTGATTTTGCAACGATGGCGACAGCAGAAATAACATGCTCAGAGACATTAGAACAACATGCTTCGTACAATGGAGCTGATATGCATAATATAACATGTTATCCGCCCATAACCACACTTCTGTTTAGACACCGTCCTCATTGTCTCCTATTTGCGATAACTATATGTCATTCCTATGATCCACCCCAAGTTTATCATCATACACCGCCCTGCATCCTCCGATGAACTTCGGTCTGGTTCGTGCCGCAACAATTGCCGCATGACCTATATGGTCAAGTGACAGCCGAACCGGAACCGCAACAGCCTTAAGATGCATTCCTATGAGCGTGTTTCCTATGTCGAGCCCTGCATGTGCCTTAATCTCCTCGAGCACAACCGGGTGTTCAAAAAGCGCATATGCCTGAGTCGCGAATGAGCCTCCTGCCTTTTTCTGTGGAACCACATTTACTATGTCAGCACCCGGCACAGCATCCTCCTCGATCACGATTGCACGGTTAAGATGCTCGCAGCATTGTGCGGCAAGATATACTCCCGCCTCATCAAGAGCCTTCTTGATTCCGAGAAAAAGCTCAAGCGCTACATCCACATCTGAATTGGTTCCGATTCTGCTTCCGACAACCTCGCTTGTGGAGCAGCCAATCACCATAATCTGACCCTTTTTAAGACCTGCACACTCACACAGCTCATGCGCTGCCGAGTATGCCTGCTCTCTTATATTGTCTCCTTCATTCTCATTCATGGAAGCTTCCCCCTTTTACAGTGCGCAGAATTCCTCAACCTCTGCCTCTATAAGCTTAAGACTGCTTCTCCAAAAGTCAGGCTTGGTGATGTCAATGCCCATAGTAGCTGAAACCTCTTCTATTGAATGGCAGCCTGTTGACGCAAGCATCTTGTTGTACTTAGGAACGAAGGCTTCACCCTCCTCCTTGTATAGGCTGTAAAGTCCAAGCGCAAAAAGGTTTCCAAATGCGTAAGGGAAGTTATAATAGCTGAGACCTGAACTGTAATAATGACCCTTGCATACCCACATATAAGGGTGCATCACATTCTCGTCAAGTCCGTCACCGTAGGACTGTCTCTGAGCATCAAGCATAATTTTCTTCAAATCCTCTGCCATAAGGAAGCGATCCTTGCTCTGCTCGAATACTGCTGATTCTATAAGGAATCTTGAATAAATATCAACTATACACTGTGTCTGCTCTTTCAAATCACTGTCAATAAGGCTTAACTTTTCCTCGGCATCTGCCTGTGCAAGCGCATACTTTCCTAAGAATACCTCATTGAAGGTGGAAGCTGTCTCGGCAAGCTGCATAGGTGCACCCTGATTAAGGATGGCAACGTCCTCAAGCTGTCTGTTGTGGTAGGCATGTCCAAGCTCATGGGCAAGTGTGTCAACGGCACCGAAGGTTCCGTCATAGTTGGTAAGGATTCGACTCTGTCTTATGAAATTAGCCTCGGCACAGAAGGCTCCTCCCTCCTTGCCCTTTCTCGGATAAAAGTCAATCCATGAGTTCTCGAATGCTTCCTTCATAAGTGAAGCCATGCCCGGTGTGAACTGTGAGAAGCAATTTACAAGATAGTCCTTTGCCTCATCTGTGCTGTATGACTTATCTGCCTTGCCGATAGGTGCAAAGAGGTCATACCAAGGAAGTCCGTTCTTGTGTCCGAGAAACTCGCCCTTCTTCTTAAGATACTTTCTGAATACCGGAAGATACTCCCTGATTGCCGTGAGCATGGCATCGAGTGTCTCCTGCTTCATATCTGAATGGTCAAGAGTCATCTCAAGTGCTGAAGAATATCCTCTCTTCTCGCAGAGTGTGTTCACCTGCATCTTGATGTTGTTGAGTGAAAATGCAACTGAATCTGCAATCTTCTCATAAGCCTTAAGCTCTGCCTCGTAAGCTTTCTTTCTGACCTCGGCATCCTTGCTGTATGCAAGATTTCTTATCTCGGATAATGTTACCACCTTGCCGTCATAATCAACCTTAAGTGTTGAAGTAAGATATGTCTGCAGATTACCCCATGCTGAGCCGCCCGTCATGTCAAGCTGTGAAATAATCTCCTCAGCCTCATCGCTCAGTAAGTGCTTAGCACTGTTCTTCTCCTTTTTGAGCTTGTATGTATACTTTTTTACAAGCTCGCTCTTAGCTGCCAGTTCATCCACATCAGGAATTGTGGCATACAGCTTGGATGCAGCCGCAAAAGCCGCACTTCCCGCTGATGTAACCTTGCGGTAGCGGTTAGACTGAGCCATTATCTCACCATCATCAGTGTTGACAGCCTGACGAAGACCGATATACAGGCTGAGCTTTCCTGCCGTAGCCGCGATGTTCTCCTCGAGAGAGAGCAGTTCCTCTATCTTAGCCTGAAATTCCTTGTCCGATGCCTTTACAGACTCAGAGTACTTTGCAATTATCTCCTCAAGCTTCTTAAAATCCGCCTCATATGCTTCATCATCAAATCCCTTATAAATCTCTTCCAATGACCATTCTGTATTCATAGCAATCCTCTTTTCTTTTTAAAATTCCCCTTCCGGTACACAGGCAATCCTAAATTTCTCAATGTACTAAAAGGGGAAATAATTTTTACATAATAATTTTAAAACTCGAACTTCTTCTCAAAGTATGCCTTGAGGTCAGCGATTGCAACGCGCTCCTGCTCCATTGTATCACGGTCACGGACTGTTACACAGTTGTCTGTCTCAGAGTCAAAATCATATGTGATACAGAAAGGAGTACCAATCTCATCCTGTCTTCTGTATCTCTTACCGATGTTGCCTCTGTCGTCGAACTCACAGTTATATACCTTGGAAAGCTCTGTGTATATCTTCTCAGCGCCCTCGTTAAGCTTCTTTGAAAGCGGAAGCACACCAATCTTGACAGGTGCGATTGCCGGATGGAAATGAAGAACTGTTCTTACATCTCCCTCACCGATTTCTTCCTCATCATAAGCTGCACAGAGGAATGCAAGTGTCACACGGTCAGCACCAAGTGACGGCTCAATAACGTAAGGAATATACTTCTCCTTAGTCTCATCATCAAAGTATGACATATCCTCGCCTGAGACTGTCTGATGCTGTGTAAGGTCGTAGTCTGTTCTGTCTGCGATGCCCCAGAGCTCGCCCCAGCCGAACGGGAATAAGAACTCGATGTCGGTTGTTCCCTTGGAATAGAAGCAGAGCTCCTCAGGAGAATGGTCACGAAGACGCATCTCGTCCTCCTTGATTCCGAGTGAGAGCAGCCAGTCACGGCAGAAGCCTCTCCAGTACCGGAACCACTCAAGGTCAGTACCCGGCTTGCAGAAGAACTCAAGCTCCATCTGCTCGAACTCTCTTGTACGGAATGTAAAATTACCCGGTGTAATCTCGTTACGGAAGGACTTACCAATCTGTCCGATACCGAAAGGTACCTTCTTTCTTGAGGTTCTCTGTACATTCTTAAAGTTGACAAAAATACCCTGTGCTGTCTCAGGTCTTAAGTAAACAGTATTCTTAGCATCCTCTGTAACACCCTGGAAGGTCTTGAACATAAGATTGAACTGTCTGATATCCGTAAAATTGTGCTTACCGCAGGAAGGACATGGAATATTCTTCTCATCAATAAAGCCCTTCATCTGCTCCTGGCTCCATGCATCAACAGAGCCTTCAAGCTCATACTTGTTCTCTGCACACCAATCCTCAATAAGCTTATCAGCTCTGAAACGCTCATGACACTCCTTACAGTCCATAAGAGGGTCTGCAAAGCCGCCGAGATGTCCTGAGGCAACCCATGTCTGAGGATTCATAAGGATAGCACAGTCAACTCCGACATTGTAAGGGCTCTCCTGAACGAACTTCTTCCACCATGCCTTCTTTACATTGTTCTTAAGCTCAACTCCGAGATTACCATAATCCCAGGTATTTGCAAGGCCGCCGTAGATTTCGGAGCCCGGATATACGAAGCCTCTCGCCTTTGCAAGGGCTACAATCTTTTCCATTGTCTTTTCCATAATCTTCCTCACTTCCGCATATTTTTGCATATTTTATTCACATTTTTGTGCATGTGTAGAATTTTACAACACATTTGTCATAATTGCAAGGCATAACCGCTTTAATTATCCACAATCTCAAGCATATCAAGCGATTTCATCCTCTTATCAACATAGGCATCCACACACCTGTGCATAACCTGTGTGAGTTCTGCCAGGACCTCATCCTTCACCGTGAAGGAATACAGTCTGTCAATCGGTGTGCTCACCGTGAACTGAAGTGCATACAGTGCAGCAGGCGAAACATCCATCACACCCTTCTGATTGCAGCAGGACGAACACACAACTCCGTTCTGCATAATCGAAAACCCGGCAAGCTTCTCCGTCGAGCCGCACGCACTGCAGCAGAAGAATTCAGGATACTGTCCGTTGATAACAAGCTGCTTAAGCTCATACACCGCGCGCACAAGCTTGTTGGGAATTCTCTTGTCCAAAAGAGCCTTCATCGTATAGTACAAAAGCTCAAGCATTGCTCGCTCATCCTCATTCTCGCGTGCAAAGTAATCCGCAAGCTCGAGAAAATAATATCCGTAGCACGCTCCGCAAAGGTCATCGGCAAGCTCCCTGAAATAATTCTTTATTGATGCCTTCTCGACCGTGTATGAATTCTTCCCGGGATATATACAGAAGGTGCCGAACGCAAAGCTCTCGCATGGTGCCATAAGTGCATTGCCGGGCTTTCTTGCCCCTCTTGCGAATGCACTTATCTTGCCAAGCTCCCTTGTAAGCAGCACAACTCTCTTATCATATTCGCCTATCGGTCCCGATGCTATGACCATTCCGGTCACTTCAATCAACTCTGCCATAATTATTTTTTCAATGCCTTCTCGTCATAGCCGTAGTTCTTCATAAGGAGGTCGTTGTCACGCCACTCCTTTTTTACCTTGACCCAGAGCTTAAGGTTGACCTGCATTTCCATCATACGCTCTATCTCAAATCGTGCCGCGGAGCCAATCTTCTTCAACATCTCTCCGCCCTTGCCGATTATGATTCCCTTATGGGAATCCCTCTCACATATAATGGTCGCGTCAATATCTATGATATTGCTTCCGTCAAGTCTTTCCTTCATTCTCTCGATGGTCACGGCTATTCCGTGAGGAATCTCATCACTTAAACACCTTAGAGCCTTCTCCCTTATAAGCTCCGCCGCAATCTGCTTCATAGGCTGGTCTGTCACGGTGTCCTCATCATAATACATAGGTCCGTAAGGAAGATACTTGAATATGGCATCTATGAGGTCATCCGTATTCTGTCCCTTGAGAGCCGATACAGGTACTATCTCATCAAAACGCACAATA
Organism: uncultured Lachnospiraceae bacterium; assembly: GCA_934343915.1. Taxonomy (GTDB): domain Bacteria; phylum Bacillota; class Clostridia; order Lachnospirales; family Lachnospiraceae; genus CAG-882. Next base: position 12,526 of record CAKRIL010000046.1, on the reverse strand, counting down.
TTCTTATATGCATCGATGAACTTAAGTATCTCCTCCTTCTTCACCGTGTCAACCTTGTTGATTACAAGAATAACCGGCTTCTTGCAGTTTTTCAGGTTAGCCGCTATCTGCTGCTCCCCCGCACCTATATAGGTTGTCGGCTCAACAAGCCAAAGCACAACGTCAACATCATTCATAGTCTGCTTCGCGGCGTTCACCATGTACTCTCCGAGCTTGTTCTTCGCCTTATGGATACCCGGAGTATCAAGAAAGATTATCTGACCTCTCTCTTCGGTGTATACTGTCTGAATCCTGTTCCTTGTCGTCTGCGGCTTGTTGGAAGTAATAGCTATCTTCTGCCCTATCAGCCTGTTCATCAGTGTTGATTTCCCGACATTCGGGCGGCCTATAAGTGCCACAAAGCCTGTCTTTAATTCTGCCATTTTATCTCCATTTCTTAATATGTTAAGCAAGAGGCTCGATTACGTCGAACATGTCCTTTGCTTCGTTTATCTTATCCTCATTTCCGACAACGCAGAAATATCCGTCCTCCAATACTGCCTCAACGGTACCTGCAAGTGCGCGGATGTCGGCAGGTGTTGCGCTAAGCACCTCATCTCTCTCCTTCTGAAGCATCTCCTCGGTGAGTCCGCTCACATAAGCGTCGAAGGAGGCATCACCCTTCGCTGACGGGTTCTTAGGAATATCGAGGCTGGAGATTGTACCGATGACATACTTGGTCATCTCGCGCTCATCAGCATCGAAGTTCTTAACATACTCCGGTGCCTTGTCATATATCTCGTTGGTCTTTTCAAGGTTAGGGTCTCTGTAGGATGTAAACGCACCGAGCGTGCTTGTGTATGTTCCAAACGCTGCTCCACAGCCGTATGCTCCGCCTTTAACTCGAATGTTAATCCAGAGATAATCGCTGTTCATCATACTCGATAATATTCTGAGAGCTCCGTTGTAGCTTAATCCCTTCTTCGCATAGTCACCTACGCGGCATACGAAGTTGACCTGTCCGCCGGTCTTTAACGCAAGTCTTGTCTTTTTAAGCTCTAACGCTCTATTAACGCTCACAAGCTCCTGCGTATTAAGTGTGTCGATAAGCTCCTTTATAAGTCCGGCTGCAAGCTCGTAGCCCTCATCGTCAGCCGTGTAGGATACAAGCAGGTTGCACTTTGCAAAAATCTGCTGTGCAGCCTTCTTCATTTTAGCGACAGCATCTTCCTTCTTCGCGTCAAAATTCTTATATAGCTCGTCTAAGAAGCTGTAGAAGCCTCTTCCACCCACCTGCTTCTTGACTGCACCAATCTCAGTAATCTGCGCAGCAAGCTCAGCAGCACCGACTGCGTTTCCTGTCGACTGCATTCTCGCCTGCATTCCTGCCTTGGTCTCTCCGACTATCTCCTTGAGTCTCTTGTAGTCATCGAGTACAGTATGATTCATAATCTCCTCGATGAGCTCAGTGAGAGCCGCAATATCCGAGTAGAGTGCCTTTCCTACAATGTCAAATGAATATCTGTATCCTCTTGACGGCTTTACAAAGCTTGTTCCCACGGTCGATACCGAAATTCCTCCGGTTCTTATATCCATCGCATTTGACAGCTCTATGAAGCTGTACTTCTCGGTTCCGATTGAGCCGAGAACCTTAGAAAGAAGTCCTGCATACGGCAAAAGCTCGTCCTCAACCTTATCCATATTGAAACTTAAGCGAAGGTAGCCTATTCCGTTGGTGTTGATGTTGTGGTGAAGCACCTTCACACCCGCAATGCTCTTCTCGGTATTATAAAGAGCTGCTGCCTTCTTACCTATATCCTCTCTCTTAAGAAGAGGAATGGATTCAAGCTCCTCCTTGGTTGACGGCTCACTCTGATACTCCTTAAGTGCCTTGGTATCCTCTATAAGCTTCTTGAGCTCGTCGACGGAGAGTGTCTTCTTATATGCCTCAAGCTTCTGTGCCGTAGCAGCCTCCATCTTGGCTGTGTAGCCAATCTCAGGCTTTAACACAACGATTGATGAATGAGGATTGTCAAGAAGATACTTCCTTATAAGCTGCTCAAAATAGTCCGTGTCAACCTGCTTCTTTAAGAAATCATATACCTCACCCATCTGCATGTTGAGGAAAGGCTTTTTATCATCATAAAGCCAGTTGTCGAGCATATCTATTCCGTACATGAGTCCCTTAGGCCATCTTCCGAAATCCGCCTCTCTGTAACGGAACTCATTGTAGTTGATTCCTGCCCTGAGCGTATCCTTATTGATTCCCTCATCAGCAAGCTTCTTCAATGAATCCTTTATAATCTTAACGAACTCCTCTTCCCTGTCAGAATTCGTGTTGGTAGACATGATTGTAACCATAGGCTGCATGATTGAATGGTCATATGAACCGCTCACATCCTCACCTATTCCTGCATCAATGAGTGCCTGACGCACAGGTGCTCCCGGTGCATTAAAGAGTGCATATTCAAGTACTGTAAAGGCAAGTGAGAGCTTCATATCGCCCGCATCGCCTATTGATGCGTTGTATGCGAGATATGCCTTGTTGTCCGTTCCCTCGTCCTCGGTTACGGAGTACACACCCTCAACCCTGTTCATCTTATCAAAAGGCTTCTGATGTGCAAGCTTGGAATCAACCTCTATTCTGTCATACCTGCTTAAATACTCTCTGTCAAGATAATTAAGTCTCTCCTCCATGTCACAGTTGCCGTACACGAAGATATAGCTGTTAGCCGGATGATAGAGTGTCTTGTGAAAATTAAGGAACTGCTCATAGCTCAAATCCGGAATATACACAGGGTCTCCGCCTGACTCAGTAGCGTAAGCCGTGTCAGGATAGAGTGAATTGAGACACATGCGGTATACCCTCTGTGTAGGTGATGAGAATGCTCCCTTCATCTCATTGTATACAACACCGTTGTATGTGAGCGGTGCATCAAGGTCGGTAAGCTCATAGTGCCAGCCCTCCTGCTTGAATATCTGCTCTCTCTTGTATATATTAGGATGAAGCACCGCATCCATATATACATCAGTAAGGTTCTTATAATCAACGTCATTGCAGCTTGCTATCGGATATATTGTCTTGTCCGGGAATGTCATAGCATTTAAAAATGTGTTGAGTGAGCCCTTCATGAGCTCTACAAAAGGATCCTTGGCAGGATATTTGTCCGAACCACAGAGCACGGAATGCTCAAGAATATGCGGAACTCCGGTGCTGTCAGCCGGAGGTGTCCTGAAGCCTATACAGAATACCTTATTCTCATCATCATTAGATACCATGGCAATTCTTGCTCCCGACTTCTTGTGTCGGAACAGATAACCTGTAGCAGAAATATCTGATAATTCCTGTTCCATAACAAGTTCATAGGTTTCACTGTTATAATTCATACGTTCTCTCCTCTATACTTATGCTTAAAAGCATGCTATGTGATTAATTTTACCACTAACCATATATCCATGCAAGAAAAAATACAGCCGAGGCGATGGACTTGTTCTCGGCTGCATTTTATGTAAATTTATCTGTAAGTTCCCTTTATAATCGGTGACAACGGCTTATATATGAACAGCGTCACAATGACACTCACCATAGCCTTTACGAATGTAAATGGAAGATTGAATATCAAAAGTGCCTGAAAGAGCGATGTGACACTCGGAAGAATCGCCGTGTACATTCCCACTATTACCTCCATCGGAAATGCAAGCTTGTCATACAACGGATATATTATAAAGTAGTTGGACACCACTCCGACAAGTGCCATGATAACTGCTCCCGATATGAGTGCTGCAACAGCTCCCTTCTTGGTCTTATGCTTCTTATATATAAGCCCTACCGGTACAACGAATGCCACACCGAGAATGAAGTTCGACAGCTCTCCCACCCACATTGTATGTGATATTGCAAGGTGCAGAATATTCTTGAGCAGACATACAAGCACACCTGCCACAGGTCCCATTGAGAGCGATGCAATAACCGCCGGGAGCTCCGAAAAATCCATTGTTAAAAAGCTTGGGACAATAGGAATGTGAAAACCAAAAAGATACAATACATAGGACACCGCCGTAAGCATAGCGGTAACAGTCAGTGTACGAACACTGAGAAATGACTTCTTACTCATTATAATCCTCCTTAAGGCTTGCGCCTTCTTCTTTCATCCGGACTGTACCGTTGGTATGGGAATTGCACCCAATCAACCGCCTTGGCGGGTCGCAGACTATACTGCCAGTCGAGAATTGCATGCAGGTATTATATTCCGGCACGCTCACTCTGCCCTGAAGGTTGGAGATATTTCTCTAACTTCCAAATGGTATGTGTTGCTATACATTTGTCCATCCGTTATATAATATCACCTTAAGCGTATATGGTCAATATGATAAGAAATATTTGACGTAACAATAAGCATGTATTATACTACTTTATAAACGTTAAAACAGTTTTAATCAGGAAAGGCACACCATGAAGACAGTTATACGATTCACTTCTACACAGAAGCCTGACGGCAAAGAATACAAAAAGATAACCTACTGGAACAGATTCATACGAACCAAGGCTGAGGCAATTATTATGCTTGCACTCATCATTGTGAGCATAAGCTGTGGTGTATACAGATTGGCGAATGGTACAATGGATACCTTTTGGGCAATTTTATGCATCGTGTTTTTGTTCTATCCGGTACTGATAATCACCCAGTTCAATTCAAGCATACGTTACCACCTTAGGCACCGCGACCCATCCGAGACAGCTCCGTGCGAGTTCTGCCTTATGGAGAACGGAATTCTTATTGACGTAGCTGAGCATGATGTCCACAGCTTTATCCGCTATGATGAATTCACTCATGTATACACCAACGTGTTCGGTTTCTACATGATGTTCCAAAAGAGCAAGGTGCTTGTTATGATAAGACACAGCGATATTCCGGACGGCAGAGCCGATGAATTCGAGGATATGATGGTTGCAGGTCTTGCAAATAACTGTAAGGTAAGCAGATTTCTTTAAAGGCTGCCCAATAAAAAGAGTGCATGGCGATATCTTATGTGATATCATCATGCACTCTTTTTAATTACAATTCTATTTTTCACTCATCTGACGCTTAACCTGAGCCTTGAACAGATTCCATTCATTCTCATAGTCAACAAAATACTTAGGACATTCCTTCCCTGTGATATCATAATGCCTTATGACATCGGTATCGGGATTCAGATTATACAGAATACACAGATAAGCGGTGAGCCTAACCATGGAATCATAGGTCTCCTGATTATACTTGCCTGACTCATCCGGATGACAGCTCTCAATCGCAATCGTATCCTCATTCCGCGTATTGGATGCATAAGATATTTCATCAAGCGGAACGCACTGGATAATCTCGCCCTCAAGTCCGACTATAAAATGGCTGCTCACGGAGGCCTCCCCTGTCTCGATGATATTCTCGAAATAGCTCCTGTTCTGTGCAGCCGTCGTTCCCGGATTCCCCACATAGTGAATGACAACCGCATTCACCTCCTCAAGCTCCTTGCCGGGTCTTGAATATGGGTTGACCGGAAGCATATCCTCCGTTATCGTGTTCTTGAACTCCTTCGCCCATTCAGGAAGCTCCACTTCCTTCGGCAGAGTGACAAGCACCACTGAAGGTCTTGTCGTGGTCTCCTCCGTGATATCAGATTCCGTGTTATTCACATTCTGATTCTTCTGAATATCGTTCTTTTCTATATATACCATAATCAGGAGTACAAGGGCTATCATTGACAGCCCAAATACTCCTGATAAGATTAACATACCTTTTTTCATTCAGGTACCCCTTACTATGTGTCTCAATTAATCTCCCGCTTACTGGTCTACACTGTAATTAGGAGCTTCCTTCGTGATATGAATATCATGTGGATGGCTCTCCTTAAGTGATGCGGCAGAAATCTTAACGAACTGACCGTTCTCCTTAAGATAAGGAATAGTAGCGGCTCCGCAGTAGCCCATTCCTGAACGAAGACCGCCCATAAGCTGGAATACTGTATCTTCAAGGAGACCCTTATATGCAACTCGTCCTTCAACGCCTTCCGGAACAAGCTTCTTAGCATCTGTCTGGAAATATCTGTCCTTGCTTCCGTTCTCCATAGCTGCGATGGAACCCATGCCGCGGTATACCTTATACTTACGGCCCTGGAATAACTCGAAATCTCCCGGAGCCTCGTCACATCCGGCGAACATGCTTCCCATCATACATACATCTGCACCTGCTGCAATAGCCTTCGTGATGTCTCCTGAGAACTTGATACCACCATCTGCGATAACAGGGATGCCATACTGCTTAGCAACCTCATATACATCCATAACAGCTGTAATCTGAGGAACACCGATACCTGCAACAACTCTTGTTGTACAGATTGAACCAGGACCTATACCAACCTTAACCGCATCAACTCCTGCCTCAATAAGTGCCTTAGCTGCTGCTCCCGTTGCAATGTTGCCTGCGATAACCTGAAGGTCAGGATACTTAGCCTTAACCTGCTTAAGTGTAGTGATAATATTCTTGGAATGTCCGTGTGCCGAGTCAATTACGATACAATCGACCTTCGCCTCAACAAGTGCGTCCACTCTCTCCATAATATTCTTGGTGATACCTACCGCAGCACCACAGAGAAGTCTTCCCTGCTCGTCCTTGGCAGATAAAGGATACTTAATCTGCTTCTCAATATCCTTGATTGTGATGAGTCCCTTAAGATTGAAGTCATCATCTACAATAGGAAGCTTCTCCTTGCGCGCCTTGGCAAGAATCTGCTTAGCCTCCTCAAGAGTAGTTCCTTCCTTAGCAGTTACAAGACCTTCGCTTGTCATGCACTCGCGAATCTTCTTGTCAAAATCCTGCTCGAACTTAAGGTCACGGTTAGTAATAATACCAACCAGCTTCTTTCCCTCTGTGATAGGAACGCCCGAAATACGGAACTTAGCCATAAGCTCGTCCGCATCGCGGAGTGTATGTTCAGGTGATAAATAAAATGGGTCAGTGATTACTCCATGTTCTGAACGCTTAACCTTGTCAACTTCCTCAGCCTGAGCCTCTATGGACATATTCTTGTGAATGATACCGATTCCACCCTGTCTTGCCATGGCAATCGCCATTCTGTGTTCAGTAACCGTATCCATACCGGCACTCATAATAGGAACATTCAATCTAATCTTCTTTGTAAGATTCGTTGATAAATCCACCATATTCGGTGTTACTTCCGAATACTGCGGTACCAGCAGCACATCATCAAAGGTAATGCCTTCGCCAATAATCTTACCCATTTTAAATATCCTCGCTTTCTTAAGTTTTTATAATTTTAACAATCTTAGCAAATACTCATGCAAATGTCAACCACTCATTTTAAAAAGCTGACAGTTGACTAATCAAGATGAAGCTGTCTCGGAATTATATCCCTGAGCTCCTTAATCATTCTCTCGTCCGGCTCCATAATAAGCTTAACAAGCTCGTTATTGTTGAGAATTACCATGGCGTACATACTTTTGATATTCTCAGGTATCTGCGAGGAATAGTCGTACACCTTAAGATTCCTGTTGTCATACTCCTTGATGTGATATGACTCGAGCGGAGCCATGGTTTCAGTCTTGGTAAGGTCGAACTCACCCATTCTCTTTCTCTTCGACTTCTTCATAATCTTATCGATGTACATGCTCTTCTCAACGATTGCATATTCCCACTCGACATCATTGTTCTTAAAATAAACATATGTAAGAAAGATAACAAGTGCAACCACAAGCACCCCGATATACGGTATCGGTAAAAGCAAGCATGACAATGCACACACAACAATCAACAATGTCTGAATTATCTTAACCTTCTGTGGTGTCTTCCTCTTAACAATCCATTCTGAAAAAAATTCTCCCATTACTACCTCCTGAATCAGCACATTATGCATATTATTATAAAATTGATTATACAACAGGCATAGTTAAAATTCAAGAATTGCAAAATTATAATTCTGTGAAATATTTGTGTACAGACAGCAAAAGACCTTGAGAAAACTCTCAAGGTCTTATCAGTGCAGTCGGCGGGACTTGAACCCGCACCCAAGCAATATGGACTAGATCCTTAGTCTAGCGCGTATGCCAATTCCGCCACGACTGCTCATTATGTGCTCCGCTGTTGTTTACCAGCGACATGATGTATAATACCACACCCTATTTAAGAATGCAAGTACTTTTTTGAATTTTTTTAATTTTTTTTATAAAATATTCTTTTCCTACAAATCACACAATATATGAAACATTTTTCACATTATTCTTGACAAATTCTTCTCATGAATGATATTATATATAAGCGTCAGTGATAAATCCCTGACAATGTATATGCAGTCGTGGCGAAATTGGCACACGCGCATGATTCAGGTTCATGTGGACTTACGTCCATGAGGGTTCAACTCCCTTCGACTGCATTATATTTTACAGCCTCAGATGCTTATATAAGCTGTCTGAGGCTGTTTTATTTTCTGTATTTCCTAGCGCGGTGCAGGAAGCGGTGTCAAAAAGTACAATGCCAGTGCGGCAAGAAGAATGACAACCACAACGGCAGCTATAACAATGTACAGCTTAGTATGTCCCTTCTCCCTGACTACCGGATTCTCATACTTCACATCCACGCCTATCGATACTCTGTCTATATAATTCCTGTCCCACAGCTCAACTCCCGCTGCGTCTCCCGCCTTCTTTGCCGATGACGAGAAGGAGCTGTTGGTCATGAATATAAGAACATCTACTCCCGGCTTTTTCGCAGCCGCAATATACTCCTCCATAGCCTTACCGCTTATCGCCTCTATATCATAACGGCATGCAAATGCATACACTTTTCCGTCCTTTTTTGCCACAAAGCTCACAACACTGTCACTGCCCGACTGCTTGACATCCGTATAACCGAGTGCCTCAACAAATTTTGCCATCATATCAACATAATTGTTCTTATCATGTATTATCATAGTGTTTTCCTTTCCCTCACGATGACTTGTTTTCCATACCTTATATTATACACAATTCCCACGCTATAACAACCTAAATTTTATTGACATTACCCCCGAAATAGACTAGACTATTTAGTATAAATCAGATTCTTTTCTGACATCTGATAACTGGAGAAGGAAGGTATTACACTATGGCAGATGAGGCATTAACCAAAAAATATTTATCTTTACTTAAGAAAAAAAAGACAGAGAAGATTCGCAAGCGCTATCTTTGGTCGACCATAGAAGATGAACTTGCTATATGCGAGGCCTGCAAGCAGTATCCTAATGATGATTCAAGAAACCTTGTAATCATGCTTTTGGAATCTCTTGATGAGGAGGTTGTATTTGCGGCAGTGGACACTCTCGGAGAGATTGGTACTGACCACATCAAGGCAAGACTTCAGACTCTTTATAACACAACCACCAATGAGACGCTTAAAGCAGAAGTGCATAAGACACTTTCTAAGATAGGAAGCAGAGGTTAATCTGCCGGAGATTGGAGAACACAATGGATAATAGTATTTCAGGAAGCGTAGTTACCTATGCAGCAGGCGAGCGCCTCACCACCCGCGGAGATGACGTAGATGAGATATACATTATTCTCAAGGGTAAGATAAAATGCATGACAACCTACGGTACCTATTATCTCGGCCCCGGCTCAGCAGCAGGTCTTACAGACTGTTTCTACGGAATGTACATATATAATTATTTTGCGGAGGAAGAGACCATGGTTAAGAAGTACAAGGTCTCTTCTTCTTCGGATATTGCGCGTGTACTCAGTGACCAGTCAGATAATATAGGTATCTTTGTCATAATGCAGTCGCGCCACATTGCGGATATAATCAAGACCTATCTTGAGCTCACACGCAGGTGTCGTGAAATTGATCCGGAATATCGTCCCGACGCGCGTATCGCACGCTGGGAGCTTGATAAATTCAATGCACTGTCAACAATTCCAAGCAAGGTCACGGTAGATTTTTACAAATCAAGTCTCCCCGTTGCAGTCGGAACAATGTACGACGGTGCAAGATTTCTTTCCAACGCCAATGATGCATGTACGCAGATGGCGGATAAGCTTGAAATCAATCTTGATTATGTCGAGGAGGAAGCCCCTGAGGATGACTTTATAATGGCTCTTGAGGATACTCCGGCAGCATTCATCACAACGGAAGATGATTTTGACGCAGATTATGCATGGTCGCAGCTTGAAAAATCTCTTCCAAGACTGCTTACATATGCTGAGCTTGACAGTGAGAACGCCTCCCGCTTCATGCAGCTCATAGAAGTCTACCGCGACCCTAAGCAGCAGGTCTCGCCTTCGGACGAAGCCAGACAGCTAAGACGTGAGATTTCCAAGCTGTACTACAAGATATATTATCTTGTATTCAACAAGGCAGTCAACAGTCTCACCACCCCGCCGATTGTATCAATGTTCCTCAATTTCGGATATATGGATGAGAACCTTCTGTCCAAGGAAAATGCCCTTGAACTCTACAAGCTCTCTCTTATTGTGGAAAATGAATGCAATGATGACGGAGTACACACATTGTACTCATGGCTCAGACAGATACTATGGGGTGACAAGGAGCCATCCAAGAATATGATGGACATGGATTACACCGAGACCATCAATTCAGCCAAGAAGCTGGGCAAGCTCTCAACCACCGCTGCTGAGGCAGCACTTAAGGATACGGAAGCGAAGGTTCAGTTCGAGATTGACAACATGTTCACCTCTGCCAACCGTGTCGTTCACGGAAGAAGCAGCAACTTCTGCCCTGTCCTTACCGACAACGGCATTACAAGGAATTTTGGCTCACTGCTCGCCACAACAGAGAAGATTATGGCAGCCATCAACGGAATACGCCGCAAGGATTACTCAGCATTCTACCGTGAGATAATATATCAGAACAAGGACGTAGAGCTTGACCGTGAATTTATCATGTCAGAGGTTCTTCCGGATGTCATTCTCATGCCGGTTGCAGGCAACGAGGGCCTGATGTGGCAGGAAATTGAAGGGAGAAGAAAGGATTCACCAGCAAGATTCATCATTCCTATATTCCCTACAATCAACGTTGCCAACATTCTTGTCAGCGTTACAGGACGTTTCCGCTGGGAGATGTGCAAGCGTTCGCAGGGCGTGTACTGGAACAACATGTCCGAGCCTTCTCTTACGGCTGAATACTGCGATTACATTCAGTTCTACAAGAAGAACCGTGAGCTTTCAGAGGCAGTCAAGGCGAAGATTAAGTCAAGCCTTACCTCCTGCCGCAACAACTATCGTGAGGTGTTCGTCCGCGACTATGAAGTATGGATGATCTACGAGGTGCTCGGCTCATTCCGTCTTAACAAGGTTGTAAGACGTATACTTGCCACCTACTGTCCGTTCGCCAAGGAATTCCGCGACCGTCTTAAGGATAATCCTATGGTCAAAGATCTTTTCTCCAACGACAGCAAGGTGTTCTCATCCAAGGCAAAGCACCTCGATATTGTCATTTCCTCTATTCAGAGAAAGGGGTACGAGGTTCCGAAGGTGCTTGTGGATTACAGAGATTTTCTTCAGATGTAACTGTGCAGCAACGATGACAGTAATATAATGGTTCCAACATAAAAAAGCATGTGTATAAGCAGTCAGACTTGTGCACATGCTTTTTGTGTATTAGGAACGAAGCTAACGACTCTGAAAAAAATATTTCTGTTTCCGCCATCGTTGCAAAATCAGCCATCCATGGCTGTTTGCAACTCATCCGGCATCCATGCCGTCTGTGGCTGTTACTGCACACAGAGTCCTAAGAACAACTAATCTTCTCCCAAAAGTCGTGATATGCATAAATATAACACGATATACATATTGAAGTTGTTAAAGCATGTTTTGGCACCTGAACCCTATTACACAAAAAAAGGAACGCATCCGCGTTCCTTCTCATTCGCTCCCCGAGTAGGGCTCGAACCTACAACCCCACGGTTAACAGCCGTGTGCTCTACCATTGAGCTATCGAGGAATACCGGTTCCGTTATCTCCGGAACCGAATAATATTATACATCTCATGTTCAGAATTTGCAATAGCAAATTTGAAGAAATGTATATTTATTTTAAATAATTTCAAAAATTACTTAAGATTAGCCTTAGCTACTTCTGCTAACTGTGTGAATGCTGCTGCATCATTAACAGCTAACTCTGCTAACATCTTTCTGTTCATTGTAACACCGGCATTCTTGAGACCGAACATGAACTTGCTGTATGAAAGACCGTTCATTCTGGCTGCAGCGTTGATTCTTGCGATCCATAACTGTCTGAACTGTCTCTTCTTCTGCTTTCTTCCTGCATAAGCTGTTGTAAGAGCTCTCATAACAGACTGCTTAGCAACTCTGTACTGCTTAGATCTGGCTCCTCTGTAACCCTTAGCTAACTTTAATACTCTATTGTGCTTCTTCTTTGCGTTTAAACCGCCTTTAATTCTTGCCATTTTGTCTGATTCCTCCTAAATTTCTATTTAAAGCACGTGCCGACAATCTCGGCAATGCACCGTCATATCATATAAAATTCCGTCTATTGTGACTC
>CAKRIL010000045.1 GCA_934343915.1 uncultured Lachnospiraceae bacterium | reverse complement strand
TCTTGCCTGTGCATCGCCTAAGTTAGAGCAGCTTCCTACCTCGAAGTACTTCTTCTGTCTTGGTGACCAGGCCTCAACGTCGATAGACTTAACCTTAAGGTCTGCAAGGTCTCCTGAACAGCACTCAAGTGTTCTTACAGGAATATCCATGCTGCGGAATAAGTCTACTGTATTCTGCCAAAGCTTATCGAACCACATCTTGCTGTCCTCAGGCTTACATACAACTATCATTTCCTGCTTCTCGAACTGATGGATTCTGTATACGCCTCTCTCCTCAATACCATGAGCCCCCTTCTCCTTACGGAAGCAAGGAGAATAGCTTGTAAGAGTTCTTGGAAGTGTATCCTCAGGAAGAACTGTGTCTATGAACTTACCAATCATGGAGTGCTCACTTGTTCCGATGAGGTAGAGGTCCTCTCCCTCAATCTTATACATCATGGCATCCATCTCTGCAAAGCTCATAACTCCTGTTACTACTTCACTTCTGATCATAAAAGGAGGTACACAGTAAGTAAAACCTCTGTTAATCATGAAATCTCTTGCGTAAGCGATAACTGCCGAGTGAAGTCTTGCAATGTCGCCCATGAGATAGTAAAAACCATTACCGGCAACCTTTCTTGCGCTGTCTAAGTCAATACCATCGAAAGACTCCATAATATCTGTATGATAAGGAACCTCAAAGTCAGGAACAACAGGCTCACCGTAACGTGTAATCTCCACGTTCTCGCTGTCATCCTTACCTATTGGAACGCTAGGGTCGATAATGTTAGGAATAACCATCATTATCTTCTTAATCTTCTCCTCAAGCTCTGCCTCCTGCTTCTCAAGCTCTGCAAGTCTTGCGGCATTCTCGGCAACCTGCTTCTTAACAGCCTCTGCCTCTTCCTTCTTGCCCTGTCCCATGAGAACACCAATCTGCTTGGAAAGCTGATTTCTTGATGCTCTGAGTCCGTCAGCCTCAGACTTAGCGGCTCTGCTCTGCTCATCAAGTGCTATAACCTCATCTACTAACGGAAGCTTGGAATCCTGAAATTTCTTTCTGATATTCTCCTTAACAGCCTCAGGGTTCTCTCTGACAAATTTCATATCTAACATAATCTTTTCCTCTTTTCCGCACGCATGTGCTCTTCTTTTTTATAACATATAATTCTGCCTGTTACCGTTAAAAACAGGACATTACTGAGCATAATAATACATCAGATTTTATTATTTTTCAATAGAAATCAGGCTCTTTTCTTATACATCCGTTCCCATAGCCTGACTGAGTGCCTGTCTCTCCTCATCACCGAGTGTTATGAAGGACTCGCCCTTTATAATCTCCTTAACGTATGTATAACAGCCCTCTCTGCTGTGCATTGCATTGATGATATATCCGTTGTTGCTGTTATCAAGCATGGCAAGTGCAAAGCTTAGCTTACCGCCCATCTCATTGAATGCGTCATACTTAACAACACCGAGCTTGGTGTATACGGTCTGCATGTCCTCGTTAATCTTCGCAATCTGTGCTGTATGCTTGTCCGTAATATCAACGAGCTCCTTAATCTTTGCAAAGTGGTCAAGCATTGAATCTTCAAGATTCTCCGCCGTCTTGCCGTTCATAAATATTCTGTAATTTCTTCTCATCTTCTTAAGTCTTACCATTGTTACGATGAGTAATACAAGTATGACAATACTTGCCACAGCTAATACGCATATGGTTATACCCATAATCAGGAAAAGCGTATTAGTCCCAAGCTTATCAAATAATGCTGACATGTGCCTTATCCTCTTTCATCCTTTATTTTTTCTCAATGAGTTCCATGATTCTTTCGAACTCTTCTCTTGAACCGTAATCTATCTCAATCTTTCCCTTGTTATTCTCCTTATTATGAATAACAACCTTGCTGCCGAATACGGTCTTAAGCTTTTCCTCATAATCGCGGTAGATAAAATCATTGGAAGGAACTGCCTTCGGCTTCTTCTCTGTCTTGCCGTTGGCAATATCCTTAACCATCTTCTCTATCTCTCTTACGCTGAGCTTCTCATCAAATATTCTCATTGCCGCATTGTACTGCTCATCACCATTCTCAATTGCAAGAAGCGCTCTGGCATGACCGGCTGATATCATATCATCAATAAGCATCTGCTGTACTCTCTCATCAAGCTTCAAGAGTCTCATCGAATTGGTAACTGCCGCTCTGCTCTTAAATACTCTCTCAGCCACCTCGTCCTGCTTAAGATTATATTCCTTAATAAGACGCTGGAATGCCTGAGCCTCTTCAATAGGATTCAAGTCCTCTCTCTGAATATTCTCAATAAGAGCTATCTCCATTATCTCCTGATTGGAATAATCTCTTATTACAACCGGAACCTCCTTGATACCTGCCTTCTTTGCTGCTCTCCATCTTCTCTCTCCGGCTATAATTTCATAATATCCATCTCTTTTCTGAACAAGAAGCGGCTGTAATATTCCGTATTGACGAATGGATTCTGCAAGCTCCTCCAAAGAATCCTCCTCGAATACCTTTCTCGGCTGTTCTCTGTTAGGTTCAACTGAATTGATATTAACCTTGATTTCAGTTGGCTCTTTTACAACTACCTCTTTTTCAACTATCTTTTCAACAACCTTAGGCTTTGCCTCGGTCACTATCTTACTGTCCTCAGGTATAAGGGAATTGAGTCCCTTTCCCAGTCCTCTTTTAGCTGCCATATTGCACCTCTCGTATTATATTTATTAGCCTTCCCAATCTTCATCCCCGCGATGAATGACTTCCTGTGCCAAAAGTCTGTAACTTTCCGCACCTGCTGACTTTGAATCATAGTAATTAATCGGAAGTCCATGGCTCGGAGCCTCGGCAAGTCGTACATTTCTCGGAATTATCGTCTTATATACCGTATGCTTGAGATTTTCCTTAACATTCTCCACAACCTGAAGAGAAAGATTAGTTCTCGCATCATACATTGTGAATACAACACCTTCCATCTCCAGTTCAGGATTAAGTCTCTTTTGAACAAGACTTATCGTATGCATTAACTGAGACAATCCCTCGAGTGCATAGTACTCACACTGAATTGGGACAAGTACCGTGTCTGCCGCCGTCATTGCATTGACGGTAAGCATATTGAGTGACGGTGGACAATCGAGAATTACAAAATCATATTCATCCTTTATCTCCGCCAAAGCTTTCTTCAAAATGAACTCTCTATCCTCAATTCCTATTAAATCAATCTCCGCACCTGCAAGATTGACATTCGAAGGAATCACGTCAAGTCTTTCAAAATCAGTATGTATAAGGCATTCTCTTACCTGACACTCACCTATCATCAACTGGTACACTGTAAGCTCTGCCGATACCTTATCTATTCCAAGTCCGCTTGTCGTGTTCCCCTGAGGGTCTGTGTCCACCACAAGCACCTTTTGTCCTAACTCTGCCAGACAGGAAGACAAATTGATAGTGGTTGTAGTCTTTCCAACACCACCCTTTTGATTAGCGATTGCGATTACTCTTCCCATGGTGCCTCCTTCTGTGTAATATTCTTTCATGATTTCTCACGCAATGTTCATTATAACAGCTTTGAGGTATAATTGCTATATGTTTCACGTGAAACTTTTTTGTTTTGTTTATATTTAATTATAAATTAAGGTATTGAGTGTATGTCGGGTTATGTTTATGCATATTAGCTCCGTTGTCCGAAGCTGGTTGTTCTAATGACTTTGGAAAATTTTTCTATTTTTCCGCCATCGTTGCAAAATCAGCCATCCATGGCTGTTTGCAACTCAGCCGGCATCCATGCCGTCTGTGGCTGAATATTATACAAAGTCATAAGAACAACTACGCTTCTCCCAAAAGTCGTAATATGCATAAACATAACCTTCCATACACATTCATGATTGCGCTCATTATATCGAAATTTTATCTACTTAACCACTTCGCTATTCGTCAAAAGTGAGCAACCTCCCGTTTTACACGTTTATCCATCCCGCCATAACGTATTGCATGATACGCAACATCTATACAAAAATAAAATGGGTAATGTTTCACGTGAAACATAATCTCGCTTTACTTTTTAATTTTGATAAGCGGTTCTATACATACCACATATTCCACAGCATAACATTGCCAAACGTCCGTTAATCGAGTGTATATGATTTATTTATACATATCACGTCTTTTGGAGAAGCTTAGATGTTCTTAGTACTCTTCTCTCTCCCAGCCAAATTCGGCATGGATGCCGAATTAGCAGCAATGCAGACATGGAGGGCTGCTTTGCTGCGGTGGCGTAACCATTCAATATATTTTATTAGAGTACTTAGAACATCTTGCTTCGTAAACCGGCGCTGATATGTATAAATAAATCTGATACACTCCTCAACACCTTCCGTTTCACATATTTTTTCCCCAATAACTATAACATGCTACATAAGAATAAATATGTTGCATATATGCAAGCCCCTCAAAAAGAAAAGCGGGTAATGTTTCACGTGAAACATTACCCGCATAAATTTCCGCACCTTTAATACGTTATCTTGATTAGATTATTCTTTATCGCGAACACCGCCGCCTGGGTTCTATCAGATACAGATATCTTCTTGAATATGTTGGACACATGATTCTTGACCGTTCGTTCACTGATATTAAGCCGGCTTGCAATCTCTTTGTTAAAGAGCCCCTCTGCCAAAAGCTTAAGAACATCTATCTCTCTTCTGGTCAGGTCATTAAGTCTGTCCACTGCCGTATCCCTGATTGACATTGTCTCATTGAGAACCGACTTAAGCTCCGGTTCAATGTACATCTCTCCGTTGTAGACTGAATGAATCGCCTTGCGAAGTGCAATGGAATCCGTCGTCTTCAGAATATATCCGTCACATCCCATATCTACTGCCCTTACAAGATATTCAGGCTCCTTCTTGGCAGTCATGATCAGCACCTTCGTGTTCATCTTCTGCTCACGCATTATCTGAAGCACCTTGAGTCCGTCAAGATTAGGCATTGATATGTCTAAGATAACTACATTAGGATTCGTCTTATTTATAGCATTGAGACATTCATAACCGTCTGATGCTTCTGCTATAACTTCAACATCGCTTGAATTCTCAAGTATGCACTTAACACCCTCTCTGACTATTGTATGGTCATCTGCAATTAATACATTAATTGGCATCTGCACTCTCCTCCTTCAATATACCGGCGAGCTCCATCTTTGCCCGCACAATATCGTTATCCATAAGTTGTAAAATAAATTCCAGTTTATTGTAAATGTCTGAATTAAGACCTTTGCTTTCCTTATTACCGTTTATGTTATTTATTGATAAATCATACAATCGTCTAAACTTTTCGACACTAATCTTATTTTCCTGAAGCTGAGCCTTAGCATCCGATAATTCCTGTTCCAGCTCTGCCTTGCGCTTCCTGATTCTGTCAAGCTCCTCATTATCAAGATTTTTCTCAAAGCATTCAACCTGAAAAACATAATCCGGAGTATCCTCCCTCACAGATATGCTCTTTTCTCTCTCGGTGAGCTTGTTGAACTCGTTCTCGATACACTTCACCTGATTTTCAAGGCTTCTTCTTTTAAAATCGGCTTTATTTAATTTTTCCTTAAAGTAAGCTCCAACTTCATTCATAGCTAACACCACTTACTGGTAAATTTGTCCTATAATATAAGATTATATACTAAAATCCCGTATTTGAAAAGCAAATATTAAAATAATGTTGAATTCACAGCGTTAATCTGCCGTACATATACACACATTCTCAGGAAGCCGTTTTGCACCGCTCTCAATTTATAATATCTTTCAAATCATGCTTGCCAGTTAAATCCGAATAGTCTATACTGGTTATAATATAGTGTAAGTGTCAAACGCAATATTATTGTGCCGCCGCAAGGTGGCGGAATGGAGACTATCATGAACCGTAAAAAGAAAAAGCATTCTTTACTCCGCGCTGCCGGACTCGCTCTTGGATGCATGGCAGCTTACAACACATATGAATATAAGAAGGCGACCTCGGGCAATGCCAATCACCGCGAGGAATGCCGCGTATATACGGGACGTTTCGGCAGCATATCGTACAAGCATTACGGAAGCGGAAATCCTGTGCTTTTAATACATGCCTTAGACCCGTCAGCTAACATGTCGGAATGGATTTCCACAGCCACGGCGCTTGCCAAGACCAACTCCGTGTACGTTATCGACCTTCCGGGATGCGGATTTTCCGATAAGAACACTGTTGACTATTCAGTATACATGTACGCTCTCGCAATTAATGATTTTGTGAAGAACAGAATATGCAGAAGTCATGATACCACAGGTATAAATGCCGTTGCAAGTGCTTCATCTGCTTCATTGCTTCTGAGTGCGGCAGTTCTTATGCCTAAGCTCTACTCCGGTATCAGCTTTGTCAATCCTGTCGGCATGGAGAGCACCTACTGCAATCCATCGACGAATCCTTACATTGTGAAGGGACTTCGCGCAGTATATAACACACCTGTTATCGGTTCGTTCATATATAATATCCGCTATAACCGCAAGGCTATATCAGAAGCCGTCGCAAGGATACCGGGCATGGATGACGAAGAGAGAGAACAGCTTATCTCCTCCATGTATGAGGCAGCTCACACAGGCGGATATTACGGCAGATTTCTCTACTCAAGCATACACGGAAACCTCCTGAATGTGGACATCAGACGTATGCTTGATAAGCTCACCACACCTGTATTTATCGTGACAGGTTCCGATAATAAGCCCGCAAAAAAATCTCTGTCCACATTTGACAGAGATAATGAAAACATATCCACAATTATTCTTGAAGATATCAACATGCCTCAGTACGAATGCCCTGAGAAGCTTGCTGATATCCTCAATAAAAGCTTTTAATAATAAGACCTAAGCCAATGGCTCTTTTGACGGCAGACCCGCCTTCCTCGGATATTTCTTGGAGGTGGCTGCCGTCTTTTTTATTACGACAAAGGTTCTGTCTATGTCCGTGTCAGGAAGCGTGAACTTATGCACATCAACAATCTCTCCACCAAGCAGCTTCACCGCACGCTCACTCGCCTTAAGCTCCTCATCAATCTGTCCCGCCTTATATGCTATGAATACGCCGCCGACCTTTACATAAGGCAGACAATATTCACTGAGCGTCGCAAGATTGGCTACCGCACGGGATACACATACGTCATACTGTTCACGGTACTCCTTGTTCCTGGCGTAATCCTCCGCTCTTCCGTGAAGAGTCTCAATCTTGTTAAGCCCGTCAGTATTTATAACCTCATCCAAGAACTTAATTCTCTTGTTAAGCGAATCAAGCAGTGTGAACTGCACATCCGGATACATTATCTTAAGAGGAAGTCCCGGAAATCCGGCTCCGGTTCCGATATCCACAACCTTGTCCGTATTTTTGAATGAATATACACAATTTACCGCAAGACTGTCCACAAAGTGCTTAATCACGACCTCATTATACTCGGTAATGCCCGTAAGATTCATGAACTCATTCCATTCACACAGAAGCTTATGAAAGCTGTTAAGCTGCTCACACTGTGCATCACTTGGTGTATATCCTATTTTTTCTAAGCTGTCCCTTAAAAAATCAGCCATTGATACCTCCTATCTTCTTGATTCAAGATAGACAAGCAGCACTGTAATATCCGCCGGTGACACACCTGATATTCTCGATGCCTGTCCTATTGAACGCGGTCTGAAGCTCTTAAGCTTCTGTCTTGCCTCAAGTCTTAAGCTTCCAACCTCATCATAGTCAATATTATCAGGTATAAGCTTCTTTTCAAGCTTCTTAAAATGCTCTACCTGTCTTAATTCTCTCTCAATATATCCCTGATACTTAATATTGATATTTACCTGCTCTATCACATCCCATGAAAGAGGCTGTCTGTCCTTATCAAGCTCTGCAATCGCATCATAATCAAGCTCAGGTCTCTTAATAAGGTCGGCAAGAGACACTCCGTTGTTGAGTGCAGCACTGTTGTGCTTTGCAAGGAACCCGGTCACTTCATTCGTACCGCCTATCATCACGGAGCTGAGTCTTTTAATCTCAGCATCTATCGCTCTTCTCTTTTCTTCAACCTTCGCATATCTCTCATCCGATATAAGACCTATCTCATGTCCCTTTGCGGAGAGTCTTAAGTCCGCATTGTCCTGTCTTAAAAGAAGCCTGTACTCTGCCCTTGAGGTCATCATTCTGTATGGCTCTGTGCTTTCCTTAGTTACAAGGTCATCGATAAGCACACCTATATAAGCCTCAGAACGATCAAGAATAAGCGGATCCCTGTCAAGCAGCTTCATGGCTGCATTGATGCCCGCAACAAGACCCTGAACCGCTGCTTCCTCATAGCCTGAGCTTCCGTTAATCTGTCCGCCCGAAAAAAGTCCGTGGACATTCTTGAACTCAAGAGATGCCTTAAGCTCAACAGGATTAATGCAGTCATACTCAATGGCATACGCATTGCGGACAATCTTGACATTCTCAAGTCCCGGTACCGTGCGGTACATCTCATACTGCACATCCTCAGGGAGTGAGCTTGACATACCTCCAAGGTACATCTCATTCGTATAATTTCCCTCAGGCTCAACAAATACCTGATGTCTGTCCTTGTCTGCGAATCTTACTACCTTATCCTCTATCGACGGACAGTAACGAGGTCCCGTGCCCTCTATTTTGCCCGAATATAAAGGTGAACGGTCGAGATTGTCGCGGATTATCTTATGTGTCTTTTCATTCGTGTATGTAAGATAGCATGATACCTGTTCCTTCTGAATATCATCAGGGTTGGTTGTAAATGAAAAAGGCACTATATGCTTATCCCCGAACTGCTCCTCCATCTTGGAAAAATCGATGGAACGCCTGTCAACTCTTGCCGGAGTACCCGTCTTGAAGCGTCTTATTTCGATTCCAAGCCTCTTAAGTGCATCAGTCAGGTGATTGGCTGCCTGAAGCCCGTTAGGACCTGTATAGCTGCTCACATCGCCGTATATGCACCTTGCCTTAAGGTATGTTCCCGTACACAGAACTACGGCACGGCAATGGTACACGGCTCCGGAATAGGTCTTAACTCCCGTAATGTTATTGTCATCATCCGTCATGATATCGGCTACCTCTGCCTGGCGGATAGTGAGATGCTCCGTATTCTCGAGGGTTCTTCTCATCTGTCTGCTGTACTCGGACTTATCCGCCTGCGCGCGCAGCGAGTGAACTGCCGGTCCCTTGGAGCTGTTAAGCATCTTAGACTGTATAAAGGTCTTGTCTATGTTCTTTCCCATCTCACCGCCAAGGGCATCAAGCTCTCTTACAAGGTGACCCTTAGAACTTCCTCCGATATTAGGGTTACATGGCATAAGCGCAATACTTTCCACGCTTACGGTGAACATGATTGTCTCAAGCCCGAGCCTTGCGCATGCAAGTGCGGCTTCACATCCCGCATGTCCCGCGCCGACTACAACGACATCATAATTTTCTTCAAGATAATTTTCCATTTTCTTATGCGCTATACCGCGCCGCCTCTCTATTATTTTCCCATACAGAACTTACTGAAAATCTCATTTACAAGGTCTTCCTCAACTGCCTCGCCTGTTATCCTTCCAAGCTCCTCATATGCGTTCATAAGGTCAATGGTAAGCAGATCCTCAGGCATCTGGAGATCTATTCCTTCCTTAACGAGTGCAAGGCTGTCCTTAGCCTGCTGTAAGGCATCCTTCTGTCTTACCCTCGTAATCATCACTTCATCATTATACGTTATATCACCGCCCATGAACATATCCACAATCATTTTCTCGAGCTCGTCAAGTCCCGACTGCTCTCTTGCAGATATGCTTACTACAGGACAGTTAAGAAATCTTCTTATATCCTCGGGTGTTGTCCTCATCTCAAGGTCCGACTTGTTAAGAAGAACTATTACATTCCCTGACACACCGTCATTAATCATTGATATGATATCCATGTCGTTGTCATCAAGACAGGTGGAACCATCAACAACATATATGATGAGGTCAGCTTCCTTCGCAAACCTTCTCGACTTATCCACACCGAGCTTTTCCACAATATCCTCAGTCTGTCTTATACCCGCTGTATCTATAAGCTTAAGTATGATTCCATGGAGGTTAATCTGCTCCTCGAGAGTATCTCTCGTAGTGCCCGCAATGTCAGTAACTATGGCTCTTTCCTCGCCTAAGAGGGTATTGAGAAGACTCGACTTTCCGGCATTGGGCTTACCCAGTATCACTGTTCTCACACCCTCTGTGAACAGCTTTCCGTTATCCACACTTGTCAACAACTTATCCACAGATTTTATCCACTTATCCACATACTCATTGAGTTTATCCCCAAAGTTATCAAGACTTATATGCTCAGGATCATCAAGTGCAGCCTCTATATATGCTATATTATATATCATTTCTTCCCGCAGTGACTTGATTGCTGTGGATAACCTTCCGTTAAGCATATTCACCGAATTCTTAAGTGCATATCCGTTCTTGGCATTAATTATATCTATGACTGCCTCAGCCTGTGCCAGATCGATTCTGCCGTTCAAAAATGCTCTCTTGGTGAATTCTCCCGGCTCTGCCGCTCTTGCGCCGTTTTTTATCACAAGCTCAAGTATTCTGCGCGTCACATACGCTCCTCCGTGGCAGTCTATCTCCACAACATTCTCGCGCGTGTATGTGTTGGGAGCCTTCATAACCAACACAAGCGCCTCATCGATAAGCTCATCACCATCATATATATGTCCATAATGAGCCATGTGGCTCTTCGATTCCGATAATTTTTTATTATTTTTTCCCCTGAATACCCTGTCTGCAATCGTGACTGCATCATCACCGCTTATTCGCACAATTCCTATTCCTGCATTGCCCATTCCGGTTGCAATGGCGGTAATTGTCTCTCGACTTTCCATACTGATTTCTCCACTTTACCTGATAACTTAAAAAGATGTGTACATATTCGCATATGCACACATCTTGATAATATGTTACTTTTTTAATTAATGCAAGATTATTTTATACATTTTTCTTCAAATATACAACTACATGACGGAAAGGCTCCTCACCCTCACTTCTTGTAGATACATATCTGTCATTCTGAAGTGCAGAATGTATAATTCTTCTCTCATAAGGGTTCATCGGCTCAAGAGAAACAGGCTTTCTTGTTCTCTTTACCTTATAAGCGATATTTTTTGCAAGAGACTCTAAGGTCTCCTTTCTTCTTGCACGATAATTCTCTGTGTCTAACTTAACACGGAAATAACCTTCAGCTTCCTTGTTGGCAACAAGGCTTACAAGATACTGTAAGGAATCAAGAGTCTGTCCTCTCTTACCGATAAGAACACCCATGTTCTCGCCTACAAGCTCAACATCAACAGAGCCGTCGTTCTCATTGATAACGACCTTAACCTCTGCATTCATTCCCATGGCATTTAACACATCACCGAGGAACTTCTTGACTGCAGACTCCATATTAGGACCTGCAACAGGCTTCTTGGAGCTTCTCTCATATTCAGGCTCAGCTTCTTCCTTGACCTCAGGCTTAACCTCTGCCTTAGGTGCCTCAACCGGCTTCTCCGGCTTAGACTCAGGCTTCTTATACTGAACATTATCATTCTTGACTTCAGCCTTCTTAACAGGCTTTTCCTCTGTCTTAGTCTCAACAACATTGCCCTTAACAGCCTGCTCGAACTCGTCAACATTCTCTGCCACGCGAACTTTGATGACTGCCGGACGCTTACCGATACCTAAGAATCCGTTGTTTCCCTTGTCAACTACCACATAATCAAGCTTATCGCTTGTTACTGAAAGCTTAATAGTCGCATTAGTAATGGCTTCATCCACCGATTTGCCGGTAATCTCTATATATTCCATGAAATCTTTCCTCCAATACTAATTCTTTGAATTTTTCTCATTGTACATTTTAACCATATTTGCCTTCGCTGCAAGTGAACCCGGCTTGGCATTCTGGTTGTAATATTCCGTAGAATCCTTAATCTCTTTAGCTCTCTCGCCTCTTCTGGCAATCTCTTCCTCTTTCTTCTGAACAGCTTCCTCATAGTTGGTAACTGCCGAGGTATCTACCTTCTTAGGTGGGAGTCCCTGCTTTGCTCTCTTTTTATTAACCTTTTCCATGTTCTTAGCGATAAGCTGCTCTACGTCGACCTTATCCATGTACTTGTTAATAAATACCTGCTGAATACACTGAACAACGCTACCCATAATCCAGTACAGTCCAAGACCGCTAGGCATGGAAATACAGAATATAGCTGAGATAATAGGCATCATTGTGTTCATCATCTTCATGGACTGTGCTGCCGTATTATTATCATCATCGTTGTTATTAACCGGATTCTTGCTCTGCATAAGCTTAACCGAAAGCCACTGTGTAAGACCTGCAAGAAGAGGTATTATAAGTGCGAGGCTTAACTTGAAGCCCGGTGCCGTAGCAAGGTTAATTCCAAAGAAATTGTTTACATGTAAAATCTTCTCTGACTGCTGCGCAATCGTATCGGCAATTCCGTTACCATAGCTTGTAAATGCATTCTGAAGAGTATCCCACTGTTCTGCTGAGAATGCATTTAAGAACTTGAGGAGTGCGTCCTCTGTCTCGTATGTCGAAGTGGTAAGTCCACTGTCGATGAGTACCTGGCTGTAATTCGCAACACCTGTTATCGCACTGATAATAGGCTCGAACAATGCCTTAACTCTCGGAACATAAGCCGGAATATCACGAACAACCGCGAAGATTCCGTAAAAGATAGGAAGCTGGATAAACATCTGAAGGCATCCGCCCGTAGGAGATGTTCCGTACTTCTCATAGATTGCCTTAGTCTCTGCCTGCATCTTCTGCATCGATGCAGTATCATTCTTGCCCTTGTACTTATTCTGAACCGCTGCAAGCTCCGGCTGCATCATGGATGACAGCTTGGAGAATCTCTGCTGCTTTATTGTCATAGGCATCATCATGATTCTTACAATAATAGTGAACAGAATAATACATAAACCGATGTTGAATCCACCGGTTATAAAGAACAGGCCCTGCATAATATAACCCATCAACAAAGCGATAAAATCAATAATATCACCCAGTATAGGCACCTTTAATAAAATCATCGTCAACCCAATCCTTCCCGGTTATTATCATATTAAATTAATAACCCATTCACATAAGCCGAATCTCTGCTTCAGCTTACGGTACGGGGTCATAACCGCCTTTTGCAAAGGGGTTACATCGAAGAATCCTCTTCGTGGTTAGATAGCTCCCTTTAAGAGCGCCGTATTTCTCAATAGCCTCTATGGCATACTGAGAACATGTTGGAGTGTATATACAGGTAGGATATTTCTTCATTGGTGAAAGATACTTACGGTAAAATCTTACCATAGCAATCATTATCTTCTTCATAACAATTATTCACCTCGATAAATTCCATGAAGCTTCAATATATGAATAAGCGCACTCTCCGTATCGGCATAACCCTTACCCTTATGTGTAGCTCTTGAAATAATCACGATATCATAACCGGACTGTATACTACCGTAATTGAGTCTGCAGGCCTCTCTTATAAGCCTTGTCAGACGATGTCGGACAATACTGTTCCCGACCTTCTTACTCACAGATATACCGATTCTCGTTACATCCGTTCCATTCTCCAATACATACATGACCAGATATTTGTTGGCATAAGACTTACCTCTCTTATATACCTCTTGAAATTCGATGTTTTTCTTCAACACTTCATAACTGCTCATGTGTCAACTTGCCTCCTATGATTTTCATAGAAAAAAGGCCACACACCTGCGGCCTATACTGTTAAGCTCTTTCTTCCCTTAGCTCTTCTTGCAGATAAAACCTTTCTGCCGTTAGCTGTGCTCATTCTTGCTCTGAAACCGTGAACCTTGTTTCTCTGTCTCTTCTTTGGATGAAATGTCTGCTTCATATTCTTGTGCACCTCCTTTACGGTAACGATATGGCATAAATCGGTAAGCATATCATTATAATAGTAAAAAACATCATTCTCATTTTATTCATTTTGCTATACAAAGTCAAGCATTTTTTATGATTAAGTTAATTGAATATACTACGGATACACACAAGTTACCAAAACAGATACAATCCTCATAAATTATTGACAACCTGTCACTTGTTAAAACAATATCAAAAAAGTTATCCCCAAATTGTGGATAACTTGTGGATAACTCTGTTAATTATTGTTATTAACTCCTTAATTTTATCCTCAAAGCCCCATTTTAAGGCTATGGATAATGTTAATTAAGATATTCACATTTTACACAAGAAGATTTTTTACAAATTTTCCCATTTTCTGAAAAATATATTATATGCTTCTTAAATATTTTTATTATGTAAACCGTGATTGTACATATAAAAAAATTCCATTTAATCCCCTTTTACAGGCAAATAAATGCCTTGAAACTCAGATATTCCATTGAAAAATTACTTATTTTAAGATATAATAGATTAGAATGACACAAAATGGGAGAATTATCGATGATTGCAGAAATTAAAGAAAAATGGCCTCTTATTTTAGAGACAATCAAGAATGAACATGAAATCAGTGATGTATCATTCAAGACATGGCTTCTGCCTCTTGAGCCTTACGATACACACAATGATGTACTGTTTTTATTGGTTTCAGACGAGAAGCTTGGCCAAAACTATATCAAATATATAGACAAGAAGTACAAGATTCCCATTAAGGTTGCTATTGCAGAATGTACGAACATGGAACTTGACATTCAGTTCATATTTCCAAGCCAGACCAAGGACATTGACAAGCTCGTTCATTCTCAGGCTCAGGGCAGCTCAGTAAAATCGGTCGTCATGAATGAAACTGCCACGGGAGAGGTATATGACAAGGCTGGACTTAACCGCAAGTATACCTTCGATACCTTTGTCGTAGGTGACAATAACAGCTTTGCACATGCTGCGGCTCTCGCCGTTGCCGAATCTCCGGCGGAGGCATATAATCCTCTTTTCATATACGGAGGAGTAGGACTTGGCAAGACGCATCTTATGCAGTCCATTGGCAACTTTATATTACAGCAGGATCCGACCAAGAAGGTGATGTATGTCACATCAGAGACATTCACCAACGAGCTTGTCGAATCCATCAAGAATGACCGTACCAACACTAATCAGAAGTTCCGTGACAAGTACAGGAAGGTTGACGTTCTTCTTATTGACGATATCCAGTTCATTGCAGGAAAAGAGAGTACTCAGGAGGAGTTCTTCCATACCTTCAATGCCCTCAGGGAATCCAAGAAGCAGATTGTTATATCATCCGATCGTCCTCCTAAGGATATTGCCACACTTGAGGACAGACTTCGTTCAAGATTCGAATGGGGTCTCACGGTAGATATCGCACCGCCTTCATACGAGACACGAATGGCTATTCTCCGCAAGAAGGCTGAATCTGAGAACCTTAATGTACCTAATGATATATTGGAGTATATCGCCAACAATATTAAGTCCAACATCCGAGAGCTTGAAGGTTCACTTACCAAGCTCACGGCTTTTGCTAAGTTTACACATAACGATTTGAGCATAGCCCTTGCTGAGGAAGCTCTCCGCGACATCATATTCCCTAATGAGACAAGGGATGTCACACCTGAGCTTATCATCAAGACTGTCTCCGACCACTTCGGTATTACGCCTGCGGACATAACCTCGCACAAGCGCAACAAGGAGATAGTATATCCACGTCAGATTGCTATGTATCTTTGTCGTACAATGGCTGATGTTCCTCTCGCCACTATCGGCAAGCTCATCGGCAACCGCGACCATACCACAGTTATTCATGGTGCAGACAAGATATCTGATGAGATTAAGAACAACCCTCAGACGAAGGAGCTCATAGATATTCTTATCAAAAAGATTAATCCTTCATAATGAAGCTTATATAATGACAGCTCTTCATAACTTTTATTTGAAGATGAGTTATCACCATCATTTATAACCCATTATAATAAGGAAGATACTCGTTACGGATTGTGGATAACCCTTGGAACAACATTGTGGATAAGTAGTTGATAATTATGCTTTTTGTGTGAATAACCTTTTGGTTTTTCCACAGCCGGAATTTTTTTAAATTCTTGTCCACATTCGTTTAACAGCTTGTCCTTTGATTATTAACAGACTTATCCTTTTTCTGAAATCCTTGATTTTCAAGGCCTCAGAGCGGTTATCAACATATTCACAGCCCCTAATACTACTACTGCTGAATTTTTTTATATATTTATTAACACGCACAACTTTACATTTTTTCCCGAAAGGAGTATTCACAATGAAAATCATATGTACAAAATCAGACCTCTTGGCAGGTGTAAGCATAGTTCTCAAGGCAATTCCTTCAAGAACAACAATGACAATACTCGAATGTATTCTTATTGATGCATCCGCCGGAGAGATTAAGCTTACTGCCAACGACATGGAGCTTGGTATCGAGACTGTTATCAAGGGTGAGATTGAGCAGCGCGGTAAGGTAGCAATCGATGCGAAGATTTTCTCCGATATTATCCGTAAGCTCCCTGACAGCGAGGTTACAATAGAAACAGATGACAACTATGTTGCAAGAATTATCTGCGAGAAGTCCAACTTCACTATCTCAGGCAAGGCAGGTGATGATTTCTCTTATCTGCCTTATATAGAGAAGGACAAGTTCATCTCACTCTCTAAGTTCACACTTAAGGAGGTTATTCGTCAGACTATCTTCTCCATTGCAGACAATGAGAGCAGCAACAGAATAATGACAGGTGAATTATTTGAGATTAATGAGAATAATCTGAGAGTCGTATCACTTGACGGACACAGAATTTCCATAAGAAATATTGAGCTCAACAGCTCATATGAACCGATTAAGGTTATTGTTCCGGGTAAGACACTCAATGAGATAAGCAAGATTCTCTCAGCTGAGGCAGATGAGATGGTTGATATATTCTTTACCAACAACCATATTCTTTTCGAGTTTGATAATACGAAGGTTGTTTCAAGACTTATTGACGGAGAATTCTTCAAGATTGACCAGATGCTCTCAAAGGATTACGAGACTAAGGTTGTAATTAACAAGAAGGAATTTCTTGACTGTATCGACCGTTCAATGCTCCTTGTAAAGGAAGGAGATAAGAAGCCTATAATAGTTAATATTATAGACGGTTCACTCGAGATTAAGATTAATTCCGCTATCGGTTCCATGAATGAGGATATTGATATTGTAAAAGAGGGTAA
The DNA here is from genome assembly GCA_934343915.1 of uncultured Lachnospiraceae bacterium. Classification (GTDB taxonomy): domain Bacteria; phylum Bacillota; class Clostridia; order Lachnospirales; family Lachnospiraceae; genus CAG-882. Next base: position 6,359 of record CAKRIL010000045.1, on the reverse strand, counting down.
GGATATCATGATTGGCTTCAACGGAAGATTCCTTATGGATGCTCTCAAGGTTATTGATGATGAACAGATTTCAATATATCTCATGAATTCAAAGGCACCTTGCTTTATCCGTGATGACAAGAATGAATATATATATCTTATTTTACCGGTTAATTTCAATAACTACTAATCCGGATTAGAAAGGAAATTTATGGAAACAATTAAGTTAAGAGAAGAATTTATTAAGCTTGGACAGGCACTCAAGGCAACAGGACTTGTTGAGTCCGGAGTTGACGCTAAGATGGTAATACTTGACGGTCAGGTTAAGGTCAACGGACAGGTTGAGCTTCAGAGAGGCAAGAAGCTTCACGCCGGTGATGTTGTCGAATATGATGGAGAAACTATCAAAATAGAAGAATAGTGGGTAATGGGTAATGGTTATTGAGGCTCTTGATTTGCAAAATTACAGAAATTATGAGTTACTCAGCATGAAATTTTCCGATAAGACCAATATTCTCTACGGTGACAATGCACAGGGAAAGACGAATATTCTCGAGGCTATATATGTGGCGGGGACGACAAAGTCGCACCGCGCGAGCAAGGACAGAGAGATTATTGCTTTTAACAGTGAAGAAGCACATATAAGAATGATGGTGAGAAAGAATAATATTCCCCACAGAATAGATATGCACCTTAAAAAGACTAAGACCAAGGGCGTAGCTATTGACGGAATACCGATAAGAAGGGCTGTTGACCTTCTCGGGATAATCAATATTGTATTTTTTTCTCCGGAAGATCTGAATATCATAAAAAGCGGTCCGGCTGAGAGAAGAAGATTTATGGATATGGAACTGTGCCAGCTTGACAAGTTATATGTTCACAATCTTGTTAATTACAACAAGGTTCTTCTCCAGAGAAATAAGCTTCTTAAGGATATTGGCTTTAATCCTTCGCTTGCGGATACACTTGATGTGTGGGATGAGCAGCTTGTAAGCTACGGAAATGAGCTTATCAGGATAAGACGGAACTTTGTCAATAATCTTAATGGTATTATATATGATATACACGGCAGGCTTTCAGGTAAAAAGGAGGAGCTTAAGCTTGTATATGAGCCTTCGGTTACGGAGGTGGATTTTATGAAGCTGCTTACGGATTCAAGAGACAGGGATATAAGACAGAAGACGACGGGCTATGGACCGCATCGTGATGACATGAGCTTCCTGTTGGGAGACATGGATGTGAGAAAGTACGGCTCACAGGGACAGCAGAGAACCTGTGCGCTGTCGCTTAAGCTGTCCGAGATAGAGCTTGTAAAGCTTATAACAGGCGACAATCCCGTACTGCTTCTTGATGATGTATTTTCAGAGCTTGATGCTAACAGGCAGAACTATCTGCTTGACAGTATAGATAACGTGCAGACGATTGTAACCTGCACGGGACTTGATGAATTTATCAATTACCGCTTTCACCTGGACAAGGTGTTCTATGTGAAAGAGGGTCACATTACAGAGAAAAATTAATATCTGTGAATGCGCTTATGTCGCAGATATGTACCGCAGGAATACCTGCTCAGATTATTTAGTAGCGCAGAAATGAGGAAAGCATGGAAAACAATTACGGAGCTGACCAGATACAGATTCTTGAAGGTCTTGAGGCTGTAAGAAAAAGACCGGGAATGTATATTGGCAGTACATCATCAAAGGGACTTCATCATTTGGTATATGAGATAGTTGACAATTCGGTAGATGAGGCTTTGGCAGGATACTGCACTGAGATTGATGTTCAGATTAACTCTGACAATTCAATTACCGTCACAGATAACGGGCGAGGTATTCCGGTAGGAATCAATGCAAAGTCCGGACTTCCGGCGGTTGAGGTTGTATTTACAATTCTCCATGCCGGAGGCAAGTTCGGCGGCGGGGGATATAAGGTATCGGGTGGACTTCACGGTGTAGGAGCATCCGTTGTCAATGCCCTGTCAGAATGGCTTGAAGTTCAGGTATATCATGACGGCAGTATATATCAGCAGAGATACGAGAGAGGTAAGGTTATGTACCCTCTCAAGGTAGTAGGAACCTGCGGCGCAGAAAAGACGGGAACTAAGGTAAGCTTCCTCCCTGACAAAGAGATATTCGAGGATACAGTATACGATTTTGATATTCTTAAGAATCGTCTTAGAGAGATGGCATTCCTCACTAAGGGAATCAAGATTATTCTCAGGGACGACAGAGAGGATAAGAAGGAGAAGATATTCCATTACGAAGGCGGTATCAAGGAGTTCGTTCAGTATCTTAACCGCAGCAAGACACCTTTGTATGATAATATCATTTACTGTGAAGGTACAGTCAACAATATATCGGTTGAGGTTGCATTCCAGCATAATGACGATTACAACGAGAGCATATATTCGTTTGTCAATAACATCAATACTCCTGAGGGAGGTATGCATCTTACCGGCTTTAGAAATGCAATCACCAAGACCTTCAATGACTACGCAAGAAGCAATAAGCTGTTAAAGGACAGTGAGCAGAACCTCACAGGTGAGGATATAAGAGAAGGTCTTACCGCCATTGTCAGTGTCAAGATTGAGAATCCTCAGTTCGAGGGTCAGACTAAGCAGAAGCTTGGAAACAGCGAGGCAAGAGGTGCAGTTGACAATGTAGTTACAGAGCAGCTTACATACTTCTTAGAGCAGAATCCTAATGTTGCCAAGATGATATGCGAGAAGTCACTTCTCGCACAGAGAGCAAGAGAAGCTGCGAGAAAGGCAAGAGACCTGACAAGAAGAAAGACTGCACTTGAGTCTATGAGCCTTCCGGGCAAGCTTGCCGACTGCTCAGACAAAGACCCTAAGAATTGTGAAATATTTATCGTAGAGGGAGATTCCGCCGGCGGTTCCGCCAAGTCGGCAAGAAGCCGTGCAACTCAGGCTATTCTTCCACTCAGAGGTAAGATATTAAATGTTGAGAAGGCAAGACTTGACAGAATACTCGGAAACGCTGAGATTAAGGCTATGATTACAGCCTTCGGAACAGGTATTCATGAGGATTTTGATATAAGCAAGCTTCGTTATCACAAGATTATTATTATGACTGATGCCGATGTTGATGGTGCGCATATTGCGACACTTATGCTCACCTTCCTCTATCGTTTCATGCCGGAGCTTATCAAGCAGGGCTATGTATATCTTGCACAGCCGCCTCTTTATAAGCTTGAGAAGAATAAAAAAGTATGGTATGCGTACTCGGATGAGCAGCTCAACGAGATTCTCACAGAGGTAGGACGTGATCAGAATAATAAAATTCAGCGATACAAGGGACTTGGTGAGATGGATGCCGACCAGCTTTGGGAGACAACAATGGATCCTGAGAAGAGAATACTTAAGAAGGTATTCTATGATGAGGAGTATGCATCTGAGATAGATGTTACGTTCTCTACACTTATGGGCGACAATGTTGAGCCTAGAAGAGAATTCATCGAGGCGAATGCGAAGTTCGTGAAAAACCTGGATATATAAGTTCATCAAGTAAATATAATACGAGACTGCTTGCAGTCAGAGTATTATATTTATTTGATGGACAAACGTACATGAGCAAGATATTTCAGCGAAGCTGAAATAGTAAATTGCGAATGGACGTTAGCAATTTCGAGAGTGAAACGGAGAAATTGCTTATATAAAATAAAAAATAATTTCGGAGGAAATATAAATGGATGAACATATCTTTGATAAGGTTCATGATGTAGACCTCAAAGAGACAATGGAGACTTCATATATAGACTATGCGATGAGCGTTATCGCCGCAAGAGCGCTTCCTGATGTAAGGGACGGTCTTAAGCCTGTACAGCGTAGAATTCTCTATTCGATGATTGAGTTAAATAACGGCCCTGACAAGCCGCACAGAAAGTGTGCGCGTATTGTCGGTGATACAATGGGTAAGTACCATCCTCACGGAGACTCATCTATCTATGAGGCTCTTGTTAAGCTTGCACAGGATTTTGCCACAAGATATCCGCTTGTTGACGGTCATGGCAACTTCGGTTCCGTTGATGGCGACGGTGCTGCCGCGATGCGATACACAGAGGCAAGATTAAGTAAGATTTCCATGGAGATGCTTGCTGATATTGACATGGATACGGTTAATTTTGTACCTAACTTCGATGAGACAGAGAAGGAACCAAGCGTTCTCCCTTCAAGATATCCTAACCTCATGGTCAATGGTACATCAGGTATTGCCGTAGGTATGGCTACCAATATACCACCTCACAATCTTCGTGAGGTTATCGCTGCCGTTGTGAAGATTATCGACAATGAAGTTGAAAATGACAGGGAAACAGATATAGAGGAATTGATGGAGATAGTCAAGGGACCTGATTTTCCTACAGGTGCCATGGTTATCGGAAAAAGGGGAATCGAGGAGGCATACAGAACCGGAAGAGGTAAGATTAAGGTTCGTGCAGTGACTGATATTGAGGCTATGCCGAATGGCAAGAGCCGTATTATCGTGTCAGAGATTCCTTACATGGTCAATAAGGCTAATCTTATTCAGAAGATTGCAGAGCTTGTAAAGGATAAAAAGATTGACGGAATAACGGATTTAAGAGATGAGTCCGACAGACAGGGTATGAGAATATGCATCGAGCTCCGCAAGGATGCCAATGCCAATATAGTGCTCAATCAGCTCTACAAGCATACTCAGATGCAGGATACCTTCGGTGTTATTATGCTTGCTCTTGTCGATCAGCAGCCTAAGGTTCTTAACCTTAAGGAGATGCTTGGATATTATCTTCTTCACCAGAAGGATGTAGTTACAAGAAGAACACGTTATGAACTCAATAAGGCGGAAGCCAGAGCTCACATCTTGGAGGGCTTAATGATAGCTCTCGACAATATTGACGAGGTTATCAGCATAATAAGAAGTTCCGAGAATGTTCAGGCAGCTAAGACAAGACTTATCGAGCGCTTCGGTCTGTCAGACGCACAGGCACAGGCGATTGTCGATATGCGACTCAGAGCTCTTACAGGTCTCGAAAGAGAGAAGATTGAGCAGGAGCTGGCAGCACTCAGAGCAAGAATTGAGGAGTTGAAGGAGATTCTTGCTGATGAGAAGAAGCTTCTCATGGTTATCCGCAAGGAGATTACTGCTATTGCCGATAAGTACGGCGATGACAGAAGAACCTCAATCGGATATGATGAGTCCGAAATCAATATGGAGGACTTAATTCCTGATGAGAGCACGGTCATTGCCATGACTAATCTCGGCTATATCAAGAGAATGACTCTCGATAACTTCAAGAGCCAGAACAGAGGCGGACGTGGAATCAAGGGAATGCAGACGATTGATGAGGACTACATAGAAGACTTATTTATGACGACAACTCATAAAAATCTGCTGTTCTGCACAAGTCTCGGAAGAATATACAGACTTAAGGCTTATGAGATACCTGAGGCGAGCCGTACAGCAAGAGGAACAGCTATCGTCAACCTCTTACAGCTTATGCCGGGTGAAAAGATAAGTGCTATTATACCTGTGAATGGTATAAAAGATGATTCATATCTGTTCATGTGTACCAAGAACGGTATTGTCAAGAGAACTCCGGCTAAGGAATATGCCAATATTCGTAAGACGGGAATACAGACAATCACACTCAGGGATGATGATGAGCTTATTGAGGTTAAGGAGACTGACGGAAATAAGGACATTATTCTTGTCACGAAGCTCGGAATGTGCATCCGTTTCAATGAGCAGGATGTAAGACCTACCGGAAGAAGTGCGATGGGTGTAATCGGTATGAATCTTATCGCAGGTGATGAGGTTGTAGGAATGCAGCTTGATACACAGGGCGACGAGCTTCTCATCGTGTCCGAGAACGGACTCGGCAAGAGAACCAAGACAGAAGAATTCACTGTTCAGCACAGAGGCGGTAAGGGAATCAAGTGCTACAAGATTAACGAGAAATCAGGAAATGTAATAGGTGTCAAGGCAGTTAATGAGGGCAGGGAAATCATGCTTATCACTACCGAGGGCATCATTATCCGTATGCAGGTAGCCGGAATATCGGTACTTGGAAGAATAACATCGGGAGTTAAGCTTATCAATCTTGATGAAGGTGTCAAGGTAGCCAAGGTAGCTAAGGTTCGCGAGGGAGATGAGACCAAGCCTGAAGAATTGACTGATGCAGAGGAAATCAATGATGAGAACAGTGCAGACTGATGAAATAATCAAAAATATCAGGGAGATGTGCATAGAGGCTAACCACTTTCTGTCTTCCGATATGAAAAAAGTATTCTATAAAGCTGCCGACGAGGAGAAATCTCCTCTCGGCAGACAGATATTAGAGCAGCTTAAGCAGAATCTTGATATTGCTGCAGAGGATATGAT
>CAKRIL010000044.1 GCA_934343915.1 uncultured Lachnospiraceae bacterium | reverse complement strand
CTTTAAGATTAAGCCGGACGGCGGACTTGAGTATATGAATACCGCTTCGATTAAGGGGATGCGCGGCTGCCATCTCTCACTCACCAAGGCTGACGACTACATATTCGTGTCAGGCTACCATGACGGCAAGCTGACCGTTCTCAATATCAATGCGGACGGAACTGTCGGTGCGATAACCGACGAGGTATTCCACAAGGGCATGGGAAGTGTTGCAGAGCGCAACTTCCGCCCTCATATCAACTGCTCCGTGCTCACTCCTGATGAAGATCTGCTCTGTGTATGTGATATAGGTATGGATCAGGTAAAGCTCTATGACTTTGACAAGACAAGCGGCAAGCTTAAGCTCTCTGATATCATCAGATGCCAGCTTGAATCCGCTCCGCGCGAGATAACCTTCAGCCCTGACGGAAAGTACGCCTACATAGTATGTGAGCTTAAGAACTACATCGATGTGTACAAGTATAACCCTGAGAACAAGACACGTTTTGAATTCGTTCAGAATATCTTCACCGTAAGAAAGGGACACAAAGAGAACACTGCCGCTGCTGCCATTCAGGTAACTCATAACGGCGACTATGTATTCTGCTCCAATGCCGGTGACAACAGTGTCACAATATATTCAGTGGACAAGGAGACCGGTCTGTTATCACTAAAGAACAGCCTTCCAATCAGCGGTGAATACCCTAAGGATATTAACCTCTTCCCTGATGAGAAGCATCTTGTAAGCGTCAACAATGAATCCGGAACGCTCACCTTCTTCACAATCCACTATGAGAAGGGTCTGCTCGTAATGAACGGCAATCCGGTCAAGATTGACACGCCTAACTGCATTACGCTTCACAAGCTTGTCTAATTTTAATAATCGGTACATTTGCCGGTACTACTAAAAATGAGTGGTTACTTCATTCCGAAATAACCACTCATTTATTTTACTTTTTCTGACCCTTGGCATCCCTCTTGGAGAGCTTAAGCTTCTTAAGCGAAATATCCTTATCCTTGTACTGAATGTTGATGTCAGCATCCTCAGGAATGAGGTACACCTCATCCACGGCATCCTTATCATCAACCTTCATTCCTCGCACGCCTACCGCACTCTTCTTCTTCTCAGGTATCTCTTCAAGCATGAACTTAAGAAAATATCCGTTCTCCGTCTGAAGAACTACGTTCTGTGTGTTCACGGAGCTTACAATCTCTATGCTCATAATCAAATCATCATCCATCAGCTTAGTTGCTGCAACGGTTCTCTTCGATACATCGAACTCCTCTCCGTCGACAAGCTTCATCATAGCCTTCTTCGTCGTGAACAGAAGCTTCCTTCCCGCAAGCATGCTGCTGTGGCACAGGAATATAATCTCCTCACCTGCACTGCTGTAATTGCCAAGGTTGTCAATCGGGGTTCCCTTATCCCTGAATCTGACGAACGGAATATCCTTAACCTTAATCTGGTGCAGATTGCCATTGTCGGTGAATATGCATATCTTGTCCGTGTTCATACATGTGAATACATACTTATTCTCTGAATGAGCAGCTTCCTTATTTCTCTCATAGGTCTGCGTATCTATCGTCTTGGCATAGCCGAAGCGGTCCATTAAGAATACGACCTCCTGCTCAACCATCTTCTGCTCCTCATAGACTGCTTCCTCAGCATCCTCGATGACAGTTCTTCTCGCAAGCGCATATTCCTTCTTGATATTGTCCAAGTCCTTCTTGATTACCTTGACCATGGTTCTTCTGCTGTTAAGAATATCCTCATACTCTGCAATTCTCGCCAAGGTCTCCTCATATTCCTTCTCAAGAGCAAGAATCTCCAAGCCGATGAGCTTATAGAGGCGAAGCTCCAATATCGCAGAAGCCTGTCTCTCTGTGAAGTGAAGCTTTGATGCATCCTTCTTGGACTTCTCCGACTTAAAGTTAATGCCCTCAACATTGCCGCTTATAAGACATTCCTTAGCCATCTTAAGGTTCTTGCTTCCACGCAGAATCTCAATAATGAGGTCAATTATGTTGCATGCCCTTATAAGACCTTCCTTAATCTCCTTGTTCTCCAGTTCCTTGTTGAGAAGCGTGGTATACTTGCGTGTTGCAAGCTCATACTGGAAATCAATATGGTGCGTGATAATCTGCTTAAGGCTCAGTGTCTCCGGTCTTCCGTCAACTATCGCAAGCATATTGACACCGAAGGTATTCTCAAGCTTGGTCTTTTTGTAGAGCATGTTGATGAGCTTATCCACATCTGCATTCTTCTTAAGCTCAAGCACGATTCTTATTCCTTCCTTGGAGGACTCATTGGATATATCCGTTATATCCTGAGTCTTCTTGGTCTCAATCAGGTCGACCACGTCTGATATGAACTTGCTTATTCCGGCTCCTATCATGGTATAAGGAATCTCCGTCACAACCAGCTTGTCCTTATCCCCCTTCTTCGCTGCCGGCTCGAACTCCACCTTGCCTCTCAGCTTGATTCTTCCCGTGCCGCTCTCATATATGTCCAACAATTCACTCTTATTGACAACAAGTCCTCCTGTCGGGAAGTCAGGACCTATTATGTACTTCATAAGCTCTGCGGTGGTTATGTCGGGATTGTCCATGCATGCCTTAACCGCGTCAATAACCTCCCCAAGGTTGTGTGTAGGTATACTTGTCGTCATTCCGACCGCAATACCCTCCGAACCGTTCACTAAAAGATTCGGTACACGAACCGGAAGCACCACAGGCTCCTTCTCTGTCTCGTCGAAGTTCGGCATAAAATCGACTACATTCTTATCAAGGTCTGCAAGATATACATCCTGCGTGAATTTCTTAAGCTTAGCCTCCGTATATCGCATCGCGGCCGCCCCGTCGCCCTCAATCGAGCCGAAGTTGCCGTGACCGTCCACAAGTGCCATTCCCTTCTTAAAATCCTGTTCGAGTACAACAAGTGTATCGTATATGGAGCTGTCTCCATGCGGATGATATTTACCCATTGTATCTCCGACAATACGGGCTGACTTACGATGAGGCTTGTCATAGTTAAGTCCAAGCTGTTCCATTGCATAGAGTACACGCCTCTGTACAGGCTTAAGTCCGTCGCGCACATCAGGCACCGCACGAGCTGTTATGACACTCATGGAATAGTCTATATATGACTTCTGCATCAGCTCCGAGTACTCTGTCTGCATAATCTGTTCTGCCATCTTAATCCTCCATTATACTATATCAAGCTCCGCATCATGAGCGTGCTCATATATAAATCTGCGTCGTGGTTCAACATCGCTTCCCATAAGCATAGCCGTGACATCAGATGCCATCTTGGCATCCTCTATCTCGACACGCTTAAGTATTCTTGTCTCAGGATTAAGTGTGGTCTCCCACAGCTGCTCCGCATCCATCTCACCAAGTCCCTTATATCTCTGAAGCGTAAAATTTCCCGTATGTGTCTTTCTGTACTTTTCAAGGGCCTTGTCATCATAAAGATACTGTCCCTCCCCCTTCTTAGGAACAACCTTATACAGAGGAGGTGTGGCAAGATATACATGTCCCTCCTGTATAAGCTCAGGCATGAAGCGGTAAAAAAACGTAAGAAGAAGCGTCGCAATATGCGCTCCGTCCACGTCGGCATCAGTCATAATAATAATCTTATTGTACCTTAGCTTACTTATATCAAAATCATTTCCGTAGCCCTCGGAAAATCCGCAGCCGAAGCTCGTTATCATGGTCTTAATCTCGGCATTGGCAAGCACCTTGTCTATCGTCGCCTTCTCGACATTGAGCGTCTTACCTCTTATCGGAAGTATAGCCTGGGTGCGTCTGTTTCTCGCGGTCTTTGCCGAACCGCCCGCGGAATCTCCCTCGACTATGAATACTTCACATTCCTCGGGATTGCGGCTCTCACAGTTGGCAAGCTTACCGTTGCTGTCACATGAGAACTTCTGCTTCACAAGAAGGTTAGTCTTAGCCTTCTCCTCCGCCTTACGAATCTTGGCAGACTTCTCGGCACAGGCAATGACCGTCTTTAAAGTCTCAAGATTCTTATCGAAATAGCGTACAAGCTCATCGCCCGTCACCTCAGCTACGACCTTGCCCGCGTCCTGATTATCAAGCTTGGTCTTAGTCTGTCCCTCAAATCTCGGCTCCGGATGCTTGACAGCCACAACAGCCGTCATTCCGTTCCTTACATCCTGACCGGTGAAGTTGACATCCTTATCCTTGAGTATTCCAAGCTCTCTGGCATACTGGTTGATTACCATTGTGAACTTCGTCTTAAATCCCGTGAGATGCGTTCCGCCCTCCTGTGTATAGATGTTGTTGCAGAAGCCCAAAATATTCTCCTGAAAGGAATCCACGAACTGAACCGCACATTCCACCTCTATGCCTTCACTTGAATGCTTGTAATATATAACATCATGAAGCGTATCAAGTCCCTCGTTGAGTGCCTTGACATATGCCCTGATTCCGTCAGGCTCATGGAATACCTCTGACTCCTCCTCACCGCTTCTCTTGTTCTCAAAATATATTGTAAGTCCCGGATTAAGGTATGCTGTCTCATGAAGTCTGCTCTTAACCTGATCCGCCTTAAAATACGTCTTCTCGAATATCTCATCATCAGGAAGGAAGGTGACCGTGGTTCCGGTATCATTCTTCCTGCATGTACCGACCTCCGCGAGCGGTGCCATGACATGTCCGCGCTCATAGCGCTGTCTGTATACCTTGCCCTCCTGCCTTATCTCTACCTCAAGCCATCTTGACAGTGCATTGACAACGGACGCACCTACACCATGCAGTCCTCCCGAAATCTTGTATGCTCCGTCACCGAACTTGCCTCCGGCGTGAAGTACCGTAAATACAACCTCAACGGCAGGTATTCCCGCCTTAGGATGTATACCGACCGGTATACCTCTTCCGTTATCCTTAATCACAGCCGTACCATCATTGTTGAGTGTAACCCATATAGAATCACAGTAGCCTGCAAGGTGCTCATCAACCGAGTTGTCCGTAATCTCATATATAAGGTGATTGAGTCCCTTCGTCGAGACACTTCCTATATACATTCCCGGACGCTTCCTTACGGCCTCAAGCCCCTCTAAGATGGTAATACTTCCGGCACCGTAATCCTGTTTCTTTTCTGCCATAAACTCCTCCAAAATCCCAAAAGCAAATATATGTTCTATTTTATAACAAACTCTACCGCTTTTCAAGCGTTTTTTGTAATAGGAACGAAGTGTCCTGTTACAAAAAAACCATACTATCGTTAATCGCAGCTAACAATAGTATGGTTCATTATCGTTAAGTGTTCTTAATTATACACCGAGAATATCCTTCACGGTCTCCTTCATCTGTGTTCTGTCACACACTCTTGTATGAAGCACCGGTGCCGTTCTGATATCCTCAATAGCCTTAGGAACTGCAACATTGGCAATCCTTGAAAGCTCATCCACAAGCTCAAAATCAGTCATTGCAGAATATTTCTCACTGTCAATGGCATTCATTACGCTTCTTGTGAACTTGAAAGGACTGGCAGTTGACGCAATAACCGTCTTGGCTGTATCACCGCCCTTGGCATACTTATGATATACCGCTGCTGCAACAGCTGTATGTGTATCAATCACATAACCTGTATCCTCGTAAAGTTCCTTAATCGTCTGTGCTGTCTCCTGCTCGCTCGCATAATTTCCGTAGAAATCATCAAGCTCCGACTTCATCTTATCGGTAATTTCATAGCGTCCGTTATCCTTAAGCTGTGCCATGAGCTTCTTATTCTCCTCAGCCGAGCCGCCCGCAATGCGGTAGATAAGTCTCTCGAGGTTACTCGATATGAGAATGTCCATCGATGGCGAGCTTGTAAGCTTGAACTCTCTGTTCCTGTCATATACACCTGTGCTGAAGAAGTCATAAAGTACCTTATTCTCATTGGATGCACATACCAGCTTCGCAATCGGAAGTCCCATATTCTTAGCATAATATGCAGCGAGAATGTTGCCGAAGTTGCCTGTCGGAACCACAACGTTAATCTTCTCACCTGCCGAAATCTCCTCATTTGCGAGAAGCTTAACATATGAATATACATAATATACAATCTGTGGAACAAGTCTTCCTATATTGATAGAGTTGGCGGATGAGAACTGGTATCCTGCTGCGTCAAGCTCTGCCGCAAGCTCCTTGTCACCGAATATATTCTTAACTCCCGTCTGCGCATCATCGAAGTTACCCTTGATTCCGACAACATATGTGTTGTCACCCTTCTGAGTAACCATCTGCTTCTCCTGAATAGGACTCACGCCGTCCTTCGGATAAAATACGATTATCTTCGTGCCGGCAACATCTGCAAATCCGGCAAGGGCAGCCTTGCCCGTATCTCCTGATGTTGCTGTAAGAATCACAATATCATTCTTGATATCATTCTTCTTAGCGGAAGTGGTCATAAGATGCGGAAGAATCGATAATGCCATATCCTTGAACGCAATCGTAGCACCATGGAACAATTCAAGGAAATACGCACCCTCCGCCTTCACAAGCGGAGCAATCTCTGGTGTATCGAACTTACTGTCATAAGCATTCGCAATACAGTTCTTAAGCTCTTCCTCCGTAAAGTCGGTAAAGAAAAGCTTCATAACCTCATAAGCAACCTCGCCGTAGCTCATCTTAGAAAGCTCTTCAAGGCTCTTATCAAGAACCGGAATACTCTCCGGCACGAACAATCCGCCGTCATCTGCAAGCCCCTTAAGAATTGCCTTGGAAGCGGTCACTCTTACGCTGTCATCCCTAGTACTTTTATAAAATAACTCCATAGCATCCTCCACAAGTTTATTTTATTTATATTACCATACTAACATGAAAAGGCGATAAGCCTAATACTTATCGCCAATTCTATCACACTTTATTTCATTAAACAAGTAAATTCTTTAATAATAGCCAAAGAATACATGTCCATTGTATTCAAAGAGTCTTTTTAAGTGGGTTGCGAACCAGCTGCCCTCACCTGCCGATGCGGTAGCTGCAAAGAAAAGCGCTCCCTCCGAATAATCCTCTCCTACAAGTGCTCTGTCAACCGCTTCATATGAAGTGTCCGTAAGCGATACAGAATAGTATCTTCCGTCCATAACCGGCTGAAACTGTGCTCCGTTCTCCTGAAAAATAACATCCGTTACATTGTTAGGAAAATCATTTGAAAATACTCTGTTGATAACTACATTTGCAACAAGAATCTTAGCCTTGACATCAAGCCCTGTTGCCTCCGCCTCGACAATTCGAACAAGGTTGTTGTACTCCTCATCCGTAATTGTAATAATCGGATTGATATAATCCGCACTGACAAGTACGTCCTCTGCTTCGTCTGTTTTCTCTGTCGCATTCACATCAGCATAGACACAACGGTATTTCAACACATAATCTTCCAAGTTCATCTCAATCAAAGGCTTGACCGGATTCTGATTTTCCAATGCCATGTCTGAATTAATAAGCGATGTGAATACTGCTGTCTCTTCAACGGTGTCATCATCTTCATCCTCTTCCCCGGCAACCTGTCCGGTTCCTGTGTAGGATGTAACAACATTATTCTTTCCTCCACCGCCATAGCATGTCGAGTTGAGGCATACAACCGCAATCACTGCTGAACCTGAAGCGATAATCGCACATCTTCTGTACATACTCTTGGTAATGGTCTTAAAGAAACAAAATACACCATTAAAGAGCGAAAAAATATTCTTCATCATTAAAACCTCTCATTCAAATAAATGTTTTTTCGTTCTTGTTGCAATTATATTTACGAATTTGTTTTTGTCAATCGAATCGGCTTTTTTTGTGAAAAACGTCTTTTGTAACAATTTCGTAACAATTTTAATTGGGATTATGTCCAAGTTTTTACGATTTTATTCAGTTTTTTTGTAAAATATGCCTATTGATATTTTTTTATGGTAAAAGGGCAAACTCTTTATTCCCGTCTTTTCTCCGAATTTATTTTCAAAAAGTGGAGGAAAAACACGTATTTTTTCTTTTTTTTAAGCATTTAAGTGGGGTAATCAGACTGATTTTCGGTAAAAAATGGAGGCTCCTGCATAGAAAATGTAAATTCTTACATTTTCAGTCTCTTTTACATTGCAACGCGCCCGCTAAGAAGCTATAATTTACAATATAACAGTATTGAGAAACGGAGATATACAATGGCATTACCAGGAGCATTCAAGGCACAAAAAAAAGACGGCACGGTATACTACCGCTCGTCATTCACATACAAAAATAAGCATATAAGTCTCGGCAGCTTCCCTACCGAGGAGGATGCCTCCAATGCCTACATGGAAGCCCTCGCCATCACCTCCTCCGATACATACGAGTGTACTGCCGAGGACTACGAGCTCTGCTGCCGCACGCTGTCATTTGATAAATATGTCATATTAATCAATTTCCGCGATAAGGGTATCTACATAAAGACCCCTATTTACATGATGAAGAACTATTTTGTCTACTTTTTGTCAGAGAATGAGGCATTGAAATTCGATGTAGATGACCTTTTCTACTACTCCAACCACACCATAATGAAGAGGCAGGGGTATCTGTTCGTCGCCGATTATGGTATGCAGGTGAATATATTATCCCGCTACGGCATCAAAAGTCATGCCGTCAAGGGGCGCGATTACGAATTTATCAACGGTGACGACAGCGATTACCGCTATCACAATATAAGAATAATCAACCGCTACTACGGTGTTGAGGAAATAAAAAAGAACGGCCGCATAAGCTACCGTTCCAAAATACATATCAATGGCAATTATATAATAGGTAGATACAGCTCCGTGAACGAAGCCGCCATTGCCTACAACAAGGCAGTGGCACTGCTCCGTGACAAGGGCTGCACCAAGGCATACCCTGAAAATTATCTCGAGGATATATCCGCAATCGAATATGCCAAGCTCTATAACTCCGTGAAGCTGTCTAAGCGCTTCCGTGAATATGTCTCTACTTATTATTAATGTAATTAATGAGACCGCCGGCAGCGATAAGCTTCTGCATGAACTCCGGGAATGCCTGACCCTTGTACTGCTTATTCTTAGTGACATTGGTGATAATACCGCTGTCAAAGTCAATCTCCACCTCGTCGCCGTCCTCAATATCCCTGCTCGCCTCGGCACATTCAATAATAGGAAGACCTATATTGATTGCATTGCGGTAAAAGATTCTTGCAAAGGTCTCTGCAATAACGCAGCTCACTCCGGCAGCCTTTATCGCAATCGGTGCATGCTCTCTTGATGAGCCGCAGCCAAAGTTCTTATCAGCAACAATGATGTCGCCCTTCTTTACCTTCTTGACAAAATCCTTATCAATATCCTCCATGCAGTGTGTTGCAAGCTCTGCCGGGTCTGATGAATTAAGGTATCTTGCAGGGATGATTACATCCGTATCTACATTATCTCCGAATTTAAATACTCTTCCTGACGCTTTCATATATAATCTCCTTTTTCTAGCAGCTTTCGCCTACAAGCCAAGCTCGGCAGGCTCACTTATTTTTCCTGTTACGGCACTTGCGGCAGCTACCGCAGGGCTTGCAAGATATACCTCTGACTTAACGTGTCCCATACGTCCCACGAAGTTACGGTTGGTTGTGGAGACACATCTCTCACCCTCTGCAAGTATTCCCATATATCCTCCGAGACAAGGTCCACAGGTAGGTGTGCTCACTACCGCTCCCGCCTCTATGAATGTCTTTAACAGTCCTTCCTCCATCGCCTGAAGATAGATAGCCTGTGTTGCAGGAATCACGATAACCCTGAGTCCCTTCGCAACCTTTCTTCCCTCAAGAACCTCGGCAGCAATACGGAGGTCATCGAGTCTTCCGTTAGTACATGAACCGATTACAACCTGATCAATCTTTATGTCCCCTGCCTCATCAACGGTGTGAGTATTCTCAGGAAGATGAGGGAATGCAACCGTCGGCTTAAGTGTGCTTAAATCTATAGTGTATGTCTCATCATACACTGCATCCTCATCAGCCTCATATACGGTATACTTCTTGGTCGAGTGCTCCTTAATATAAGTCTCTGCAATATCATCAACCGGGAATATTCCATTCTTGCCACCGGCTTCAATCGCCATATTCGCAATGGTGAAGCGGTCATCCATCGAAAGATTCCTGATTCCGTCACCAACGAACTCCATTGACTTATACAGAGCTCCATCAACACCTATCATACCAATAATATGAAGGATTACATCCTTACCGCTGACCCACTTAGCAGGTTTTCCCGTAAGCACGAACCTGATTGCAGACGGAACCTTGAACCATGCCTTGCCGGTAGCCATTCCCGCTGCCATGTCCGTAGAGCCCACACCTGTTGAGAATGCTCCGAGCGCTCCGTATGTACATGTGTGTGAATCAGCTCCGATTACGACATCACCTGCCACAGTCAGACCTTTCTCGGGAAGCAGGGCATGCTCTATTCCCATCTGTCCGACCTCAAAGTAATTGGTAATCTCATTTCTCTTGGCAAATTCTCTTACGCACTTGCAGTGCTCAGCGGACTTGATATCCTTGTTCGGAACAAAGTGGTCAGGGACAAGTGCAATCTTATCCTTATCGAACACTCCGCTCACCTTCATCTTATCCATCTCATGAATCGCAACAGGAGATGTTATGTCATTTCCAAGAACCAAATCAAGATCAGCTTCAATAAGCTGTCCTGCCTCAACATAAGGAAGACCCGCATGTGCTGCAAGAATCTTCTGTGTCATAGTCATACCCATAATAATTCCTCACTTCAATGATTTTCTTCAATCCGGAATACACGCTGCACCGGATATTTAAGTTGATACTTGAATCATAACATATTTTCTGTTATTCTAAAAATACATATTATTTATATTTATTATAACTGCCAGTTATAATAAATCATATAGAAAGGACGATTAGCATGAAAAATAAGCCTGACAGCATCAACCATGCAGCACTGAATCTGTATAATATATTTCTCGCTGTTGCACAGAGCGGGAATCTCTCGGAGGCCTCAAAGAAACTATTCATAAGCCAGCCCGCAGTGAGCAAGGCAATCCGCCAGCTTGAGGCCGGGCTTGGCACGGTTCTTTTTATCCGCAGTTCAAGAGGTGTACGTCTGACAGATGACGGCGAACTGCTCTACGGTCATGTACTGACGGCATTCAACGAGATAGGTGCCGGTGAAATGCTTCTAAGCAGCAGACGTGCATTAGGTGTAGGTCGCATACGCTTCGGTGCCAGCAACACTCTCTGCAAATACATACTGCTGCCGCGCCTTCAAAAGTTCGTGTGCAGGAACCCTCATGTCAATATTTCAATCAACTGCCAGTCATCCATACATACCAAGGCGCTTATCGATAATCACGACATAGATATAGGGCTGATTGCAACTCCCGACTCGACGAGCGGACTTAAGCTGTACAGTGCCGGCTCGATTCAGGATACCTTTGTAGCTTCCCCTTCCTATATAAAGAATCTTCTCGTCAGGGAGCACACCGACATGAGCAGATTGTTTCACGGTGCCAATCTTATGCTTCTGACCAAGGACAATGTCACTCGTACCTATGTCGATTCATATATCAATGAGCTTCCTCTTGCACAGACGACTCTCATGGAAATCGGAAGTATGGATCTGTTAATCGAATTCGCCAAGACAGGTCTCGGAATCGGCTGCGTCATACGCGAATTCGTGAAGAATGAGCTTGAGACAGGTGCTCTTATGGAGGTCACCCCTCCTAATCTGCACATAAAAAAAAGAGAGGTAAGCTACTGTGTAAGTGACGCTCTGCCTCTCTCCGATGCTGTCTCCAACTTTCTTTGCGGTATTACATCGGACTAATCTTCTGTTGTATATCTTGGGAACAGAGGTATTCCCTCCGCCCAGTAATCCGTTCTCTCGGCATATCTCTCATTGAGCCACTCCACAGCCTGTATTCTTCCCTCCTCCGTAAAAGGGAACTGTGCAGTGGTCTTTTTCTGTGTCGTTGTATCATAGTTAAACGGCCCGCGCCACACGGTCACATTGAACAGTGCCTCATCATTCTTGTGCGGGTCATGGTTGAATACAACATTCTCAAGCGGATTCCTCTCCATTCGAAAATGCATTCCCCCGCATTCGCCCGTGTACGGACTTCCATATTGAAAAAAATTGAATCCGAGAATATCCTCCATCTCAATTCCCAACTGCTTCACTCTCCTGTCTCAACTGCTGCGCAGATTAAATTTGTTTTTAATCTTCATTCATTGTAGCATTGTATGAAAAGCATGTCAAAATGTCTTTGTTTAACAAATTATAAACCAGCGTTAATTTAATTAATTTCCATAATTTGGTATTTTGTATTTATAGTTAAACTTAGATTTAACAAGAAAACAGCAAAGGAGGAAATATATGAACTGTACTTCCCATGATACTAACCGTATCATAGGCAACAAGATTTACCAACTCAGACGTTCTCTCAACATGACACAGCAAGACCTTGCTGAACGAACCGGAATATCTGTAACCTTCTTATCGGAAATCGAGAACGGACGCAAATCAATGTCCGTGGACACCCTAATCAAGCTTTCAAAAGGTCTGCATGTATCACTTGACACCATTGTCTTCGGACAGGGTAATCAAAATGATATGCAAAAAGATGTTGTCTCTATGATGTCATCACTTCCGCTTGAATATAACGAATCCATTCTGTTAATCGCCCGTGAGTTCACACGACTTAACCGCAATCGAAACGAAGAATAAGAGCACCGCAAAGTAAAACCCCATCTCACAGGCACACCTGTGGATGGGGCATTTTACTGTAATTCAGCTTCGTATACCCGAACTCCGTCCTCTGAAAACAACAGTTCCGATTTTGCAAATCTTCCCGTAGCTGCTATCAGAAAATACAAGCCTCTGTCGGAAAAATCAACAGTCTCATAATTGACCATATGTTCAAGTGAGATAATTACCGTCCTGTCAACACCGTTAAGCTCATCAAGTCTGTTGTATTCTGCCGCATCACCGGTATCAATCACAGCAACATACTCCGGTATGCACAGATAATTCACCATGGCATCAAGCCTGTACGAATTGTAATCCGTAAGCACCCACATTGCATCCGAATATTCTCCAAGCTTCTCCATACGTTCATCATACACCTTGGCATTCCCATAGTAATCTATACCATATCCGAAAGCATACCCGCATACATCTCCCGCTATAAGCAGCACGCACACACACGCAGATACACATACCGCATGCTTGACCGCATACTCAGTTATGAGCGAATACAGCATAACTATAATCGAGACAATCTCAAGCATCTGAGCCGCATAGTAATATCTCGGTGATGTCAGATAATCCGGCGTAAGAATACGGACAAGTATTGAATACGCAAGCAGCGCCGCAACCATCTTTATCACAAGATTCCTGATACCTGTTCTATATTCCCTCACCCGCTTAGATAAAAAGAACACCACACACAAAACCACGAAAAAAATCATTCCAGCAGCATAAGCCTTCTGAAAAATCGAAACCTGAAGTGTTCTGAACGCCTCATATATCCTAACAAAAAAATGTCTGAAATCAACTGCACTCTCAGCGATCGAACCTGCGTGGGAATTAAAGAGCATGCTCGGAATCCACAGAGGCCATATCAATGTTGACACACCGACTGCCGTAAGCATTGAAAAGAAATAGGTCTTAACCTTCGCCATGTTATTTTTTCTGTTAATAAAGAATTCCACAACGAAGAATGCCATGGCAAAGAAGGCAAAGTAATACTGTGTAAGAAATCCTCCCACCGTCACAGCCGTAAGCCACGGATATATTCTTCTCTTTTTTTCGTCATCCTTAAGCCTGTTGTCGCAGTACAGGAATGCCATCACAAAAAATGTCATCTGCATGTACATTCTTATGAGCATCGCATCCGACAGTGTACTCATATTGAACAGATACACCATAAGTGCCAGAATGCTTAACATTCTGTCCCTGGTGATATCATACACAAAGAGCCACATGAGCACTACCGTACCGAGCAGGAATATCATATTGACTCCCAAGCCAATCCACTTGGAATGTCCCCCGAATATCACGGAAGCAATATACATGAACACATAATATAAAGGCGGATGCACCTTATCGCTCGCCACATTCTTAAGAGTCCCTACAATGGAATCTCCGCTGCCGTGTGACAGCATATCCACAATCTCATCCCTTGAATAGATTGTGTTGACATCGAACTGATATGTAGCCCTGTCCGAGTTAGTTATCGTATACGAGTATATTTCATCACAGAAGCTTATCCTCTTATTCTGCCCCACATATATGAACACCGCACAGGCAATCAGTATGCAGATGGCAATGCACACAATATTAATACGCTTTTCCTTACACATAGAGTGAAATCCTTCCGATTATAAATTCTTCCTCTATAACCTGCTTTTACTTTTTATCCACCGAATACTTATTCGAATAGTAGTTGACATCCTTTACAATTCCCGAATCCTCAGAATCCCTCAGCTCCTTAAGATACTGATGCGTGTTAAAATCATCAGATTCAAATTCCATCATCGCAACGGCTATATTGGAGCAGTGTGCAACGATTCTCTCAAGATTAGTGAGTAAATCGTTAAAAACAAATCCGTTGATTGCATCACAATTGCCGCTCTGAAGACGTGCAATATGATTGCGCTTAAGCTCGGCGCATAACATTCTGACCGTTATTCTTAACGGCTCAACCTGTCTTGCCATATCTATGTCATCCTCTGTAAAGGATTTAACCGTCATATCAAGCTCTTCCTTAACCGCACTGTATAAAATCGCAAGCTCCCTCTGAGCATCGTCAGAGAACTTAATCTTCTTCTCCACTATTTCCTTCGCCGCCCTTGATATACCGCAGGCATGGTCGGCAATACGCTCAAAGTCACTCACAGTATGAAGATACTTGGAATTCTGCACCGTCTGGCTCTTATTGAGTCCGACAGCCGTAATCTTCATCATATATGTATCGAGCTTATCCTCGTATTTATCTATAATGTTTTCCTTCTCCTGAATGATGTTGTACTTCTCCACGGAATAATTGTCCATGAGGTCGAAGGCTCTCATCACATTCTTCTGTGCCTTCCTTGCCATTCCGTTCATTACGACACCAACCTGCGTGAGTGCAAGCTCAGGGTTCCTTAAGAATCTCTCCTCAAGCAGATCGAAATCAGCCTGATCCTCAACCTCATCCTCAGAATCCTTGACAAGCCAGAACATAAGCTTGTTAATCTGCTTGATAAAAGGTGCAAGGAAAATAATCGTTATAACCCTGTATACCGTGTTAAGAAGCGCAATCGATAAGGAATTCATCTCGATACTCATAAACGAGAACTGTCCTCCCCTCGTCACTATCGCCTGAATCGTATAGAAAAGCGTCCCGCATATAATCATTCCGAACAAATCATTAAAAAGATATACAAGTGCCGTTCTCCTGCCGTTCTTGTTAGAACTCATACCGCTCATGAGAACCGGGCAGGCAGCACCTACACCGATACCCATTACAATAGGCAGTGCTGCCGAGAACGGTAAGTAGCCTGACATTGCCACCGACTGTAAAATACCAACTGAAGCTGATGCGCTCTGAAGCACGGCTGTTATAACTATACCTAAAAGAATACCAAGAAACGGATTGGAGAACTTGGTGAGCATTCCCATAAAAAACGGATTGTCCTGAAGCGGTGACATTGCCTCCTTCATGGTCGACATACCTATCATAAGGATTGTGAAGCCGAACATGATATCTCCGAGAGCCTTGTGTGACTCCTTCTTTGACAGATTTCTCACAAGCAGACCTATGATTGCCACTATCGCCGCGATACTCGATGAAGATAACAATGCTGCAATACCGCTTGCTCCCTGAATATCCGACAGACACAGAATCCAGCCTGTTATACTGGTTCCGATATTGGCACCCATTATGATACCGATTCCCTGCATAACCTTCATCATACCGGAATTAACGAATCCGACTACCATAACAGATGTAGCTGAGGATGACTGTATAATAGCCGTAACACCTGCTCCCAGCAAAATTCCCTTAATAGGTGTGCTTGTCAACCCATACAAAAGTGTCTCAAGCTTATTTCCCGCGACCTTCTTAAGACCGTCCCCCATCACGCTCATTCCATACAGGAACAGTGCAATTCCGCTAAACAGTCCAAGGCATAACAGTGTCACCGATACAGCATCCATAACCAAACATCCTCGTTTCTTATATTCTTCTATTCTCTGAATCTTAACTATCTCTTTTATTCTAATACAAACAAAATTGATTTACAACAAAAAATAATTCTATGACTATATCTTTTTTTATACAAATCAATTTATACATCTTAACCGCATCATATTATTAGGAGTTTTCCGCTATTGCCCCCTCCGCAATAATATCGTATACTATGGTATTGAAATCAAAGTACGAGGGCTGTCATGAAGAAAAAATCAACTATTAAAAATACAGAGGAACATAATTACACTTCACCCGAAGCAGAGCGTTTTCTTGAAGCATGTGACAGAATAATTCATTCCGAGCATATCGATAACGGCATAGGTACACTGAGTGAAAAGACCGTTCACTCGGTGTTAAAGCATTACCTTGAGCCTGACACAGGCTGTCATGAGGTTAAGACAGGCCGCTATGTCGCCGACATAAGAACACCAGAAGGAATCTATGAGATTCAGACAAGGCAGTTTAACAAGTTAAGAAACAAGCTTGAAGCCTTCCTGCCCGAATATTCCGTCACGGTTGTGTATCCTATACCTCACATCAAGTACCTCAGATGGATTGATGCCGAGACAGGCGAGATAAGTCATGCTCGCAAATCACCGAAAACAGGCGTATTCCAGTCGGTATTCTATGAGCTGTATAAGATTAAGCCTTACCTGTCACATCCTAATTTTCACCTGCTGCTAATGCTTATTGACCTTGAAGAATACCGCTTTCTTAACGGGTACAGCAGGGACAGAAAAAAAGGCTCCACCCGCAGTGACCGTATTCCTACGGCTCTCTATGCAAGTGAAACCATATTCTCTGTATCCGATTATAAAAAACTGATTCCCGATTCACTTCCCGATACCTTCACCGTCAAGGACTTTGCAAAGGCAAGCCATATTACGGCAGCACAGGCTCAGCCCGCAGTGAATGTCATGACACATCTCGGGGTGCTTGAACATATCGGTATGAGCGGCCGTGCATATCTATACCGCAGAAGTGTCTGATGCACTTCCAGACACGAACACAGCCATCGTATGTGCTGAAAGCCTTATACGCTTCCTGCCCTCATCCTGTATCACCCCTGTCGCGTCCGAGGTCAGAACACAGGTCCAGTTCCTGCCCGCCATATCTATAACCGCGAACTCATGCGGTTCGCTGTGCATGTTATAGAGAATATATACATTCTTCTGCTCCCCCGCATATGCTCCGCAGTACAGCAGCCCAATGTTGTGCGAGTACTCCGCCATAAGCGGGAACCATGCTCTCTCGCTGTGGCACGATAAGTCCGGCATTCCCTTAATCTTATGGTCATTCATTGAAAAATCATGCTCAGGTCGGATGCAGCTGTGCTCATTTCTGAATCTTATAAGCTCCCTTGTAAAATTATACAGCTCTGCATTTTTCTCCAAAAGGCTCCAGTCGATATAGTTAATCTCACTGTCATGGCAGTACGGATTGTTATTTCCGCCGTGGCTCATACCGAACTCATCACCTGCAACAAGCATAGGCACTGATGAGGACAGCATAACCATCGCAAGCGCATTTTTAATCATCCTGTATCTCTGTCTTAATATGACCTCGCGCTTCGTCTTTCCCTCAACTCCGCAGTTAAAGCTGATATTATACCGTCTTCCGTCAGAATTGTTCTCTCCGTTATATTCATTATGTCTGTGCTCATAGCTAACCATGTCCATAAGACTCAGGCAGTTCTGGTCTGCCATAAAGTTAATCGTAGGATGCCCGCCCTCATGTCTTATAAGATTGTGAAGAAAGCCTCCGATGCTGTCCTCATCACCTCTTAAGAAATGCCTTGCAGCCTCCATAAAGCCTTCGTCATATCTTACCAGTCTCTTTTTTTCATCATATATCTCATTAACACCGCCGGCATGGAAGCTCTCCCCGCCGAAGTCATCACCAATAAGTATACAGTCTGCCAGTGCCGCATCGGTTCTTGCCGCATACATAAGACCTCCGCTTCCGATAATTCTGAAGCCGTCAACTCCATATCTGCCATGCCAATGTCTGAGGACCTCAACCGCGGCCATAGGAGCCATGTCCTGATAAAACCACATCTCCATAAACACCGCAATTCCCGCATCGTGAAAGGTACGCACCATATCTGAGAACTCCTTCATGCAGTTGTCTGTGGCACAATAAGCTCTCTTCGGTGCAAAATAATAGCCGTCCGTGTAGCCCCAATAATTAATCTTATTGACATAACCGGTTCCATAATGATGAGTCTTGTCCGTTCCCGCTATGGAAACCTCATGGAACTCATAACACGGCATAAGAAGCACTGCGTTCATGCCAAGTTCCTGTATGTATGCCGCCTTTCCCGCAAGAGCCTTGAAGCTTCCTCCGTTCTCAAGCTTGGTAAAGCCTCTGACATGAAGCTTATATATTATAAGATTGTCAGTCATATCTTTTTTTACAATCCTGCTCTCTTCACCGTCTGCCTGACAGCATCCATAGGAATCTCTTATCACGCTGCACAGTTCATCCCGGCTCCTGCCGAAATCATCGCCGCCATGTGCGTCAGCACCCTTCGCACTGCCATCACTTCCAGTCACCGCATAGCAATACTCCGGTGCATACATATCAGCTCTCTTATTCTCTCCTATCGCATAGCACAGACCATCAAGCTCAGCCTCATTCCCGGCATCTGCAAGAATAAATGAATATATTCTTCCTCTGCGGAAGGTCTCCGGCACCTCTATGCATATGCCCGCATCCGGCTCTTCCTTGTCAAACAGTGTAAGAAGTAGTGCCGCCTCGTCACAAAAAATACCGAACTGCCATCCCTGCTCTGTTCTTCTTACTCCCAAGCTTACATCGGGAGCATTTCTTAATGTAATTGATGCCTTTTCAGGTATTTTCATATAACTCACACAACTTTCCGATTATTTTTACGCCCTCAGGCCTTTTTCTTTGCCGCCTCAATCTTCTCGGCAAGCTCGGTCAGGTACTCCCACCTCGCATATTTTTCATCGAGCTTCTTCTGTGTCTCTTCCTTCTCTCTGCCAAGCTCGCCAAGCTTCACAAAGTCGGTGGCAAAGCCCGCCATATCAGAGTCTAACTTCTCAAGCTTCTCTTCAAGCACCGCTATGTCATCCTCTATGGTATCATACTCCTTCTGCTCGGTGTATGAGAACTTAAGTGCCCTCTCTCCCTTGTTCCATGCAGCCTTGGAAGTCTTATCAGCACCTCCTGACGGTGTTGAAGCATTTTGCTGTGATGCCATCCTGTTAAGAATCTCATCCGCATCCTGATGAACCTCCTCAGTTATATTGCCGCATTCATCGAACACGAATATTCTGTCGGCAGTTCTGTCAAGAAAATATCTGTCATGGCTTACAATTATCGTGATTCCGGCAAAATTCTCAAGATAATCCTCGAGTATCGACAAGGTCTGTATATCAAGATCATTCGTCGGCTCATCAAGTATCAGCACATTAGGTGCCGACATAAGAACCTTGATAAGGTACAGTCTCCTCTTCTCGCCGCCCGAAAGCTTTCCTATAAGTGAATACTGTAATGTCGAATCAAAAAGAAAGCGTTCAAGCATGAGCGAAGCAGACACGCTGCCCTCAGGTGTCTGAACATACTCTGCGACATCCTTTATGCAGTCTATAACCCTCTGATTAGGATTAAGCTCTCCGTTCTCCTGCGCAAAATAACCGATGCGTATTGTGTCACCGATCTCAACCTCGCCGTCATCCGGCTTCTCTGCCCCGGTTATTATCTTCATGAGCGTCGACTTGCCGCAGCCGTTCTTTCCGACAAAGGCAACCGCCTCCTCGCGGAGGAATATATATGAGAAATCCCTTATAAGCGTCCTGTCTCCGAAGGATTTGCTTATATGCTTAAGCTCTATGGTCTTCTTTCCCATTCGGGTATACACACTGGAGAGCTGTGCCGACTCAGTCTTTCGTGCTGCCGCCGCCTGAGCCGATGCCTCCTTCATGTCGTTAAATCTGTCTATTCGCGCCCTCTGCTTGGTTGAACGTGCCTTGGCACCTCTCTTAATCCATTCAAGCTCGCGCCTCATTATGTTCTGTCTCTTCTGCTCCGTCGAGTCAGCCATAGCCTCCCTCTGCGACTTAAGCTCCAGGAAGCCCTCATAATTCGTCTGATAGCCGTATACCCTGCTTCTGTCAATTTCAAGAATCCTATTGCTCACCCTGTCGAGGAAATACCTGTCATGAGTGACCATCAGCAGTGCGCCCTTGTATGCCGTGAGATAATTTTCAAGCCACTGTGTCATCCATCTGTCAAGATGGTTGGTCGGCTCGTCAAGTATAAGAATATCAGCCCTCGCAAGAAGCGCTCCTGCAAGAGCGACTCTCTTCCTCTCACCTCCCGAGAGCTTGTCAACCACTGTGTCATATTCGGTAAAGCCAAGCTTTCCAAGTATGGTCTTTGCCTCGCCCTCTATCGTCCACTCATTCTCATGCGTGGTGTTTGCCTTAATTACATACTCATATATCGTACTTCCCGGAGTGAATTCAGGATTCTGAGGCAGGTATCTGATATGCACATTGCTTCCCTTAACCACGCTTCCCTCATCCGGCGTGTCAAGTCCCGCCGCAATCTTTAAAAGCGTCGACTTGCCCGTACCGTTGATTCCGATAACACCGATTTTTTCGTTCTCATTTATGGAAAAATCAACATGGTCAAAGAGCACTTTATCAGTGTACGCCTTGCACATGTCTTTTATTGTAAGCAGATTCATTTTCTTTCATTCCTCATTTTTAATTCATGGTTATAGTTTATCAAATTAATAATCATTATGCAATTACAAATCACAGTATTGTTTTTATCATGGGATATATTATAATAAGAACATAGGACGGAGATAAATTATATGAACACAGACACAAATGTTTTACCTGAAAATGCAGTAAATGAAAATACACCACAATACAAAAAAGCCCATCTGTGGCAGATAGGCTTTTTCTCGCTCAATACCTGTGCCACCAACCTGTATCTTGCCATGATGGCTTATGTCTCATACTATGCCAACGGAATTGCAGGAATATCGGTCGTAATGATTTCGCTTCTTCTCACGGTTATGCGTGTATTCAACGGAATAACAGACCCGATTGTCGGCTATATAATAGACAAGGCGCATGGACGTTTCGGAAAATTCCGCCCGTTCATGTCGCTCGGCAATCTTCTGCTCGCGTTAAGCTGCATCCTCTTATACTTTACCACTCACCATATACCGATGTTCTTAAGAATACCTTACTTCATACTTGTGTACGGACTTTTTATTATAGCCTTCACCTTTCAGACGGCTGTTACCAAGTCCGCTCAGTCGATAATCACCAATGACCCGAAGCAGCGCCCGATATGTACCTTTTTTGATTCAACCTTCATAAGTGCGGCTTACGGCGGTGTGGCACTGTATGTATCCGAGCGCCTCATTCCGCATTACGGCTCCTTCAACAATCCGAAGCTCTTTGCCGAGTTCATAATCGTGATCATCGGGCTGTCGATGCTCTGCACACTGCTTGCCATAATCGGAATATGGAGTAAGGACAAGGACGAGAACTTTATCCTCCCTCAGGGACCGGAACACGACAATGCAGTCACAATACGCGCCTACCTCGATGTTTTAAAGCACAACAGACCTATACAGATGCTTGTGATTGCCGCTTCCACTGATAAATTTGCCTCCGTCGTGTACTCACATGCGGCAGTCACGGTAATGATGTACGGCATCATAATGAACAACTACTCAATCTACGGACTGATAGGCATAATAACCGCCATTCCGTCACTTCTGATAGTGGTGTTCGGAATCTCACTTGCAAGACATTTCGGACAGCGCAGGGTTCTGATATGGTTTACATGGGCTTCAATCATATTTCAGGCTGTGATAGGTCTGCTTTTACTTAGTGACAACATAAGCACCGTATCTCTAAAGCATATCAATTTTATAACAATACTGTTCTTTACGGTATTTTCAATCCTAAACGGCTGCAAATCAATCACCAACAACATGGTTATCCCCATGATTGCGGACTGCACCGACTATGAGCTGTACCGAAGCGGACGCTTCGTACCGGGACTTATGGGAGCGCTCTTTTCATTCGTTGACAACTTTGTCTCCTCCCTCGGAACAGCCTTTGTCGGAATAATGCTGAGCATCATAGGCTTCGGCAATGCCTTCCCGCAGGTCGGCGATGCGATGACCCCGTTAATACTCTGGAGCACGATATTTTTCTACTGCGTCACACCGATTATCGGCTGGATAATATCGCTCATCTCGATGCAGTACTACCGCCTCGACAAAAAGCGGATGGAGGACATTGTGATGGAATTAAATAAAAGCAACAAAAAAAGTGCCTAAGGCACTTTTTTGTTATTATAAGGCAAACATATCATCAAGAAGCTTCCTGCCTGCTCCCGACTTAAATATGTTCTCCCTGACATTTCTTATATTCTCGACAGGCAGCTCCTCCTCATACGCATTCACAAGGAAGTCTGCCTCAATAAGTAACTGATAGTCCATTCCCGTCACACCTGTGTATGTGTGATGATGCCCTATCAGATAACACACTCTTCCGACAAAGGCTTCATCAGCCTCAGTACCCATTATGTTCTCTAAGATAGCCTTGGCAATCGACGGTCCCTCAATCTCCTGATTGCGCCCGTCACAGTTGCCGTACTTCTGCTCACATATATGGATTCCGATGTCGTGAAGAACAGCCGCAACCTCAAGCACAAGCTGTTCCTTCTCCGATATTCCTTCCATACGTCCTAAGAGTGCCGCAAATTCATATACCTTCACCGAATGCTGAATACGTCTTGCATCGCCGCGGTTATACTCTATCATCGCGTTCATTACTTTATCTGTCAAATTCAAGTTGTCCATGTTAAACCTCTTTTCTGAGCGGCTTACCGTCAAAAAGCTTTCGTCAAAGTAATCTGTTCTGTCCCGGATTACTCTGTGTCAGCGTCATTCTCCTCAAGCTGCTCCTCCGTGAGTGCAACAAAGCCCTGTCTCTTACGAGCCATCTCATCGCTCTCAAGATATTCGTCGTAGGTTGTAATCTTATCAATCATCTTACCGCCGACAAACTCCATAATACGGTTAGCCGTAGTCTGTACGAACTGGTGGTCATGCGATGCAAAAATCATGGCGCCCGGGAACTTAATAAGTCCGTTGTTGAGTGCGGTGATTGACTCCATATCAAGGTGGTTGGTAGGCTGGTCAAGTAAAAGAACATTCGCTCCCATAATCATCATCTTGGAGAGCATAACTCTTACCTTCTCACCACCTGATAATACCTTAACCTTCTTAACGCCGTCATCCCCGGCAAATAACATTCTTCCAAGGAAGCCTCTTACATAGGTTACATCCTTCTCAGGTGAGAACTGCATAAGCCACTCAACGATTGTATCGTCACAGTCAAAGTCCTTCGTGTTGTCCTTAGGGAAATATGCCGTGCTTGTGGTTATGCCCCACTTGTAGCTTCCCTCATCCGGCTCAAGCTCACCTGCAAGAATCTTAAAAAGTGTAGTCTTTGCAAGCTCATCACTTCCGACAAGTGCAATCTTATCCTCTCTTCCTACGATGAATGATACATTATCAAGAACCTTGATACCGTCAACCGTCTTGGAAAGGTTAGTTACCGTAAGCACCTCATTTCCAATCTCTCTTGCAGGGCGGAAATCAATGTATGGGTACTTTCTGCTTGATGGTCTGATATCATCAAGCTCAATCTTCTCAAGAGCTCTCTTTCGTGATGTAGCCTGCTTGGACTTGGAAGCGTTAGCGGAGAATCTCTGAATGAACTCCTGCAACTCCTTAATCTTCTCTTCCTTCTTCTTGTTGGCTTCCTTCATCTGCTTAACCATAAGCTGGCTGGACTCATACCAGAAATCATAGTTACCTGCATAGAGCTGAATCTTTGAGTAATCTATATCTGCAATCTGTGTACATACCTTATTGAGGAAATAACGGTCATGGGATACCAC
>CAKRIL010000043.1 GCA_934343915.1 uncultured Lachnospiraceae bacterium | reverse complement strand
CAGTCCGGCTGTGGAAAGACAACGCTGTTAAATATCATAGGAGGTCTTGACCAGTACACAAGCGGCGACCTTATAATCAACGGTAAATCAACCAAGAAATACAAGGATTCTGACTGGGATACATACCGCAATCATACAATCGGATTCGTATTTCAGAGCTATAACCTGATTCCTCATCAGACGGTGCTCTCGAATGTGGAGCTTGCACTTACTTTGTCGGGGGTATCCAAAGCGGAGAGAAAAAAGAGGGCGGTTGAAGTACTTGAAAAAGTAGGACTCGGTGACCAGCTTCACAAGAAGCCTAATCAGATGTCAGGTGGTCAAATGCAGCGAGTAGCCATAGCGAGGGCGCTTGTAAATAATCCGGACATTCTTCTTGCTGATGAGCCTACGGGAGCACTTGACTCAGCGACGAGTATTCAGATTATGGAGCTCTTAAAGGAGATATCCAAGGACAGACTCATAATCATGGTAACTCATAACCCTGAACTTGCGGAGAAGTATTCATCGCGAATTATCAGATTGCTAGACGGCAAGGTGACGGATGATACGATGCCATTTATCGAGAGCGAGGGCAAGGTGGCAGAGGTTGGGATACATTCCGGCAAAAAGAAAAGAGGAACTTCAATGTCTTTCTTTACGGCATTGTCATTAAGTGCCAACAATCTTATGACAAAGAAGGGACGAACGATTCTTACGGCATTTGCGGGAAGTATCGGTATTATAGGAATTGCACTTATTCTTGCACTTTCAAGCGGCTTCCAGAGCTATATAAAGCGGGTTGAGGAGGACACTCTTTCATCATATCCGATAGAAATTCAGGAGGAGCAGGTAGATTATTCAAGCATGATGAGTGCCTTTATGGGGCAGCATGTCGGTGAAGCGTCCGAGAAGGAGGACGGAAAAATCTACTCCAACAACATTATAAGCGAGATGTTAAATTCCATGATGTCGCAGGTTCAGGTTAATAATCTGGCAGACTTTAAGAAATATATTGAGGATGAGAACAATGGCTTTGATGAGCTTGTGAGTG
The DNA here is from genome assembly GCA_934343915.1 of uncultured Lachnospiraceae bacterium. Classification (GTDB taxonomy): domain Bacteria; phylum Bacillota; class Clostridia; order Lachnospirales; family Lachnospiraceae; genus CAG-882. The sequence continues at coordinate 23,515 of CAKRIL010000043.1, read as the reverse complement.
ATGTTCAGTACGGATATTCCACAACACTTAATATTTACAAGGAGGATACCACAGATGGTATCGTTCAGGTAAATCCAAGTACCGTTCTTGACTCCATAGGTATGGGTCAGTTATCAGGATTTTCAGGCTCTTCCATGATGAGCTCATCGATGATGGGCGGTTCATGGGATGTGTGGAGCCAGCTTATCGGGAATCAGACGCTTCTTGAGTCACAGTATGATGTGATTGCGGGAAGATGGCCTTCCGCTTACAATGAGATAGTTCTTATCGTTGATGAGAACAATGAAATCAGCGATTATGCACTCTATGCACTCGGTCTTAAGGATCAGAACGAGGTGGCCGACACCATGACGCGTCTTGCCAAGGGTGAGGAGGTCGTAAGCTACAAGTCTGAGTACACCTATGAGGATATTCTTAATTTAAGATACAGACTTATCGTGAACACAGACTTTTACAGCTATGACGAGGAGAGCGGAACCTACACGGATGTCCGTGATGACGAGGACAGCTACAAGGCAGCGGTTGCTGATGGTATACAGCTTCAGGTTGTAGGTATTTTAAGACCGAATCCTGATGCAGTTACGGGCGCAGTCAGCGGTTCGGCTGGTTATACAAGCGCACTTATGGAGTATGTAATCAATCAGATTAACGATTCTGATATCGTGAAAAAGCAGGCAGCAGACCCTGATACGGATGTGATTACCGGGATGCCTTTTACCAAGGATGGCGAGGAAGTTGAGATGGAGAATACCTTCGATATCACGACTCTCACACCTGAGCAGCAGGCATATATTGCGAGTCTTTCCGAGGAGGAGTTAGCGGCACTTATGGCATCATACATGCAGCCGACAACCTCTGCCGCAACCTATGATGACAATATGGAAGCGTTCGGTGTTGCAGACATTGAAAAGCCCGGCTCCATTATGATTTACCCTGTTGATTTCAGTTCGAAGGATATAATCTCCGATAAGATTGAGGAGTACAACAATGCAGTCCGCGCAGAAGGAAGAGAAGAGGCTGTAATCAATTATACGGATTACATCGGTCTCATGATGTCATCAATAAGTACTATCATCAATGCGATTTCCTATGTGCTTATCGCGTTTGTTGCAATTTCATTGGTTGTTTCTTCGATAATGATTGGAATTATCACATATATTTCAGTCCTCGAGAGAACGAAGGAAATCGGTGTATTGAGAAGCATCGGTGCATCAAAGCATGATATTTCGATGGTATTTAATGCCGAGACACTTATTGTAGGATTCGTTTCGGGTGCGATGGGTATTGTTGTCACATTGATACTTATTGTTCCTATCAACGCTGTTATAAAGCATCTTTCGGGAATTGCCAACGTGGCGGGGCTTCCATGGATGGCAGCACTTGTCCTTGTTCTTATAAGTATGGCACTCACATTCATAGCAGGACTTATACCTGCTAAGATGGCAGCAAAGAAGGATCCTGTTGTTGCACTCAGAAGTGAATAAGTTTGAAAGTGAAACTTTCAAACAACTTATTGGTGGCAGTACTGCAAGCTATGCTTGCAGTATGCAGGGGTATAAGAATGAGAATAAAAGCTCTTACATAATAAAAAATAGCCATTGCGGTAATTATGCAATGGTTATTTTTTCTTTCAGTGAAAGATAATATTTTGATGAGTGAGTTGATGATACGAAGCGTGCCGGTATTTACATCGGTAAAATAGTATGGGGGGCACGAAATCAACTCACATGCAATAAAGAATAATCATAATCTTTTTCAGTGTCACCTACCCAAAGTTGGCAAAAAAAATTCGCGGCGAGTAGACATGTCGAGTAAATAACACACTGTAAAATCAGAGATTTAAGAGGTTTTTAAGCTTATCCATATTGCTGTTGGCTCTGTTGAAGGTACGCTTCTGCCTCAGAATGGATAATATTTTCTCGTAGTCGGCATCCTCGCGTCTTTTTCTTTCTGCTTCATTGACGGGAAGGTTATTCAGCCTGTACATGCGGAGACTGAAGGTGCGCAGAGTATCATAGTAGCCGAGCAGAACGCGGAAGTCCACGTTGCGGCTGCCGAATTCAAGAGTTCCATCGAGCAGGTCGCCTATCTCGCGGCTTGGAACAATCTCAACCACTTCGCTGAACTTGGAATAGAGGCTTGTGTCAACCTTGTCATCGGGCTCGAGCTTCACGACGATGAGCTTGTCGGCACCAACCGTTGTCATAGGAAGCACAGGGACATTGTCGGAGAGTCCTCCGTCGCGGTACACTTTATCGTGGATGAGCTCAGGAGGGTAGACATACGGCATTGCCGAGGATGCCAAAAGGAGCTGCCTGGCATCATGTGCATCAACCTCGTTCAGGCTTATATATTCAGGCTCAGGCTTCTCATTCAGACATTCAATACAATCTGATGGGTAGTGCGATACACAGACATATGCCGGTATACGGGCTGTCTTAAGCTCCGTAAGATTGAGGTAATTATCTATGATGCTTATAAGACCGTCGCGGGAGCACAGGCCGTCCGTGAGAGTACGCTTTACAAGTGTGTCAAGAGGGCCGATTATGGTGTCAAAATTAATGCTTAGGAACTGCTTTGGCATAATTGAAGTCCATATTGTGCCGGCATCCTCGAATTCGTTGAGTGAGATAAGTGCCGCATTGAGCGCACCGACGGAAGAGCCTGATACGGCAACGAGATTTTTTTCAAGCTGCATCTCGCGCAGAGCCTTCCACACGCCGAACTGGTATGCACCCTTGGCACCTCCTCCGGCGAGGGTGAGAGCCCACTTCTCATCAGATGGGAAGTCAAGCTTGGTTATTACAGGAGCGTTGATGTCCTCAAGCGTAAGCTTTGGGGCAGAGGAAGCCGATGAGGCAGATGCTGGTGTGACCGAAGTCCGGGAGCCAGAGGTGCTGCCTGCATAGGTATTGCTGCCTGTCATCTCATCCCATATGCGCTGTCTGGTCTCATTCTGTATGCTGGCCTCCTTGTCAACCTCAGCTTCAAGCTGCTTTAATTTTTCCGATAAATCAATCTCATTCATAATTTATATCCTCCCATTTATTATCAGAGCTTTGAAAACCCTTTTTTGACAAGCTTAACCCCTATTAGTGACATGAACATGATGCCGATACTGATGCCGAGCGCGGTCTCGATTGTGGTGACAAAGTACTTCTCGAACAGCGCGGTGTTATTGTTGATAACAGCCGACATCGTGTAAAAGAGTCCGCCTCCCGGTATCATAGGCATGATTGACGGGATAAGGAACACTGTCGTAGGAGCTTTTTTGATGCGCGCGAGTATCTCAGAGTACAGCGTGGCGAATGAGGCGGCGAGCATATTGGTGATAAAAGCGTTCGTCGTAGCCTGTGAGGCAAGGATATATATTATCCATGCAAGAGAGCCGCCCGCCGATGCATACAAAAGCTTGTCGCGTCTTATGTTAAATAAAATTGAGTAACCGCCGGCACCGAGCCCTGCGGCAATAACCTGTATAATATATCTTTGAATCATGATAAGTCTCCGAAGCAATGAAGTATAATCCGCCGTATTATGACAGACTTCAATGAAGAAATACATTGAGCGCAACTATTGAGGTGGCGAAGCCGAGTGCTATCGATATGGCAAGTATAACCGCCTCTATAAGTCTTAACAGTCCTGACATTATATCTCCGCACAGAATATCCCTGAGGGAGTTGGTCATCTGAGTTCCCGGAATGTAGAGCATTACAAGACCGATGAATACCTTATCGAGGTTGTCGATAAAGCCGGTAAGTCCGATAAGGCGGGCGAACACACCGAGCAGAAAGGTACAGAAAAAGTTGTACAGCAGCATGTTGATGCCGAGCGGTCTTATCTTGATGTCCATCACATAAGCGAGGAGTGAGAGCACACCCGCGACCAGTCCGTCGCGGATTGAGCCGCCGAAGAATACTGCGAAGGCACTGCTTGACAGCGCATATCCGAATATCGAGATATACCACGGAAAATCGCGAGCCTTTCTGATGTCCGCAATCTCAGCCTCTATATTATTGTATGCCGGAACATTTACGCAGATATATCGGGATATCGCGTTGAGATATTCAAGCTTATCCAGATTATGGCTGTAAGAATGGATTCTTCTCGTCTGTGTCTCATGGTGCATATCAGGTGTTGTGATTGTCGCCGACAGATAGGAGGTGATTGAGAATACATCAACCTTGATGCAGCCGTAAGCCGTACATATTCTTCTGATGGTATCCTCCACGCGGTTGGCCTCAGCTCCGCATATTATCATCCGTTCGCCCATATCCATGGCCAGTGTGAGAAGCTGTTCGCCTGACATGCCTGATTTAAGCTGTGTTTCCTGTTCCATAAAATATCCGTTTCCGTGTCATTGCACATGGTTTTTTAGGAGCCTGTAAAAATACAAGCCACCACAATGAATATATCACATCAGCCTTTAAAAATCAAAGCAAATGTGGTAGAGTAATAGCTATAAAATATGTTGTACAGAAAGGAATTATATATGAACAAGATTGCAAGTTTTACCGTGAATCACATTGATCTGCTCACAGGTATATATGTGTCGAGAAGGGACAGACTCGGTGAGCAGGTTATCACTACCTTTGATTTAAGATTTACAAGACCTAATGTTGAGCCTGTCATGGATACGGCGGGTATCCACACGATTGAACATCTTGGTGCCACCTTCTTAAGAAACAATGAGGAGTGGAAGGACAGAACAATCTATTTCGGACCGATGGGCTGCAGAACAGGCTTCTATGTAATATTTGCAGGAGATTTGGAGTCTAAGGATATCGTGGGAGTTATAGGAGAGATGATTGATTTTATTATCAATTTCTCAGACAAGGAATGTGACATTCCGGGCTATTCACCGAGGGACTGCGGCAATTATCTCGACAATAATGTCATGGAGGCTAAGACCTATGCCCGTAAATTTAAGGCAGAGGTACTTGATAACCTCTGCCCTGAAAGACTTACATATCCGGAATAAGATTACTTCAAAAGCGAATCAATATGGCTTAAGAGAAGCTCTATTGCCGAGGTGTTCTGACCACCGCGCGGAATAATTATGTCTGCGTACTTCTTGGATGGCTCAATATATGCCTCATGCATAGGCTTAACCGTGTCGTGGTACTGTGTCAGTATGGATTCAACGGTACGCGCGCGCTCTACCATATCACGCTTGATACGGCGCATAAGGCGTTCGTCCGCATCGGTGTCAACGAAGATCTTTAAATCCATCTCGTCGCGAAGCTCCTTATTCTCAAGAATAAGAATACCCTCGACGATAACAACCTTCTTAGGCTCTACAAGAGTTGTAGCCTGGCTTCTGTTGTGGATGGAGTAATCATATATCGGAACCTCGACGGGAATGCCCTTCTTCAGCATGCGGACATGCTCTACCATCATCTCGGTCTCGAAGGAGTCCGGGTGGTCGTAATTTAACTTGGAGCGCTCCTCGTAGTTGAGCTCGTTGTGCGCTTTGTAGTAGCTGTCATGGCTGAGTACGGCAAGATTATCACCGAAATGCTCACGGATTATATTGACAATGGTTGTCTTTCCCGAAGCACTTCCTCCGGCAACGCCTATGACCTTGATATTGGATGTATTTGAAACAGACATACTGCACCTCTCATGTGATATCATTATTTTATTTATTGTACAATAAAATATAGTAAGGTGCAACTTAAATTCATAATGTATTAGGAGGTTATCATGCACAAGAATGATTTTGCGGTGACTGCTCCTATGGGGTGGAACAGTTACGATTATTATGACACTACGGTCACACAGCAGGATGTTATGGCAAATGCCGACTTTATGGCGGAGAAGCTTAAAAAATTCGGCTGGGAATACATAGTCGTGGATATTGAATGGTATTCTAATGATGCAGGAACGAGGAGAAGGGAGTATCAGTATATTCCCTTCGGTGATGTACAGATGGATGAGTACGGCAGACTTCAGCCTTCACCTGCAAGATTCCCTTCATCAGCGGACGGAAGCGGATTTAAGCAGCTTGCCGGCTATGTACATGCAAAAGGGCTTAAGTTCGGAATACATATCATGAGAGGTATCCCGAGGGAAGCCGCACACAGGCATCTTCCGATATACGGAACCGAATATACTGCCGATGAGGCAGCCGATGCATTCTCAATATGCGGCTGGAATCCCGACATGTATGGAATTAAGGACAACGCGGCAGGACAGGCATATTACGACTCGATAATTGCGATGTATGCCGAGTGGGGTGTTGATTTTATCAAGTGTGATGATATATGTGACAGCTGGATGTACAGGGAGCCGCTCAGGTTCTCGGGATGGCATGAGATGAGAATGCTGCATGAGGCGATTTTAAAGAGCAGCCGGCCTATTGTGCTCAGCCTTTCACCGGGACCGGCACATGTTGACAAGGCATGGAATTACAGCGAATATGCGAATATGTGGAGAATCACGGACGATTTCTGGGATAACTGGGATGCGCTCAAGGACATGTTCACAAGATGTGAGAGATGGCAGGACCATGTAAGGAAGGGCTGCTATCCTGACTGTGATATGCTTCCGCTCGGCTTTCTCGGTAAGGGCTTCGGTGAGGAGCGAAAGACCGGCTTCACCAAGGACGAGCAGAGGACAATGCTGACCCTGTGGTGCATGTTCGGTTCACCGCTTATGCTCGGATGTGAGCTCACGAAGCTTGATGAGGACACCTTGGAGCTGATTACGGATACGAAGCTTCTAGGCATGCTCGCCCGCGGCAGACATGGCAGACAGCTTGTGCACACGGACAGGCTCGCCGCGTGGATAAATGAGCCGAAGGAAGAAGCGGCTGTGGATAAAAAGCACTATATTGCACTGTTTAACCTTGAGGATGAGGAGCAGCATGTGAAGCTTGATCCTGCTCAGTATGAGGTTGAGGGTGCAGGAGTGCTTGAATATGATATTCCTGCGCATGGCGTGGTTATGTGTGAGGTATAGACGGCATTTAGGAGACAGACATGCTTACATACAATATGGAGAACAGGCAGGAGCTGCCTTTATACGATTATCTGTATCGTTGCATTAAGAATGATATATTGTCGGGAAGAATCCCCATCGGGGAGAAGCTTCCGTCAAAAAGAAGTCTTGCAAAGCATCTTAATATAAGTGTTATAACCGTTGAGAATGCTTACGCCCAGCTTGTGCTTGAGGGATATATAACAAGCAGCGAGAAGAAGGGCTACTTTGTCAATGATACGGGCTGTGCGCCTCAGGCAAGCTGCCTTATAAGACCACAGGCGGAAGCGGAGTTCGAGTACTCATATTTTGCAGACCTGAAATCCAATCGAATAAGAAGAAACAGGTTCCCGTTCTCTACATGGGCGAAGTTGTTAAGAGATACTCTGTCCGAGCGCTCCGAGCAGCTTCTTAAGACGGTTCCGTACAACGGGGTATATGAGCTGAGGCTTGCACTTGCAGAATTCCTGCATGAATTCCGAGGAATGCAGGTGCTTCCGTCTCAGATAGTCATATGCTCCGGAACGGACAGTATGTATGGGCGCTTGTTCTGTCTGCTGGATGATGCCACATGGGCTGTGGAGAATATAGGCAGTCAGAAGATAACAGGTCTGTACGATATGTACCATGCCAAGTGGAAGAGTGTACCGAGGGATGAGTACGGAGTTGATATGAAGAGCCTCTATGAGAGTGGCTGCAATGTGGTTCATGTAAGCCCGGCACAGCACTTCCCGATAGGAACGGTCATGCCTGTAAAGAGAAGGACGGAGCTTCTTGAGTGGGCTGACAGACAGGGCTATTATATTATTGAAGATGATTACGACAGCGAGTTCTGGTATCAGGGAAGACCGGCTCCGACCTTGTACAGCCTCGACGGCAACGGAAGGGTCATATATTTTAATACATTTTCAAAGACCCTTATTCCTTCGCTCAGAATAAGCTATATGGTGCTGCCATACGAGCTTGCGAAGAGATATGGTGAAGGCTTAAGCTTCTATTCGGGAACGGTTCCAAGTATGGAGCAGTATGCTCTTGCAAGGTTCATATCCGAAGGATATTTTGAGCGGCATATCAATCATATGAGGAATTATTTTAAGGGGCAGAGAAGCAGACTGTTCGAAGCGGTGAAGGAATCGCCGCTTGGCAGTATGTCACATATATATGAGAACAGCTCGGGAACTTATTTTTTACTTGAGCTTGATACGGGATTGAGTGATAAGGAGCTTGTGGAGAGGATAAGGGATAAGGACATTAACGTGGCTTGCACATCGGAGTATATGGCACAGCCGCATGGTGATACACATATGCTAGTGATAAATTACTGCGGTGTGTATGCGGAGCGAATCGAGGAGACAGTGCAGAGAATATGGGAGGCTGTAAAGAATGGGTGACGGTATAAGGCATTCACTGGAGGGAATATGGGACGTGGAGCTTGCCGACGGGACGACAGGCAGTATGAAGCTTCCGGGAACTCTTGATGAGAGCAGGATAGGGCATAAGGATTGTGGTGCCAATCAGTGGCATCCCGATGCGGCACTTGGGAATGCCGACGGTGAGGTTGATAAGGACGCGCCTATTGCCACAAGATTCACAAGACGCTTTACATATGAGGGAGCGGCGAGGATAAGCCGGGATATTGATATACCTGACTATGGAAATAACAGACTTTTTGTGAAGGCTGAGCGTGCCAGATGGCTCAGTCTTACGGTTGATGGAAAGGAGTGCAGTGTCTTTTTGCAGGGAACACTGAGCACTCCGTATATATATGAGCTTACGGGTATTAAGCCGGGAATGCACAGCTTTACCTTCATATCCGACAACAGCTATCCGGGTATGCCGAAGGACGCTATATGCTATTCGTCGGCGGCCACGGATGAGACACAGACTAACTGGAACGGAATTGTAGGAGAAATCTTAATGTATACCAAGCCGCAGAGCTTTATATCGGGACTGCGCGTGTACCCGAGACTTAAAGCGGATGCTGTAAGAGGCAGCACTCAGGATTATGTGCTTGATGTGTGTGTTGATGTGGAGCTTTCAGATAAGCAAGCTTATAAGCTGGTTGTAAGCTCGCCTGCATTGAGGGATGAGTATCCTGCGGAGATATCGGAGAATGCGGATTCTCATAAAGAAGAGATAAGGCTTTGCGGCTTGCGGCTTGGTGATAATGTGAAGCTGTGGGACGAGGAGGACGGTAATTTATATGATATTACCGTCAGACTTTTTCCGGGGGATAGTCAGGTATGCTGTGACGAGCACACAGAAAGGTTCGGAATCAGGAGCTTTGGAGATAACGGCAGCGGCAGACTTGCACTTAACGGAAGAACGATTTTTCTAAGGAGTGAGGCTAACTGTGCTGAATTTCCGGAGACAGGCCATGCACCGGTGACGGTGGCTGAATGGAGAGAGATGCTTTTAAGATACAGAAGCTACGGAATCAACTGTGTGCGGTTTCATTCGCACTGTGCGCCTGAGGCGGCATTTGAGGCGGCGGATGATATCGGAATGCTTTTGCAGCCAGAGCTGTCCAACTGGAATCCGAGGGATGCCTTTGAGTCTGATGAGAGTTATGAGTACTACAAAGAGGAGCTTGTGGGTATAATAAGGATGCTTGCAAATCATCCTTCATTTGTCATGCTCACGCTGGGAAATGAGCTTCAGACCAAGGAGCTTGGAAGAAAGAGAATGGACAGCCTTGTTAAGCTTGCAAGGGATATGGACGGGACAAGACTGTATGCGAACGGCTCGAATGCCTTTTACGGTGAGGAGGGCTGTGATGCTGACAGCGATTTCTATACATCACAGAGCTGCCATGAAGTGAAAATCAGAGGAACCTTTTCAGGTATGCGCGGATATATTAATGAAGAGTATCCGTCAGCAGAGCATGATTATGACCCTGCGATGGAGAGCATAAGAAAGCAGTATAAGAAGCCTGTGTTCAGCTTCGAGGTCGGGCAGTTCGAGGTTCTGCCGGATTTTGATGAGCTTGATGACTTTAAGGGAGTGTCACTTCCGGTTAATCTTGAGATTATTAAGGAACGTGTGAAGAAGAGCGGGCTGCTCGATGAATGGAAGGATTATGTCGAGGCGACGGGTGAGCTTTCAAGACTTGCGTACCGTGAGGAGATTGAGGCGGCGATGAGGACTAAGGAACTGTCGGGAATATCACTTCTGGGCTTGCAGGATTTTCCGGGACAGGGAACGGCACTTGTCGGAATGATGAACTCACATCTTGAACCGAAGCCTTATCCGTTCGCACAGCCGTCGGAATTTAAGATATTTTTTAAGGAATGTATGCCGCTTGTGAAGCTGCCGCGCTACGCCTATGAGGCGGGCGAGAGACTCACAGCCGGTATAGATGTGGCTAACTTCGGGAAAAAAGACATAGAGGGTGAGCTGGTATACAGGATATGTTATAGAAGCTGTCAGGCGGGTGAAACAGTATTGGCTGACGAAGCGGTAATCACAGGTGGAAGTCTCGGAAATATATTCTGCAAGGCTGGTACACACACCGAGGCGGGAACCATTGATGTTAAGCTTGATTTTACTGATAAGTCTGCAGCGCTTATGCTTCGTGTTGAGGTTGTGGCAGACGGTATAGCTTTGACTGATTCGGAGTATCCGATATGGGTATATAAGAGGGTCAATCCCGTATGTCCGGCAAATGTATATGAGACAAGGCATTTTGACAATAAGGCAAGGGAGATTTTAAGAGCCGGAGGAAGAGTGTACCTGTCGCCTGATGCGGACAAGGAGAGTATACCTGTGTCAATCAAGACACAGTTTACGACTGATTTCTGGTCGGTAGGCACATTCGCTGACCAGGAGGGCGGCATGGGACAGCTTATAGATGTGAACCACCCGGTTTTTAAGGAGTTTCCGACGGATAAGCACACTGACTGGCAGTGGTGGATTATGGCGACGAAGCGTGCGGTCATACTTCCGCGCAAAATGAAAGCCATTGTCACTGAGATGGACAGCTATGCGTTCCTTCGCCCGATGGCACAGCTCATTGAGTTTCGCTGCATGGGCGGAAAGGTGCTGCTGTCAACGATGGAGCTTCACAACAGTCAGAAATATCCTGAGGCGAGAGCACTCTTGGCTGCAATCTATGATTATATGGCGGGGGATGAGTTCGAACCGGTCGAGGAACTCAATGAGGCGGAGCTTAATGAGTTCTTCATGAAATAATGCTTGACCTAAAGCCAGGTTCATGAGTTATAATAAAAAATTGCGAAGTTTGACATAGGAGGATATACAAGGAGGATTTTTACGATGCAGGAATTTACGCAGCAGACATTTACAGAGGAACGAGCTCTGTTTCATACTTTTGACGCTAAGATAAGCGATTCGGTATTTGAGAAGGGAGAGTCACCTCTTAAGGAGTGCAGAAGGCTTGAGATAGATACCACGTTGTTCAGATATAAGTACCCACTGTGGTACTGCAAGGATGTAAGCCTTAAGAACTGTACACTTTTTGACATGGCAAGAGCGGGAATCTGGTACACGGACAATGTGACCATTGATGATACCGTCATAGAGGCTCCGAAGAATATAAGGAAGGCGGACGGAGTTGTGCTTCGCAACGTGTCCTTCCCTAACGCGGCAGAGACACTTTGGAACTGCAACAATGTCACGATGGACAATGTATTTGCAAAGGGCGATTATTTCGCTTTTAACACCAACAATATTAAGGCGGACAATTTTACACTTGTCGGCAACTACTCATTCGACGGAACAAAGAACATGGAGATTCGCAACTCCAAGCTTCTTTCCAAGGATGCTTTTTGGAATACGGAGAACGTGACTGTGTATGATTCATTCATTTCAGGTGAATATCTCGGCTGGAATGCTAAGAATCTTACACTTATCAACTGTACGATAGAGAGTCTTCAGGGGATGTGCTACGTGGACAATCTTGTCATGAAAAACTGTAAGTTAATCAATACAACACTTGCCTTCGAGTATTCAAGCGTGGATGCTGAGATTACAAGCGGAATCACAAGCGTACTCAATCCGTCATCAGGAACAATCAAGGCGGACTATATCGATACTCTTATCATTCAGAAGGATTATATCGATGAGGGCAATACAAGGATTGTATGCGGAGAGATTAAGGATAAGACGGACGTTATCAAGTGGTAAATTAATTGCTGCGGTGATATAAGACATTACAAGGAGGTACGCATGGACGAGAAATACAGAAACAGCTTCGATACAGTGGTAGACAGACGCGGAACACATTCACTTAAGTGGGATGTGAAGGAAGATGAGCTTCCGATGTGGGTTGCCGACATGGATTTTAAGACTGCTCCGGCTATCATTGATGCGCTCAATAAGAGAGTTGAGCATGGTGTGTTCGGTTATTCGATAATTCCCGATGAGTGGAATGAAGCTTACATTAAGTGGTGGCAGGAGAGACACAGCTTCCGCATAGAGAAGGACTGGCTTATATTCTCAACAGGAGTTGTTCCGATTCTTTCAAGTGTTGTGAGAAAGCTTACGACACCGGGCGAGAATGTGCTTATTATGACACCTGTATACAATATATTCTTTAATTCGATTGTCAACAATGGAAGAAATGTGCTTCAGTGCCCGTTAAGCTATAAGGACGGTGAATACTCGATTGACTTTGAGGCACTTGAGAATGCAATGGCTCAGCCGCAGACCACAATGATGATATTCTGCAATCCGCACAACCCGGTCGGAAAAATATGGGACAGGGAGACACTTGCGAAGGTCGGCGGGCTTGCAAAGAAGTACCATGTAATAGTTGTCTCTGATGAGATACATTGTGACATTACAGACCCGGATAAGGGGTATATTCCTTTTGCATCGGCATCGGATACATGCCGGGAAATAAGCATCACCTGTGTGGCACCGACCAAGGCGTTCAATATGGCGGGACTTCAGACGGCAGCAGTCATCGTTCCCGATCCGTTCTTAAGACATAAGGTGAACAGAGGGCTTAACACAGATGAGGTTGCAGAGCCGAATGCATTTGCAATATGGGCTGCAATAGCTGCTTTTAACGAGGGCGGGGAGTGGCTTGATGCATTGAGAGAGTATATCTATGAGAACAGGCTTATTGTTGAGACCTATATTAAGGATCAGGTTCCGCAGGTCAAGCTTGTCAAGTCGGAGGCGACCTACCTGTTATGGCTTGACTGCTCCGCAATCTGTTCGGATTCGGAGGAACTGGCAGACTTTATAAGGGAAAAGACGGGACTGTATCTCTCCGACGGCGTTCAGTACGGAAAAACAGGGGAGAAGTTCTTAAGACTCAATATAGCATGTCCGAAGAGCAGACTTATGGATGGACTTTTAAGACTTAAAAGAGGAATTGACCAGTATATAAAATAAGTCTTAATAAGCTGAGAGCCTCATGCCGGAAATCCGGTATGGGGCTCTTTTTTTGTGTAATAGAAAACTTCGTGTCCTTGCACAGTGTGATTAATTTTCTGATGAAGCTGAGTTGTTACCAAGTCTCATTATCTCGAATTCCTTGGCGGACAGTCTTATTGTTGAGTCATGGCAGACGAGTGTGGCAGATGAAAGTTCAAGCGTTGCATCACCGAAGGTGAGAGAATCCACCTGAACTCCCTGCCGTCTGAGCAGGGCATTGATACAGGCAAGAAGCTCCCTTGTGTCAAATGGCTTTCCAAGATAATAGTCAGCTCCGCAGTCAAGCCCTGTTATTCTGTCGTCGGTCTCATAGCCGTGCTCATGAAGAAGCGCAGCGACTGATTCGGACAAAAGCGGTTCATCTTCAATTATCAATATTTTCATATCAGATACTCTCCTGAATTATATTACATATATTGTCGGCTTGCAGAGTATGTCTCTGCTCATTTGGAATAAGTGCATTATAACACTGCTTTTGGCACATATGTGAAAGTTCACAGTTTTTTCGGAATTTTGTCAGAAGAATAGTTGTTGCCATCGCGGGCTTTTATGTCTATAATTTGGATAAATGTAACTATTCAGTGCCATGGCACACAGCTTCAACGTGTTCAGAGTTAAGGCAGAAAGGAATACTCACTAATGAATTTACGCGAATATCTGAAAACTTATACAATTATTACGGACGGTGCATTCGGAACGTACTATGCTGAAAAGTACGGCACCAATGAACTTCCCGAGCTTGCCAACACGGCACATCCCGAGCGTGTGATGGAAATTCATCTTGAATATATAAGTGCAGGTGCGGCATACATAAGAACCAACACATATGCTGCCAACAGTGCGATGCTTTCACAGAATGAAAATGAGGTTATGCAGAATCTTGAATCAGCGGTAAAAATTGCACAGGCTGCGGCTGCACTTGTTAAAAAAGATGAACCTGTATTCATAGCAGGTGATATCGGACCGATTCAGGGGATGGTCGGCTTCGAGAAAGTTCAAAATGAGCAGGAGTATGTGAGGCTTGCAGATAAGCTGCTTATGCTCGGTGTCGATGCGATTCATTTTGAGACCTTTGCGGACTGCGAAGAGCTTATTCCCGCGATACGTCATATAAGAGAGCGGTCGGAGGATATATTCATAACGGTGTGCTTCAGCGTAAATCAGTATGGTTACAGTGCTGCGGGACTCAGCGCAAAGCGACTTATAGCGGACGCTTCGAAGCTTCCCGTCGATGCGGTCGGACTTAACTGCGGTGTGGGCTCCGGACATATGGCACAGCTTATTGAGAACCTGAATCTGCCTGAGGATAAGTATTTTGCGGCACTTGCCAATGCAGGATATCCTAATTTTACGAGAAACACGATGCACTTCGGAAACGCTCCGGCATATTTTGCAGGAAAAATGAAGGAGATTGCAGGTCTTGGAGTGAATATGGTGGGCGGCTGCTGCGGAACGAAGCCGGATACGATACGGGCTGTCGCAGGTGAGCTAGCACACGACCTTTCGCATGAGGCGGCGGACACGGTAAGGCATGTCAAAAAGTTCAATTCCGATAATGGGACGGATGCGGAAAAGAAAAAGCAGATGGGATTTCTGTATGATGAGAACGGTGATATAAAGAATAAGAAGTTCATTGCAGTTGAACTTGCTCCTCCGTTCGATGCCAACGACGAGAAGCTGCTTGAATCCGCTCATGCGCTTATCGGGGCAGGAGTTGATGTGCTCACATTTCCTGATTCACCTTCCGGAAGAACAAGAGTTGACTCTGTTCTCATGGCGGACAAGGTGCATCGTGAGACCGGAATACAGGTTATGCCGCATATATGCTGCCGTGACAAGAATGCAGTTGCCATGCGCTCACTCTTTATGGGTGCAAGAATAAATGACATATATAATATGCTTATAATAACGGGAGACCCGCTTCCGTCGATGGTCAGAGAGACCGTCAAGTCAGTGTTCAACTTCGATTCAGTCGGACTTATGAAGATTGCCGAGGAGATGAACGAGGAGACCTTCACGGACAGACCTCTGTGCTACGGAGGAGCAATCAATCAGGGCAGAAGAAATCTTGACGTGGAGATTGCGCGTGTGAGGAAAAAGCTGGCGGCAGGAGCGCAGTTCTTCCTGACACAGCCCGTATTCTGTGAGGATGATGTCAACAGGCTGCGATACATAAAGAATGAGACAGGTGCGAGAATACTCTGCGGCATTATGCCTCTGATAAGCCGCAAGAATGCCCTCTTCATGAAAAATGAGATTGCCGGAGTCAATGTGCCGGATGAGCTCATAGAGAAATATCCGGAAAACGGCAGCAAAAAGGCGGGCGAACAGGTTGGAATTGAACTCGCCAAGCGAATGATTGAACTCAGCGGGGATTTCGCGGATGGGTATTACTTCTCGTTCCCGTTCAATAGGACGTATATGCTTAAGGAGATACTAAGATAATTTTATCAAGGTGCATGAAATGAGTGTAAGTGCATAATGCGATATGTTTATACACGCTGGCTCCGATGTACGAAGCTAAGGGGAGGGGGAGAAATACTAAGCTTCTCCCATAGTCGCAGACGTGCATAAACATATACGATTATGCACATGAAGAATATTTTGAACTTGTTCAATTTAAACTTGAACTTAATCGGGCGGTGTGATATTATAGCGTAAGAAGTAAGAAATAATCTTGAAACTTTATTTGGCATTTTAATTATTTAATAATCGAGGTATCAAAATATTCGTCTAGGATTCATGAAGAACTCACAGTGTATGACATGTAAGGATTATGCATATCACGACTTTTGGGAGAAGCGTAGTTGTTCTTAGGACTCTGCTAATTGCACAGCCACAGACGGCATGGATGCCGGCTGAGCTGCAAACAGCCATGGATGGCTGATTTTGCAGCGATGGCGGGAGCAGAGATTATTTTTTCAGAGTCATTAGAACAACCGGCTTCGTACAACGGAGCTGATATGCATAATCCTTACATGGAATACACATAAGAAAACAGCATATTTTGACGAATAACGATGTCAGCGCAAGGAGGCAATATGTCCGGTATAGCACAGAGACTTAAAGAGGCGATGGAGGCCAAGGGGTATAAGCAGGTAGATGTAATTCGTCTTGCGGAGCCTATTGGCCGTGAATATGGTGTACGCATCGGCAAGAGCCACATGAGTCAGTATCTCAGTGGCAAGAGCGAGCCGAGAAAGGATATCTTAAATGTGCTCGCAAGAACACTTGAGGTGGACGATAACTGGCTTTCAGGAGCGGCGGATGCGGAAGCTGAGACAGAAAAAGCAAGAAGTTCAAGCAGAAAAGAAAGTTCAGATATAAAAGAAGATTCGAATATAAAAGTAAGTTCAAATAAAGCATATGAAACATCTAAAGCATCTGAAACATATGCGGAGAATATGGGAGAGAATGTTATGAGACAGTTTTCAAAATCATCTAAGCTTGATAATGTATTATATGATGTAAGAGGTCCTGTTGTTGAGGAGGCCAACCGAATGGCTGATGCGGGAATGCATATCCTTAAGCTCAACATCGGAAATCCGGCACCGTTCGGGTTCAGAGCACCGGAGGAGGTTGTCTATGATATGAGACAGCAGCTTACAGACTGCGAGGGCTATTCAGATTCGAAGGGTCTTTTCTCGGCAAGAAAAGCAATAATGCAGTATGCACAGCTTAAGAATATTCCGAATGTTGAAATCAATGATATTTACACAGGCAACGGTGTCAGCGAACTTATCAACTTGAGCATGCAGGCATTGCTGGATGACGGTGATGAGATTCTGATACCTTCACCTGACTATCCTTTATGGACAGCGACAGCCACACTTGCAGGAGGAAAAGTAGTACATTATCTGTGTGATGAGCAGTCTGACTGGAACCCTGATATAGACGATATCAAGAAGAAGGTCAATTCAAAGACAAAGGCTATCGTAATAATTAATCCTAACAATCCTACGGGAGCACTTTACCCGAAGGAGGTATTGGAGCAGATAGTTCGGATTGCAAGAGAGAATCAGCTTATCATTTTTTCGGATGAGATATATGACAGACTTGTTATGGACGATGGAGAGCATATCTCAATAGCTTCCCTTGCACCGGATGTGTTCTGTGTAACCTTCAGCGGACTGTCAAAGTCACATATGATAGCAGGATTCAGAGTAGGATGGATGATTTTAAGCGGAAATAAGGAAGTTGCAAAGGATTATATCGAGGGTATCAACATGCTCTCCAACATGCGTCTTTGCTCAAATGTTCCTGCACAGTCAATCGTTCAGACTGCACTTGGCGGATATCAGAGCGTTAAGAACTACATTGTTCCGGGCGGACGTATCTACGAGCAGAGAGAGTTCATGTACAAGGCGATTAACGATATCCCGGGACTCAGCGTTGTGAAGCCTAAGGCTGCATTTTACGCATTTCCTAAGATTGATGTCAAAAAGTTCAATATCACAAATGATGAGAAGTTCGCATACGATTTTCTTAAGGAAAAGAAGGTACTTCTTGTTCACGGCGGCGGCTTCAACTGGAAGCAGCCTGACCATTTCAGAATTGTGTATCTGCCGAGAGTTGAGGTGCTTGATGAGGCACTCGGAAAGCTTGGCGAATTTTTACAGACTTATCATCAGTAAGACTTTTGCCGATATATGTTGTATCAGGGTAAAACGAGGACTAATAAGAGGTTAAAGGAGAAGAAGCATGGCTGGCAGGAATAAGACAAAAAAGGTAATACGGATGGTGTCCATGGTTCTTTTCCTTGCAATACTCATACTTCCACAGGTGTCATGGCTCATAATAAAGGCGGCGTGCAAGGACAATCAGGACTTGATGGAAAAGCTTGATTATGACCTTGGTGAGAACAGGGAGCTTGCCGCAATGCCTGACGGCAGTAATTTTGCGGGAATAACGGCGGAGCTTGACAGCTATTATAACGACCATACACCGTACAGAAGCATACTTATAACACTTAACAGAAGAATTAACAGCAGACTTGAACGGGCGTACTCCTCACAGGTACAGCCCGTTCTTGTTGCGCTTATGGAGGGAAAAAATAATTCCGACAGATATGCCGACAACGAAAAGGCTTCGGATAATCCTGGCACCGAAAATACCGCTGAACCAACCAGGAACTCGGCCGAAAATGCAAGCACGGCTCCGGAGGAGACTGGTGAAAAGGAATCGGATACAGGCGAAGCGTCAACGAATGTTGCCGAGCCGTCGGGTGAGCAGCCCTCTGAGCGTGAGACCGACGAGGCTGAAAGGGAAAGTTCAGGAACTGCGGACGCAGAAGTTCCATCCTCGGAAGAACAGAATGACAGCCAAATGTCGGGGGATATTAACTATCTTCCTCCGCGTGAAATGAACGGAACGGTGTTCGGACGTGACGACTGGATGTTCTGCAATTATGACAACAGTATAGGCTACTACTGCGGAACCAATATTATGAGCGAACAGCAGATGAAGGATAAGCTTACACTGATGAACAGGCTGCAGCAGATATGTGACAGCCGCGGAATACAGCTTGAGTTCATGGTTGCACCGAACAAGGAACAGGTATACTCGGAGTATATGCCGACCTACGCGATAGAGAATACATACAAGAGAATACCGAGATTCGTGGACTATGTAAGGCAGAATTCATCGGTAAAAATCATCTATCCGATTGAAGAGCTTCGTGCAGCAAAGGATACGATGAGTACATACTATAAGTATGATTCCCATTGGAATCACTACGGAAGCTTTATTGCCACACAGGCGTTGTATAAGGATATGGGGCTTGATTATGTTGAACCCGACAGCGTGCCATATACTGAGGAGGGTTGCATATGGGGACTTGTAATCACGGCGGGACTTAGCTGGCAGGATTACGAGAGAGACTATGACCATGTTCCGAATTACAGACCGGAGGTTGAACTTTTTAACACCGACGGTGAAATTAATATAATTCATACCGAGAAAAGCGCGGTCTACCGTACGGAATCGACAGCGGCAAATGACAGCAGCTTTGTCATGATAGGTGATTCGTTCCGACTTTACATGATGCCGTATCTTGAACGGGATTTTTCACATATCAGCGTTGCACACAGGGACAATATTCAGGATGTGGCGGATGACATCCGCGGAGCTGATATTTTGGTCATCGAATGTGTCGAAAGACTTGACGACAGCCTGAACGGAACGCTCATTCAGTTAATAAGCATACTGGAGGAACAGCAATGATTGAAAGACTTGAAACAGAGCACCTTATCCTCAGAAAGGCAAAAGAGTCCGACCTTCACAATATATGGAATAATGTATGGAAGAATGAAAACATTGCCGCGACGATGCTGTGGCAGCCCACGCTTACACTTGAGGATGCAAAAGAACGGCTTAGCAGAACAATCTGTTTTCAACAGACCTTTGATGCCTTTTTCGTATGCCTTAAGGAAAATGATGAGGCGGTCGGCTTCTGCGGAGTAAAGGAGGAAGCTCCGGGCGTGTTCGAGGAATGCGGCATATGCGTGGCGGAAAAATGCCAGAACAAAGGCTACGGCAAGGAAATTACAGCCGCTTTGGTACAGCTTGCATTCGACCGGCTTGGCGGCAGCAGGTTCATATACGCCTGTTTTCATGAAAATGAACGCTCGGCTGCGGTGTGCAGAGCACTCGGCTTCAAGTATTCGCACAGCGTTGAAGAGGTGAGAAAGTGGGACGGCTACCGATATACATGTGATTATTATAAACTTGACAGAAATCCCGTGTTTTTCCCTTGATAAAGATGTGGGTTTATTGTAAGATATAATAAGTTTATCAGACAGATAGGCAAAGCGGCTGCAAAGAGCAGAATGCTCCGTCTGTTTCTAAAAAATATACAGGAGGATACGAAATGAGCAGAGAAATGGTAGTCGTTATTGACTTCGGCGGTCAGTACAACCAGCTGGTTGCAAGACGTGTCAGAGAATGTAACGTATACTGTGAGATATACTCATACAAGACGGATATCAATAAGATTAAAGCCATGAATCCGAAGGGAATTATTCTTACCGGCGGACCTAACAGCTGTTATGAGCCGGGAGCACCAACCTGCACGGAGGAGCTTTTTAATCTTGGAATACCTGTTCTTGGTCTGTGCTATGGAGCACAGCTTATGATGCATGTGCTCGGCGGCAAGGTCGAGAAGGCACCGGTGCGTGAGTACGGTAAGACAGAGGTGTTTGTCGACACGACATCACCTTTATTTGACGGTGTGGGAAGTCCTGCATCGGACATTGCGGGAATCAAGTGCGATGACCACAGGAGCGATACCAACGTGACATCCTGCTGGATGAGTCATTTTGACTATATATCCAAGATTGCTCCGGGCTTTGAAATCGTGGCACATACGGCTGATTGCCCTGTCGCAGCAGCACAGAACAAGTCAAAGAAGCTCTACGCAATCCAGTTCCACCCTGAGGTACTTCACACTCTCGAGGGAACCAAGATGCTTGAGAACTATGTAAAGCATGTATGCGGCTGCGTCGGCGACTGGAAGATGGATTCCTTCGTTGAGAACACGATAAAAGCCATCCGTGAAAAAGTAGGTGACGGCAAGGTTTTACTCGCTCTTTCAGGCGGAGTGGATTCCTCAGTGGCAGCAGGTCTTTTGTCAAGAGCAATCGGCAAGCAGCTCACCTGCGTATTCGTAGACCATGGTCTCCTGCGTAAGAACGAGGGAGATGAGGTAGAGGCAGTGTTCGGCCCTTCAGGTCAGTTCGACCTTAACTTTATCAGAGTTAATGCACAGGAGAGATATTACAGCAAGCTTGCCGGCGTGACAGAGCCTGAGCACAAGCGTAAAATCATAGGCGAGGAATTCATCCGTGTATTCGAGGAAGAAGCAAAGAAAATCGGAAAAGTGGACTTCCTTGCACAGGGCACAATCTACCCGGATGTCGTTGAGTCAGGTCTTGGCGGCGAATCCGCAGTAATCAAGTCCCACCACAACGTAGGTGGTCTCCCTGATTATGTAGATTTCAAGGAAATCATCGAGCCGCTCCGTGACCTCTTCAAGGACGAAGTCCGCAAGGCAGGTCTTGAGCTTGGAATACCTGAGCGTCTTGTATTCCGTCAGCCATTCCCGGGTCCGGGTCTCGGAATCAGAATCATCGGTGAAGTCAACGCCGAGAAGGTTCGTATTGTTCAGGACGCAGATGCAATCTACCGCGAGGAAGTTGACAAGGCAGCAGAGGCTTACAGAAGCAAGCGCGGCACCACACCTTCATGGATGCCTAACCAGTACTTCGCAGCACTCACCAACATGCGTTCAGTAGGTGTCATGGGTGACGAGCGTACCTACGACTACGCCGTTGCACTTCGTGCAGTCAACACCATCGACTTCATGACTGCCGAATCATCGCAGATACCATTCGAGGTTCTCCAGACCGTCATGAGCCGAATCATAAACGAGGTAAGGGGGGTCAACCGAGTATTCTACGACCTCACGAGCAAACCACCTGGAACGATTGAGTTCGAATAATAAATTAAAGTCCGCAAACCTAGTAAAAGTAAGGGTTTGCGGACTTTTTGTGTTTCTATGATGTTAATTTGGTGTTGCAGCAGGTTCCATTTGTTGTTTACTATTATCCTTAACACAATTTCTTATATTAAAGTGTGTATTGTAAGATATATATATTGAAAGTTGTATATGCTGGAAAAATTATAGGTTACATAAAAAATATGTTAATTTGCCTACTCTGTCAGGTTACAATTTATATATATTATGGTAGAATTATAGTATGAATAAGAAAGTTTAGATGCGGGAAAGATGGTTACCCTATAGAAAAGAGGATAATAATATGGCAAATATAGAAAAATATTTTCTACTGGCAGATATAATGTAAGTAATTTAAAATGAATATATGCAAATAAGATGGTTAATTTACAAATAGAAAGGAATTTATAAATGGCAGTTCAAAATAACGCTAACATTGGTTTTGAAAAACAAATATGGGATGCGGCTTGTGTTCTTTGGGGACATATTCCGGCAGCAGAATACAGAAAGGTTATCGTAGGGCTTATTTTCCTGCGTTACATATCAAGTGCATTTGAAAAACGGTATCAACAGCTTGTTGAAGAGGGTGATGGCTTTGAAGATGATAAGGATGCATACGCAGAAGATAATATTTTCTTTGTACCGGCGGACGCTCGTTGGAGTAAGATTGCCTTGGCAGCGCATACTCCGGAAATCGGCACTGTTATCGACGAAGCAATGAGAGCCATTGAAAAGGAAAATACAACTCTTAAAAATGTGCTTCCAAAGAATTATGCAAGTCCAGACTTGGATAAGCGTGTGTTGGGCGAGGTTGTTGATCTTTTTACAAATATGGATATGGGCGATACAGAAGAGAGCAAAGATCTTCTTGGTAGAACATACGAATATTGTATTCAGCAGTTTGCAGCATACGAAGGTGTTAAAGGTGGCGAGTTCTACACTCCTGCAAGTATCGTTAAAACAATCGTTGCTATTTTGAAACCATTCAAAAACTGTCGTGTATATGACCCATGCTGTGGTTCAGGTGGTATGTTTGTTCAGAGTGCAAAGTTTATTCAGGCACATAGTGGTAAGCGTGGCGAAATTGCAGTTTATGGTCAGGAGTCTAACGCTGATACTTGGAAGATGGCAAAAATGAATATGGCTATTCGCGGTATCGACGCAGATTTTGGACCTTATCAGGCGGATACATTTTTCAATGATTTACATAAAACACTTAAAGCTGATTTTATTATGGCAAATCCACCATTTAATCTTTCTAATTGGGGACAAGACAAGTTAAAAGATGATCTTAGATGGAAATATGGAACGCCACCAGCAGGAAATGCCAACTATGCGTGGATTCAGCATATGATACATCATCTTGCACCGAATGGAAAAATTGGTCTTGTACTTGCTAATGGTGCGTTGTCATCTCAATCAAGCGGTGAGGGAGAAATCAGAAAGAATATTATTCAGGCTGACCTTGTAGAAGGTATCGTGGCACTGCCTACGCAGTTATTTTACAGCGTTACAATTCCAGTTACACTTTGGTTTATTTCTAAGAACAAAAAGCAGAAAGGTAAAACTTTATTTATAGATGCCCGAAAGATGGGTTATATGGTTGACCGCAAGCAC
>CAKRIL010000042.1 GCA_934343915.1 uncultured Lachnospiraceae bacterium | reverse complement strand
ATAAATACATTAGAAACGGATGAATTTTATGTAAGAGCAAGCAGAATTGAGATACCGGCATCCATTACAGCAACGGAATTTTATAGAAAATTTGGATATGATTATAAGAATGGTGTTAAGAAATTGGATAATGAACATCATTACAGATTGGAAAAATTTAAGGAGGCAGGATTGGGATAAAAACAGGTGACCAATTATTTTTATTTATCCTTGCAGAAGCATTAGCTCTTATACCTTTATTACTCAATTTTTATATGTTGCTAGTAAAAATAATAAAATTTGTCAACGTGGTCAGGTTACAATTTCTGTATAATATGATAGAATTACGGTAATGAAGTAAAATAGATATGGCTCAGGTCAATTTATTATCAAGTCGCATATAGATTATAATACTGAAAAGATGTCAATGTGAATTCAGAATATTAATTGCTTTGACGGGCTGATTAGGAGAAAAGATGATAGAAAATGCTAAGAGGTTTGTAAAAGAGATATTTTCAGGAGACAGTAGCGGGCATGATTATTACCATACGATAAGAGTATATAAATTGGCTGCTCAAATCGCACAGCAGGAAAATGCGGATGTTAATATAGTTCAACTGGCAGCACTGTTACATGATGTGGACGATATCAAGCTTTCTCCGGGCACTTATGCTACCAAGAAAAATGCAGTTGATTTTATGACAGCTAACAAGGCAGATGAGAGAACAATAGAGGCGGTATGCAAAATTATAGATGAAGTGTCTTTTGCCGGAACGGATTCAGTAGTGCCCTGCACGATAGAAGGAAAATGTGTGCAGGATGCGGACAGACTTGATGCCATGGGAGCTATTGGAATTGCCAGGACATTCGCATATGGAGGGAGCAGGGGAAGAAAGATTTATGACCCGGAGATAAAACCTAAAATAGGAATGAACAAAGATGAGTATCAGAAAAATCAGGATTCTACAAGCATCAATCATTTTTATGAAAAGCTGCTTTTGTTGAAAGACATGATGAACACGACGGAGGGAAAGAGATTAGCGGAACACAGACTGGCTGTAATGCAAGAGTTTCTTAACGAGTTTATGACAGAGTGGGAAGGGGAAAGATGATGGAAGTAAAATTTTATGATACAGTGGATGATTCGCTGTTAAAATTTGCAGTGATTATCTCGCAGAGTAACGGCAAGTGGGTAATTTGTAAGCATAAAGAAAGGGACACTTACGAAGTGCCGGGAGGACATAGAGAAGCTGGGGAGAATATTCTTGAAACTGCTAGAAGAGAGTTGCAGGAAGAAACAGGAGCAACTGAATTTGAGATAAAGCCAATATGCGTATATTCGGTAACGGGTAAAACAAGAGTAAATGATACAGGTGAGGAAACATTTGGTCTGCTTTGTTTTGCTGAGATAACAGAATTTGCGAAAGAATTACATAGCGAAATAGAGAAGGTTGTTCTTATGGATGAGCTGCCTGAGAATTGGACATATCCTTTGATACAGCCGAAACTTATTGAGGAATTGTATAGAAGAGGGAAATAACGTATATGGAAAAATGAATGTATTTCAAGATAAGGTTTGGAGGCGGCTAAGTGGATATATTATTTAAAAATGATGACTTTGTATTTTCATATAGAGTTGGCGGTATATTGATACATAATGGTAAAATTCTGTTACAGCGACCGAAGAATGATGATTATGCTATTATTGGCGGACATGTTGCAGCTATGGAGACAAGCATGGAAACTCTTAAACGAGAATTTGAAGAAGAGCTGCATGCTAAAATAGAGGTAGATAACCTGTTGGCAATCGGAGAAATTTATTTTCCATGGGGTAAAAGACCATGTCATCAGATATGCTTATATTATAATGTACATTTGGTGGATGATAGCATTCTGTTAGATGGTGTGTTTCATGGGTATGATGAGCTGGATGATAAAAGAATTGATCTGGATTTCTGTTGGGTTTAACCGGATTTTAAACAGGCTATGCTTGAATTAGGAAAGAACAGACGATATAATTATTAATATAATGGGAGCAATGAAAATCTTCCCATTTTTGAAAGGTGGTAATAGATTGCATAAAAAATTGAAAATCACATTTAATGCACCGGTAACATTAGGATTCGTCATCATGTGTTTTGTTGCAACATTATTGGGTGTTATCACGAGTGGTAAAATTACTCAAATTGTATTTATGACATATCATTCGTCGCTGGCAAATCCGATGACATATGTAAGATTCATTACGCATATATTTGGACATGCCGGCTGGGGTCATTTTATTGGAAACGCATCATATCTCTTGCTTCTGGGTCCCATGTTAGAAGAAAAATATGGTTCAAGAGAGTTAATTGAAGTGATAGGAATTACTGCGGTTATTACAGGATTAATTAATTATATATTCTTTTGGAACGTAGGTTTATGTGGAGCAAGTGGAGTTGTGTTTGCTTTTATTATACTTGCATCATTTACAGGTTTTAAAGAAGGAGAGATTCCTTTAACTTTTATTTTAGTGGCAGTTATATTTATAGGACAGCAGGTGTATGAGGGGATTGCTGTGCAGGATGATATTTCAAATATGGCTCATATTGTCGGAGGAATCGTTGGCTCGGTTATTGGGTATTCGTTAAATAGGAAGAATCAAATAGAACTATAGGAAATGAAAATAGTTTTATATGGCAGGAAATCGGTTGGCGGCATTAACAGAATGGTAATCTGATGTATTTTGCCAATTAAAAATATGAAGGAACCTTTTACAGGGTATGGTCAGGAGAGAAAATGAAATTACTATTCGGTACAGGTAATCAGGCGAAATTGTCTGTGATGAGAAGCAGGCTTGAGAAGATAGGGATAGAATTGATTGGTTTAAATGATTTGAGAGCGGAGGGAAAGAAGATTCCGGAGGTTGTGGAGAGTGGAAGCACGCCGCTTGAGAATGCAAGATTGAAAGCGATGGCATATTATGAAGCATTCGGGATGCCGGTATTTTCGTGCGACTCGGGCTTGTATTTTGATAATGTACCTGATAAGATTCAGCCGGGAGTACATGTGCGCAATGTGAACGGCAGATGTCTGACTGATGGGGAGATGCTTGAATATTATGCGGGGCTGGCGAGGCAGTATGGAGAACTTGTTGCGAGCTACAAAAATGCAATATGTCTTGTGGTCGATGAGAACCGCATTTATGAGTCGATGGATGAGTCAATGGCAAGTGAAAAATTCATATTGACCGATAAGCCGCACAGTGCGATAAGAAAAAAGGGATTTCCGCTAGATAGTCTGTCCATCGATATGAAAACCAATAAATACTACTATGATTTGGCGGATGATGAATTGGAACAGTTTGCCGTGGAAGACGGAGTATTGCGGTTTTTTGAGAAAATTATTTCTGAAGGAGAAAAAATACTGATATCTTAGCAAAATCGAGGATTTTTACTATCTGGAGGCGCTGGAAACTGCACCTGAACACAGAAGAAAGGGATATGCTGATAGATGATACGACGGTCTATATTGGTTGTGGCGGATGGAAGAAGCAGCGAGAGCGAAGGGCTGTCGCTGTATGAGCTTGCGAATGTCATGCAGGGCTTGGGCTGTGAGACTGCATATAACCTTGACGGCGGAGGCTCATCGACCATGTATTTTAACGGTCATGTGATAAATAAGCCGACCACGAGCGGACACAGCTTTAAGGAGCGGGAGGTGAGTGACATTGTCTACATCGGTTATTAAAATTGGGAGAAGGAATGTTGTGGCTCATGCCTCTGCCGCACTTTTCTGCATCGTCTTTTCGATAATATATGAGCACTTCAGCTACGGAGAATACTCATGGTATATGAGATGCATGTTCCTGTTTCCGCTTTTGGGCGGTGCGGGTGCGGCACTTATTTTTCTTAACAGAAGGGTAAGCTGCATGGCTGTGAGACTGTGGAACAGCGCGATAGCCGTGTTCACCTGCGGCTGTCTTGTACATGGAATTATTGCCATCTCCGGAAGAAGCAGCGGGTATGATATGCATTACCGGATATGCGGAGCTGTGCTTGCTGTGGCGGCAGGGCTTGCAAATCTGAAGAAAATGGCTAAAGTTTGAAAGAAAAACTTTCAAACTACTTATTGGAGGCAGTACTGCAAGCAATGCTTGCAGTATGCAGGGGTATAAGTTTGAAACAAATTTTCAAACTACTTATTGGTGGCAATACTGCAAGCAATGCTTGCAGTATGCAGGGGTATAAATATGAAAAAGAACACAGAAAAGCATCGGCATGGAGGACTAGTAAGATGGCAGAATTGATTCTTGAGAACGGGAGACCGAAGGATTGTACGGGAAGGCTGGAAAAGGAGATAAGGGTGTATGACCTGCTTGACAGTCTGAATATTGAGTATCAGCGCGTGGACCATGAGGCGGCGGATACGATGGAGGCTTGTATTGCAATCGATAATGTGCTGGCACCTGCCGTGATATGTAAGAATCTTTTTCTGACGAACTCGGCTAAGACGGAGTACTATCTGCTCATGCTCTGCGCGGATAAGAAATTCAAGACAGCGGAGGTATCGAAGCAGATAGGGGCTTCAAGGTTATCGTTTGCCGATGCGGACAAGATGCTCGAATATCTGGATATCACGCCGGGTTCGGTCAGCGTCATGGGACTGATGAATGACCATAACCGGAAGGTACAGCTCCTTGTGGATGAGGATGTCTTTAAGTCCGAGTATTTCGGGTGCCATCCATGTATCAATACGTCAAGCCTGAGAATTCAGACCAAGGATGTATTTGAGAAGGTGCTGCCAAAGCTTGGGGTAGAATACCGCTGTGTTACCATCAACACGATGGCGTAAAATAAAGGATGACACTATAAGGTGCCATCCTTTATTGATTTTCACATTGTTACGGTGCTGCGTATCAGCCCTTGTAAAGCTTTTCAGCGTATGCAGCTACTCTCTTGAGGAGCTTCTCGTCATCCTTTACATTCTTGACAAGCTCGAATAATACAGGGTTGCTGTCTGCGGATACGACATATTCCTTAGCGGACATATCCTCGGTCTGTCCGTACAGATAATCAGTTGATGAGCCGAAGACCTGAGCTATGTAGGTCACTGTCTGGAAGGATGGCTCTCTCTCTCCCTTCTCATACCGACCGTAGCCCATTGCTGACATGTTAAGTCGTCTTGCGGCTTCAGCCTTGTTGATTCCAAAAGAATTTCTCAGATTAATTAAGCGTTCAGGTACAAAATTCATCTTTTCATCTCCGATTCATAATTTTATAAATCACTATTTCGCGAGTAATACTCATAAGTAGTGCTCATGAGCATAGCTCACTCAATAATTTCGTCGTTCGCCAAGAGTGAATACACGCCCTTTGACTCTCTTGCGCTCATTATAACATGTTTTCTTTCATAAATATACTGAAAAATCAAAAAAATGGACTTTTTTTTCAAAAAAAGCTTGAATATAACCTTTGGATATGATATGCTGTATTGATATCAGCCTATTATTGTGGTAAAATTCAGACAGTTACATGTGTTTATACCTTTAAGAAGGAAGAACAGATATGAATACAGTATGTCGTGATATTTTCAGAGCCATGCATGAACAGAAGTGGCTCAGCATAGAGTATAAGAATGGGCAGAATGAAGTGACAAAGTATTGGATTGGAATAGAGAACATCAATCCGATTGATAAGTACATGGTTGTACAGGGGCTCCATTTGGCAAAGCTTACAACCAAGAGACTGAAAATCTTCATAGAATCGATTCTGTCGTCATCGGTGCTTGAAGGCTCGTACTTTCATACCGATAAGGCACTGCTCGAGGACATAGACAACAATCCTGAAAAGTACAAGCGTATATTCAATAATGTCTCCAATCTCAAGATACTTAATTATCTTGCAGACTGCAACAGACTTGACTGTACGCCGTATAAGACGGAGTATGCGCTGATTAATCACTTTGATGCGGCGTGGACGGGGAATTATGTGCTCACTAAGGAGCAGTTTCAGGAGGTAGTGGCGAATTTCCAGCAGGGAGTGAAGTATTCGGGGCAGAATAAGAAGATTAAGCAGCTCGCTGTGAACGTGATGAGCATACATACGGATAAGGGCTTGTATGTGCTGGCATACAGAAAGCTGCGTCTTGATGTGAAGAACCATTCACTGCGTCAGGATGATGACATCACAATCTGTACGGAATTCGCGCTTGGAAGCGGGAGACCTGAGGCAGTGTACAGCATACACAAGTTCCTTGATGCGGATGATTATGACCTGCTCAATGATTTTGAGAAAAACGCAGAGCTTATCAAGGACAGAATTACGACAGCTTCACCGCAGGTGAGGGGCGTGGATGACATGCCGTATATGCTTGCCATAGGCAGGGACATTATATTTGACTTGAATGATGAATATAATGCGATTTTCAAGATGTATGAGGAGGGCAATGTAACCATTCCGATTCAGGCATTTTTCGGAGATCTTATCAAGCAGGTTGACAAGAGAAAGAATTATCCGATAGTGCTGTTGAACAGCAGAATCAATCTTGACCAGCTTCTTGCGATTCACAATGCGATGAAGTATCCGCTTGCGTATATTCAGGGACCGCCGGGAACGGGCAAGACCAACACGATAGTCAATACGATTGTGACAGCATTTTTTAATGAAAAGACGGTGCTGTTTGCATCGTATAACAATCATCCGATAGACGGTGTGTGTGAAAAGCTAAAGAATATAACGTACAGAAATAAGGGGACAATCCCGTTTCCGATTATCAGACTCGGAAATGATGAATGTGTGCTGCGGGCGCTTGAGGATATAAAGAGGCTGTATGACCAGACAAGCGAGCTGGTGATATACGGAAGCACGCTCGAGCACAATAAGGATGATAGGAAAAGACGCACTGAGAAGCTCACGCAGCTGCTTGAAAAGCATGAGAGCAGGCTTGATTTGAAGGAGCGCGAGGAGGCTATCCTAAAGCTGCTAGATGAGAATAAGCATCTTGCATTTCAGACGGAGCTTCAGGGAGTACAGCTTGCCGAGGTGCGCAGACAGCTGGCAGAAATCGGTGACATAACGGACGAGGAGGCACTCGGACTGCTGCAGCAGGATGAGGAAGAGCTTAAGAAATATCTCTATTATACGTCAGCTAAGTATATCAAGCGTCTTCAGGAGCCGAAGAACAAGGACTTGATGGACATAGTACTATGTGAGGATAATGAGACTAAGATAAAGCGGTTTAACGCATATATAAAGCAGGAGGAGAATCTTAAGAAGTTCCAGCGAATATTTCCGATAATTGCCACCACTTCAATCTCGGCACATAAGCTCGGAAGCCCCGGTACATATTTTGACATGGTTGTCATGGACGAGGCAAGTCAGGGAAATATATCCATGTCGCTGGTTCCGATAATACGCGGAAGAAGCCTTATGCTGGTGGGCGACCCTCAGCAGTTAAGCCCGGTTATACTGCTCAATCCGATAGATAATGACAAGCTCAAGAGAATATACGGCATCACGGAGGAGTATGATTATATTAAGAATTCAATCTATAAGACATACCTTGCGTGTGATGCGGTCAGTGAGGAGATTCTTCTAAGCCATCATTACCGTTGCAACAAAAAAATCATAGATTTTAATAATAAAAAATATTATAACAACAAGCTTATCCTTGAGACACGCAGCAGGGAGGAGCATCCGCTTATTTTAAAAAATATCTCGAATGATACGGTATACTATAAAAATACCGCGCCGAGAGAGGCACAGGAGATTGTGGAATACATAAAGAACAACAAGGACAGAAGCATAGGAGTAATCACACCATTTGCCAATCAGAAGGAGCTCATTACGAACATGCTTAAGGAGAACGGAATTGATGATGTGACCTGCGGAACGGTTCATGCATTTCAGGGGGATGAGAAGGATGTGGTGTTGTTCTCGCTTGCGCTTACCTCCCATACGGCGAAAGGGACTTATGACTGGCTTAAGAACAACAAGGAGCTTATAAATGTCGCGACATCGAGGGCTAAGGAACAGCTTGTCGTGCTGGCTGACAAGAGAGAGCTGACAAGACTTCATACAGAGGGACAGGACGACCTATATGAGCTTATAAAGTATGTCGAAACCAATGGGGAGTCTCAGGTAAGCAAGCGTGAGAACTCATCAAGAGCGCTTGGAATCAAGCCGTACAGCACCGAGACAGAGGCAGCCTTTCTTACCACGCTCAACCATGCACTTGACAATGTGCTCAACACCAACAAAAAATGTGTTGTTCAGAAGGAAGTAAGTATAGCTCATGTATTTCAGGAAAATAATTCTTATGATGACCTGTTTTATACGGGACGCTTTGATTTTGTGGTGTATGAGAGGGAATATCAGAACAGGGATATGCCTATTCTTGCGATAGAGCTTGACGGCAGGGAGCACCATGACAACGAGGCGGTGAGAATCAGGGATGCCAAAAAGAATGCAATATGCAGAGCACATGGATTTGAGCTTATAAGGGTGGAAAATTCATATGCAAGAAGGTATAATTATATAAAGAATATTCTTATACAGTACTTTAAGAACGTCAAAGCATACTAATTTACATTAATAATTAAAAAGGAGATGTCGCCATGGAAAAATATATTTTAAGCTGCTGCTCCACAGCCGATTTGAGCAAGGAGCATTTTGAACGGATTGACGTGAAGTATATCTGCTTCCATTACGAACTGGACGGAGTGGAATATCCGGATGACTTGGGACAGACCATTGAATTTGAAGATTTTTACGCGAGGATGGCAGCAGGTGCCGATACCAAGACCTCACAGGTCAACGCGGACGAATTCGAGGCGTACTTTGAACCATTTTTAAAGGATGGATATGACATCATGCATGTGTGCCTGTCGTCGGGAATATCAGGTGTAATTAATTCTGCAAATATTGCGGCGGATGTGCTCAGGGAAAAGTATCCCGACAGAAAAATATACATCGTGGATTCGCTCGGAGCCTCCTCGGGCTACGGACTTATCATGGATACGCTTTCGGCCATGAGAGCGGAAGGAAGGAGTATTGACGAGCTACATGAGTGGATAGAGGAGCATAAGCTTAACCTCAACCACTGGTTCTTCTCGACGGACTTATCCTTCTATATCAAGGGCGGAAGAATATCCAAGACAGCGGGAACAATCGGCAAGGTGCTCAACATATGTCCGCTTCTTAACATGGATAATCTCGGAAGGCTCATTCCGAGGTATAAGATTCGAACCAAGAAAAAGGTTATTCAGGCAATCGTAGACAAGATGGAGGAGTGCGTACAGAACGGGCTTCAATACAGCGGAAAGTGTTATATCTCACAGTCGGGCTGCGTGGAGGATGCTAAGGCGGTAGCGAAGCTGGTCGAGGAGAGATTCCCGAAGCTCAACGGACATGTAGAGATTAATTATGTGGGTACGACGATAGGAAGCCATACAGGGCCGGGAACGGTGGCACTGTTCTTCTGGGGAAAGAAACGTACTGAGTAATGAGACAGGTTGGGTTAAAGATATGAAAAAAGCCGGATTATAAATCCAGCTTTAAGTCATTTTCCTTAATCCAGCCTATTTTTCTGAACAGAAGTCCGAACGCCCATGCGAGAACTCCCGGAAGGATGAAGCTTATGAGTATCAGACCGAGCCAGTCAAAGCCTGTTATGGAGACCTTCGTTCCGGCGGCGATGTCGCTCAGCCATCCGGTGTACACACCTATCTGACCTACGAGTCCGCAGGTTCCCATTCCCGAGGCAACTGCCGCACCGTTCATCTGAAGCTTGAATACACAGGTTGCAATAGGCCCCGTGATGGCGGAGGTAAGTATTGCGGGAAGCCATATGCGCGGGTTGCGCACGATGTTGCCCATCTGAAGCATGCTTGTGCCGATACCCTGAGCGAACAAGCCGCCCCATCTGTTCTCACGGAAGCTTAATACTGCAAAGCCGACCATGTTGGCACAGCACCCTGCGAGTGCGGCACCTCCTGCAAGCCCCGTAAGGCTAAGAGCTGCACAGATTGCGGCACTGCTTATAGGAAGTGTGAGGGCGATTCCTACAATTACCGATATGATAATACCCATGAAGAAAGGCTGGAGCTCTGTTGCCCACATGATTGCGGCACCTACGCTGCTTGCAGCTTTTCCTATTGCGGGGGCGAGGAGCATCGAGAGAAGGCTTCCCACAACTATTGTGACGAACGGAGTGACAATAATGTCAATCTTGGTCTCCTTAGACACAGCCTTGCCGCATTCGGCAGTAAGTATCGTGATAATGAGAACTGCGAGCGGGCCTCCGGCACCTCCGAGTGTGTTGGCTGCCGAGCCGACCGCGACGAGTGAGAACAGAACCAATGGAGGACAGTGAAGCGCGAAGCCTATTGCCACAGCCATAGCCGGTCCCGTTGCAGCCTTGGCATATCCGCCTATTGTGACGAGGATTGCTATACCGAGCTGTTCGCCGAGAGTTGCAATAATTGTTCCGATTAAAAGTGAGGCAAAAAGTCCCTGTGCCATTGCACCGAGGGCATCTATGCCGTATCGCTTTCCGGAAATTTCGATGTCTTTTCTTTTTAAGAATTCTTTAAATTTATTCATGATAATCTCCTATGTGGACAATTCCACTTTTCTTTTGTATGGCGGTGTCCGTCAAATAAAATCATTATATATGATTGTTAATCGTATGTCAAATCTGCCGTCAAAAAGGACGGGTTGACTTTTCTTACGTCAGGTGTTATTATCTGATGGTTTGTTGAGCTATCAACAAAATACGTTAAACGGCAGCACAGTATCAGTGCTCTGTGGAGAGGATAATTATGAAAAAGAAGAAGTTAAAAAAGATTCTGATAGGTATAGCGGTGGCTTTGCTGTCGCTGGTTGTGGTGCTTGCAATAGCAATATTTGCAATATGGCACAATGAAATATTGTCAGTTGCATCGATTAAGCTGCTTGTCGAGGCGAAGGATGAGAACAAGAGCGCTCCCGTGTATATAATGGACGTGAAGGGCGGCTACTATTTTGATGATTTTATAGCGCAGGGAGGAGTATCCGATGATACCGAGCTTATTGATTTTATTGTTGGAAACATCACCAAGGGACTTGTACCTATGACCATCAAGTCAAAGAACATTGGCTGTTCATCGTTTACCGCGCAGGATGAACAGGGTGACAGATACTTTGGAAGAAACTATGATTTCTCAACGACGACGGCAATAATTGTGAGAACTAATCCGACGGACGGAAGATATGCTTCAATATCGAGTGCTGACCTTCAGTTCATAGGAATTGGCGGAGGAGCGGAGCTTGACAGTATTACGAAGAAGATAATCTGTCTTGCTGCACCTTATATTCCGCTTGACGGAATCAATGAGAAGGGTGTTGCCTGCGGAATCTATATGTCATATCAGGGACCTGAGGGTGAGGTTGCAGCGACCAATCAGCAGACTGACAGACCCGACATAACCTCCACGACAATGCTCAGAATGATTCTTGACTATGCGGCGAGCGTCGATGAAGCGGTTGAGCTTGTGAAAAAGTATGACCTTCATGACAGCGCCAACACCTCATTCCACTATATGGTAGCCGACAGCACGGGAAAATCTGCCGTGCTGGAGTGGGTTGCCGCTGATGATGAGAACGATACCGACGGAACGAAAAGAGAGCTTAGGGTATATTACAATGACGACGATGCCGCTGTCGGAGCTATGGAGGCGGCTGACAATTTCCAGTATCTTACGAACTTTATAATAACACCTGATTACTATGCTTCTGATGATGACAAGAAGGGACTTGACAGATACGAGGCTATTGAGAAGGCAGTCAATCCGGACGGAACCAACACAGAGGGTATTGCATCTGAGCAGGACTGCATGGACATCTTAAGACTTGTCGGCAGACGTAAGTGGGATGTGGAGCATGGCAAGACGGACTCCAACAGTATAACAGTATGGTCGGCTCTGTATAATCTTACGGATAAGAGCGTTACATGGGTGAGCAACGAGGAATTCGACAATCATGATGCAGTGTTCACCTTTGATTTTTCAGGTAAAAAGCATTAAGAAACGGGGCTTGCGTGCGCGTGCCGGAAGAGGTATAATTAGTCTATAAAAGATGATGGCGGGAAGACACTCCCGCCGTCATCGAGTGTATGTGGTAAAACTAAATAAGACAAAGGAGATGCACCTATGAAGAAAGCTATGAAGAAACTTGCGGCGATGCTTGCCGGTTGTCTGATGCTTACCGGGTGCTCGGCAGCGACACAGATTGATGACTATGCGACAAATCTGACAGGCGGCAGCAGCGGGCAGCAGAATGTACAGACACAGAGCGGGCAGGACACACAGACATCCTCCAAGGGAATCTCCAAGGAGAACATTAAGGTTGGAGTAATTCACCTGTCAGACCCCGCCGAGGGAAGCGGATATACATATACGCATGACCTTGGTATTCAGGGAATGCAGCAGAACCTTGGATTGTCTGATGACCAGATTGTGAGAAAGATAAATGTAGCGGATTCCGATGCGGAAGCCACGGAAAAAGCGATTCAGGAATGTATCGACGAGGGCTGCAGCATCATTTTTACGACGAGCTGGGGATATATGAACACGACGGCAGAGATGGCGGAGAAATACCCGGATATATATTTCTCCCACGGAACAGGTTATCTCAGCAACGGGAAGAACTTCAACAATTACTTTGGACGAATCTATCAGGCGAGGTATCTCAGCGGAATCGTGGCAGGAATGAACACCAGGACCAACAAGATTGGTTATGTGGCTGCCATGGATTCGAGCAACTCTGAGGTTACGGGAGGCATTGATGCCTTTGCACTCGGTATATATTCGGTCAACCCGGAAGCACAGGTATATGTAAAGGTCACCAACAGCTGGTATGACCCTGATGCGGAGAAGGCTGCGGCTGAGCTGCTGCTTGACATGGGCTGTGATGTGATTACACAGCACTGCGACACCCCCTATCCTCAGACCTTGGCGCAGGAGCGCGGAGTGTATGGCATTGGCTACAACTCGGATATGAGTAAGGAAGCACCTGAGGCATGCCTGTGCAGTGTTATCTGGAACTGGAGTGCATACTATACTTCGGCGGTTCAGAGCGTGATTGACGGAACATGGGACGGAAGCAACTATTACGGCGGTATGAACGAGAATCTTGTCGGCATCACAGAGCTCGCAGACTTCTGCGCGGACGGAACTGCAGAGAAGGTCAAGGAGGCAAAGAAGCAGATACTCTCAGGTGAGCTTGGCGTATTCGATGGTGTTATTGAGACCAACGAGGGAACGACCGTGGGAGAAGCCGGAAAGACGCTTGATGATGCGACAATAACAGGAGCTATTAACTGGTACTTCAAGACTGTCAACGTGGTAGAGTAGGGGTGGCGCAATGAACATTAAGAAGAAGATTCTCGCAATTACAATCAGCCCGGTACTTATTCTGGGTATAGTTTCGATGCTTTTTATAGTTACCATGGTTAAGAGCTCAATGCTCGACGAGATTGAGGAGGCCTTGAAGGGAACAGCGGCGGCGACGCTCGCAGCCTATGACCAGAATACGGGCGACTATCTGCAGAGCAGCAACGGCGACATATGGAAGGGAAGCTACAACATATCCAAGTCGGAGAGTCTTGTAGACAGAATCAAGAGCAACACCGGAATGGATGTAACCTTCTTTTATGGGGACAAGCGAATAATGACCTCAGCCGTGGATGCCAATGGTGACAGAATACTTGGCTCAACCGCCGGGGAAAAGATAGTTGAGAAGGTATTGAATGGCGGCGAGGAATATTTCAGCCATGCGGTATCAATCGACGGAACGCTCAATTACGGATACTTTATGCCGGTATATCAGAACGATACGGACAATCAGATTATAGGAATGGTCTTTGTCGGAACGAACAAGCAGGAAAAGGATGCGGTAATCAACCGAATCATCCGCTCCATTGCAACAGCGGTCGGCGTAATCATGCTTATATGTATTGCCGTCAGTGCCAAGCTTGCCACAGGCATTAGTAAGAACATCAAGAACAGTGTCCAGCTTGTAGGAAAGATTGCCGATGGCGACTTGAATGTATGGGTTGACGATAAGCTCCTTAAGAAGAAGGATGAGATTGGCGACCTTTCAAGAGTTACGATAACACTCAGGGATGCGATGCAGTCCACAATCAAGGATATCACCAAGAATGCCAAGGCACTTCTTGATGCCGCACAGCTTCTTGGAACAGCTGCGGACAACACGAACGGAACCATGGACAATGTGCGCACGGCTGTCAGTCAGGTCGTTGACAATTCGCAGATGCAGGCAGAGAACTCCAAGGATACCTCCGAGCACATGAAAGTTATGGGTGAGAACATCACTGAAACATCGAGAGAGGCAGAGATGCTGAGCGGCAATGCGGCATCAATGCAGTTATCAAGCGAGAAGGCATCTAAGACTCTCGGAAGCTTGAGAAGCATCAATGATGATGTCAGACGTATAATTACCGAGGTTCAGGAGCAGACCAACCGCACCAACGATTCGGTTCAGAAGATTCACACGGCTACGACGTTTATCAATTCCATAGCTGAGGACACCAGCCTGTTAAGTCTTAACGCTTCAATTGAGGCGGCAAGAGCCGGTGAGAGCGGACGAGGTTTCGCAGTAGTTGCAGAGCAGATTAAGAATCTATCCGAGCAGTCCAACACATCGAGCAAGGAGATTGAGGCGACCGCCGATATGCTCAGCGTCGATTCTGCCAAGGCGGTACAGGCAATGCAGCAGATGCAGGAGATTATCGCAAGCCAAAGTGAGAGCATGCAGGAGACACAGAAGGTTGTTGCCGAGGTAATCGATGAGATTGCAAGCTCAATGAAGAGCATCGCTCAGATTAAGGAGAGCACCGGAAGACTTGAAAACGCAAGAAATGAAGTGCTTCAGGCTGTCGAGCACCTCTCCGACATCGCGCAGGACAACCTCGCCAACACCCGCGACACCTACGACCAGACGGAGGTTGTTGCCGATACCTTCAAGCAGGTATACAATAGTGCAGATGAGCTCAAGACGATTGCAGATGAGCTTGTAAAGAGTATAGAATATTTCAAAGTATGACGTGCCCTGTCAATGCTGAAATTTCTATCACGAAAAAAAATCAGACGGAAGAATTATGTATGAGATTAGATGAATTGCAGATTGGAAAAAGCGGTGTGATTAAGACCGTTGGAGGGAGTGGCGCACTAAGGCAGCATTTCCTTGACATGGGTATGATTCTCGGAGCGGAGGTCACCGTTGTGAAGCTGGCACCTATGGGGGACCCGATGGAGTTACAGGTTCATGGATATGAACTTACGCTGCGTCTGGCGGAGGCAGCCAGGATTGAAATTGAAATCATTGCTAAAAGAAGCAGAAGTCACGAGAGAATTCTGAACGGAAAAGAGCTGGAGCATCCGGGATTGGGGGAGGAAGGAAAATTCCATTCCAAGAAGGATGAGAACCCTCTTCCGGAGGGAACGAAGCTTACATATGCCTTGGTAGGCAATCAGAACTGCGGAAAGACTACACTGTTTAATCAGTTGACAGGATCTAACCAGCATGTCGGAAATTTTCCGGGTGTGACGGTTGACAGAAAAGATGGTTCAATAAAGGGGTATCCTAACACCGACGTTACGGATTTGCCCGGAATATATTCAATGTCGCCTTACAGCAGTGAGGAGATTGTGTCCCGTAACTTTGTACTTAATGACCATCCTAAGGCAATAATCAACATCGTAGATGCGACGAACATAGAGAGAAATCTGTATCTCACAATGCAGCTTCTCGAGATGGATATTCCTATGGTCGTTGCAGTCAACATGATGGATGAGCTCACGGGAAATCATGGTTCAATAGATGTAAATGCAATGGAGGGAATGTTAGGTGTGCCGGTCGTTCCTATTTCTGCGGCAAAGAAT
This sequence comes from uncultured Lachnospiraceae bacterium, assembly GCA_934343915.1. Lineage (GTDB taxonomy): Bacteria > Bacillota > Clostridia > Lachnospirales > Lachnospiraceae > CAG-882. Next base: position 8,940 of record CAKRIL010000042.1, on the reverse strand, counting down.
GAGGGGGTTGACGAGCTTGTAAAGCATGCTCTTCATATAGCAAAATATCAGGAACGCCCGCTAAGACAGGATTTTTGTGACAAACAGGATCATGGCGGTGCTGTTCACCGTTGTATACATGCTGTGGAGCATCTTATAGAAGATCATGCTGAGAGTGCAGGGATTCCTGTAAGATTTGCAGCTACTAAGGCTATAGAAGGTGATCATCTCATAATAGATAAGCTTAAGCTGGATGAGAATGAGACGGAAATGCTTTCACACATTGTAAAGCAGATGGAGACTGAGCGTGGTCTCGACAGAAGTGCCGCAATCGCCGATATGCGATTTGACTTTATTGAAAGATTGTGTGAACGGACGGTTGTCAAGCCGAAAGAGAGCAAAGAGCGCATACGAAGCGAGAAGATTGACCGCGTGCTTACGGGAAAGTATACAGGAATCCCTTGTTTTATAGTGATAATGGTTCTTGTGTTCTACCTTACCTTCAATGTCATAGGGGCATGGCTTCAGGGGCTTCTTGAGCTTGGCATTGATAAGCTCAGCGCTCTGACGGAAGCAACTATGACTGCGGCGAACGTAAACAGCACATTAAAGAGCCTTGTGATTGACGGCATATTCACAGGTGTTGGAAGCGTGCTTAGTTTCCTGCCTGTTATAGTTACGCTTTTCTTCTTTCTCTCACTCATGGAGGACAGCGGATACATAGCCAGAGTTGCGTTTATGATGGACAAGCTTCTTCGAAAAATCGGATTGTCAGGAAGAAGTATAGTTCCTATGCTCATTGGCTTCGGTTGCACCGTTCCTGCCGTTATGGCGACGAGAACGCTTACAAGTGAGAGGGACAGAAAGATGACTATACTGCTCACCCCTTTTATGAGTTGTACCGCCAAGCTTCCGATATATGCGTTCTTTGTGAGCGTATTCTTCCCAAAGCAGGGTGGATTCATAATGGCGGGGCTTTATCTTCTCGGAATCGTTGTAGGTATACTTGTAGCACTCCTCTATAAGGGAACACTGTTTAAGGGCGAGCCTGTTCCGTTTGTCATGGAACTCCCTAATTACAGACTTCCAAGTCCTAAGAATGTAGGACAGCTTCTTTGGGAGAAGGCAAAGGATTTTCTCCAGAAAGCATTTTCCGTAATTCTCATAGCAACGATTATCGTATGGCTTTTACAGAGCTTTGACCTGCACTTTAACTTGGTCGAGGATTCAGGTGACAGTATACTTGCCGCAATATCCGGACTCTTAGTTCCGATATTCAGACCTCTCGGTCTGGGCGACTGGCGTATCTGCACATCACTCATCAGTGGCTTCATGGCGAAGGAGAGCGTAGTATCAACACTTGAGGTGCTCTTTGGTGCAGGCATAAGCACGGTGCTCTCCCCTGTCGCGGCAGCAGCACTTCTGACATTCAGCCTGCTCTACACACCATGCGTTGCAGCAATAGCCGCCATAAAGCGTGAACTCGGAGCAAAGTGGGCGGTAGGAGTAGTGCTTTGGCAGTGTGCCGTAGCATGGGCAGCAGCGCTTGTTGTAAAACTTATCGTAGGGATTTTTGTGTAGTGTGAAACGGGTATACAGTTCAATAAAATGAGCTGTATACCCATTTTTTGCGCCATATCAGCGTGATTTTGGGTAGGGGGAGCATAGGGAGGGCTGACATGCCCGCAGAGCAGTCAAAAAAGGAATAATATGGGTATGCAGCAAACACAGGCAAGTTGTATACCCATGTATATCCGTGACAGGAACTAATTATAGAAAAAATCAATTTCTCAATAAAATCTTGAAAATCAGGCAGAATAGATAACATATCGAATCACAAAACGCCAAAATCCCCTTTTGAAATCAAATCATGTGTAATATAATTAATACACATTACAAAAATAAATATGATATCAGGGTCAAAAGGGACTGCAAAACATGAGAAATCAGCGAATTACGCAGTAAATCAGCGGATTTCGAATGCTCTGGAATTGCGAGAGCTGCTTTGCAGCAGAGCAATTCGTGATATTAAATTAAATTCATAAAAAACAAGAAAGAAGGTATTTATATGTGCACGGCAGCAACCTACAGAACGAAAGATTTTTACTTTGGAAGAACACTTGATTATGAGTTCTCATATGGTGATGATGTCGCGGTGACACCGAGAAAGTATCCGTTTGAGTTCAGGCACATGGGAAGAGTTGACAGTCACTATGCCATAATCGGGATGGCGCATGTTGCGGGAGGATACCCGCTCTACTATGATGCGATTAACGAGAAAGGTCTTGGAATGGCGGGACTTAACTTCGTGGGAAATGCAAAGTATCAGGAGATAGAGGAAGGAAGGGAGAACGTGGCACAGTTCGAGTTCATTCCGTGGATTCTTTCGCAGTGCGCGGATGTGGCGGAAGCGAGAGAATGTCTTGCGAAGATGAATCTTGTCGGGACAACCTTCAGCGGGAATTTTCCGGCGGCACAGCTTCACTGGCTGATTGCTGATGAGAATGAGGCGGTTACCGTGGAGTGTACGGCAGAGGGGCTTAATGTGTATGATAATCCGGTCGGAGTGCTCACGAACAATCCTCCGTTCGAGACACAGATGTTCATGCTCAACAATTATATCGGGCTCTCGCCGAAGCAGCCACAGAACGGATTTTCCGATAAGCTTGAGCTTAAGACATACAGCAGAGGCATGGGAGCACTCGGACTTCCGGGAGATTTATCGTCCGCATCAAGATTTGCGAGGGTGGCTTATACGAAGCTTAATTCGGTTTCGGGGGACGATGAGGAGTCGAGCGTGAGCCAGTTCTTCCATATATTGGGAAGCGTAGACCAGCAGCGCGGATGCTGCGAGGTGGCAGAGGGCAAGTATGAAATTACAATATACACCTCATGCTGCAACGCATCCAAAGGAATATACTACTACACAACCTACGACAACCACAGCGTGACAGCGGTTGACATGCACCGCGAAAAGCTTGACGGAACAGGGCTTGTGACATATCCGGTTGATGAGAAAATGAAAATCAATTTTGTAAATTAGACATTAAGACTAATATATGGCAAAATAACAAAAAATGATGATTTTAATGTACACAAAATGCTCATAAAGAGTTATAATTAAACGGTAGATATCACACGGGAAAGAAAGCATGAGAAAGCATGAGAAAGCATGAGAAAACAAAAGCAAAAGGAGCGTGTTATTATGAAGAACTTAAGTGTGCGTGTTAAGATGATAATTCTTGCAGTCATAACATTGATTGGAACGCTTGCCATTGTACTGATTTCACAGTTGGACATCAGTGAGATGGAAAGCGGAGCTGAGGATGTGCTTCGTGCCAGCATCGAGAGTGATTATGACCAGAATATCAAGAATCAGGTGGACAATGCAATATCGATGCTGAATGCGGTGTATGCAGGATATGAGAACGGAGAGTATACGCTTGATGAGGCAAAGGAGCTGGGAGCAAAGCTTCTTCGTGAGCTCAGATACGGTGACGGCGGATACTTCTGGGCGGATACCTATGAGGGCGTGAATGTTGTTCTTCTCGGAAATTCAACCGAGGGAACCAATCGTATGGATGCGAAGGATGCTGAGGGAAATTCATACATCAGGGACATCATAAATGCCGGAAAAAATGCCGAGGGCGGTTATGTCGATTATGTGTATCCAAAGGCAGGTGAGACGGAGCATTCGCCTAAGAGAGCATACAGCAAGGCCTTCGAGCCGTTCGGATGGGTAGTGGGAACGGGCAACTATATTGATTATATCGATACCACAGTTGAGAACGAGACGGCGGCAATGCAGGATAATGCAAGGTCGGCAATGATTAAGATTGTTGCAGGTGGAGGATTAATGGCCTATCTTGTGTTGGCAGTGTGCATTTACATGGCGATTGAGCTCAGCAGGTCATTCAGACATACACTCGGCTATATCGGAAATATTACAAATGGTGACTTCACACATGAGCTGCCTAAGAAGCTTCAGAACAGGAAGGATGATTTCGGGGTTCTTGGCGCGAACCTTGAGAATATGAAAAAGCAGGTGAGCGCTCTTATCAAGGAAGTTAAGAACCAGAGCAATATCATCGGTGAGGTTGTTGATTCTGTTAAGACGAATGTTGTTTCGCTCACGGGCAATATCGAGGATGTATCTGCTACGACACAGGAACTTGCTGCGAGCATGGAGGAGACGGCAGCTTCCTCAGATACGGTCAAGAGTATGTCAAATGAGATTGAGGAGGCAGCTAAGAATATTGCGACACGTTCTCAGGACGGAGCGCAGCAGGCTGCTGACATTCATGAGCGTGCAACCAAGGCACAGAATGATACAAGAGAGCAGCGTGCACATGCTGCGGAGGTACATAACAGCATAAGAGAGAGCCTTACAAAGGCACTTGAAGATGCCAAGGTTGTTAAGCAGATTGAGGTTTTATCCTCAGCAATTATGGAGATTACAAGCCAGACGAATCTCCTTGCACTCAATGCTTCCATTGAGGCTGCGAGAGCCGGTGATGCGGGAAGAGGCTTTGCTGTTGTCGCTACGGAGATTGGCGGGCTTGCAGAGCAGTCTAAGGATGCCGTTGTCAAGATTCAGCAGGTTACGGAGTCGGTTACATCATCTGTTGAGCGTCTTTCCAAGGATGCACAGGAGCTTCTTGAGTTCGTGGGAGGTGATGTCGTTGCAAGCTATGATATGTTTGACAAGGTTGCGGATGCATACAATAAGGATGCCAAGTATATTGATATGCTCATAAGTGATTTCAGCGCTACATCGGAGGAGCTGTTAGCGTCAATTGACGGAGTTTTATCATCCATGGATGGAATTGCGACAGCAACGAATGAGGGAGCTAAGGGAACGACTGATATCGCACAGAAGACAATTGATGTCAAGGCTGAGGCAGATGAGGTTACGAGCGAGGTTGCCAAGTGTGACGAGACAGCCAGAAGGCTCAGCGAGGAGATTTCCGTATTTAAGGTTGATTGAGGGCAGTCAGATATTGCGGCTGTTGAACATGAAAGCAGAATATTAAGGTGATTGTGAAATTCCCATTATGCGTGTACATCGAAGTACGCCATGGTGGGAATTTCAATTTTTAATAGAAAAATTTATTGACAAACTGTACTTTTGCACTATAATCATACCGTAAAACTCGGAAATCATGCACCATTAAGGCTGTTGGAATACCGGCTTACTGCATCCGATGATGCAGGATAATCTTTAAAATGAGGTAAATATGGCAGATAGAGATAAAAAATACGAGATAGACATGTGTAACGGTACACTGCTTGACAAGCTTATATCGTTCTCCCTTCCGCTTATGCTGTCGGGAATATTGCAGCTTATGTTCAATGCGGTTGATATAATTGTGGTGGGTAAGTTCAGTGGAAGTGAGGCGCTTGCGGCGGTGGGCTCCACGACCTCGCTTATTAACCTTTTTATTAATCTTTTTATAGGAATATCGCTTGGAGCGAATGTACTTGCGGCAAGATATTATGCGGCAGGGCGCGACAAGGAAATGTCGGAGACAGTGCACAGTGCAATGGCACTCGCACTTATAAGCGGTGTGGTCATGGTGTTCGTGGGACTTATATTTTCAAGGGGCGCGCTTGAGCTTATGGACACACCGGGTGATGTTATAGACCAGTCGACGCTGTATATGAGGATATATTTTGTCGGGATGCCTTTTTTTATGCTGTACAATTACGGAGCTTCGATATTGAGAGCCGTGGGAGATACGAAGAGACCGCTGATATTCCTTGTCATAGCGGGAGTTATCAATGCGGGACTTAATATGTTCCTTGTTATAGTGTTTCACCTTGGAGTTGCGGGTGTTGCGATATCGACGGTTATTTCGCAGATGATTTCATGTGTGCTCGTCATTATATGTCTGTACAGGACTAAGAGCAGCTACCAGCTCAGATTTTCCAAGCTTAAGCTCCGCCCCGTGTACATTAAGCAGATATGCAAGGTGGGAATTCCGGCGGGAATACAGAGCATGGTTATCAATTTTTCCAATGTACTGCTTCAGTCGTCAGTCAATTCGTTCGGTTCAATAGCGATGGCGGGATATACGGCGGCGAACAATATATTCGGATTCTTGTTTGCATCGATTAATTCGGTTACACAGGCCTGCATGAGCTTCACCAGTCAGAATTACGGAGTGGGAAACCATAAGAGAATGACGAAGGTGCTTATCGAGTGCATAGGTCTGTCGATGGCAGTGTCACTCACGCTCGGATGCAGCGCATATTTTTTTGGAAATAAAATTCTGTGGATATATACGGATAACGCAGAGGTTGTCAAGGCAGGTATGGAGGTGCTGACATACAGCACGGTTACATATTTTTTGTGCGGCATAATGGACCTGTTCCCGGGAGCGTTGAGGGGAATGGGATATTCGACAGTGCCGATGATACTGTCGGTGGTCGGAACGGTTGGAACACGTCTTGTGTGGATATACGAAGTATTTCCGCTTCACAGGTCACTGGATGTGCTGTTCATATCCTACCCGGCATCATGGTTTGTTACCATTGTTTTTCAGGTCGCGTGCTATATTATTGTCAGGAAGAAGCTTGGCATTGCTGCTGGGAAATGAGCTGTGCGGAAACAGGCAAATAATCGGTAAAAAAAATGAGACAGATTTATAAAAGTGCTGGAAATGGGATGAAGTTTGAATTATAATCTACATTGTAACGAAAGTACTATAAAATACAACTTGGGAGGGTTTGCGATGGAAGTTAAGAAGTACAGGTATAATGACATGACAGAGAGATATAGAAGGATGAACAGGTTCTATATTATTGCAACAGTAATTCTTGGTGGCTCATTTATTGTATATCTGTGGCTTAAGATGGTTATGAGCAGTATTTCAGCAATGACTGTATATGGTAATACCGTGGTGATGGCAGCATTCACAATTGCTAATACGGTTATTTACATGCGTAACAGGGCAACGAAGCAGCTTAAGATAATTGCAACTTATGAAGTAGGGATTGAGTTCTTTCTTGTAGGAGTTCAGTCGGATGCACGTTTTATAAGCTTTGCAATCATTGCAATATTTTTGCTTCAGATTCCATATTTTGATAAGAAGGGGCTTGCAAAAACGGCAGTGGGAATGGCGGTTCTGTATGCCATCGTGACTGCGGTACATATAAAAAAAGGCGTATTTGTCATGAATGTCAGCGGCTTTTGTGAAATCATATTAACTGTATTTATCGGTATAGCCATTCTCAATGTCGGGAAGATAATAATTGCTTTTAATGATGATGCCATGGGAGCCACGAAGGAGGAGCAGAACAATCTTCAGGGCTTTTTAAACAAGGTTATGGATATATCAAAGAGTGTCAATGCAGATACAGCTAAGAGTACCGAGCTTATGGATGAGCTTTTACAAAGCACACAGAGCGTCGCAGGAAGCATGAAGGACATCACTGCTGCAACGAATAATACTGCCGCAAGCATTCAGGAGCAGAACAACATGACATCCATCATCAATGCTGCAATAACACAGACGGGCAGGACCTCTGAGGAGATGGTGAAGCTTGCAGAGGATTCCAATAAGAGCGTGAAGATGAACATGGAGCTTATGGAGGAGCTTAAGGCACAGTCGGCTGATATTGCCATGACCAACGAGACGGTCAGCGAGGCTATGCGTAAGCTTCAGGAGAGAACGGAAGAGGTGGGAAAGATTGCGGGAATGATTCTTAGCATATCGGGCCAGACCAACCTTCTTGCACTCAATGCATCTATTGAGAGTGCCCGTGCCGGGGATGCCGGAAGGGGCTTTGCGGTTGTAGCAGAGCAGATAAGACAGTTGGCGGAGCAGACCAAAAAATCGACAGAGGACATTACAAGAATTGCCAATGAACTGAGTACTGATGCCAATGAGGTCGCTGAGTCGGTTAAGGGAACGATAGCAGCGGCAGGCGTGCAGAGCGGGAAGATTGAAACAGCAAGTGAATCATTTAAGAGTCTTAATGAGAATATGGAGAAGCTTATAGGTCATGTCGATGATGTCAACAAGCAGGTGAACGGGCTTTCTGAGTCTAACAATAAGATTGTCGAGAATATATCCCAGTTGTCGGCTGTTACCGAGGAGGTTACGGTGAGTGCTGAGCAGGTATATGAGCAGAGTCAGAAGAATCTTGAATTTGTACAGCAGGTTAAGGCTGCTGTAAATCATATAAAAAATACATCAGATGAAGCTGAAGAATTAATGTAAAAGGGTATTTATTGTAAATTAAGGAGATTTTTGAGATGACGAAGGATATGACACAGGGAAATCCAATGAAGCTGATTGTGGGTTTTGCTCTGCCACTTCTTTTTGGATTTTTATTTCAGCAGTTTTATAATCTGGTGGACACGGTTATTGTGGGACGCTTTTTGGGCGTTGACGAGCTTGCCGGTGTAGGTGCTACGGGTTCAGTCAATTTCCTTGTTATCGGCTTCTGTATGGGCGTGTGCAATGGCTTTTCGATTCCGGTCGCACATAAATTCGGCGCAGGTGATTATAAGGGAATGAGAAAGTATGTTGCCAACTGTGCATGGCTTGGAATAGCTTTTTCGGTGGTTCTTACATTAGTGACCGTAGTGTTGTGCAGACAGATATTGGAGCTTATGAGGACACCTGATGATATAATTGATTTTTCATATCAGTATATTGTGATTATATTTGCCGCGATACCATTCACATTCCTGTACAATATTGTGTCCGGAGTTATAAGAGCGCTTGGCGACAGCAGGACACCGGTCATATTTCTTGTCATTTCTTCGATTGTCAATATAGGACTTGACCTGTTCTTTATAATTGTACTGAAGCTGGGTGTTGCCGGAGCTGCGTGGGCAACCGCGATAGCGCAGGTAGTGGCAGGTGTGGGCTGTCTGTGGTACATGATAAAGAAGTTCGATATACTCCATATTCAGAAGGATGAGTGGGCTGTCAATGCCCACATGATGGG
>CAKRIL010000041.1 GCA_934343915.1 uncultured Lachnospiraceae bacterium | reverse complement strand
CGTCAAAACGTCTTATGCTCTTTTTTTGCTTCTCAGCGACCTTCGGAGCGTCGGAAGCAGGATTGGCAGAAAATCCAGTAAAATCAATACTTTAAGCCTGTAAACGGTGTGGCGTTTTATGCCGTTTTTCTGTAAACCACCGTTTACAAGCGTAAACCATAGCATGAAAATGCTGATTTATCAGGCAGGTGAAGTCCTCACATGTTTACGCTGATTCGGACATTCTGACACAGCGTAAACGCATGTGTTAAGCCATCAATTTTGTCTATTTTGATTTCGTTATTGCATCCCGCTACAACACATGCCGTCAATATTAATATAACCGCTAAGATTTTATTATGGTTTTTTTTGCTTTTTTGAAATGTAGAACCGCACGAATCGTCCTATAAGATTGTGAAACAAAAAATCCCTCAGACCGTGCGCCAGTCTGAGGGACATAGTGTGTTAAAAGCCTTAGTTCCTGTCATCCGTTACTTTTAAATTGTATTCCAATAATGTATCGTATTGTTGACATGCCGTGCAGCTTGGTGCTAAAATATTGTTTGAAAATTATGAAATGGACTAGTCTATGTACATTATATGGGTTTACATTATACGAGGTGATGTTTATGAATATTGAATATGCTAATGTTATTACTGCAATAGCTTCTGTTTTTGTGGCTGTTGTGACATTGATTGTTACTATTGTAATGGGTATTAGGCAGTCAAAGCAGAATAAACGGATTGATGAACGCGATGAACACAGGCGAACCGATTTAATTTATGCTGACGCTACAAAGTTTATTTTGAAATACAGTTCGGCATCCTGTGAGTCAGAGATATACCTGCTTCCATTGTGCATTATGGCGTACATGTATAATCCTTTATATCCGTATCGTAGAGAAATGTATCGTGAGTTTTGTTCTTTGACAGAGGAAGTTCAGAATTGCATTTTGACACGATGCAATATAGATGTGCAAAGTGCCAAAACTGATAAGTTTTATGATTGTATGCTCGATTGCTTGAAGTCTGATATTAAATCATCATATCCTGATGATAACGATTTATATTATGAAGGTGGGAAGTATTTTGAAAGAGCTTTGCTTAATCACGGTAATAAGGACGTGCCCAATATAAAGTTCAGTGCCAACGATAACGGTATTTTCACAACTGATTATAAATCCCATATAACTGATTTATTAGCTTATGAAAAAGATAGTCAACCGATAAAACGTCTTATGTATGAGTCTACCAGTATGGGCATGCCTGTTGAAGCTGATGAAATATTGATTTCATATTTGTCTTGCGTTGTGGCTGAATATGTGCCTGATTATTCGCATGGTGAGGAAGAAGGTAAATATGAAAATATCGGGTATGTGGATGATTTTCAAGGTAAGCTTTATATGGAAGATTTATTCTTAAAGGCGTTATATAGTATTTATGTGCATCAGTAAGTACCCATAATTCCGAATTTTTTTTCGATAAGGTCTTGTTTACATATCAAAAAAAATAAATCCCTCTCAAACACCTGAGAGGGATTTTTGTTGCATGTATTATTCTCAACCCATACTATCTGCTGCGTCCGGCGCGCATGCTTCTTGATAGCGCCCACCTGTCCCACTTCCCGTGAAAGTCTTCGGACGTGACCGGAACAGTCCTGATGACGGGGTCATAGCCGTTATCACGGATTAGCCCGTCACAGTATCGACTGTAGTTGCCTTTTATAACTGCTGCGATACTCTTTATACCAAGGCAGTATGTGTCATGTTCTGCTATCTTTGTAAGCTTATTGCTCATGGTTTTCCCTTTCTGCAAGCCGCGTCTGTGCGTGCTTATTTTCCAAGTTCAAAGTCCGTTACCGTCACGCTGCTCTCTGCGTTTCCAAGCGTGACGATGTGCGACAGCACCTCTTCGGCTTTCTTCGCATACGACATCACATGCTTCATGCGGTCTTTTAACTGCTCCACGGTCCGGCATATCTCGTCTTCATCGCTGTCACCGTCCGCGTTCGTGGCGGTCTCGTAGGTGTCGGTTAGAGCGAACAGGATTTCCTGCGTGCTTTGAAGCTCAGCCATTTCCCTGTCTGATATCACATAGACTTTCTGCATGTGTCCGTGCCCCCTTTCTGTTCAAAGTCCGTTACGGTCACTCCGACCGCCGGACAGTTGTACAGGACACCTATCATCACGGTGTTGGCTATTCTCATGCGTGCCATCACGGGCTCCATGCGGCTTCTTAACTCTTCCATATCCTGACATGACGTGCTGCTCTCAGGGTTTTCCGCACCGTCATAGGTGTCAATAAGCTCTGCCATTATCTTCTGTATGCTTTCGAGCTCTCTTTTCTCTCTGCCGGATATTATGTGGATTTCATCGGTTTTTCGTGGTATGTTTATTTTCTGCATGACAGCCTCTCTTTCCCGGTTTAATGCTCTGCGCGCGGCAGTATGTTTTTGACAGACTGCACGGCGTTCCTCGCACGCTTTGTGCTTTGCTTCAAGTGCCTTATGGTTTTTTCATCGGCTTCGTCACAGTCCATGACTGCGTTGTACTCATCTGCCAGTGCAATCATGGTTCTGTATGCTGCCGTGAGCTCTGCCCTGTCTGATGCCTTGTCGGTTTGTGGCATGGCGCTTTTATGTCCTTTCCCTGTGGCATTAAAAAGAGCCTGTCGGAACAGGCTCTCTTGATGGTTTGTGTTATTCTGTTTCAGGCGTTATTCCCACGATGGTTCTTGCGTATGCTTTGTAGTCAATATAATCGTTGATGTCCACACCGTATTCATTTTCGAAGTTCCATTTGGTGCAGAGCTGCCATGTTGTTTTGCCGTCAAGGTCAAACTCACAGAGAAATCTTACACAGTAAAGGGATGCATACTTATCAGAACACGGTGTTTCATCCTCGCCAATCCATAGTACAGGTATATACGAATACTTTCTTTCAATGTACGGCTGTTCAGGAACTGTGTAGATTTTCTTTATGACATCCGTATTGAACTCGTCACCGTTCTGAAGTTCGTCCAAGAATATTTTTTCATTGTGACCGTAGTAATGGAGCTCTGCATATGTGCCGTGGAGACCCTTCATCGTAATCGGCACATTCTCTGCGATACACTCCGCACCGGTGATAGCCATATATGTATCACCGTCGATGAGACACCATTTGCTGCCATATGAGCCATCATGTGCATTCTCCATATCGAAGTACGGGTCATTCTCATAGCTGTACTCCGTAGTGGTCTCTGCCTCGGTCGTTGTCTCTGCCTCTGTGGTGGTCTCCGCAGCAGTCGTAGTCTCAGCGTCCGTTACCGTGTTCTGCTTGGTTGTCTCAACGCTTCCTGCGTCCTTCTTATTACAGCCTGTCATGGCTGCGATTACTGTCACGGCTGCGACAGTCATGGTTAAAATTCTCTTTCTCATGGTTTATTTATCCTTTCTTAAATTAAAATCTTTTTTACACAAACCTGCCCGGTGCTGTCAAGCACTGAGTATAGTGTCTTTACCGTCTTTTATTGATATTTAAAAATGCCGTTATGCCCACAAGGCACGCGGTCAGCAGTACTCCCGCTGCGATTATCGTTGTGATTTCACCTGTGCAGGCTGCTTTGCCAAGTGCCGCGATTACTATTATCTGACACATGCTTAGTACTGCCACGGTGATAACGGTAATGGTTATTTTCATGGCTAATTTCAGCCTGTCTTTTATGTCCTGTTCATGGTTATTCCTGCTCATTCATGCTGCTCCTTTCTTGTGCCCTGTGGGTCTTTCTCTCTGTTGTGTTCCATTATCGTTCTGAGGCTGACGTACATTACCGTCATCATCACGGCGGCTGCTGCGTTGCACGCCGTGTTCGCCCAGAAGGCTTTGTCTAACGGGACACTGCACACGGTTGCGTAGAACGTCTGCATGTCAAGTACTGCTGCGAGGTTGAAGAGAAGGGATAATGCTAAGCTGTTGACATCTGCAAGCAAATAACATCACACAGATATGTAATTTTCAAGGAGAAAATAGCCTATGAACATTTAGAGCAAATATATTTTGGCTTTCACCGGAGGGTCTGTATAAATATTCTATTTACAACTGTCTCCGGAGCCGGAGCTTGTCCTTACTAACGCTTGGCTCGTCCCTATTACGATTTCTGATTTCATGGTAAGTCATCTTTAATCTGTCCTTCCTTATTGTTTTGCCGTATCGGCATCTTCATAGCTTCAGGCTTCTCTATGTTTTATGGTGTGCTTTTTATCGTTCTTTAAGCTCCATATTATCAAGAGCGTATTGCAACGCCATACATATAAGCTCGTTGCGGGAACGGTTAGTTTTGACGGCTAAATCGTCATATTCTTCCAGTAATGCCTTATTGATTCTCACCGTCATGGTCAGTGATTTATCATCTTCCTTTGGAGTAACTACAAATTTTCTCAAAGCCGTAACCCTCCTTTCCCCTGCGTTATTTACCTTAATCGCTATCCAATCCATTATAATATTTTCCACATCCAAATACTATGTCACAAACATGCCACGTCATTTGTGCTGTAATATGTGCTTTTTCCAGTGTTTTATTTTGTAACACAAAATGTGTCACGCTAAGATACCCCAAAGAAATCACAGGGCACAGGCAAAAGGCTGTCTTATCACTTTATCAGTTTATCATTCTGTGTATGAAACTTTTTTCATTACACTACATATACTCTTTCTTAATTACATATATAATATTATTTGTGTATAAAAGTGATAAAATGATAAAGTGATAATCACAGGCAAAAACCGCTGATTTATCATCATTTTTTACACTGTGCTCTTTAATGAAAAATAATAGGTTAATTGATAAACTGATATGACACTTATTCTTGTAGACTGTAATATAATAAAAAGTGAGACTGACAGAAAACCTGCCAGCCTCTTATTATTCCCATGGTGTGGGAATCGGGTTCAATAACTCACTCGGAAAATACGGAACGTATTTTATCACATAAACCAAATGCAATAGACTTCTCCGCATCCATGAAATTGTCAAACCGTGTAGCCTCTTCTATTTCCTGTATCGTCCTGCCTGTGTGCTTTGCCATAATGGAATTAAGAAGATTCTTGGTTTCGAGCATATTCTTTGCCGTTTCTTCTATATTACTTGCAGAACCGCTAATCTTGTTTGCAAGAGCCGGTTCATGTATCATGGTTTTAGCGTGGGGAGTAATAAACCTGTGTCCCTTTTTTCCTGAGGCAAGGATAATAGCTGCCATCGATGCGGCAACACTATAACAGTGTATATTGAACTCACCCTCATACGCCTGTATTGCATCATAAACGGATAACCCAGCCGTAACGCTCCCACCGCACGAGTTAATGTAGAGCGTAATCGGCTTTTTTTCTTTGTTCAGGTACATAATCTCAGAAATGAACTGATTAGCCGTATCATCCGTGATGTTACCTGTCAAAAACATAATTCCATCTGTAAATTGCTTGGTTTGCAGAAGTACCTCTCTTGTTCCGTATATGCTTTCCTCAGAAACTGCCGGTGTCCATATCATTCTGTATCACCTCCTTTGTTTCCATGAAATTTTCCTTGTAGATTTCATCTTCATACGTTCTGTATCTGTGTGCCGTGACTGGCTTATGTCCACGCCTTATTACAATGACATCACCAAGCGGTAATGACAGAACCGTGCTGACAGGCTTATTTATTTTCTCTGCCACATTTCTTGCCGTGGATATGTCATTGCCGCCAAGGTATACATAGTTATCACAGTTATCAAGTATTGTCTGTGCTGCATATTCACCGTACAATGCCCGTAGCTGTGCTTCACTCTGTATAAGCATAAATACATCCATCCCTGTGCTTCGCATTATGCTTATGTATGAATCCATGTCTTTTATCACGCATCCACAGCAGAAATCATCACACAGTATGTGTACAGGTATCGGAAGTCTTCCTGTCGGCTGCTTCTGTGCATACTCAAAAAGTGACTTATAGACCTGTGCATAAAAAAGATTTATAAATCTGTGAGCTGCTTTGTTCATTGTTGACGTAAGTACAAAAAGAACAGTCTTTTTATTTCCGATTCTCTCAATGTCCAGTCTTTTATTCAGCCTTATTGTCTTTATAATACTTTCTGTAAACGTATTTCCGTATGCGTTATTTACTATTGATAATATACAGCTTGCAGTCTTAGGAGCAACACCGCTCACCACTGAAAGCAGCTGCTTTATGTTCGACTTCGGGAACATGCGTTGTGCTGTATTAAAAAATATATCGAGGTTGGTATATGCAAGCTCGCTGCCACAAAGTTTTAAAACCTCATGCAATTTAACCACATCTGAAAATCTTGCCTTCTTGCCTGCGTATTCCGCGTTCTGCATTATAATCATAATTTCCGCACTGATAACATTTGCTGCTGCCTCATACCAGTACGGTTCCATGTTCCTTGCTTCCTGCATCCCTACCATATTTAAAGCAAAGCTCTTAATATCTTCATCATTGTTAATGTAAGCCAAAGGCTCATAGCACACGGTTGAGTTCTGTGGATTTATAAAATCCATAATCTCTACATTGTAGTTTCTCTTTTTCATCATCGTGGAGAAGCGTTCCATAACGTCCACTTTTGAAAGCGGGACGATAATAGAAGCTTCATAAGTGTGTAACAGCTTCGGATAAATTATGCTTACCGATTTTCCACTGCCCGTAGAGCCTACAACTAACGTATTTCTGTTTCCTTCCGTACCCGGAGTGTCCGGAATCACAATTCCATCTGCAAGACATGTCATGTCTGTCATAGTCCACCTTCTTTCTGCTTTTTAACATACTCACTGAGTTCTTCTCTTTCATTTGGATAGTTACGGAAATAAGAATCTATTTTATACAAAATCTGCCTTACATGTTCATATGTGGAGTAAAAGCTCATGTTCTTACATATAGCATCCACTGAACCTGCTTCCGACTTTCCGAATCCAAGCCATTCACAAAGTATTGCTTCTTCCAACGGTGTCAGACCGTCTAAAACCTTTCTAAGCTTTCTACTCACAGTCCAGTGAGCAAAGAAAGGCTTTCTGTTCTGCTTTATGCTTTCCCTTATACACATCGCCGTAGCAATCATTCGGAACTGATAGAAGCTGCCCTCGCCCTTCTCAGCAAAGACAGCTTCCTCCGTTCCATCATCCAGCTCCGTGTATGATTCAGGCGTTGCGTACTCATCATCAATAAATTCCAGCTCCGGCACCAATCTCCAAAAGTTTGCATCTATACCGCCTGTGTGTTCAATGGCATCACGAACCCCCTCCGTGGTCAGACCATACAGAATGCTCTTTGCCTTTGCTCCTATGAAACCGCCAAGACTTACAAGCCGCTCGTAGCCATAGTATTGTTCTTTGTTTTTCTCATTTTCCATATCTGCGCTCCTTAAAAAGGCAGGATAACTCTCCTGCCTTTGCATGTGCTGTACCATCTGCTTATGTCAAAACAACGCCTTGATTTTATCGCTTTCTCTGTCGTAATAATAAACATTATCTGCAAGCAGTTCTTCCGTAACAACACTTTCATTGACATGCTTAACCATTTCAAGCAGTCCTTCTGCATCAATCAGTTCATCTGTATCCAAGACAACAATAACTTCATGTATACTGCTTGGAATAATGTAGAAGCTGCTCTGAACGTGGTCTGCCATCTGCTTCAAAAACTCCGGGTACAGTAATACTGCCGCACCGAATGTCTTCATCTCATTGGTGACCACATACATACTTTCAGAGATTCCCTGTATCGCTTCATCAATGTCAACGCCCGTATCATCAACCATTCCACTGACAACCTGAAACAATGATTTAACACCGGCAGGGAGAAGCTTTGGCATGTTCTTTATGGCGATATTGTAGAGTTCCTCTTCATCGACATTCCAGCTCTCAACCAGTCCATTGTGTATCAGTAAAGAGGCTGTGCCATCACAGACTTCAATACTTATGTAATACACAACCGCCAAATCAAGGAAATCACGGTGCGGTATCTCCGCAAGCATTTCCGTGTTCTTTTCCCTGTTGATAAGCTTTGCACAGATTCTCTCCTTTGCGTTGTCAAAGCAGCGAAGCATGTTAATATCCAAATTTTCCACACTTCTATTCTCGTTTATCTCTACAATCTTCTCACAAATTTCATTCATGTCGTGTGTCCTCTCATAGCGTTCCCTGAAACCGTCAATGTAGATTGTAGGTGTTATATTGCTGTTCTGCTTCTTAATCGTCAAGGCTCGAAGCTTAACCCCGTTATTCTTGCTCACATCAAAAATTGATATGTCCGCATCCGGGTATCTCTTTCTTAAACTAATCTGTAAACCATCCTCAAAAGTGTATGGTTCAAAAGCTAGTGCATCCATCTTATGCAACCTCCTTTCATTCAGAAAAGCTCCCGTATGCGCTTCTTAAGCGCACAAAAAAAGATGCCTGTAAAAACAGACACCTTTAACCTACGATTTTAAAATACTTAAATGCTTCCAAAACGTATTTCTCTTTCTGACTTCTTAGTTTTGGATTGGATTCAGCCACAGCAGAACCTATTTTTAATTCTTTTAAACCACATTTATTTTTTACCTGTGTGATACTGGATTTACTTATTGAAATATCATAAGTGTACATTATCCAATCCTGTATCATCTTGAAAGTAATCACATCACTTTCAATAGCGTCCTCGTATTCAGCACTCATATTCACATATAATATGACGCTGAATACATTTTTAAAGACCGCTATCTGCGCGGTTGGACAACCGTTCGTTTCCACCGCTTCGAGTGGAGTAGACGGGAATCGAACCCGTGTCCGAACCACCGTCCATCGTCCTTCTACAAGCTTAGTTAATCTTTTTTGAGTTGCGTACGCAACTCTTCTTCCCTCTATGCAGCTCCGATTAACAGGATTTGCACTTCAGTAGCTTCATAATACGCCCGCGGGTTCAAAGCTTTGCCCGTGTCGTTTCCTACAGAGTCGACGCTCGGTTCCTAACGTGTAGGTGCGCTAGGTCGAACGGCTGCCATTAGGCAGCGATTGCTAAATTATCTTCAGCGTTTAATTTTAATTTGGCATTTGACGCATGACCGTGCGGCTTGCTTCTCCGACTTCAAATAGCCCGTCGAAACCTTTACTACCCCGATTAATATTAATAGAGATTCTTTACCTTGAAGTCCTTCTCAGCTTCTCTTCGCTGATCCTTCTTAGCGATTGTGTCTCTCTTGTCGTAGAGCTTCTTGCCTCGTCCGAGTCCAACCTGAACCTTGGCAAGACTGCCCTTCAGATAGACCTGAAGCGGTACAAGGGTATAACCCTTCTGGGATACTTCGCCCAGAATCTTGTTGACCTCATGCCTGTGAAGCAGAAGCTTCTTAATGCGGAGAGGGTCTTTGTTAAAGATGTTTCCCTTCTCGTAAGGACTGATATGCATGTTGTATACATATACCTCGCCGTCCTCAACACGAATGAAAGCTTCCTTGATGCTGCACTTTCCCATGCGCACCGACTTAACCTCAGTGCCGTGAAGTGCAATGCCCGCCTCCCATGTATCTTCGATAAAGTAATCAAAGTAGGCTTTCTTGTTGTTCGCTATTAACTTGTAATTATCTTTATCGCCCATAGCATTCTCTTCCTTCCGTCAACATTCAGGATTATACCACATGTACCGTTTCATTTGCAATGGATATTTTAAATTTGAACCAAAGGTTCATAACCATTCAATTAACGATTCATTATTCACTGAATTTTTTATTTCTGCACAACCTCAAAATCTATCGTTCTCATAAGCTTATCCGTTCCGACAACCTCGACTGTCACCTGTTGTCCGAGCTTATAAGTCCTGTGGCTCACCTCGCCGTACAATTCATAATGTGTCTCGTCAAAGATATAATAGTCGTCCTCAAGAGTGTTGATGTGAACCATTCCCTCTATGGTATCAGGCAGCTCCACATAGAAGCCGTAAGCCGTCACACCCGATATCACACCATCATACACATTTCCGATGCGTGAGGACATATATTCCACCTTCTTCAGCTTGTCGGTATCGCGTTCTGCGTCGTCCGCTCTCCGCTCCATGAGGCTTGAATTCTTCGCAACATCAGGAAGGATTCGCTCATAATGCTCTATGCGTCTTGCCGTAAGCCCTCCGTGCAGATTCTCCTTGATGATTCTGTGAATCTGAAGGTCAGGATATCTTCTTATAGGTGAAGTGAAATGACAGTAATACTTTGCCGAAAGACCGAAATGTCCGGTACATTCAGTAGAGTACTGCGCGCGCTTCATGCTTCTGAGCGTAAGTCTTGATATAAGCGGCTCCTCAGGCGAGTCCTGTATCGTGGCAAGAAGCTTCTGAAGCTCCTTCGGATGCACATAGTCCTGCCCGACATGAATTGAATAGCCGAAGTTATTTATGAAGGTTGCAAGGCTTCTTATCTTCTCCGGATCCGGGTCATCATGTGTCCTGTACACGAACGGAAGCTCCTGCCAAAAGAAGTCCTCCGCAACAGTCTCATTGGCAGCGAGCATGAAATCCTCAATAATTCTGGTTGCAACATTTCTCTCATACGGCTTAATATCAATAGGCTTCCCATTTTTATCAAGAATAATCTTGCTCTCAGGAAAATCAAAATCAATCGAGCCTCTGTTCTCTCTTCTGCTTCTTAAAAGCTCTGATAACTCCTTCATCAAAAAGAACATATCCACAAGGTCTGCATATTTTTCCTTTTCCGCTGTATCATCATCCGCAAGAATCTTCTTTACCGAGGTATAAGACATACGGCGGTCAACATTTATAACCGACTCACATATTCTGTGTCCGACAATATTTCCCTTCAAGTCAATGTCCATAACACAGCTGAGTGCAAGTCTGTCCACGCCCTCGTTGAGTGAGCATATACCATTGGACAGCTTATGCGGAAGCATAGGTATAACTCTGTCAACAAGGTACACGCTTGTACCTCTTGCCCTCGCTTCCTTATCAAGCGGTGAATTCTCCGTGACATAATTGCTGACATCGGCAATATGTACGCCGAGAGTATATCCCTTATCAGACTTCGATATGCTTATCGCGTCATCTAAGTCCTTTGCATCCTCACCGTCGATAGTGACCGTCTGAAGCGCTCTGAAGTCAACTCTTCCCGCACTTGCCTTCGAATCCACACTGTCAGGAATGTCCTCAAGGCTGTCCATAACCTCCTTGGGGAACTCCACAGGTATATCATATGCCGCTATAACCGACATTATGTCTGTTCCGGGGTCATTTACATGACCGAGAATCTCCGTTATCTTTCCCTCAGGCTTATGTGTATCATCACCGTAATTCGTTATCTTCACGACAACCTTGTGTCCGTCCACCGCACCCATATCGGAACCCGCCGGTATATATATGTCCTTAAGAAAATGCTGGTCATCAGGTCTCACAAAGCCATAGCTCTTGGACTTCTGATAATAGCCCACAAGATGGTCTGCTCCGTGTGACAAGACCTTTATAACCTTGCCCTCGCGTCTTCTGCCCTGATACTTCTCACTTGTAATAACAATCTGAACCGTGTCATGGTGAAGTGCACCTGCGGTATATTTTGCAGGAATGAATACATCATCATCCTCGCCCTCTATTGTTACGAAGCCGAAGCCGTTCGGATGGCTCTCGAACACACCTGTAATCTGTGATGTGTCAGGCTTCATGTATTTTCCCTTCTTAGTTACAGTAATCTTTCCCTCGGAGAGCAGACTGTTAAGCACTCTCTCGAGCTCCCCCCTATCCTCCTTGGCTACGTTCAGAAAAATAGCAAGCTCCTTTATCTTCATCGGAACATACAGTTCATCATGAATAAGCTCTTCTATCATCTTTTTTCTCTGCTCAAATAATTCATCCATTAAATATCCCCTCCGTTTCTTTTAAAGCTCTCACAACCACGCAAAAACACCCTCACAGTGTCATCTGCAAGGGTGTCAGTAGTTAAAATACATTAAGTACTAATGCAATTACAAGGAAAGCAATCGCTGCGATTGTGGTAAACTTCTCAAGCTTACCCTCTGCAGAACGTCCCTTGTTCCTGCCCCAGTAGGTCTCAGCAGCACCGCTTATTGCTCCGAGTCCTGCGCTCTTGCCCTCCTGAAGTAACACTATTGCTGATAAAGCTATACAATCAATTACAAAAATCACTGTTAATATTATCTTCAAAACTGCCATGGTTCACACCTCCTACATCAAGATACCATAATGTACCTTTTCATACCGATATGGTCACAAAAAAGCACCGACTTATGACATAATAGCATAGTCGATGCTTTTTTTCAAGTATTTTATAATATATTTATTTACGGATTGGATAAATCAGGCTGTTTAACCATCTGTAATCCGCCTGAAATTATCTTACAATAAGAGACTTTCCTGTCATCTCAGCAGGCTGAGGAAGCTCCATAATCTCAAGAAGTGTAGGAGCTATGTCTGCAAGACAGCCGCCCTCTCTGAGCTTGAAGGATGGGTCTGCGTTCACAAGGATGAACGGAACAGGGTTAGTTGTATGTGCTGTATGAGGCTTGCCTGTCTCATAGTCAATCATCTTCTCTGCATTTCCGTGGTCAGCACAGATAAAGAGCACACCGTCAACATCCTTAACTGCCTGTACTGCATCGCCTACAAGCTGGTCAACTCTCTCAACAGCCTTGACTGCGGCAGGGATAACACCTGTATGTCCTACCATGTCAGGGTTAGCGAAGTTGATAATGATGACATCATACTTGTCGGACTTGATTGCCTCAACGAGATCCATACCAACCTCAGGAGCACTCATCTCCGGCTTAAGGTCATAGGTAGCTACATCCTTAGGGCTGTTTACGAGAAGTCTTGCCTCGTCAACATTAGGCTCCTCAACACCGCCGTTGAAGAAGAATGTAACATGTGCGTACTTCTCTGTCTCAGCAAGTCTGAGCTGCTTAAGTCCCTTGCTTGCAATATATTCACCGAATGTATTCTTGATGCTGCCGTTCTCGAATGCAATCATCTTGTTCGGAATTGTCTCATCATAATCCTTGAAGCATACGAATGTGAGAGGTATGAACTTTCTGTCAAAGCCCGTGAACTTGTCATCACAGAATGCTCTTGTCATCTCTCTTGCGCGGTCAGGACGGAAGTTAAAGAAGATAACTGAATCGTTCTCCTTAACAACCGACAATGGATTACCTGATTCGTCTGTGATTACGGTAGGAATTACGAACTCATCTGTAACACCATCTGCATATGAATCCTCCATAGCCTTGACAGCGCTTGTCGCCTTGACACCCTCTCCGAGCACAAGTGAATCATAAGCCTTCTTCACTCTGTCCCAGTTGTTGTCTCTGTCCATTGCATAGTAACGTCCGGAAAGTGATGCAACCTTACCTACGCCAATCTCTGCCATCTTCTCCTCAAGCTTTGCGACATAATCCCTGCCTGATGCAGGAGGTGTATCACGTCCGTCTAAGAATGCATGAACATATACCTTCTCAACTCCGCACTTCTTAGCGAGCTCAAGAAGTCCGTATACATGTGAAATGTGGCTGTGAACACCACCATCGGATAAAAGTCCCCAAAGATGAAGGTCTGAATTATTCTTCTTACAATTCTCCATAGCAGCAAGCAAAGCCTTATTCTCGAAGAAATCTCCATCCTCGATTGCCTTGGTTATTCTTGTAAGATCCTGATATATAATACGTCCTGCACCGATATTCATATGGCCAACCTCGGAATTACCCATCTGTCCGTCAGGAAGTCCTACTGCAAGACCTGAGGCGTTACCCTTTACAAAAGGACACTCCTTCATAAGCTTATCCATAACAGGAGTATTGGCAAGTGCAATAGCATTGCCCTCTGTACGGTCGCTAAGTCCGTAGCCATCAAGTACCATAAGTACAACAGGTTTCTTTCTCATTGTAATATTCTCCTTTAGATTTATATTATTCCAAACAGTACATCTGCTGATATAATTCCCGTACCGTCTGTTTTATTTCCGTGTGAAATTGTACCATACTGATAAAATTATGTCAATTTCCGCCTTAATATTCTCTTTCTTATCTTTCTTAGCAGCTTTCCCATAAGCGTGATTAAAATTCCGCAGCCGAGGAAAGATTCACATTTCAGTCTCATCCGCAGCGTCACTGACCTCATCAGACTCCATCACGCTGTCAGACTCCGCTGCATCCTCGTTCTTTGGCAGTACGGCAATCTCCTGCTTTAAGTTTTCAGCAATATCCATCTGTAATCACCCTTTTCTATTTCATATCACGAATTGCACATTATATCACTTTATCACAAGCTCAACAGGGCAATGGTCAGAGCCCATCACCGAATGATGAATGTCCGCACTTACAAGCCTGTCCTTCAGCTCCTCAGACACAAGGAAATAGTCGATACGCCACCCTGCATTGTTCTCTCTTGCATGGAACATATATGACCACCATGAGTATCTGTCCGTGACATCAGGGTAAAAATATCTGAACGTATCTATAAAACCGCTGTCAAGAAGCTCTGTCATCCTGCCTCTCTCCTCATCGGTAAAGCCCGCATTTTTATGATTGCTCTTAGGATTCTTAAGGTCAATCTCCTGGTGTGCAACATTCATATCACCGCACACGATAACAGGCTTGTTCTCTCTGAGCTTATTAAGATATACCCTGAAATCATCCTCCCACTTCATTCTGTAATCAAGTCTCTCAAGACCTCTCTGTGAATTAGGTGTGTAGACTGTCACAAGATAGTAATCCTCATATTCGAGTGTGATTATTCTTCCTTCATTGTCGTGCTCCTCAATTCCCATATCATACGACACGCTTAACGGCTCTTCCTTAGAGAATACGGCTGTTCCCGAATATCCCTTCTTCTTCGCATAATTCCAGTATGCGTGGTATCCCGGCTTGTCCCAGTTAAGCTGTCCCTCTGAAAGCTTAATCTCCTGAAGACACACGGCATCCGCATCCACCTTATCAAAAAAGTCCATAAAGCCCTTGTCCAAGCAGGCTCTCAGACCGTTGACATTCCATGAAATATATTTCTTTGACATACTGTTCCTCATTTCTTCCCCTGCAAAATCAGTCTCACATCTACAAAATCCGGCACCAAAAAACCCGTATCATGGATATAATGTCAGAACTGCTTTGCAGCTTGATAATTCTGATTACATTATATACCATAATACAGGTTCTTTAAAAGTAAATTATTTATTAATTTCTTTGGCTTATTTATCGATTTCTCCATTCAGAAATTCAATCGCATATATACTCATGAGATTTACCATGACTGTGAGTGCATCCTCTCCGACATCAAAGTGTGAATTGTGATGTGCAACACCGGTCTCAGGTATCTTAGAATCTCTTGAACCGACGAACGCATAACAGCCCGGCACCTTTAAGATGTACTCGGCAAAATCATCCCCGCCGAGTGACGGTGTTCTGCTCTCGACCACGCTCTCCCTGCCAAATACCGACGTGAGCACCTTTCTCACCTCAAGCGTGGACTCCTCATCATTGATAAGCGGTGAAGTAAAATCCTTCCACTCTATCGATACAGTGCCGCCGTACATTGCAGCTATCGATGATGCGACAAGCTCTATTCTCTCCTTGGTTGCCTTTCTGAGTTCAGGTGAAAATACACGGATTGTTCCTTCCATCGCAGCCTCCTCAGCGACAACATTGTACGCTGTACCGGCATCAAGCTTTCCGATACCGATTAGGATGCTCTCAAGAGGATTGGTTCTTCTTGTGATAAGCGCCTGAATTGCAACGACAATCTGGCTTGCAATATAGAGCGCATCAACACCAAGGTGCGGTGTCGATACATGCGCTGATTTTCCGTGAACGGATATTTTGAACCAGTCAACGCTCGCATTGTTAGGTCCTATCGAAGCCACAACCTTTCCTACATCATAAGCCGAGCTTACATGTATACCGAAGGTTCTGTCTGCTCCGTCAAGGTATCCTCCGTCCACAAACAGTCTTGCACCGTATCCGATTTCCTCGCCCTGCTGGAAGGTAAGTCTTACCGTACCTCCGAACTTGTCCTTGTTAGCAGCAAGTATTCTCGCCGCACCAACAAGTGCTGCCGCATGAGCATCATGTCCGCATGCATGCATTTTCCCCGGAATCGTACTCTTATAAGGACAGTCATGTGCCTCCTCAACATCGAGTGCGTCTATATCCGCGCGAAGCACAATCGTCTTGTCCCCGGCAAGCCCGCCCTTTATCTCGGCGTACACACCGGTATCTCCGACGCGCTTGTGCTCTATTCCAAGCTTGTCAAGCTCCTCCTCGATGCGCTTTGCGGTTCCGAACTCCTCCTTGGCAGTCTCAGGATTCATATGAAAGTATCTTCTCAAATCCACAATATACTGATGGTCAGCAATGACCTCGTCATATATCTTTTTTTCAAGCTCGTTCATGACTAATTCTCCTTAAGTCCCGCAAGCTCCTTTAAAGCGTCAAGTGAATCAACCTTGTTTGAGTAAAGCGACAAAGGAGCAATAAGTGTATCGCCGATAACCTGAATGTCATAGCCGTTAGCAGCTGCATCGCTGTTCAAATATGCCTTGTGCTGGAATGAATTGAGGTCAATATCACCATTGTTGAGTGCCTCATTAGGAAGGTTGTATGCATCGAATGTGACAAGCTCAATGTATATTCCGGCATTCTCATCATCAAGCACCTTCTGAACCGCAAGCCAGTGGTCGTTGGATGAACCGCAGACACCAACCTTAACAACTGTCTTTCCGTCCTTGGATGACTTATAGTTTAAAATATCATTTACAAAATTGTCATCAACCGTATAATTCTCATCATAGTCAAACGCAGGGAAATATGCTTCCTTGTATGCCTCTAAGAGGAACTCTGCAACTGTCTGTGTATGGAATGCGTCAACTATTGTCTTGTATACCTCATTGTCGGCATCCGCTGTTCTTGCAACGATAATGTTGACATAAGGGTTGTCCCCTTCTTCGCTCTGCTTCTCAATGATAAGCGCATCCTTAGAAGGAACAAGTCCGTAAGGAATTGCATATGTTCCGTTGATTGTGCTTGCACCATAGTCCCCGAGTGTGGATGTAAGCGTATTGGCTGTTGTAGGAACAATCTCGATGTTGTAGATGTACTTAGTTACATCCTTAAGCTCAGGTGTATATCCTGCTGCCGGGTCAACCTCGATAAGCCCCGCTGTCTCAAGAAGCTTTATAGCTCTTGACTGATTGGTTCCGTCATCCGGAACACCGATTTTAACAGGTGCGGATGCTTTCTTTCCACACGCACTGAGAGCAAGTGTGCTCACTAAAAGTAATGCTGTTGCTGCTTTCTTGATAAAATTCTTTTTCATTTTCATTTCCTCCTTGTAATTAATTCTCTATTGGTTGTCTTCTTTGAGAAGAAATTACCTAATGTCTGAAGGACACATACGAATGCGAGAAGTAAGACAACGCACACGTTTACAATGTCCTGATGGTTGAGATTCTGTCCGTAGTTGATTGCAAAGCTTCCGATACCGCCGGCACCGACCGCACCTGCCATCGTCGTAAGACCTATAAGGCTTATCGCCGTTATCGTCGTCACTCGGATAAGCTCCGGAACAGCCTCATGAAGATATATTCTGAATATAAGTCCGAATGTATTGCTTCCCATACTCCTTGCCGCCTCGATTTTTCCATAGGATACATTGGCAAGTGCTGTCTCAACCTGTCTTGTAAAGAACGGAACTGCTCCGAATATAAGCGGAACAACCGCTCCCTTGACTCCGATTGCCGTTCCTACAAGTGCTCTTGTGAAAGGAATCAGGAAGATAAGCAGTATGATAAATGGAATTGACCTGAATACATTGGTAAAAATATCAACGATGTAATATATAACAAGATTCTGTCTTATTCCGCCTCTTTTTGTCACCGTGAGTATCACACCGAAGGCAAGTCCGAATATAAATGTGAATATTCCTGCTATCGCGAACATCTGAATAGTCTGTCCGCAGCTTGTTGTGAACCTGTCCCAGTAATCAAGTACGTTCGGCATTATCTTTTCAAGAAAATTATTCATTTGACAATACCTCCGTTCCAACCTTTATCTTTTTAAGGTACTCGAACGTGTCGTCAAGTGCCTCATCACTGCCATTAAGGATAACAATTATCCCTCCGAGCGGTCTGTCTCCAATCATCTCGACATTCGCAAGAACGATATTAACCTTGATGTCAAACCTCTTGGAGATATCGGATATTACCGCCTCACCTGTGCAGTCATTCTCAAATATAAGCTTCACAAGCCTGTCATTCCCGGAGAGCTGCACAAGCGGCACATTCTCGGCAATCATCTTGTTAATCTTAGAGAGATTGGATACCGTATTGATGAACTTCTTGGTTATCGGCTGCTTAGGATGTGCAAAAATATCGTACACATCTCCCTGCTCGACAACCTCTCCATTCTCCATAACCGCAACTCTGCTGCATATCGACTTGATTACGGTCATCTCATGCGTGATGAGCACAATCGTGAGTCCGAGCTGTCTGTTAAGCTTCTTTAATAGGTTAAGTATCGCCTCCGTGGCCTCCGGGTCGAGTGCGCTCGTCGCCTCATCCGATAAAAGCACTCCCGGATTGTTCGCAAGTGCTCTCGCGATAGCAACTCTCTGCTTCTGTCCGCCTGAAAGCTGTGAAGGATACACGTTCTCCTTGTCCTTTAAGTCAACAAGCTCAAGGAGCTCATGTACTCTATCCTTTATCTCTGTCTTGCTTTTTCCTGAATACTTAAGCGGATATGCTATATTGTCAAATACGGTGCTTCTGTCAAGAAGATTAAAATGCTGGAATATCATTCCTATTCCGTGCCTTGCCTTGTTAAGTTCCTTGTCACTTACCTTCTTTAATGCTTCACCCTTCGGCGTGCTCTCCATTCTTGTGAGCTGCACTCCGTTCACGGTAATTTCTCCGGAATCAGGAACCTCGAGAAGATTGATGCAGCGCACAAGTGTCGACTTGCCTGCTCCTGAGTATCCGATTATTCCGTATATTTCGCCATCCTCAATCGTGAGCGAGACATTCTTGGCTGCCTCGACATCACCGGATTTCAGATGGTAGGTCTTATTAAGATTCTTAATTTCTATCATAAAATCATCACTTTCTAATTTCCTACTATGTCAATATGCTTACATTTC
The DNA here is from genome assembly GCA_934343915.1 of uncultured Lachnospiraceae bacterium. Lineage (GTDB taxonomy): Bacteria > Bacillota > Clostridia > Lachnospirales > Lachnospiraceae > CAG-882. The sequence goes on along the minus strand of CAKRIL010000041.1, from coordinate 5,881 downwards.
TGACTGTAAAAGCGATTATACATGCTCCGCCGTAAAAATACAAATATGTTTTACCTAGAGTTTGTTATAGTTTTTTCCTATATTGATTCAGGTGCCAAAACATCATGATTTATTTTAAAAGTGTATATCATGTTATACACGATTAAGCTTATAGAGCCTGTTTTGGCACCTGAATCCTATATTCAAATCAAAATTAATCTGAAAAATATAAGATACTGTGAAGCTCACAGCCTTCCCATGTATTAAAAAGAAAAATAGGGCAGCAGGCTGCCCTATCTTCTTTTTTATTTTCATTTTTCTAAACACAAGCCCTTATTCCGCGGCGGCGGGCCTGACTTCCAGATAATAATGCGGCTCCTGCATGTCAAGTTCCACCTCGTTAATTCCGTTTTCGATATCGAACCCGAAATTCTGCCGTACAATCTCAATCCGTCCTCTGTCCTCTAATCTCGCTGTCTGCCCGGTAAATATCAGATTGCTTCCAAGCCTTGTCACCATATCATACCCGCTAATCTTCCTGTTCGCCGTATTTGAACAATAGAAATCATAGCTCGGTTCTTTCTCGGACACTGCTTCAACCGTGGCATAGCTACCGGCAGGAATTGTGACCTCCGCCTCCAGCCAGAACACGCGCGACACTCCAATCACATCCATATTTTCAATCGCACCATCCTCATAGCGCTGCACTCCGTTCCCGGAGAGTGAACTGTATGCCATCAAATGCTCTTTTAACAAGCCAAAATACAATTCAAATCCATAATCGTAATCGCTCTCGAAGTATCCCATCTCAAAAGCAGTCCTGTATCCGGACTCTGCAACCACTCTCAGTGCCTCCTCCAGATTAGACTCCCTTCTTGATATCGTCATACCGGCCTCTATTGTTTTCTCAGTATCCCAGCCGCCGGTTACATATCCTTCATATTCGACATTCTGTATATCCTCTCCGACAACAATGATATAATAAGGACTTCCATAGCCAGATTCTCCCTGTCGGCGTATGGAAAATTCCTTCCCCATAATACCATTCTCCCCGTCCCATAGACTTCCATTAAAACCATAGGACAATACCTGCGTCTTTTCGTAGTCAAGGTCAAACATAACGCGGATAGTAGGATTCGTAATCCCCGCCTTATCATCCTTCGGTGCCCCCCATGCATCGCTAAACTCATAAACCGTCACAGAAATATCACTGAGATTTACAAAATCTCCCAACGCCCTGTTCATATAAGTTCCATCCGAAAGAAGGCTTCTGTAGCCTTCCCAGTTCTCAATATATGACAGATTCACGCTCCCTTCTTTTAACTCTTTTGAGCTGCCGCCCCATGCGCCCTCAAAGTCTCCTGCATAGCTGCCCGCATGAAGCGTTGTCTCAAGCGCCTCTCCATTCACGGTCAGTGACGGAATATTATTATCCAGATCCTTCAGGCTGGAAACAAATGGGTAGAGCACATGAACTGTCTGATTCTGTGCACTTGTGTTTTCCAGGATATATGAATCCTTCACTATAATATTGCCTGAGTACCGATAATATCCGCCTTCCGGATACCATTCGTTATAGTTGTCTAAAATCTCCTGCCTGTCGCTCTCCAATGGGTATGAAGCTGCTTCCTCCTCATTGGAAATCCATACCGGAACCCATGGCGCAAAATCCATTGTGATATCGCGCTCAGCAGAAATCTCCGGGTTACTCTCAAGCAAGGTCATCGGAAATACCGGACCTGCATAACGCATGAAGCTGCTGCCGCCCGCATGACCCGAGCCTCCAGCAGAGCCACCGTTTATGCCGCCTCTTATCAGCAGCACGCCTCCAATCCCTGCCACAGCGACAAGGCATGCGGCTGCCGTGCAGGACCATCTTGCCCACCGCGGCATTCTCCTTTTCTTTACATTTTCCGCGTCTGCAATATACTCATCAGACACTTCACCGATAGCGTCAAGTAAATCGTTGGATTTCATCAATAGCCCTCCTTTTCAAGCATAGTCCTCAGTTTCCCTCTCGTCCTATGCAGCATAGATGTGACCTTACTCTGTGAAAAGCCAAACTGCTTCGCAATAGTCTGAATCGAATCCATATACCAATACCTGCAAAGAAATACCCTGCGCTCTGTGTCTGCCAATGTCCCTAAAAATGAATCCAGCAGCTCAGCCAGCTCCCTGCGCTCCATTTCACCCTCTACGCTGTCAGAACCCGAAACGCAGTTCTCCAGTTCATCAAGAACAAGAACTATCTCGCCACCGCCACGCTTTTGGGCATTTCTCAATCTCCATCTGTCGATAGATATGCGGCGTGTAATCTTCCCTAAAAAGGTGGAAAGAACCAGAGGGCGATGAGGCGGCATTGACTGCCATGCATCATTGTAGGTATCATTGACACACTCCCTTGCATCCTCCGTATCCGTCAGAATCCGGTACGAAATGCTGTGCAGATACTTCCCATATTTCAGTTCGGTTTCAGCGATTGCGCTCTCGCTCCTGCGCCAAAATAATTCAACAATGTTATTATCCTTCATCCGTTCACCTCCCTCAAAGGCTCCTGCCATTGATTGCGAATCACAATCAACCAATGTGTCCTTCATCTATCTTCTCGGAAAAAATTATATTTTGTTGCATTAATAATAAATTTTTTGTTCATAAGATTCGGGTGTCAAAGCATGCTATATATAACTAGCTGTGTATAACGTATTATATTTATACATATCATGACTTTTGGGAGAAGCTTAGATGTTCTTAGAACTCTGCTATATATCTAGCCAAAAGCAGCACGGATGCTGCTTTAGAAGCAATGCATACACGGATGTATGCTTTACTTCGGTGGCGAACGTATAGAATACCTCTATCAGAGTTCTTAGAACATCTTGCTTCGGACAACGGAACTGATATGTATAAATATAATACGTTATAGACTCAGATATTAAATTGGCATGTTTTGACACCCGAATCTTCATAACTAAACCAAAAAGAACCGGACATGCTATCCCGCAAATCCGGTTCCTTCCATCTCCTCAGGAAATCTATTTATGTTCCCAGAGAAAGCTCACATTATTTGTAATTTACAATCTTTCCAAAGTCAGCCTTCAAGCTTGCACCGCCTACAAGACCGCCATCGATGTCAGGCTTAGCAAAAAGCTCTGCTGCATTTCCTGCATTGACGGAACCGCCGTACTGAATACGCACTGACTCTGCCGTAGCATCATCATACATCTCACGAACGCAGTCACGGATAGCCTTACATACCTCCTGTGCCTGATCGGATGTAGCTGTCTTACCTGTTCCGATAGCCCATATAGGCTCATAAGCGATTACAAGGTTAGCAACATCTGCTGCTGCAACACCGGCAAGATCGGACTTAATCTGAAGTCTTATCCAGTCAAGTGTAACCCCAAGCTCTCTCTGCTCTAATGTCTCACCACAGCAAAGGATTGGGGTAAGACCTGCTTCAATAGCCTTCTTAACCTTCTTATTAAGGAGAACATCATCCTCCTTGAAGTAATCTCTTCTCTCGGAATGTCCGATTATAACATACTTAACGCCCGCATCAACAAGCATGTCTGCTGAAATCTCGCCGGTATATGCACCCTTTGTCTCGAAGTACATATTCTCAGCTCCTACTGCTACGTTAGTTCCCTTAACAGCATTGACAACAGGTACAATATCGATAGCAGGTACACAGTATACTACCTCAACATCATCTGATACTACTAATGGCTTAAGCTCTTCTACTAAAGCTACTGCCTGACTTGGAGTCATGTTCATCTTCCAGTTTCCGGCAACAATCTTCTTACGCATACTCTTCTCCATTCCGCACGAAAACATGATGCCTGCGAATTGCTCCACAGCAAGTGGCTCAAAGTTCAAAAGCCTTGCCATGCAGACATGAACTGCTTTTGAACTTTTGCCACTGCATCATATAATGAATTCATACTATAAATTATAATATTAGTATCAATCTAATTGATTACTTATCGTCAGCTGCCATAACGCCAGGAAGCTCCTTGCCCTCTAAGAACTCAAGAGAAGCACCGCCGCCTGTTGAAATGTGGCTCATCTTATCAGCAAAGCCTAACTGATTAACTGCTGCTGCGCTGTCGCCGCCGCCGATGATTGTTGTAGCCTCTGTCTCAGCAAGAGCCTTAGCTACTGCGATTGTACCCTTTGCAAGAGTCGGGTTCTCGAATACACCCATAGGTCCGTTCCATACAACTGTCTTAGCGGACTTAACTGCATCTGCGAAAAGAGCCTGTGTCTTAGTACCGATATCAAGACCTTCCATATCAGCAGGAATCTTATCAGCATCTACTACTGTTACATCGATTGGAGCATCGATTGGATCAGGGAAGCCTGCAGCGATTGTTGTATCGATAGGGAGAAGGAGCTTCTTTCCAAGCTTCTCAGCCTTATCCATCATCTCCTTGCAGTACTCGATCTTCTCATCATCTACAAGAGACTTACCAATCTCATAGCCCTTAGCCTTTAAGAATGTGAATGCCATACCACCACCGATGATAAGGGTATCACACTTCTCAAGAAGGTTGTTGATTACGTTGAGCTTATCTGCAACCTTAGCACCACCGAGAATAGCTACGAATGGACGAACAGGGTTGTTGACTGCATTTCCGAGGAAGTCAATCTCCTTCTGCATAAGGTAACCAACTGCATTGTCTCCGCCCTTCTCCTTGATGAACTTAGTAACACCTGCAACAGAAGCATGTGCTCTGTGTGATGAACCGAAAGCATCACATACATATGAATCTGCAAGATCAGCTAACTCCTTGGAGAACTGCTCACCATTCTTAGTCTCCTCAGCGCCTCTGAAACGTGTATTCTGAAGAAGAACAACATCTCCCTCCTTCATTGCAGCAACTGCTGCTGTGGCAGCCTCACCTGTTACATTGTAATCTGCTACGAATACAACTTCCTTGCCAAGCTTCTCTGAGAGTCTCTTAGCAACAGGAGCAAGTGACTCACCCTCGTTAGGGCCATTCTTAACCTTTCCAAGATGTGAGCAGAGGATAACCTTAGCACCCTCGTTGATTAACTTATTGATTGTAGGGAGAGCTGCAACGATACGAGTCTCGTCAGTAATCTCGCCATTCTTAAGAGGTACATTGAAATCACAACGAACAAGTACTCTCTTGCCCTTTACATTGATATCATCAACTGTCTTCTTATTTAACATGATAATGCCTCCATTTTTTAATGATAGAAAAAATGGGTCCGGTCCACAAGACCGGACCCATAAAGGTCTAATTAATAATTAGTTAAGCTCTGCGAAGTACTTAATTGTACGAACCATCTGGCTTGTGTAGGAGTTCTCATTGTCATACCATGAAACTACCTGTACAAGTGAGTTGCCGTCGTCCATCTTAGATACCATTGTCTGTGTAGCATCGAATAATGAACCATATCTCATACCGATAACATCGCTTGATACGATCTCATCTGTGTTGTAACCGAATGACTCAGTAGCAGCAGCCTTCATAGCCTCGTTGATGCCTTCCTTAGTAACCTCACCCTTAACAACTGCAACAAGGATTGTTGTAGAACCTGTAGGTGTAGGAACTCTCTGTGCAGAACCGATAAGCTTGCCGTTTAACTCTGGGATAACAAGACCGATAGCCTTAGCAGCACCTGTTGAGTTAGGAACGATGTTGCAAGCACCTGCTCTTGATCTTCTTAAATCACCCTTTCTCTGTGGGCCATCAAGAATCATCTGGTCACCTGTGTAAGCATGAATTGTACACATGATACCTGATTCGATTGTTGCACAATCATTAAGAGCCTTAGCCATAGGAGCTAAGCAGTTTGTTGTACAAGAAGCAGCTGAGATAATCTGATCATCTGCTGTAAGTGTCTCATGGTTTACATTGTAAACGATAGTCTT
>CAKRIL010000040.1 GCA_934343915.1 uncultured Lachnospiraceae bacterium | reverse complement strand
GGAACCACGAAGCACACTCCCGGCTCTAACACAATCTCGTCATCCCCGACCATCGCCCTTCCGCGTCCCTCAAGGACGAAGAAGCCCTCCTGGTCATCATGTGCCCCCGCATGAGCAAGGTCATATTCCTCACGCGTGTACACGGATATCCCGCAGCGGCAGCCGTTGACACAGCCGTCCTTCTCACCGATAAGCTCATAGCCCGTGCGTTTCCCGGTTTTTTCAATAATATCATCTGATTTTGCAACAGCTATCATAAATATTCCTCTATCTTTCAATTGTAAATATAATCCTGCTTCCCGAATCATTGTAGTACCGTTTAATTCTTTTGGCAAGCAAAATCAATCATTCTCCTCCTTGAGCTCATCAATAAGATTATCCTCCCTGATTTTGGATACCGAGTACGCCATTGAGACTCCGACCACAACGAACACACCGACAACCGATATCACAACAGCATACCAGGGGATAAAAAATCCAAATGCAAATTCACCCGAACCGCCATAAGCCTCATATATCAAATATGACAGAACTATCGAAGCCGGTGCGGCAAATATTATGGAACGTATTCCATACAGCAGACATTCATATACCATCATCTTTTTGATTCCGCCGTATGCAAGCCCGACACTTCTAAGCATGGCAAAATCCCTTCTTCTGAGTGCTACATTGGTTGACACGGTATTAAATACATTCCCGACACATATAAGCGCCATCAATATTATAAAGCCATAAGAAAATACATTTATAAGCAGCAGCATATTCTTCTGCTGGTTGATGCTCTTTAACGGATCATAAATGTAATTATTATCTGTTCTGAAGCCCTCTTTTTTTAGATTTGCCGTAACACTGTCAACCATAGCTTCGTGGCTTCCACCTGACTGCTTTATAAAAAAGAATTGTGTTCCTGTATCTAACTCACCTGTATTGTATTTAGAGCTGAACGGAAAAACTAACGCAGCAAACTGATTGTCCATACATGAATATGGCATTTCATCCACCACGGCACCTACCGGAAGCTGTATCGTCTTATCCTTCATATAAGCTGACAGCTTCACACCTGTTATATCTTCCCTCATAAGCTTATATCCGAGATTATAGCGCTCATATCTTCCGTTTTCACTGTTAAGATTATATATTACGGCTGAACAGGTATTTTTAAGTATTCCGGGAGCATTTTCCAAATCGTCAAAAGTCTCCCCCGTAAGCTTTAACTCCTTAAGATTTTTAACATACAGTTCATCGTCCATAAATACGATATATACTATCTCATCGATGTATGTTCCATCACCTCCGGAGTCCTCCTCTTCCGATATAACTTCACTACGTTCTGTCATAAGCTCCGAACATTTTTTCTGATATTCAAGGTAGCTGTCGCTTACTTCATCAGCACCACATACAATGCTGTAATAATTCCATGACATGTATGATGCTTCTAAAACACCCTCAGAGCCTTGTATTGCCTCTTTTATCCTTTTGAGTGAAGCTTCATCCTCATGTGCCGTATATCTCAGCTCGTAGTTCTGCTCAGCTATATTCACGCCTACATATCTTTTAAGATAATCACAGTATGAGCTGGTCACTATAAAAAGAATAATGCTTATTGAAAGTGAGAAAATCGTGACCCTGTACTTCTTCCTGCTTCTTGAAAAATACCGCCTTGCAAGCATCCCCGGCATGCCAAAAAGCTTCTTTGTGATAGGATATTTTCTTCCTGCATGCCATCTTGTTCTTCTCATCCTGATATCCTTATGCTGCCTTATCGCATCAATCGCAGAGACATGTGTTGCCCTGACTGCCGGAATAATGGCCGAGATAAGCACAGTCACAAGTGCAACCACCGCGGCTATTAAAACTGCATACCCGTTTATCACTAAATCAACAGAATATGGACTCGTGAGAAGGTAATTGAATTTATTTCCCACAAAATAAAGAGTGATTCCGATTCCCAATATACCACATATAATGCCTATAGGTATACCAACAAGCGACACCATAAATGCCTCGCCAAAAACCATTCGCCTGAGCTGCTTTCTGGTTGCCCCGACTGATGACAACAGCCCGAACTGCTTCGTTCTCTCTCCTACCGATATTGAAAATGCACTGTATATCATCGATACCGAAGCTACAACAATTATAAGAATAAATATGACTGCTATTACCGTGAACACACCGGCCACATTTTCATAGAGAATCGAGCCCTCCATTGCAATTATGCCTCTGTTATAGGTATCAAAGCTGCCATTTTCATTATAATTTTTAATAGTCCATACATCCCGGATATAATTCTCCTTAAACCTTACATAATAATCATATTCTGCGTCTGAAGCATCCATTGACTCACCGCAGGTAATTGCCGTGTAGCCCGGTGCACTGTAGCCTTCATAATCAGGTCTTTCATAAAAGCCCGTCACCGTATATTCTCTCGTCTCCTCCTGCACAAGCTTCTCTTCATCGCTATACGGATTGTTCTGCGAAAGCTCATACTCTGTCTGAACCCTTCCGTTTTCATCGACGCTGAACCTTTTTCCAAGCTGCAATGTTATTGTTTCACCAAGATTGTATTTCACATTTCCGTTTTCCAGAAGATGATTAGGAAGCATGATTTCGCCTGAATTCTCCGGCTGCCTTCCATAGGTTATGTGCACGGGCATAAGCTCATAGAACTCATCATCCACACTCTCAACATAAATATATGGTTTATATTCATTCTCGGAACCGCACAGTGCATATCCAAGCACCCTTGCTGCGGCAACAGCTTCCACCCTGTCATCCTCGAGCCAGCCTGCATATTCTGAATAATCACTATATATCCCACCGACATGCCACTTGCCCGAATCATACACCTGTGTCCTGTATACGAAGGAATACAGGCTGCTGACAAGCGTTGTCACCGCCGTGAACATGGCTGTCGAAATGATAATTCCTATGATGGTGACAAGCGTTCTGACGGGATTCTTTTTCATGGTCTTAAAAGTAACCTTATTAAAAATATTCATAGTTACCTCCTCCCCGTGCGCTCGTCCCTTGTAATTTTTCCATCCTCAATCGCGATGATGCGGTCCGCCTGAAGAGCAATGTTCTCATCGTGCGTAATGATTATAAGTGTCTGCTCATACTTTTTGTTCGACAGCTTTAAAAGCTCAACTATCTCCTGACTGTTTTTTGAGTCAAGGTTACCCGTCGGTTCATCTGCAAGCACCACGGCAGGTGCATTCATGAGTGCCCTTCCTATCGACACTCTCTGCTGCTGACCTCCCGAGAGTTCATTCGGAAGATGATGCCTCCTGTCAGACAGCTTCAAAACCTTAAGAAGCTCCTCAAGCCTTTCTTCGTTGACCCTGCGCCCATCCATCTGAACGGGAAGTGTAATATTCTCCACAACGTCAAGCACCGGAATCAGATTATAGAACTGATAAACCAGCCCGACCTCCCTTCTTCTGAATATCGCAAGCTGTGTTTCATTTCTTGCATAGACATCCTCACCGTTTAAAAAAACCTTTCCCGATGTCGGTCTGTCAACTCCTCCTAAGATGTGAAGCAGCGTCGATTTTCCCGAACCCGAAGGACCTATTATTGCCACAAACTCTCCCTTTTCCACCGAAAAAGAAACTCCGTCAAGCGCGTTAACCCGCGCCTCTCCCCGTCCGTATTCCTTTCTCAAATTTTCAACCCTCAATATCTCCATATCTGTTCCTCTCTTTGCTTTTTGATAAATCTACTATAAAAAAATAAAATTACAGCTTCGTGACTGTATTATTACAAATCTGTCACAAAGCTGCAATCGCTCAAATCATATTAACTTAGACGACACTTTTATAAAACCTTATGACAAATCTCGCACCGCTCATTTTTTCAGCATTCTCCGCAATGTTCTCCGCCTTAATCGTGCCGTTCTGTCCGGCTATTATAGCTCTCGCAAGCGCAAGTCCTATTCCGTAGCTGTCACTCTTCCCATTCTTTCCCTTATAGAATCTCTCGAATATATGCGGAAGGTCATCATTGTCGATGCCACAGCCTGTATCTTCAATAATAATCTCAGTGTGAACCGCATTCTCGCAGCCTGTTATGCTTATCACACCTCCGTCACCCGTATGCTCCATACAATTTTTAAGGATGTTGGTTAATGCCTCCCTGCTCCACTCCTTATCACCTGTATATGTGCCCTTCACATCCACGTTCACGGCTATGCCCTTTAGTTCAAGCATAATCTCAACGGGTTCAAGTGCCGACCGTACAAGTGCCCCAAGCTCCACGGGTGCCTTTTGAAGCTTTATCGTGCCTGCATCCATCTTCGCAAGCTTCAAAAGCGAGACGACAAGCCCGTCTATCCGCTCAAGCTGTCTTCTCATATCGAATATAATTCTCGCCCGCTCATCATCATTCTCTTCACTCTTAAGCGACTCAAGCATAAGATTAAGTGAGGTGAGCGGTGTCCTTATCTGATGTGATATATCCGCGAGCGAATCGGCAAGCTTAACCTTCTCGCCGCTAAGCCTCTCTGCCTGCCGCCTAAGCATCACCGTCATCTTTGAAACTTCATTCCTCAGTATGCTTAAATCACCCTCCTCATAGTCCGCAAACGTCACCTTATCATTTCCGTGAAGTACAAGGTCTATCTCCCGTGCCATATTTTCCATGTGGCTGTAACGCCTTTTCACCTCAAACACATACTGAAAGAGCATTGCCGCCACCGCAGCAACAATCCCAATCCACGCCTGAACATGAAATATAGTCACAACGGCACATATAAGTACCGTAAGAATTATCCCCGTTACGATGTATATCCTCGTCTCTCTGTTTTTTAACATGGCTTAACCCCCAAGCTTATATCCCATTCCTCTGACAGTCACAATAATTCTCGGCTCCGCCGGATTATTCTCTATCTTGTCGCGCAGTCTCTTAATATACACCGTGAGCGTATTATCATTCACGAAATCTCCCGCTACATCCCATATCTCCTCGAGAAGTCTGCTTCTTGTGAGAAGTCTGCCCTCACTGTTAATAAACGCAAGAAACAACCTATATTCCAGTGCTGACAGATACAAGTCCTGACCGTTCCTGTACACAACTCCCTTGTCCAAATCCACCCTCACATTATCTATATCAAAAAACTTCCTGCTCTTACCGCATCTTCTCAGCACACTGTTTATTCTTGATACAAGCTCCCTCGGTCTGAACGGCTTGGCAATATAGTCATCCGCCCCCAGATCAAGCCCCGTAACAACACTGAATTCATCCCCTGATGCCGTCAAAAATATAACAGGAAGCTGTTTTTCCTTCTTGATTGCCGAACAGAGCGAAAATCCATTGCCTTCACTTAATGACACATCCAAAAGTGCAAGGTCATAATCGTTTCTTTCCAGCATCTCAAGTGCATTCTTCTGTCCATCGGTATTGTCAACATCGAAGCCTTCCACACGCAGAAAGCCTTTAAGTGTCCTCACAATAGTCTCTTCATCCTCAACAAGCAGTATTTTTGTCATACAAATCCCCGTTCCATATAATGTTCTTACATTTACAATACCATCGCATATACCTTATCATATATTATTCATTAAGGCAACAGATAATTTATGTCTGTACAAATTATCCGTTATGCAAGATTCATGTGTCAAAACAGACTGTTATATTTTGTTGTATACGGCATGTAATATTTATGCATATCAGCTCCGTTGTACGAAGCAAGTTGTTCTAATGACCTTGAAATATTTTCTTCTGCTTCCGCCATCGTTGCAAAATCAGAATTGATATTCAAAAATAATAATGCTATAATTTCACACATAAATTACGGAGGCATAACAATGAGCACACATACCATCGACACGCTTTTTAATTCATCAATCCCACATGTCACATACCGCATTGCCACAACCGACGATGCGGAGGAGCTTGTAAATATATATGCACCCTTTGTCAGGAACACGGCAATCACCTATGAGTACGAGGTTCCGTCTGTAGAGGAGTTCGCCTCCCGCATAGCGGATGTACTCACAAAATTTCCATATATAGTCGTTCTTATAGACGATAAAATAAGCGGCTATGCCTACGCACATGCCTTCCACCCGCGCGCCGCATACTCATGGTGTGCCGAGATGTCGATATATCTCTCCGACGACTGCCACGGCATGGGAATCGGACGCGAGCTATACGGCATTATGGAATCTATTCTTAAGAAGCAGAATATAGCCAACCTCTATTCCTGCGTCGCATACGTTGAGAATGAAGATGAATATCTCACTCAGGCAAGTGTCCATTTCCATGAGCATATGGGTTTTAAAATCTGTGCGCACCTTCACAACTGCGGCTACAAGTTCAACCGCTGGTATGATATGGTATACATGGAAAAGGTTATCGGGGAGCATGTGCATGATATGCCGAAGCTTATACCTTTTCCTGAGCTGAAACTGTAAATCGTATGCCGGGTACCGGACCTGAACCCGGCACCCGCAAAAAAGTTCCGGCTTTAAGCGTATCCTGAGGAACACCTCATTCTCCGCTCAAAGCCGGAACTTTTTTAGTATACAGATGGCATGTAACCGCTGCCATACAGATATATTTTACTGACGGAATATAGTCTTCTTATGCTTATCAAGTGCAAATAAGAGAATCATTCCGAATATATAGCATGAGATAACCTCACCGGCACCCACGGTAAGCATGAGATACCAGTATGCATCAGTCATACCATAGGCCGTCTGAAGCACCCATGGAACTATTATTACATTGGCAATAATCGGTGGAAGCGGTACAAGCCACTTATGCTTTCTTAAAAAATACGAGCCCACAGCTCCTATAAGAGTTGCTATTGAACCGAACACAATGTCAAGCACTGCGCCGCCTGTAAGCAGATTAGCAAGAAAACAGCCGATTGTGACTCCCGGTATAGCTGATGGAATAAAATAAGGCAGTACCGTAAGTGCCTCCGAAAATCTCACCTGAATGGCTCCGCTTGATAATCCCAAAAGAGCTGCCACATAAGTGAGCACAACATAGAGTGCCGCTATTACTGCTGCCTGAGTGATAAATAATACTTTCCTGTTCATTTTTTTAATCTCCTTAGTTTTGTTTTACGAGTGGATGGTTACGAACACTCGGATAAATAAATACAGGCTTCGTTTTCACAAAGCCTGCTTAATATATCACTATTTTCCATATAATGCAAGTGTTTTTCCGTCTTAACTCCCATTATTTTTTATTGCTGTCCTGATTGGTGCTCTCGTCGGTTCCATCTGTCTCGAACCATTTTGTATAAAGCTCGCCCATCGTTCCGTTGCTCTTTAATATGGAAATGGACTTATTAAGGACGTTGAGAAGTCTGTTATTTCCCGATTTAACAACTGCTCCTATATCATGCCCCTTATCATCAGTATAATAGGAAGCCGAAAAATCATACACCTTGTCAACAGCATCAGTTATTTCAACTCCGCTTATTACGCAGTCAAAACTGCTCGTATCAAGCTCTGCATATATTCCGCTGTAGTCCATCCTGACAAACTTCACTTCCAGAAAAGTAAGCTCGCCTATAGCCTTTGCAAGGTCAATCTCAAACCCTTCAACCATACCGTCCTCTGCTTCATCTATGTACGGGCTTGACGATATTCCCACCAAGAGAATACCATCCTCAATGGTTGTGCCGCTCTTTACCTCGACCTCGGCTGTCGGAGCTTCTGTGCTTTCAGGCTGTGCATCGGCCTTCTTGGAGCAGCCTGCGAGTGCTGTCATGCACAGTGCCAGCGTGCACAGCAATAATGTGATAAATTTTATGTATCTGCTTTTCATGTATTACTCCTTTTTCTTATTACTTAACCTTCAGGAAAAATATACAAGTCTGTTCGGGTATATCAGGCAGATTTTAAGCTTCCATACCCATTTCAGTCATTTTATTGATGCTTAATGGGTATATAGACCTTTTCATACCAACATACCCATAAACAGTCGATATTCATGTTAAAATCGGGTATAGTACCATTTAATAAGCCCTATATACCCACAAGACATAGTAATTCGATTAATTTTTGGTATTATTTATGTTGTAGAAAGGAAAATACCCACAACAATCTTTATTCTATTCATGTGTATTGTTCAATCTATAATAACCGTGATTTCTCCGTGCTCCGCACTCTCGAAATTATAGCATGAATTCTGCCATAACAGTGTTGCTTACGTCAATTCCAATATCTGTAAGGCGCACCCTGTTTCCGTCGTGCACCATAAGCCCCTGCTCTATCTGCCTGTCGGTTATACTTCCGTAAACTTCATCATAACTCTTTCCGAACAACTCACCGAATCTTACAGTGTCAACTCCCTTCATCATGCGCAGACCGAGAAACATATACTCCTCCATCTCATCATTGACAGCAAGAAGCTGTTCTTCACTGTGATTGTCAATCGGGCTTGCAATATATGAAGCCACATCATATGTGTTCGTAAATCGTCTTTTTCCAAGAAGTGATGCTGCTGCCGCACCGAATCCAAGATAGTCCGCTCTTTCCCAATAGGATATGTTATGTCTGCACCCGCGCCCCGGCTTGGCGTAGTTGGATATCTCATATCTTGAATATCCCGCATCGGCAAGCATTGCCTTGGTCATGGCATACATCTCTCTGTCCTCGTCCTCGGACGGAAGAATCCTGCCATGAGTACACTCTACCATCTTATACAGAGGGGTTCCCTCCTCCACAATCAGACTGTATGCCGATATGTGCTCAGTATTAAGAGCAATCACCTTGCGCAGATTGTCCTCATATCCGGCTAAGGTCTGATTGGGAATTGCGGACATTATATCGACATTGATATTGTCAAAGCCCGCAAGTCTCGCAGCAATGTATGACTCCTCGAACTGTTCGTAGGTGTGAATTCTCCCTAAGTTCTTAAGCTCCCTGTTGTTCGGTGACTGCAGACCTATGCTGAGTCTGTTCACTCCGATGTCTCTATATGTCTCAAGCTTGCTCCGGCTCAACGTACCTGGATTACACTCAACCGTAATCTCAGCATCATCAGCCACATCAAAAGCAGCCCTGACCGTATTCATTATCTGAACCAGCAGTGCAGAATGAAGAATTGACGGTGTACCTCCTCCGAAAAAAATCGTAGAGATTTTTCTGTTATCTCCATCTTCCGCCGCACGCTCACCTGCCGCAGTTATCTCCCTGCAAAGTGCATTTACATAATGCTCCTTAGTCTCATCATCCGCAGGCGCGGAACAAAAATCGCAGTATATACATTTTGAAATGCAAAAGGGGATATGTATATATATCCCCTTCTGTCTTGTTAAATCACAGCTCATGTAAAACCTCACGTATATTACTTAAGCTTCCCAAGCATATTGTTGATACGCTCACGCATCTTGTCCTCGCCCATAATGTGAAGTATTGTCCATAAATCAGGTGAATTGGATGCGCCTGTTATTGTTATACGAAGTATCTCCGCAATATCGGATACGCTTCCCTTGAAGTTCTCCGGATTAGCCTTGTATGCCTTCATATCCGATGCAAATCCGCACTCATCTGCAATAGCCTTCACATTGTTAAACCAGCCGTTGTTGTCAGCTGCATGGTCGTAGGAAGCAAGATACTTCTCAAGAATCTCTCTAACCTGTGCATTGTCATACTTGAACTCGTAATTAGGTACGAATGTCTCGTCAAAGAAGAATGAGAACATTGGCATAATCTGCTTAGCGTACTCAAAATCCTTACGTCTTCTCTTCTGACCAACACCCATGAACAATTCAAGTGCCTTCTTGAAATACTCAGGAGACTTAAAGTATACATCAACCATATCTTTATTATATTCTCTGTTCCACTCATAAAGGAAGCTGTATATCTCCTCTGTATCCATCTTGGCAAACTCATTGCGGCAGATGTTATGAAGCTTATCCATGTCAAAGAGCGCACCTGACTGTGCCATCTTGTGTACATCGAACTTGAACTCCTCAATCGGTGAATCAGGATGCTTATCGTACCACTCCTCGAAATTAGAGTTAAGAAGTGTCATAAGATATATCTTTACACAATGAGGATGGTATCCGTCCTGACGATAGAAGTCAAGTGAAAGCTCAGGATCCTTTCTCTTGGACAGCTTTCGCTTACTCATTGTACCATCTTCAAGCTGCTCCATCTTCATAAGATGTGCTGTGTGTGCATAATCAGGTCTCTTAAATCCGAGTACATTGAAAAGCTCAATATGCGTAGGCACGCTTGAAAGCCACTCCTCGCCACGGATTACAAGTGTTGTTCCCATAAGGTGGTCATCGATAGCGTGTGCAAAATGGTATGTCGGTATTCCGTCAGACTTAAGTATGATGACATCCTGTATATTCTCCGGGAATGAAATCTCACCCTTTATTGTATCCTTAAAGGTAACTTCCTTTCCCTCAATTCCCTGTGAACGAAGTCTCATTACATAAGGCTTTCCTGCCTTGATATTCGCCTCAACCTGCTCGCAGGTAAGGTTACGGCACTTAGCCCACTTGGTGTGATATCCCGTAAGAATATCATGCTTCATCTGCTCGTCCTTGATTGCCGTAAGCTCTTCCTCGGTACAAAAGCAAGGGTAAGCAAGTCCCTTTCTTACCAAATCTTTAACATATGTCTGATAAATCTCAGCTCTCTGTCTCTGGAAGTAAGGACCGTACTTGTTAATGTCAGGATTATCAATTCCTGCTCCCTCGTCGAACTCAATACCAAAATAGCGAAGAACATTGATAATGATATCTACCGCTCCCTCTACCTCTCTCTTGGCATCGGTATCCTCTATTCTGAGATAAAATGTACCGCCGCTCTGATGAGCAATTCTCTCATCAGCAAGTGCTCCATAGAGATTTCCGAGATGAATAAATCCCGTAGGACTCGGTGCAAGTCTTGTAACCTGCGCTCCCTTCTTAAGCTCTCTTGCCGGGAACTGCTTCTCCCAGTACTCAGGTGTCTTATCAATGCCCGGCAGACATAACTCTGCAAGTCTGTTGTAATCCATTATTCTTTCCTCCAAAATAATATTATAAATTAATTCTCATCAAGCTTTAACACAGCCATAAATGCCTTCTGCGGAATCTCTACATTACCGAACTGTCTCATACGCTTCTTTCCTTCCTTCTGCTTTTCAAGAAGCTTCTTCTTACGCGAAATATCACCGCCGTAACACTTTGCAAGAACATCCTTTCGCATTGCCTTAACGGTCTCTCTCGCAACGATTCTTCCACCGATAGCTGCCTGAATAGGAATCTCAAAGAGCTGTCTCGGAATCTCGTCCTTAAGCTTTTCACACATCTTTCTTCCACGCTCGGCTGCGCTGTCAGCATGAACGATGAACGAAAGCGCATCAACCTCTTCTCTATTAACCAGGATATCCAGCTTACAAAGCTTCGACTGTACATAGCCCTTAAGCTCATAGTCGAAGGAAGCATATCCTCTTGAACGCGACTTAAGTGCATCAAAGAAATCGTAAATAATCTCATTTAAAGGAAGCTCATACTTAAGAAGTGCTCTTGTGGTCTCCATATATTCCATACCAAGATATACACCTCTCCTCTGCTGGCAGAGCTCCATTATCGGTCCAACGAACTCAGTTGTAACCATAATCTCAGCCGATACAACCGGCTCCTCCATGAATTCTATCTCGGAAGGGTCAGGAAGATTCGACGGGTTGGTGAGCTCCATAACCGTTCCGTCAGTCTTGTGAACCTTATATATAACGCCCGGAGCCGTTGTGACAAGGTCAAGGTCATACTCTCTCTCAAGTCTTTCCTGAATAATTTCAAGATGCAAAAGTCCGAGGAAACCGCATCTGAATCCGAAGCCCAATGCCACTGATGTCTCAGGTTCATACTGAAGTGCGGCATCGTTAAGCTGAAGCTTCTCAAGAGCGTCACGCAGATCGGCATAATGCGCACCATCAGCCGGATACATACCGCAGTATACCATCGGATTAACCTTCTTATATCCCGGAAGCGGTTCAGCACATGGTCTTAACGCATCCGTGACTGTATCTCCTACTCTTGTGTCACGCACATTCTTAATACTTGCCGTAATATATCCAACCATTCCCGCTGTGAGTTCATCACAAGGAATGAACTGACCTGCACCAAAATAACCAACCTCAACGGTATCGAACTCAGCACCTGTGGCCATCATTTTTATCCTGGTACCCTTCTTAACCGTACCTTCCTTGATACGGCAGAACACAATTACTCCCTTGTAAGGATCATAAAGTGAGTCAAAAATGAGTGCTGCGAGTGGATTCTCCTTCGAACCCTTAGGAGCAGGAATCTTGTGTACGACAGCTTCAAGCACCTGTTCAATGTTGATTCCGTTCTTCGCAGATATCAATGGTGCATCCTGAGCCTCAAGACCTATTACATCCTCTATTTCATCTATAACCCTCTGCGGCTCTGCACTCGGAAGGTCTATCTTATTGATAACCGGAATAATGTCAAGGTCATGATCAAGTGCAAGATACACATTCGCAAGCGTCTGTGCTTCAATGCCCTGCGCTGCATCAACCACAAGAATTGCCCCGTCACATGCTGCAAGGCTTCTTGAAACCTCATAGTTAAAATCAACATGTCCCGGTGTATCAATCAGGTTGAATATATACTCCTCTCCATCCTCTGCCTTGTATACGACACGCACCGTCTGTGCCTTGATTGTTATACCACGTTCACGCTCAAGATCCATATTGTCAAGCACCTGTGCCTGCATCTCACGGCTTGTGAGCAGGCCGGTCTTTTCAATAATTCTATCCGCAAGCGTCGACTTGCCATGGTCAATGTGGGCTATAATACAAAAATTACGAATCTTACTCTGGTCTACGGACATCTTATTCCTCATTTCTTATCTTAATACTGGCTAAAATCATCATAAATCACTCTATATTACCATATTAACCTCAAAAATGGAAGTGTTTTCTGCTATTCCATCTCCGTCTTCCACTTTTCAAGCTCCTCCACTCCGACATCAATAATCTTAGCGATTTTATCCAATGGCATATTTTCTTTCATAAGTGAACACGCCATCTTTCTCTTAGTCTGCTCCACGCCTTGTTCTATTCCTTGTTCAATTCCTTTCTCTATCCCCTGCTCGACTCCGGCTTCATACAGCTTTCTGTCCTCTTCTTCCTTGTTATACTCAAATATACTGGTCATTTCAACCTCCGAACGATTCTTCCGCAGGAAGTCCTCAAGGATTCCTTCATTGATACACTGCTCTATCGCAAGCTTAACACCGTCATCCAATGAGCCTGTCTCCTGCTTATATTTTCTCACCAATGCCACATACTGTGCATATTCCTTAAGTGATTCGCACTGCTCCATCAGCTTTACATTCTTTCCGTAATTCACATTTAGCACCGTACCCCTAAGTTCCAGTGCCGGCTCTTCCACACGCGTCATATATGAATCTGACAGCCTGTATTCGCTTACATCACCAATCTCCATATCTCCATTATAAAATACAACAAAATTAGGTGTCGGCAGCTTTATAAGTGTAGCTGAATACAACGACTTAAGTTCAACAAGCTCACTGTATTCTGCCGATATGTAAAACAAGTCACGCAGCGGCATATTAGGATTGACCGTGGACTGATGCTCATATAGATATATATTCGTATTAAGCAGAAATGCAAGGTCATTCTTCATTCCCATATAAACCGCATTTTCGAGTGTAACTATTTCAAGTTCATCAGCATTGTTATAGCTTTTCCCCGATACTGCATTATATAATTCAAGCAGTCTTTCCTTGTCCGAAAAAAGCATTCTGAACACAGTGTCCTTATACCTGCGATTAGCCTTAAGCTCTGTCAGCTATTCAGTCTTTTCATTCCCATTGTTCTTTCTCATCATTAATGATACCTCCTGAAATTTATGTGCAGAAGATATCTTTAAGTAATAAGAACTCCCCTTACCCAATCGTCTTCTGCTTAATATTAGTGGAATAAAAGCATAGACTCATGAATATGTGATGGAAACGTAAACTTCCATTGGATTATAGAATTTCAAGAAATATGCTTTGGTTATACTTTACCTCATGGTATCTTATTTGTCAACACAATATTTATCGAATAATCCGTGCAAAAAATAAAGAAGAGCCCCGATTTCACTCAGAAGCTCTCCGTTATTGTCCGTTATTCAGACTATCACACGTATGTTTTGTTTAAATATGATTAGAATTACTCAGCCTTATATCCTCTGCGTGCACAGAATGCAGCACCTGCAAGAGCAATTACCATTGCTGCTGCAGCAAAGTATGCTGTATTAAAGCCTGTGCTTGGTGCAGTTATAACCGGATTAACAACAACAGCAACAGGAGAGAATGATGTAAATGTAGCTGTTACATGTCCATTGAAGCTCACGTCACCGCTCTGATATACATATCCTGAATTATCCGATGCCGTACTTCCTGTCTCGGATACTGCTGCCTTCGTTGTCTCCTCTGCCACATTCTCTGAACTATTATTCTCCGTGTCATCAGAGTTCGTATCTTTTTTATCAGTACTCTGTGTGCTTTCAGGCTCATTAATTTCGTTTTCTGATGAAGTCTCTTCTGTTTCAATTTCCCCAAAAGAGCCAAAGTCCGGCTGCAAAGCTTCTGACTTGGAATACAGGCTCTTCTTACCTGATGAGCGCATTGAAAAGAACACAAGCATACTTATTCTGATAGGTACGCGGTTCCATAGGTCTGTCCATCATCAACACATATCCGCTTTCCCGGTAATATGGAAGAAGCCACTCAACAATAACATCAGCCAATGGGATAATCCTCTTTGAAAAACTGCTTTTAGGCTCACCCTCCACCAATGCGGTCTTAGTATCCCTTCCCTCGACGGCAATACGCTGAACGGTTCTGTTAATATGCAGCAGCTTATTCTCCATATCAATGTCCTCCCATTTTAACGCACATATCTCTCCAAGTCGTATTCCTGTTGCCAGGCACAGCATAATTCCTGTCGTATATATATCCCTGTTGCTATGCAGATATGACATCAGCTTCATTTGCTCCGTCTTACTGAGTGCCTCCACCGGTTTTTGCGGCGTTCTTACCATTTCAATTTCAAGCTTGTAAACCGGAACAGAGTATTTTGCTGAAACATATTTTAAGATTGAATTAGTCACGCTTACTATACTCTTTTGTGTACTCAGTGATACATCCTGCTTTTCGGAAAGAATGGAATTAACCACATCCTGCCCTAACTCACTCACGTTCACGCTTCCTATAATATGCTGTATATGACGGCTATATATATTTTTATATTTAATGCATGTAGAGTGTTTTCCGTTCTTCCCAATAACATTGAGCCAGTCCAGGGCAGCCTCGTTGATTGTCACTCCCTTCTTAATGGATTTTCCATTTTTCATCATCTCCTGAGATGCTTGTCTTGCATGAGCGAGCTTTTTTCGGACTTCAGCATATGATTTAGCATACACGGAACGAACATACGTCGTACCGCAATACACATCCTTCACCGAATAACGTCCCTCCCATCTTCCGTCCTTTCGTTTGCGTACATTTTCTCCTTTTTTAGGCATATACTGTACCTCCTTGTTATTTTTCAGACCACTTTTTATGACCCACAATACACAAAATACTCCGTCCGGACGACAACTCCCATTATTTTCAGAATACTAATTTTTAAAGCGTTATTGACAAGTTACAACTAGTTTATTATACTTAAGCTCAACGAGAGTTCTGATGCGGAATGCTTCAAAATATTCCGCAAAACGCCGATTTCAGTGATTTCGCAGATTAAGGTAATCCATGAATATTATAGACATGATATAACTTGAGTTAAAGTAATAATTAATGACCGCTCGAATTTGATTCCGATTTATATGGAATGGAACTCGAGCGGTCTGTTGTTTAAAAAAAGCTTGTGTTTTAATTTTATGTATCATATGATAAGATATAATAAATCCATCAATAGATATTATGAAGGGAACATGATTATGGGAAGATTTGTTAATCCTGATAACGAGACATTCCGAATTGCCATTAATTCTGAAATATACGTTGACAAAACAGGGCTGATTGAATACACCAACAGGGTTCTTGACACCAAACAGGCTCTGATATGCAACAGCCGTCCCAGAAGGTTCGGCAAATCTACTGCTGCTGATATGCTTGCCGCATATTACAGCAAGGGCTGTGACTCAAAGGACATGTTCAGTAATTACGAAATTGGTTCTTCCGCTTCTTTTCTTAACCACCTGAATAAATATGATGTGATACATTTTGATGTTCAATGGTGTCTTATGGATGCCGGCTCACCTGAAAAGCTTGTAGATTACATTAATAGAAATATTATTGCAGAATTAAAATCTGAGTATCCCGATATCCCACTAGACGATGCTGACACAGTGTTTGGCGTTATGTCTATACTCAATTCACATAGTAAGGTTAAATTCGTTGTTATTATAGATGAATGGGATATTCTCATAAGAGATGAAGCAGCAGATGAATCAATACAGGAGGAATACATCAATTTTCTCCGAGGTATGTTCAAGGGCAGCGAACCTACAAAATTCATACATCTCGCGTACCTGACCGGTATTCTTCCGATAAAGAAGCTTAAGACCCAATCGGCACTTAATAACTTTTCTGAATTTACAATGATTAGTCCCGGGGCATTGGCACCCTATTTCGGTTTTACGGAACAGGAAGTTCAGAATCTGTGCGTCCATTATAATAAGAATTTTGATGAAGTCAGGCGCTGGTACGACGGATATGAACTTGCAGGATGCCACATATACAACCCCAATGCTGTTGTATGTCTTATGCAGAGAGGCGACTTCCAAAGCTATTGGTCACAGACAGGAACATATGAAGCTGTAACACCATATATCAATATGGATTTCGACGGACTACGGGAAGCCATAATCGGAATGTTGTCTGGCTCCCGCATACAGGCAGATGTCCGCGGATTTCAAAATGACATGACACGTCTGCATTCTAAAGATGATGTACTCACTCTGCTTATTCACCTTGGCTACCTTGCATACGACCAGTCACAGAGCATGACATTTATACCGAATGAAGAATTACGTCAGGAACTCGAATCCGCAACACGCAGAAATGAATGGAATGAGTTACTTCAGTTTTGGCAGCAATCCAGCGAAATCTTAGATGCAACACTTGACGGTGAGAACGATATTGTTGCAAAGCAGATTGACAGAATTCATACAGAATATGCCTCGGCAATAGCTTATAATGATGAAAATACTTTGAGCAGCGTTCTGACAATAGCTTATCTAAGTACCATGAAGTACTATTATAAGCCTGTACGCGAGCTTCCTACCGGAAGAGGCTTTGCAGACTTCGTGTATATACCTAAGAAAGAATATTCTGATACCTATCCTATTCTATTAATCGAGTTAAAATGGAATAAATCGGCTGAAACAGCCATAAATAAGATAAAAAAGAAAAAATACACTGACAGCTTAACGCAATATTCCGGCAATATATTGTTAGTAGGAATCAATTATGATAAACATGATAAAAAATACAGCTGTATGATTGAAAAGATTCTAATATAGATACATCTGTATATACAAAGAAGGGAATATCTGAACAATGAACACTCTTACAGTTGGTTTTATAGGTATCGGTCTTATCGGCGGTTCTATTGCAAAGGTACTCAAAAAGAATCGTCCTGACATATATACAATAGCTTATAACAGAAGTGAGGCACCTCTTAAGCAGGCTGTCGCTGACGGTGTTATTGACAAGGCGGCAGACATTGACGAGAGCTTTCTTGCATGCGACTTCATCTTTTTGTGTACGCCTGTTGAATATAATTCGGTTTATTTAAAAAAGCTCATACCTTTCATAAAAAAAGGCTGTATCGTATCCGATGTCGGAAGTGTGAAGGGCTACATCCATCACACGGTTGAGGAGCTCGGGCTTGAGGAATGCTTCATAGGCGGACACCCGATGGCGGGCTCGGAAAAGACAGGCTATGCAAGCTCTTCCGATATACTGCTTGAGAATGCGTTCTATGCAATCACTCCAACCAAAGCAACCACACAGGATATGCTTGCAAGATACATAGAGCTTGTCAGACTTACAGGAGCCATTCCTGTTGTACTCGACCCTGAACATCATGATTACAGCGTTGCAGGAATAAGCCATGTGCCGCATATTATAGCTGCCTCGCTCGTCAATCTCATCAAGCATTCCGATGACGAGAACGGGACCATGAAGCTGCTTGCCGCAGGTGGCTTTAAGGATATAACAAGAATTGCCTCCTCCTCCCCGGAAATGTGGGAGCAGATATGCACAACCAACACCGATGCAATCGTGAAGCTTTTAAGCGACTATATTGAATATCTCACCGATATCAAAGACACCATCTCCTCAAAAGACCATGCCGCACTCAATGCATTCTTTGATGAAGCAAGACAATACCGCAATTCCGTAGCTGACGGCAAGCGCGGCCCTATTATCAAGGAGCATGTCGTATACTGCAGCATTCAGGATAAGGAGGGAGCGCTTCTTGATGTCATAAGCCGCCTCACGGCATCACACATCAGTATAAAGAACCTCGCTATCGTCAACAACAGAGACAGCGAGGATGGTGCGTTAAAGATTCTGTTTAACAATGAACTTGACCGACTCGCCGCAATCAATGTTCTCGGCGACAGTGTTGTAGCGTAATCTATTCTGATATTTTTTCTCCAGACAGTTCTCTTGCTATCAGCTCTGAGAGAGGCTCCATCGCATTGATGACCTCCTCGAAGCTGTTAGTCTGGGCTCCCGCTTCAATCAACATGCTTCTTTTGCACATGTGCAGATTATACCTGTACGCTTCTATGTATATGCATCTGAAAAATTCCGGATAGTACGTCTTCCCGAGCAGATACATCTGATATGTAAGTGCAAGATTATCCTCAAGATAAGGATTATACAGATAATCTATGTTTCCCTGATTTTTTGAATAACTGATTCCGTTAAAAAGCATGACCTTCGCTGTCGGTTTCCCGTTAATATCTGTGACAAAATGAAGGCTCTCATTCACGCCGTCCCTGTGCAGGTCTATCACCATATCTATTTCGGGATGCTCATTTATTACAGAGGCAATTTCCTCCTGTGCATAGGTATAAGCCTTGCTCCTATCAAGCTTTCCATCAATCATATCGAACTGAGTCGTGACATGAATGACCTCATACCCATATTTTTCCTTTAAAAGTTTTTCAAGATAATCTCCCACCTGCACAATCGTCATATCATTTCCCTGTGAATCGGCAAACGCCTCCTGCGAGTGCGTATGATACAGTAAAATACACGGGGTTTTATCCTTCACCGACAAGTCATTCTCCAGGAACTCTTCCGGTCTTAACAAATTCTCCGACAATGCAGTATGTGGCGGAATAGTGTAAAAATTGTCATGCACAAAATTAAAGTCTTTCAGGCTCTCCATCGAGTATGGCACACTCCCCGTTGGAAGCGGAATGGTGCTTACTTCGTTCTTCTCCTCCGACTCACTCTGAGCGGCATCTGTCTCACTGTTCACATTTTCACTGCCATTCTGAGTATTGTCATCCGGCTTTACCTCCTCATTCGAGTCCTGTGCATTCGAATCCGGCTCATTTATGTTCGGTTCACTCGTATTTTTTTCATCGGAATCATTATCTGTAAGGTATGCTATATAGAGTGCATCGCTCGCAGTCGGAATCGCAGTCTCCATATTTCCGCCTCCATCTGCTTTTGCCAAAAATCTTACCACCGGAAAAATATTTCCGAACACGATAACTGCCGGCTGTGTGGCTGTATCGTAGTAATACAAAGGTTTTTCATAAAATTCTGCCGGGCAGAAAGTATTGCATGCCGCCTTACAGCATAATGTAAGCATCCGTCGTGCTCCTCCAAGCTTCACCATTCCCCAAAGCACCATTATGGCAAAGCTTGTCAGACCTATATACATCATGCCTCTTGAAAATCTTCCTCTAACCACCACGAACATCCACACATTGGCTTTATTGCAGTATATTCTGCCGACCGCCAAATAATGTTTCAATGTTATGATAGTGTTATATATCTAATATTCTAATTTATTTTTCACCGCACATCGCAATATTTATTGCCTCAGAGATTGTGTAGCTTATTCTCTTTACCGTTTCGTCCACATCCTTCGGTGTAACATACATCTGATACATGCTCTGAGGTATAAAATCATTCACTACCTGCTTTCTCTCAGAATAATCCATGCTGTCCAGAAGCCCCTCCAGCGCATCTCCCACAATGGTAGCAGCATCAACGACTGTCGGGACTCCGATGGCGATTACGGGCACTCCCATATTCTCCACATCTATCGCATTCCTGTGATTTCCAACTCCCGAGCCCGGCATAATCCCCGTATCCGTGAGCTGTATCGTACACGCAAGCCTCGACGTGCTTCTGGCAGCAAGCGCATCAATCGCTATTATGCAGTCCGGCTTCACCGTTCCTATAACTCCCTTTAATATGTCCGCAGTCTCCATACCGGTCTGAGCCATAACCCCCGGTGATATCGCACTCACATAGGCAAATTTCTCCTCACCAACACCAAGCCCGTCGGTGATATTGAGATTGTTTACCACATACGGTCCGAGAGCATCGGGCGTTGCTTCACGGTTGCCAAGTCCTGCAGCAAGAACATGATACGGCATCTCGCCCTTCATATGTTTTTTGACTGTCTTCCTTATATAATGTGCAAGGAACTCTGATACCTGCCTGTGATACCCTCCATCATTCTCCGACAGCGGGACAGTCTCGAAGGTATAATATACGCCTTTTGCGCGTCCCATCTTCTTCTCTCCGAGAGCATTCAGTATTTCAAGTCTGCTGACCTTTATTCCGGTCTGCTCGTCCACCTTCTCGTCAAAGATAACTCCCCTCAGTTTTCCATCCTCATCAAGACTCTCCTTTGTCTCAAGTGCTAAATCGGTTCTTATATTCATCCTTGATTTACCTGCCATTTATGTTATAATTCTCTCGAATACACCAACATGCTTTCATGTCAATTACTTTTACCAAAATTTATAAAAAAATACATAACAGTACTTGACAATATCAATTTCGTGGTCTATACTATTCGAGTATGTTTACATTAGTACCACCGTGTCTGTTCTGATGTAGACACTTATACTTAGAATATTTTTATATACTATTTGGAGGTGTACTTAAATTGGCTAACATTAAATCTGCAAAGAAGAGAATTTTAGTTGCTGCTACTAGAGCAGACCGCAATAAGGCAATCAAGTCTAAGATTAAGACTTATACTAAGAAGGTTGAAGCTGCTGTTGCTGCCGGAGATAAGGCTGCCGCTGCTGCTGAGCTTAAGGTTGCTTCTACTGAGATCGCTAAGGCATGTTCTAAGGGTGTTTACCACAAGAACAACGCTGCCAGAAAGGTATCCAGATTAGCTACTCTTGTTAATAGCATGAACTAATCGTAGCTTTGGCTCGATTTTAATAAATAACCCCCACGCGGTGGCTGCCCGCGTGGGGGTTATTTTTTTTCTTTATGCTGCTGAATATTTGACTATAAGCATCTCAACTGCAAGCCTGTCCTCCAGTCTTCCGGTCTTAACTGCCTCCTCGAGTGCCACGCACTCTTCTATCGCACGTCTTAACACTCCCGTCTTGAATGGTCTTGCCTGTGCCTGAAGCTTTCCAACCAGGAATCCCTGTATTCCCATCTTGGATGCGATTGCCGACGACGCATTCCCGTTCTCCGTCAGCTCCTTGACCATGAGAAGCTGATTAAAATTACGAGAAATCAGATACATGATTCTCATAGGAGGTTCCTTTAGCGTGAGCAGGTCATAGTACAACTCAAGTGCTTTATCCTGATTCTTTTGTGATATAGCCGTTATCATATCGAATATGCGGTTGGTTGTCTGAGTGGTACACACCTCCTCGACATCCTGCGCGGTAATACTGCTTCGCCCCATCGTATAGCACACCAGCTTCTCAAGCTCGCGGGATATGTTCTCCATCGAGCTTCCCGTCTTGGTGAGGAAAAGCTGCAATGTCATATTGTCCATTGTTCTGCCCTCACGCTTAAGTATCGAGACAACCCAGCGCATAATATCGCTGTCGCTCTGCTCATTGAGCTCACATATATATCCCTTATCCTTGACAGCCTTGTACAGCCTTCCTCTCTTATCCACCTCATTCTCAACGAACACTACTACCGTGGTATCAGGCAGTTCCTTGATCATATCTATAATCATGTCGTCTGCCGTCTTAAATAGCTGGCTGTTCTCAATCACGACAAGTCTTCTGTCAGCAAAGAACGGCATTGTGGATGCAATCTCCGACACCGCCTTACTGTCAGGAGCTTTTCCCTCATAATACGAATAGTTCATCGAATCACCGTCGGCAACTATCGCATCCTTCAGCTTGTCACGGAACTGCCTTTTAAGATAATCCTCCGTGCCATACAGAAGATATACCGGCTTATAACTGTTCGACTTAATATCTGCTAATATATTTTTCATGTTAATCCCCGTTACTTTCAAGCATCTGCAACGCCAGTGCATCCGCTTATCATGCCTTCAAAATCTCGGACAGGTTACGCTGTATTCCCTCAGCAATCTCCGGCTTATTCATCGAATAGACATGAATGTTCTTAACGCCGTTAGCCATAAGGTCAATAATCTGGTCAGTTGCATAAGCTATACCCGCCTGTCTCATCGCCTCCTCGGAATCTCCGAATCTGTCCACAATGCTCTTAAATCGTTCAGGTACATTACAGCCCGACAGCTTGACGGCATTCTTAACCTGTGCCTTCTTGGTAATCGGCATAATTCCCGGAATTATCGGAACTGTAATTCCTGCCTCTCTTATTCTGTACATAAAATTAAAAAATATATTATTGTCAAAAAACATCTGTGTAGTCAGGTATTCGCACCCTGCTTCCACCTTTTTCTTAAGTCCTAAAATATCCTCTCTTTTATTTGCAGAATCGGGATGTACCTCAGGATAGCACGCACCGCCGACACAGAAATCTCCGCACTCCTTTATCATGCTTACAAGCTCCGACGCATGCGAGAAATCCGTAAATACCTCGCCGTCATAATTCTTCGGAATATCCCCTCTGAGTGCAAGGATATTCTCAATGCCCGCACGCTTCATCTCATCAAGAGCTGCCTTGATACCCGCTCTGTCGGCACACACACATGTAAGATGTGCAATCGTCGGTACTCCGTTCTTTTCCTGAATCTCATGTGCAAGCTTAATTGTATGTCCCTTGGTGCTTCCTCCGGCGCCATAGGTTACGCTCATATAGCTCGGCTGAAGCTTCGCTATCCCGAATGCCGCCGTCTGTACATTTGCAAAATCCGTATCCTTCTTCGGTGGAAACACCTCGAATGAAAGTGTTGCCTTATCCTGATTAATTATATCTCTTATCTTCATATGTACCTCACTGGTATAGCAATATAATAATATAAA
This sequence comes from uncultured Lachnospiraceae bacterium, assembly GCA_934343915.1. Lineage (GTDB taxonomy): Bacteria > Bacillota > Clostridia > Lachnospirales > Lachnospiraceae > CAG-882. Next base: position 1,994 of record CAKRIL010000040.1, on the reverse strand, counting down.
TTTCTAATATTTATTATACACTATACCATTTTTAGCAATTCGGCACAACCTTAATTTGTATCAGCATCTTTAACCTGAGTCCACACCCTTACATTTTCAAGTCCGAAGTTATGTCCGTCGTACACGACTCTTCCTTCCAAATATACACCATAATCATAATGGATAAGACTTCCATTCTTCAATCTCACGCCACCCTCAGCCAGAAAATACCATGCCCCGTCGCGGTATGTGAATGTATTCATTTCTCCGAAAGTTACGCTGCCATATTCCCCGTCAGTTTCCTCTAAAAACTGAGTAAGGTCAATCGTGTCCACAAGCTCCCCATTATACATGATGCTTAACAGCTTGTCGGTCTCATCATATTGAGCGTCAATCGCTCTGCATTCCTGAATCCAATAATACGACTGATATTCGCTTATACTATATTCAATGGTTCCGTCATCTGCCTCATTCCAATCGGTCTCCAGCATAAATAGCTGGTCACATGAAATTCCGGTTCCCGTCATCGCACATACCCATATCGAATATTCTGTTTTGCCGTCGTTATCAAAATCACCGCTGTACAACTCAGGAACAGCCAGTCTCGGTGACAGATATCCAAGACGCACCGGTATTATCTTGTCCCCATGTCTTAACACAAGCACTTTTCCGCTATAATCGCCGTACAGCACCGTATCCTCGCCTTCAAGCTTCGACAGCACGAGATAGCCTTCACCACCCATGAGCAGCTTATCAACCGGATCAGCTTCATCATTGTCAAGAAGCCTTAACTCATCCGCAGTCAATGCCTTAAGCGAAACATCCCGGGCAATATAATATGAAGAGTCGAAATCACGCGGGTCATATTCTGTCCAAGGTCTCCATATTTCTCCTACCAGCCTCATATTTGCAATGGCATACTGTCCCTCAGCCGAACGAGCCATTACGATATCCCATCCGACATCATTATGATATACCTCGCAGAAGCTTGGTTCAATGTCAGCAAGCATACATAACGCCTCCGCCGAATCCTTAAGCCTCTCATACTTCTCAGGTCTCTTCTCCTTAAGCTCCGCCGCATACAGGTCGAACACGCTCTCTCCTTCTTCCGTATAGCTCATCAAAAAGCTTATCTTAGACTCAGCTCTCTCATACTGCTCCATAACAGAAGATTTTCCGTCGTCGCTTATAAGCTCCACATGAATATCCGAAGCAAAATCCTTGACCTCTTCGAGTGTCATTCCGACAGGCATCATCATATACCACACTATATCATTCCCCGACTCACCGTATATAAGCATATATCCCGTGCCCAGTGTCTTGTCAGAGGTAATAGGGATTCTCTCCTCATACTCGTATATGCTTAAGCCTACGCCTGCACTTTCCGTGAACTCCTCAAGCGTTCCGTCAACCATCGCTATATACCACATGCCAAGATTTTCTTCCTGCTTAAGCTCATCATATGATTGTGAAAGATTTCCCAAATCATAGCTTGTAAGCCTAATATAGCTGTCCCCCGTACTGATTGCCAGTTCCGCAGATGAATAGGTGTAGCTGTACTCCGGTCTCTCATGCGCCCATATGCGCCAGCCCTTGCGCACAATGGATTTCATGACAATCGGAGCTGGTTCGTAGGTCTCGGGCTCCCGGGTGTCGCCGCTTTCCGAGCTTTCCTCCACACCCACACTTTCGCTCCCGGTCTCCTTCTCACTATCGGAATTATCGTTAATCGGATTGGTCATAAAGCCGACTGCCACAATGATACATGCTGCAACAGCGACAATGATAATCCAGAATGCCGGTCTCTTATAATTGAGCACCGCCTTGATTCTCTGCTTTACACCTACCTCTCCAAAAGCAAGAGGACATGCCGCTATATAGTCTCTGTCAGCACTACAGTTCAAAAGCGTTGCCGCATACTGTTTCTTGTACTCAGTGTCTTTATCTGCAATTACCCTCTCATCACAAGCTATCTCTATATCCCTGCACAGAAGCACATAGGCTACCCACACAAG
>CAKRIL010000039.1 GCA_934343915.1 uncultured Lachnospiraceae bacterium | reverse complement strand
ATCCATCTAATAGATATAGTGCTTTGTCTGCAAGCAGCCACGCGATATATATTTTGATGGATTTATTATATCATAGCACGCTTTCAGGCTTTAATCCAGTAAATTTTAAAATTTAGCCCTAAATTACCATAGCATTACACTCTCTCCGCGATAAGATTACCCATCTCGGTCGTGCTTACCTGCTTCATGCCCTCTGCCATTATATCAACGGTTCTGTAGCCGTCAGCGATTACACTCTTTACCGCCGCTTCAACCGCATCTGCTTCCTTATCAAGGTCAAATGAATAGCGGAGCATCATGGCTGCCGAGAGAATTGTGGCGATAGGGTTCGCCTTGTCCTGACCTGCAATATCAGGAGCTGCACCATGGCTAGGCTCATAGAGACCAAGCTTGCCCGCACCGAGGCTTGCCGATGAGAGCATTCCGATTGAGCCTGTTATCATGCTCGCCTCATCCGAAAGTATATCTCCGAACATATTCTCCGTGAGAACCACATCGAACTGTGCCGGATCCTTCACAAGCTGCATAGCACAGTTGTCAACAAGCATATCCTCCACCTTGACCTCAGGATAGTCCTTCGCAACCTCGGCAACAATCTTCCTCCACAGTCTTGATGTGTCAAGAACATTCGCCTTGTCGACGCTTATAATATGCTTATTTCTCTTCATTGCAATCTCAAATGCCTTGATTGCTATTCTTCTTATCTCATTCTCATCATACTTAAGTGTATCAACCGCTGTCACAACACCATTCACTTCCTTGGTGCTTCTCTCTCCAAAGTAGAGACCGCCCGTAAGCTCTCTCACGATAATCATGTCAAAGCCCTTATCTGCAACCTCCTCCTTAAGCGGACAGGCACCCTTCAGCTCGCTGTACAGATATGCAGGTCTTAAGTTGGCAAAAAGCTCAAGTCCCTTCCTTATTGCGAGAAGTCCTGCCTCGGGTCTCTTATTAGGAGGAAGCTCATACCAGCTGTCCACTCCGACTCTTCCGCCGACTGCTCCTAAAAGAACCGCATCAGAAGCCTTGGCTGTTGCAAGCGCCTCATCTGTGAGAGGAACTCCATACGCATCTATCGAACATCCGCCCATAAGCACTTCCTTATATGTAAATCTGTGTCCATATTTCTCTGCCACTCGGTCCAAGACCTTTCTTGCCTCACGCACAATCTCAGGTCCGATTCCATCTCCCGGAATAAGTGTCACATTAAATTCCATAGCATACCTCCAAATCACTGCCGCGCTTATGTATCCGGCTGTCTTTTTTACTTTTCTAATTATGGTACATCAACTTTTTTTTATTTTCAAGTTACGATTATAACATATATTAGGTTAAAATACATCAATTTTTATGCAGTGCTTTTAATTTCAATTAAATTCAATCTGATTTTTTACTATTTGCGTTGACAAGATATTGCTTGATAGCTTAGATGTGTATGACTTTTTATATTATGCATATCACGACTTTTGGGAGAAGCTTAGTTGTTCTTAGGACTCTGTTTACCGTACAGCCACAGACGGCATGGATGCCGGCTGAGTTGCAAACAGCCATGGATGGCTGATTTTGCAACGTTGGCGGAAGCAGAATATTTTTTTCAGAGTCATTAGAACAACTTGCTTCGTACAACGGAGCTGATATGCATTATATAAAAAGTCATACACTCAAATTCCAAAGGTACATTTTTGCAGCGTCAGACTATTGCATAAAAAATACACCCTCCGCACAATGAGCGCAAAGGGTGTACACCTTGTAAACTTATACCTGTCCGTTGTCACGGTCAAGATTACTTCTCAGGCTTCTCCACCTGAACAATAGCAGTCTTCTGCATTGGGATACGGCAGTTCTTGTTGTTACCGAACTCTACAATAACAACATCATCTGTGATGTCAAGAACAACACCATAGAAACCGCTTGTTGTAAGAACGCTGTCTCCAACCTCCATAGATGCAAGTGTCTCATTGAGCTGCTTCTGCTGCTTCTTCTGCGGACGGATTGCAATAAAGTACATAAGTACAACGAAAAATACAATATATCCAACTAATAAAAGAATTGACGATGCTCCGCCTGCTGCCTGTAATAATACCATTTCTTTCCTCCTTGACCGGAATTATATTGTGTGAACCGGCTGAAACTTATATCATTATATATGATATGAGGAATATTTGCAATTAAAAAATCATAAACAATTATTTGCCTGTTTTACTATCATCCACTGAGCGGTTCACAGACAAAAGCAGTTCTTCAATAAACAGGAGCTTATTCACTATATAATATAGCACTCCCAAATACATCGAACTTACAACAATTACAGGAATTGAAATATATAACTCCAAATCAATCCCAAAAAACAGATTAACAGCAACCTCCACTATAAAAAGAATAATAAAAATCTTATTTACACGTTTTTTCATTCTCGTCCTCCTTATCTTTTATGAAAATTTACAAAATATCGAGTGCGGTACGTTCCCATTCTCCATTCATCTTCTTATTGATTACAACTGAATCTTCCGTACCGTCACCGTCCTCATCCGTCACCTCAAAATAAAGCTTTTCCGCATTTTCAATATCTATCGTATACTCATCCGTATCAAGCTTTATTCCATGGTAATACACTTCAAATGTCGAGTATTTTCCAAGTGCCAGCACCTTTACATTGATGTCTTCTCCGTCAAACACCATATAAAAATGCCCTTCGTCATACTCAATATGCCCCTCCATCGCATTGTTGTCCGAAACATCAATCAACTCGGCATATTTTTTGTATCCGTTAGAAGTATCAATGCCCGAGATTCTGCACTCCCCGCCCTCGAAGCTGAAGTCAAAATCGCAGTTCCACATTGTTCCCTGCGCAAGCGGTTCATACCATCGATAGCATAAAACCTTATCATCGATTACATTCTGATACATTTCAACACCGTAGGCATCGTTTCGCAAATGCATCCAGTCGGCTTTCAGGCTTCCGTCATCCTCTGCCGCCACACTTTTTCCTTCTAAATCAGGCGTTTCGGAAAAATTTTCATTCACGGCGTTCACTATCTCTTCGGCATATTGAGAATACATATAGGCACTGAAAATATTGGAGGCATCCGTGCAATAAAACGGTGATAAATCCTTCTTATTCTTCAAATCATACACAAAATACAGCGTCAGTTCCCTGTCATGAACCTCCACGACCAAATCATCGCTGCCGTCCTCCGTCATGTCGAGCAAGCCCATGCTCATCCACATTCCGCCGCCGGAACGCTGAACCGCCCACGAAACCTTCTCACGGCTGTCGCCAAATTCCAGATAGATTTCGTTGTCCGTTGTATCATATATCATAGATACATTTTCAAGACTGTACACCTCATCCCAACTGTTGTGTTCCTCATTATATCTGTAAGAAACGTCAGGCTTTTTCTCCGTCCCGTCGTCGATTGGGAGTACAGTGTTTTTGTATTCCGGCTGCTCAGGTATGCTTATGTCTGACTGCACTGTCTCAGTACTCTCAACAGTCGTCTGCATGCCATCGTTATTCTCCTGCTTAGTGTTGCATGCCGTAAGCCCTGTCATTGCGGCAGCTAAAAATGTGCACCCTAATATAATCTTATTTTTTTTCATATAACGCCCCCTTTTCACTTTTATGCCTATGTATCTTACATTTTTTACTATTAATAGTACAACTTTATTATAAGCCATTTTTTTATATCGCACCATGACAAATGAAGAAAATTTCATTAAATATGTTTTTCCAGCCAGTTACTGTATAGCTCCATTCTTGCATTTTGTTTTTTAAATTTAGCTATTTCGTATGCACACCGGCAAAGTTCTTTATCATTTTCCGAAACATTACCTCTTTTCCCCGCATTCCATGCACGACAGTACAGCAATATATTAAGACAGTGCATTCTTTCACATTCTATCTCAATTCTGATGCCTTCTTCGGCAATTCCGTCCGACTCCTCATAACGTCCGGCATTTCCATACCAATTTGCATATCGCATATTTAAATTCTCAACAGCACTTGCAAATTGCTTCTTTGAAAGCTCATTTGGTATCCATGATGTCATTTTATCATAATCAGGTATAGCTTCATATTTTTCCATCTTGCCAAAGCAATCAATATATACCGAGAGAATCATTCTCTCATGCTTAATAAAATATTTGTACTTTCCTATTTCGCTATATTTAAACCCGGCAAGTTCCTCTATGGAGATGCCTCTCATACTTCTTCGCTCAGCAATAAGTTCATTCACGCAGTAGAATCCACAGTCAACATAATATGGATACCACTCAAACAGTTCACGTTCATGTCCATACTTATCAAACAGCTTTTCTATGGCATCCAACAGCTCCTTGTAATCCTTGATATTGTCGTCATTGTTACCAAGTCTGCACTTAAAACTGATGATGTTTCTAAGTATAGACCGGATATAATGAAGTCTTGATGTATCTACAAGCATGTTCAGGGCATTTTCACAGTGCTCCAGCATGTCATTTACACCCCTGATACCCATCTTGTCTATCCCAATAATATCTATTATTTCACATACTGCCTTAGGATATATGCAGACTAAAATCCACTTTTCAATATTAGAATTCATACAATAATTCAGTAATAACCTATACAGCTTGTACGCCGCAGTCTCATCATGAAGCCTTGCTTTTATCCTTGCCACACCGAATATCATGTATGCTTCATATATTGTCAAACAGGATATATTCTGTCTATCCGGATACCACGGCATAGTTTGTTTAACAGCATTCTCATAGTATTCAAGTGCCTCTGTATTATTAAGTTTAAGTTCTGCCAGTCGACCCCTCATAAACGAAACAAACTGACTGTTAAGCGGAATATTCTTATATGTTCTCTCATAGCATGCAAGCCGTTCCTCTGCCCTGTCAATTTTTCCATCTTTGATGTCTTCAAGAATATACATTCTATTCATTAAATCATCATATTCCGCCTTAGCCAGATATACACCACACCTGTCCTGATTGATTCCAAGTCTCTGACACAATGCCCTGAGCACATGAATTCCACCGGCATATTCCCCGCGTTCAATCTTAGAATACACTGCCACACTGCATATTCCACCACATACATCATTTACATTTAATCCAAGTCTAAAACGTTCATGCCTGATAATTCCACCTATATAATTTTCATATGTATCCCACAATGTTGTCCTTGACTCCTCCAAAAATGTATTATATGTCTACTATACTACAACTAATCCAATTTTACCACAACAAAGTGAATAATTATTTTCAGAGCCCTTAGAACAACTTGCTTCGTACAACGGAGCTGATATGTATAAATATAACATGATATACACTTTTAAAATAAATCAGGATGTTTTGACACCTGAACCCTATTACATAAAAAAAGGTGCCAAAGCATGCTTTGACACCTTAATTATTCTGCATATCTTACGCCAGCACTCTTACCTTTACAACGCCCTCCATGCCCTTCATTCTGTCTATAAGCTCTTCAGAAGGTACACCCGCAACGTCGAACATTGTATAAGCATAGTCGCCCTTGCTCTTGCTTATCATATTGTCAATATTGATTCCTGCCTCACCGACAACAGTTGTGAAGCTGCTTATCATGGCAGGGATATTCTTATGGTTGATAAGGATTCTTGCCGTGCTCTTGCATACACCCATGTCACATGCAGGATAGTTGACGGAATTCTTGATATTTCCGTTCTCGACATAGTCCATGAGCTCACGAACCGCCATTGCAGCACAGTTGTCCTCGGACTCCTCCGTTGATGCTCCGAGATGAGGGAAGGCAACAACCTTCGGCTGTCCTGCAAGCTTGGCTGTAGGGAAGTCTGTCACATAGCGTGCAATCTTCCCCGATGCGATACCGGCGAGTATTGCATCATCGTTCACAAGAAGGTCACGCGCGAAGTTCAGGATGACAACGCCGTCCTTCATCTTCTCAACTGTGAGGCTGTTAATCATGCCCTTTGTATCATCAAGAAGCGGAACATGAACTGTTATGTAATCACACTGCTCAAATATCTCATCCCTTGTCTTTACAAGCTTAACCTCCCTTGAAAGATTGAGCGCATGTTCAACAGAGAGGAAAGGATCACAGCCGTATACCTCCATACCAAGGCTGATTGCCGCATCGGCTACAAGTACGCCAATCGCACCAAGACCTATTACGCCCAACTTCTTGCCCTTTATCTCATGTCCGGCATAGGCTGACTTAGCCTTCTCCATAGTCTTGCCGATATTCTCGTCCGTCTTGTTATCCTCGACCCACTTCATACCGCCGACAAGGTCTCTCGAACCCATCAAAAGTCCGGCAACAACAAGCTCCTTTACACCGTTGGCATTTGCTCCCGGAGTGTTGAATACGACAATACCCTTTGCCGCACATTTATCAAGAGGAATATTGTTGGTTCCTGCACCTGCTCTTGCCACTGCAAGAAGATTCTCAGGAAGCTCCATATCATGCATCGCAGCACTTCTTACAAGTGCCGCATCAGACTGTGCAAAATCATCAACTATCTCGTACTTATCGGAAAAGAGCTTCATTCCCGCCTTGGAAATCTTATTAAGACAATTAACCTTGACCATTATGCATTCTCCTCCTCGAACTTTTTCATGAATTCAACGAGCTTTTCTACACCCTCAATCGGCATGGCGTTGTAGATGCTTGCTCTCATGCCGCCGACCGTTCTGTGTCCCTTGAGGTTGACAAAGCCTGCTGCCGCTGCCTCCTTGACGAACTTCGCATCAAGCTCCTCATTTCCCGTAACAAAAGGCACATTCATAAGCGAACGATCCTTAGGAACTACCGTTCCCTTGAAAAGCCTGCTCTTGTCGAGGAAGTCATATAATATCTTAGCCTTCTTCTCATTGCGCTCCTTCATGGCTGCGAGACCGCCCTGCTTCTTTAACCATTTGAATACCTTGCCGCAGATGTAGATGCCGTAAGCAGGTGGTGTGTTGTAGAGTGAGCCGTTGTCTGCATGAATCTTGTATCTTAACATGGTAGGTGTACCCGGAAGCACATCCTCTGTTATAAGGTCTTCTCTTATAATAACAATTACAACTCCCGCAGGACCAATGTTCTTCTGAACACCGCCGTAGATAACACCGTACTTTGTCACATCGACAGGCTCCGATAAGAAGCAGGATGATACGTCAGCTACAAGTGTATGCCCCTTGGTGTTAGGCAGCTCCTTGAACTTAGTTCCGTAGATTGTGTTATTCTCACAGATATATACATAGTCCGCATCCTCAGGTATATCAAGGTCGGAGCAGTCAGGTATGTATGAGAAGGTCTTGTCAGCCGATGAAGCGACCTCAACCGCATCACCGTAAAGCTTAGCCTCCTGATATGCCTTCTTAGCCCACTGTCCCGTGACAATGTAAGCAGCCTTCTTGTTCTTCATAAGGTTCATAGGTATCATGGCGAACTGCTGTGATGCACCGCCCTGTAAAAATAATACCTTGTAATTATCAGGGATGTTCATAAGCTCCCTGATATCAGCCTCTGCTTCCTTAATAATTGTCTCATAAGCCTTAGAGCGGTGACTCATCTCCATAACGGACATTCCCGTTCCCTTGTAGTCAAGCATTTCGTCAGCAGCTTCTTTTAAGACCTCTTCCGGTAATACAGCAGGTCCGGCAGAAAAATTATACACTCTTCCCATATCATTGCCTCCTAATTGTCACCACTTGCGGCGCGTTATATTTGTATAACATCTTTCTACTAATATGCGAATAATGTCAAAATATTCACAAGATGTTAAACTGAATTCTAACTCATTGGCATTAATAAGTCAATACTTTAATGTGGTAAAAAGTAATTGCGTGAAACTAATTTACCATTTTTTTCACATTCATGCTGCAACTGGTATGGTCAAAATATTCAAAACTGGCAGTTTTATATAACCACATTGAATGCTATTGTATATGAAAGCATTGAGACTAGGAGTATTTTATTATGGATTCACGTACAGTTACACGGCATTCGACACAAAAAAAGCTTGCACTTATCAACGACTTCTGTGGTTTTGGCAGGTGCTCTCTCACTGTTGCACTGCCTATTGTATCTGCACTCGGAGTTCAGGCATGCCCTGTTCCAACCGCTGTCTTTTCCAATCACACAGCCTATGACAGTTTCTATAAGCACGATATGACTGACGTACTTGACAGCTATATTGCCGAGTGGCGCAGACTGTCACTGAGCTTTAATGCCGTTCTTGCCGGTTATCTTTCATCCCCCGGGCAGATTGACATTACCTCGGAATTCGTACATGAGTTCCTGATGCCGGACGGCACCTTCATATTGGATCCTGTGATGGGGGACAACGGCAGACTCTATTCCGCTTATGAAAGCTCCATGCTCGGGCATATGAAGGAGCTGGTCACATTAAGCAATGTGCTTACCCCCAATCTCACCGAAGCCTGTTTTCTTACAGACATCTCCTATGATGCCGTAAGTAAGCTTAAGGGAAGTGCTCTCTCGAACAGTCTCTATGAGCTGTCCGCCAAGCTTTCCGGGAGAATGAAGGGTGGAAACGGTCTTGTCGTAATATCCGGAATTGATGCCGGACAATATATCGGCAACTACATTTATGACCGCGGCTTTCATGGGCTTATCAGAATGAAGAAGACGGGTGCTTCCAGATGCGGAACAGGTGATGTATTCTCGTCCGTGATAAGTGCATCTCTTATTCAGGGCGACAGTCTCAAGGATGCAGTAGTGCTTGCTGCACGCTTTATCGGAAAATGCATTAAGGTAAGTGATACTTACAGCACACCGCTTACCGACGGGGTTGCATTCGAAGATGTGCTCGGTATGCTCACAGCGCATAAGAGCAGGTCAGGCACACAAAATAACCATTAAGAAATGGAGATTACCTTATGAAAAAGAATATGAAGTTAATCAGAATCATTATCGCTGCCGTGGTATTCATTGCAGGACTCATCCTTGGCATCAACGGCTACACTCAGCGTGCATCGGACAATTATGCCGCACTTAAGGAAGCCGGAAAGAACGGCTCCATCGATATGCTTTTTGCAATCGGACTTGTACTTGTCATCATCGGTATTGTAATATTCATAGCTGCACTCACGGCTCCCGCCGTGCCTAAGAAGGTTCCTGTTGCCGTTCTTGCACAGGCTGCTCTTCTTGCCGCTCTGTGTTATGTAGGTGCAGGCTACTTAAAGATAGATATTCCTGTCGGCTCAGAAAAGACCATGTTCCATCTCGGAAATGTATTCTGCGTACTTGCCGCATTGCTTCTCGGCGGTATGTGGGGCGGTCTTGCAGGAGCAGTCGGAATGACACTCTCAGACCTCATGACAGGTTATGTTACAAGTGCTCCTAAGACCTTTCTCCTTAAGCTGTGCATCGGACTTATCGTTGGTCTTGTAGCACACAAGGCATTCAAGATTGCCAAGGAAGGCTTCTCCGCAAAGAAGCTCCCTCTCGCAGTTGTCGTTTCATGTATCGCAGGTATGGCATTCAATGTTGTCGCCGACCCTGTTGTGGGTTACTTCTATAAGACATATCTTCTCGGAGTACCACAGGATCTTGCCAAGACACTTGCAAAAATCAACTCAATCACAACTCTTGTGAATGCCATCATCGCAGTTGTGGTTGCATCACTTGTATACCTTGCACTTCGCCCTGCACTCAAGAAAGCAGGTCTGTTCCGCGAGATATAATTAAGGCACAAAAAATAGGGTGTCAAAACATGCTCTATGTTTGACACCCTAATTTCTTTATCTCATTTCTTTATCTCGCAAGTCTCATCGACACAAGGATATTCGCCATCTCCTCCGGTGTCTCCTTATATCCCTTAAGAGCCCAGCTTATATACAGATTATACAGCGCCCCGGCAAAGGCATGAAGGCAGTATTCCTTCTCACGCCCGTCACCACGCTTCCACCATGTCGTCATGACATATTTGTCAACAACCGACAGGAATATATAATCGAAACCCCTGCGCATTACCGACTCAAGAAATTCTCTCTGCTCATAGAAGTATTCAAAGCAATGGATTATATTCTTTTTGTCATAGTAATTGCCCTGGCCATGCGCTTCGCCGGTGTCTTTTTTGTACCGGATAAGCACATCCTTGAAGTACTCTGACAGAATATCCTCCTTGCCCCGATAGTTCCTGTAAAATGTCATTCTCGAAATCCCTGCCATCTGAGTGAGCTCAGATATGGTTATATCCTCCATGGGCTTCTCATCCAGCAGCTTAAGGAGAGAATCCACGACACGCTGTTTCGTTGAACCTAACATAATTCACCTTCCTAAAGATAAATATCTCCGTCTAATTCCTGAAGTCCATAGAGCGTCTGACGCTTGAATTCACTGTATCTGTGCTCCTCAATCGCAGTTCTGATCTCTTCCATAAGATGATTGTAAAAATACAGATTATGAAGCACACAGAGACGCATTCCGAGCATCTCCTTTGCCTTCAGAAGATGTCTTATATATGCCTTGCTGTAATTCCTGCATGCAGGACATCCGCAGCCCTCCTCGATAGGCTCATTGTCGAGCTCATACTGTGCATTGAAAAGATTAATCTTTCCTCTGTGGGTATATACATGTCCATGTCTGCCGTTTCTTGAAGGATATACGCAGTCGAAGAAATCTACTCCTCTGTCAACCGATTCAAGAATATTGGCAGGTGTTCCGACACCCATGAGGTATGTCGGCTTATTCTTCGGAAGATAAGGTGTGGTCTTTTCAATAATATTGTACATCTCTGCATGTGACTCACCGACGGCAAGACCGCCAAGTGCGTAACCGTCAAGGTCAAGCTCAGATATTGTCTTGGCATGCTCAATTCTTATATCCTCGAAGGTTCCGCCCTGATTGATACCGAACAGCATCTGCTGCTTGTTGATTGTGTCCTCAAGACCATTTAAGCGGGTCATCTCAGCCTTACATCTGTGAAGCCATCTTGTTGTCCTGTCAACCGAGTTCTGCATATATTCTCTGGTAGCAGGATGCGGAGGACACTCATCGAATGCCATGGCAATCGTTGATGCGAGATTCGACTGTATCTGCATACTCTCCTCCGGTCCCATAAAAATCTTTCTTCCATCTATATGTGAGTTAAAGTATACGCCCTCCTCCTTAATCTTTCTGAGGCTGGCAAGGGAGAATACCTGAAATCCGCCCGAATCGGTAAGAATAGGTCTGTCCCAGTTCATGAACTTGTGGAGACCTCCCATCTGCTTGACAATTTTGTCGCCCGGTCTCACATGAAGATGATAGGTATTGGATAATTCAACCTGGGTTCCAATCTCTCTAAGGTCTGTTGTCGCAACCGCTCCCTTGATAGCCGCAGCTGTTCCAACATTCATAAAAAGCGGTGTCTGAACTGTTCCGTGAACAGTATGAAAGGCTCCTCTTTTTGCCATTCCGTCCGTAGTCAATAATTCGTACATACTTTATTACTTTCCTCCAAAAACTTAAAAATCCCTTTATTAACAAATATTATTGTTATCTCTTATAAAAATCCACTATTCTGTCCAGCCTTGAGGTCATTCCCATAAAGAGCATGTCCACAAGCGTAAGTGCCGTCATAGCTTCCACTACCACAACAGCCCGCGGAACAATCATCGGGTCATGTCTGCCGTGTATGGATATGTCAATCTCCTCACCCTGCTTATTGACCGTCTGCTGTACGGATGCAATCGAAGGTGTCGGCTTAACTGCCGCCCTTAAGATAATATCCGAACCATCACTCATGCCTCCGAGTATTCCGCCGGCATGATTCGTCGCCTTCACTACCTTCCCGTCCTGCATTCTGAACGCATCATTATTGTCAAGTCCCGTGCTCTGTGCCGCCATGAAGCCGTCACCGATCTCAACGCCCTTCACGGCACCGATTGACATAACTGCCTTGGCCAGACCGGCATCCAGCTTATCGAATACCGGCTCACCTATTCCTGCCGGCATATTCTTCACAACACACTCTATAATTCCGCCCATTGAATTGCATTCTTCAAGCTTCTTGTCCGCGTATTCCCTGATTTCTTCAGCGGCAATGGCATCCGGCATGGCAAAAGGATTGTTGTCCCTCTCATCAAGTGAGAATCTGTCCCTGTCCATCGCAATACCGCCGATTGCACTTGAATATGCGTACAGCTCAATTCCCATGCTCTTTAGAAGCTTCACTGCAACCGCACCTGCCGCAACACGTCCTATTGTCTCACGTCCCGAGGAGCGTCCACCGCCTCTGTAATCCCTGAAGCCGTACTTCTCATCAAATGTATAATCCGCATGTCCCGGTCTGTAATATCCGGCTATCTCGGAATAATCAGCAGAACGCTGCGACTCATTTCTCACAATAAGCGAAATCGGTGTTCCCGTGGTTCTTCCCTCGAACACGCCCGAGAGAATCTCCACGCTGTCGCTCTCCTTACGCTGTGTGACATACTTCGACTTCCCCGGCTTTCTCCTGTCAAGAAATACCTGAATATCCTCCTCACAGAGTTCAAGACCTGCAGGGCATCCGTCAATCACGACTCCGAGTGCCTTGCCATGTGACTCCCCCCAGGTGCTTATTCTGAATATATTTCCCAATGTTGAACCCGACATATATTTCTCCAATCAAACCAATTTGCAATAAGTATATCACATTTGTCAATTTTATCAAATTAAAACTTGTTTAAAATACATACTAATCTTAATATATCCTCTTCTCTATTCCTCAATCGTTATTATGTCCGTCAAAATATAATTGAACGTAGGTGCTGAACCATTAAGATTCTCCTTATAGCCATTGGACAGGTCATAGATGTCATCAGGATTCTCAACATTCACCCCTGTATAATCTCCTCTGAATACATCTATTTTACCTCGTTTTAACTGCTCTATAACCTCATTGAGCTTTTCTCTCGTTCCCTCCGCTGCAATGACCTCGTTAAGCTTAAGCATCTCCACCCAGTCCTCATCAAAGCCAGCCCCTATGTCTTTGCCGTTGACATTGCCTCTAACGGCGCTCTCTATGCTGTGTCCTTCAAGAACAGCACCTACCGCTGCCGTGACATAAGGCTTCCAGTTAATCTTACAGCCCGTGATATATGTTGTCGGTGCTATATCCGCCATGCTTTGATTGTAGCTTATAAGATATACCGGTATTTTGGCATCTGTCTCCTCACAGGCGATTGCAGGACCGACGGTATCGGAATGCTGTGATATAATCACACAGCCCTCGTCAATAAGCTGCGCAGCATACTTCTTTTCAAGCAGATAATCATTCCACTTGTATGTGTATTTTACCGTCATAACCGCATCAGGCACCACTGAGCGCACTCCCAAAAGAAATGCGGTATACCCGGAAATTACCTCCGCATAAGGGTACGCACCCACATAGCCTATCTTTGCCTCATCTGCCGTGATGACTCCGTTGTCAATGAGCTCCGCAAGCTTCATGCCCGCTGCAACCCCCGATGCATACTTTCCTTCATATATCGCACCCATGAAGGTATGGTAATTGTCAAGAACCGGTTCCTTGTTGGCATTATCACATGTAGCCATGCAGAACTCTATATCCGGATACCTCTGTGCGAATTCCTTGGTCGTAACTCCAAAATTATAGCTGGTTGAGAATATAATACTGCATCCCGCATCCACAAGCTGCTGTAAATATTCCCCCTCGGTTCCCTCCGCAACATTATACATTGCAATTGCCTCAACCCTGCCCGGATATACCTTCTCAAGTTCATTCTGTGCATCAATAAAATTGTTTGTATACCCGGTACTGGCATCACCTACATATATAAAGCCTACCTTTATTACCGTATCATTATCCGGTGCAGACAGTATGGTATAAAGCATCGATGCAGCCAATATACCGATGCATGTGATAAATGTTATTATGTATGTCCTATACTTATTTTTCATCTGTCAGAGCCCTCCACCTTATTATTCATGCTGTGATAAAGACTTTCGACATCTATTCTGCCTATATCTATGAGTTCCAGCAATATATCCGCAAGCTTAGGGTCGAACTGTGTTCCTTTTCCCTTCTTTATTTCTTCAATTACATACTTCATATCGAGCTGTTTTCTGTATACTCGATTGGCGGTCATGGCATCGAACGCATCTGCTATTCCTATTATTCTTGCATTGAGCGGAATTTCCTCGCCCTTAAGCCCATGTACATAGCCCTTTCCGTCATACCTTTCATGGTGATACAGCGCACCATCCTCCACATGCTCTATGAGCGTGAAGCTCTTTAGAATCTCTCCGCCCTTCACAACATGGGATTTCATGATGGCATACTCCTCATCCGTAAGCCTGTCAGGCTTATTGAGTATTCTGTCAGGTATTCCGATTTTTCCGATGTCATGAAGCAGTGCCGCCTTCTTTAACTGCTCACACCTGGCGTCGTCGAAGCCAAGTTCCTTTCCTATAAGAACCGAATATTCCGCAACTCTTGCCGAATGCTGGCTGGTGTTCACATCCTTGGCATCCACCGTTCTCGCTATCGTAAGAACTGTCTCGTTTCCAAGCTCAAGCTGTGTCTTTGCAAGCTCCAGCTCCTTCTTTTGCAGACTCATCACTCTCTGTACCTGAGTCCTGAAAATGAGCCATGTAAGATATGCTACCGCAATGGCAAACACTGCAACCATGTATATCATAAACCACCAGTTATCGTATATCTCGGCTTCCTTTATGATTGTATATGTGTTCTCGACAACCGGATTCTGTCCCTTGCTGTCCAGCACCGCAAGATGAAAGGTATATGTTCCTATCGGAAGTCCGGTGTATATAATTCCGGTCAGTTCACTCTGAAGCATCACCCTTGGCTTGTCATCATAGCCTTCAAGATATACGCTGACATAAGGCACATTTACCGAATAATTGATTATCTCCGGGAATATTTCCACCTTCTGCACACCGCTGGCAATCCTTATATCCTCGCCGCTTTCCACAATATACTTCTCATCATCAAGCTCTATCGACTTCATCTGCATTCTGTATGAACGGATTGACACCTCATAGTTGTTAAGGTCCATGCACATCACACCCACATCCGTAGAAAAGTACAGCTTTCCCGCCTCGTCCACATGATTCCATGCATTAGGTGTAAGTGCTGCGTCAAGTCCTGCTCCACTGTTGAGCAGCTTGTACTCAAGCGTGTTTCCCGCAAGAAGCTCGTCCTTATCCACGACATATATTCCGGCAGAGCTTAACACGAACATGGTATTATCGCTGCCCTCGACCATATCATAGTTGTTATAATACGGGAAATTATCAAGTATTCTTATTCCGTCATTATCCATATAGCAGATATTATTGCTCGTGACAATGAATATTCCGTCGTTCTCCTCATCCTTCACCATTCTTAGGACAACCTCTGAGCTTAAGCCGTCATCCTTGCCGAGATTATCCACAACCTTGCCATTGTCAATGACATCTATTCCGTTTCCGTCAGTACCCGCAAGTATCGTCCCGTCACTATTCTCAAGCGCACACAGCACCTTAGGATTGTTCATTCCGTCCTCATAGCCGACTGTATTCACAACCTTACCACTCTTTATAAAGGTAAGTCCAAAATCACCCGCCGCAAGCATTTCACCGTCCGACAGCTCCACCATGGTTCTGAACTTATTGCCGCCCGCACCGTTTCCGCTGTCATACACAATAATCTCATCATCCGGCAGAACCTCATACACACCTTTTCCTGATGTGCATATCCACATATTTTCATGTGTATCTACATAGATACATCTTATTCTCACTCCGGCAAGTACTTCCGTGAGTTCATTATTACATACTCCCCCGATACTCTCATCATATATCACAAGCCCGTTGTCCGTTCCTATATAAAGCCTTCCCTTGAGCACTGCCGTCGAATTGACTACCTGCTCCTCGTCCTCCAAACCATAATCTATCCATGAAAATACCGACTTGCACATTCTCATAACACCAAGTCTTGACGAGGTGAACCACAGGTTTCCCTGATAATCCACAAGCATGTGGTCTATGGAGCTGTTAAATGCACCTGTATTAATCAGCTGATAATTGCCGTTGCAGTCAAAATATGCCGCCCCGTTGTCCGCACACACGAATATCGTTCCGTCGTCATGAAAATATATCGACTTTATATTCTGAATCCCGTCACACTGAAGTGCTTTCTGATATACAGGCTTGTTTCCCTGCATAGAGTATACCTCAATCATGTTATCTGAGTTTCCGACGTACAATTTATCATCAATAAACAGACAGCTTGTGTAATCGGCATCCCCCGAGCATGTAAGCCTCTCTTCCACTCTTCCCGAATTAATTAAGTACAGTGAGCCTTCATCCGCCACAACGGCGACATTTCCCACAGAATCCGCCGACATGCTTCTCGCATATGTCACATCATGGATTGTCTGCTTTACCGAAAGACCGCCAGCCAATGTAAGCACCGACAGCTCTCCCGTCGTGCCGACATAGTAATCCCCATCCGCACTCTGCGTGATACAGCGCACCGAGTCGGCAGCAAGCCCGTCCTTATGTGAAATCACATTGGTCAAGGTATCTTTTATGACTATTGACACTCCGCTGTCATTCGTGCCAATCCACAGTCTGCCCTCCTCATCCCTGTACAGACAGTTCACAGTCTTAACCGATTCGTACTCATCAATCCACTCGAACTCCGTACCATTATATCTGTACAGACCTCCATACGTACCAAACCAGAGCACACCATCATTAGTCTGCGCTATATCATTGGCAAGTCCGCCGGGAATACCATTCTTCCTTCCGTATATGGTCTGAAGGTACTTATTGTAATTCTCCGCGCTTTTTTCCTCACTGCCGCCGGCAACCTCCGTATGCTCATCCGCGTGCACACCCTGAATACACAGGCTGCCCGCAAAAACAAGCACAAGCATATGCGCCGTTATTTTTTTAATATTCACTTTGCCCTTCGTACCGCTTCTTTTTTTATGGTACAGCTTAATTAAAATATACAATGTGAGAACAGTAACGACCTTGTCGAGAAAATCAAGATAAAACTCCCCCATACAGCAGCTTATAAGATTGTTAAAGCCAATCTTTT
The DNA here is from genome assembly GCA_934343915.1 of uncultured Lachnospiraceae bacterium. Taxonomy (GTDB): domain Bacteria; phylum Bacillota; class Clostridia; order Lachnospirales; family Lachnospiraceae; genus CAG-882. Next base: position 8,646 of record CAKRIL010000039.1, on the reverse strand, counting down.
TCATGGCGTTGATAACCCCATCCCCCCATATATTTTGAGTATATCCGCCAAAGAACCTGAAATTGAGCGGCACAGAGATAAGAACTGACAGAACAGTCACAAGAAAGCTTACCGACAGAACCCCAAAAAGACTTTTTAAATATCCTTTCTTAGCGCACAGACCGACCGTGATTCCGACCATCGCGCTGACACAGGCATATATCACATAATCCCACGAATGCATGGCGGCATAGATGAGATTCACGGTCACACCAACCATCGCACCGCACACCGGACCTGACACATACGCGGCAAGCATTGTTCCGAACGCATCAAGCCACAGCGGAAGCCTCAAATTGAGTGCAAAAAGCTTTCCCGCATAATTAACCGCAACACACCCTGCCACAAACATGGCAATCACATACCACTTTCTATTCTTCATCCTGCGTTCCTCCGGCATTTATCGCATATCATATTACAATGTACTCATTTTTGAGACATCATGTTATTTTTTACTTTAATACACTAAATCAAGTATATCATATAACAGAATGAAGCGTTTGTAAATCGGACTAATGGGCGAGTTTCAGGGGTAACATGATATTACGCTGACATTCTTATATGAATGTTGTATTTATGCATATCAGCTCCGTTGTACGAAGCAAGCTGTTCTAATGGCTCTGAAAAATTTTCTTCTGCCTCCGCCACCGTTGCAAAATCAGCCATCCTTGGCTGTTTGCAACTCAGCCGGCATCCGTGCCGTCTGTGGCTGTACATTAAACAGAGCCATAAGAACACCTAAGCTTCTCCCAAAAGTCGTGATATGCATAAATATAACACTTCATACACCTTAAGGTACACGGTGCCGTTATCCGCCCAGTAGAGCCCCGGTGTCTTTATGTAAGACTTATCATATGCCTGACTGCCTCCGGCAATCTGATCGTAATATCCCTCAAACGTATATCCCGTCCTGCTTACCTTCGGCACGTCGGTTCCCCAGTATATGCCGTAACTGTCAGCCGCGTGGAATGCAAGTGCGCCGAAGCGGATATGTCTTAGTGTCCATCCCTCCTGTACGCTCTCGCCCGTCATGGTTCCGCCGTTTGCGAAAAAGGCAACCTGTCTTGTACCAGATTCCCACGCCGCGGTAAACTTAACGGTTCCCTGACTGTGGCGCAGGTTCATGCAGGAGACACCGGCACCGTCCGAAAGACCGCGCCCTATGCCCGACACGACTGTATCCTCATACATGATTCCCGCAATGTAATGCACTCCGCTGTCCATTCCCGTGACCGTCCAGCCCGCAAAGGTGTACCCGTTCCTTACGGGATTGCTTACGTCAAACTCCGTCCATGTGGATGCCGTATCAGGATATGAGCCGCCCGCATAAGCCTCACCGCCGTTGAAGTCATAGACTATGTTGTAGGATGAATTAGTCCACCTTGCGGTGAACACGACCGTTCCCGCGGATGAGCGCAGGTTCTTATAAGTATCCGCCGTAACAAGCGATGCCTCGCTTCCGGTGTATTCCTCTGTCCCGATGTAATGCACGCAGCCGTCCATTCCCGATATGTCCCATCCGAGGAAGGTGCAGCCGTTCATCACGGGAACACCGACGTTAAAAGCCTCATCAAAATATGCCGTATCGGGGTGCTTATCATCCGCCCATTCACCGCCCTCAAGACGGTACCTTATATTATATGAGACTGCATCATAATGTGCCTTATAATGCCTGTCCCCGCGGCTTCCCTGCACGATTGTGACGGAAGGTGTCTCATTATCTATGTCGGTTCCGCTCCACGACCTGAAGGTGTAGCCTTCCTTCCCGGGCTTGATGAGACTGAATGTCGGTGTACTCACCGTATATGTCCCGGGGTTACCGGGGTCTGTTCCGCCGTCATAATCATAAGTTATCTTATATTCCTTATCCTCCCACACCGCCTTAAGGTACACGGTGCCGTCATCCGCCCTGAGACCGAGCATCTTTATATATGTTTCCGTATCGTCTGCGGATATGTATGTCTCAGTATCATACGTCGTTACGCTGTCAAGAATGTGCCTGTTTGTGTCCATTCCCGTGACTTCCCATCCGAGGAATGCACAGCCCGACCTGGTCGGGGAGTTTACCGTGAGCTCATCATAGTAACCAGCCGACTGCGGATTGCCCTTGGCGGCTCCTCCGGCATAATCATAGACTATCCTGTACTTAAGAGGCTGCCACTTGGCATAGAGCACGTCAGATGTTCCGTCATATACAGTGCTGCCGTACACGGCTACGTCGAAGTCCTTATACCATGACCACAGCTTAAGCTTATAGCCCGTGAGTGACGGTGCGGGAAGCGTTCCTATCTCTGCATCATAGCGCACGGTACGTTCCTTCTCGTCCGCACCCGAAAGGACATACCCCAACGGGCTTGTAAGTGCCGCATCAGGCACGTTGTAGTCGAACCTTATGCTCCTGTCCGCACCGCGCCACTTCGCATACAGCGTAAGGCTCACGGACTGTGCCGAGGTCTTGACGGTGTACTTATCCCCCGGAGCCCCGGCGTATGATGAGAATGTTCCCGATGAAGCATCATACGATTCGTACCATCCTTCAAGGACATAGCCCTTCCTAACCGCATTTGGAAGCGTAAGCTCCGTATCCTTATACTGTGCCTCTGCCGTAACAGCCTCATTCTTTACGGCATTCTTCTTAATGTACTCCGCTCCGCTGTCATACTCCGTTCCTTCTATCTTCCATGACTTAAACTTAAAGAAGCCGGTCTTTGGCTGTATGACGGATGCATAGGTGCTGCCCGTTCCCGTCTGTGTGTTAAAGTACACGGTATAATCGCTTCCGAGCACGCTGTCTCCCAAAGCAAGCTTATCAGGCGTGCCGATAACGAATAAGCTGTCAGACGGCATCACCTGTTCGGTGCAGCTCCCGCCCTTGTCATAATGCACCGTGTATAAGTCCTCAGCATAACGGGCATACACCGTTAAGTTGTCCTCCACGTTCCATACGGTCTGTCCCTGTGCATTCTTTGTCCAGTAAGGTGAATCCTTCAGCCTTCCTGATGCGTCGGTGTATGATAAGACCGCATTACCGGCAGTGTCATACACTGGTATTCCGTTCCTGTCATACCATCCCTTGAAGCTGTGTCCGTCAAGCACCGCCGGTGCAATGCCCGATACGCTTGCCGCCGAATATGACCCGTAATAGACCGGAACAGTCCTCTGCTTCGTCGTTCCCGTAAGACCGCATTCGGCACAGGAGCTTACGTCGAAGCTTATTGAGTAGTTGAACACGATTCCGATTATACCCGATATGTGGGTGCCGTAATTCTTCCTTACTCCCGTATACCAGTTATCAGCCGAATGGTATACGTCATCCTTGTCGTATGTCGTTCCCTCGATGAAGTATACATACTGCTTTCCGCCGTCCCTGGCATAAAAGGTGAATGTACGGGTCTCATCAGTGTTCTGATTGCCCTTAACACTCTCCCATGTCTGTACGGACTTGTCATGGTCTATGACGGGGCTGCACTTTCCGAAGAAGTCGTACCAGTCAACCCTTCCGTCAGCTCCCGGAAGTATCGACCATACACCCGATTCGCCGGCAGCTCCGCCCGTAAGCTCATTGTGCCAGCCGTCATATATGCCCTTGATGGTATCAGAGTATGTACCCACCCAGTACATCCTTACATGGTCGCTGTTATCATCAGCAGAATGCGTCACCTTGGGATAGGTGATGCTTACACTGACGATGGGGTTATCGTCCTCATGCTGAAGGGTAATCTCCTTGATATACTCCACATCATCATCGTGGATTGCCAATGACATATCCCCGTCTACCTGAGGTGTATATGATTCCGATTTGGTTGTCCCATCGCGGTAATGAAAGGTAATCAAAATCTGTGTTCGAGCCTGTCTTATAGGCTTTTCTTCAGGTCCATTCCCTGAATCAGTTATTTCAACGGCATAGAATGCCATAACATCACTTATTCCCGTGTTTGTAAGTACAAACACTACAACCATAAGTAATACCATCACTTTTGTTATTTTCCTAATAAATTTCAATCGCATCAACTCCTCTAAACAAAAAAGAACGTATGCTTTATGCATACGTTCTACTCTATGTATCTATTAATATTAATGATTATGCCAGTTACAAGGACGGTCATAACAATAAGTCCATGAATGACCAACAAGCCCTTCGTCGTACCAGCCTAAATCCTCAAATGACGTGCTCCACCAATACTGTGCTGCCTGTTCATTAAGGTCATTTAGTACACCGTTCTCGGTAGCATAGGTCTCCATGCCGTTTCTTACATCACCCATAATGACATTGAGTGTCGGTCCGTTCCATGCTCCCTGTGATTTCTGCCAGCCATTTTCATACCAGTACACATTGCCGTTGACCTCTGCCCTTGTGCCATAATGTACATCCGTTATCTCCGCAAGCAGCTCCTCATCGCTCTTAGGTCCTGCCTCGGTTGGAGCAGGTGTCGGAGCCTCAGTTGTTGTTTCAGGCTGTGTTGTAGGAGATTCCGTCGGTGCAGGGGCTGGAGCTTCGGTTGTTGTCTCAGGCTGCGTTGTAGGCGCTTCTGTTGGAGCCGGGGTTGGTGCTTCAGTTGTCGTTTCCTGCTGTGTCGGTGCAGGTGTTGGTGCCTCGGTCTGAGCCTCGCTCGTTGTCTCAGGCTGTGCCGTTGTAGTCTCCGTCACAACTGCCTTAACTGATGTCTCCTCAGAAGTTGTTTCCTGTGATGTAGTGGTCTCTGTCACAACCGCCCTTGCAGAGCTTGTCTCCTGTGCCGTTGTAGTCTCTGTATTCTTCCTGGTACTCTCAGTCGTGGCTGAATCCTTGACGGATGTTTTGGTAGTCTCCTTCGCTGTCGAGGTCTCCTTATTATCAGCCTTCGTTACGGTCTCAGTCTCCTGTGATTCGTTACTTACAAGATTCTCTCCTGATGTCTCCGACGGCATATCCGCCGATGCATCAGCCACACTTCCCGTACTCTTATTACATGCCGTTGCAAGCATCACTGCCGTTACAATGCCCGCAAGCATCAATCTCTTTCTCATATATCTCTCCATTCCCGCGGTGTAATTCCTGCCGCGCTTATGCTTATCTCTTATGACTACATTATATATAATAAACCAACATGATTCAATAGAAATATGCCATTAATTTGCCGCGTTTTCATGCACTTTATATTGTACAACATGACCAATTCATGACTTATACATATCTGAGTCAGTCCTAACCACATCAGCCAAGTCGCTGCATGTACCCACGCGGCTGTATTCTGTTGTCAAAGAGCTAAAGCATAACCATACATTCCGTAATAAGATACGACAATGCCATCGCCGGCACGAATGCACCGTAGCGTGATGTCTCCTTATGCATTACAAGTCTTACCGCATTGGCAGCTCCGGTATAGAGCACGAACATTATCATTGCTACCGTCATATATCCGACCGAATACGCTTCAGGTCTCCGTCCCATATTGTATGCATACAGCATCACAAAAATGAACAGTTCCATGTCCCCGTCCGCAAGCCCCCTCAGGAGCTTCGTAAGCGAGATAATAAGCACTGTCGGAAATATGAGCATGTAAAGCGGCTGTACTGCATACGAGCGTATCACTATGCCGTACACCACTTCTCCAGCTACCGCCGCATATGTCACCATGCCAAACACCGTATGTTCCGATACATCCGTGTATGAATGCAGCATAAGGATGCACCATATAATCATCTGATGTATGTTAAACAGCCCCGCCGGAATGACCAGCCCGATACATGACCCGATGAGTGCAGGGATGTTCTTTCTGACATCACCCCTTCTCATCAGGCTTACCATAAAAAGCATTGTGACGCACACTGCCGCTGTCTTAACAAGCACTGCCGTCACTTATCCCCCTCCGTATCCGCATCATACATGTACCTTCCGACCCTCACCGTTCCCTCGACTATCGCACGGTTGAACTCCTCTTCCTGCTCCGCAGGTATGATTATGTTGATCACAAGTGTTGCCTTGTCCTTATCATCACCTGCTGCCTCTTCTCCTGATGAGGTGAATGTCCTTGTCACATACGCATGTGTGCAGATGTTCTTTGATTCAGTCACGCTCTCACCGTTTATGTTGGAATTTTTCACCGCCCATATGTTTATGTAATCTCCTGCCCTTATTACACCGCCTACCATCTGTGACAGGCTTGATGCATTAAGCGATACTTCTCTGTATATAAAAATGCAAAACATCCAAGCTTCAATACATAAATGGAATATAATGCATTGCATGTATGTACTACAACGATTTATGGAAGAGGTTTAGATATTCTTAGAACTCCGCTCGTACCCCAGCCAAAACTGACACGGATGTCAGTTTAGCTGCAATAAGCCATGGATGGCTGTTTTGCAGCGTTGGCGTAAATATATGTAAAGCTCCGCCGGAGTTCTTAGAATATCTTAACCACGAACATACTAGTTGTAGTGCATACTTGCAATCCATTATATTCTTTTAATAAATATACGTTGGATATTTTACATCCACACCTTTCCCTCAATCTTGCCATTGATTACATAGTACGCTGTGCCCCCTTGCATAGTAAAATATTATATGGAAATCATATAATAAAAATATTTTAAATAATATTATTGTGTGTATAGTATATGCAAAACCATTTTATACGTTTTTAAACATTTTTCTTGTTTATCATTCAATAAAATGGTATAATTTGAGCAAAGGAGGGATATATCATGAAATTATTACATGTAATAGCCAATAACTTTAAGAACTGTAAAAATTCATTTGAAATTGATTTTGTGTCCAAATCGAAAAAAACTGCCGAAGATAAAGAATACGAGCTTCAGGAGATTGCAGATGATCTTCATACTTACAACACATTGGCTTTTGTCGGAAAGAATGCTTCCGGAAAAACTACAGCCGTTGAACTGCTTGATGCCTGTTATTCCATCCTTGGCGATTTCAGATTGGAAGGCAAATCATACAGCTATGAAAATATAGAGCTGCATATTGATTTTTACCATGACGGCTTCATTTACAGATACGAGACACTTCTTAAAAATGCTGATAGTATTGCCTCAAAAGCTGTGTTTACACAGCAAAAAATTCGCAGAAAAAAATACTACAAAAGCAAAGCAAAAGATATCTACAATGATTCGGATTTTACTGATGTGAAAATAAACGGCGAGCTTCCTGAAGATACCTCCATACTTTTCTTTATCTTAAAGAAAAAAGAAACAAAAGCCATATATTTTGACAGTTATGGAAGCGGTATCGACACATACCGATTAATATTTGCGACAATGAAAGATTTTAATATCAGTCCTTCCCTTTTGGCAAATGTCATCTCAATATTTGATGATAATATAAGCAGTCTCCAAATGCAGGACGACCACAACTTTAAGCTGTCCTTCTGTGGTAAAACCAAAATAGTTTCCGACAAAGAACTTATATATATGCTGTCGAGCGGCACCACAAAGGGAATGCTTCTCTATATGGTGATGATTGCATCATTGCAACAGGGATTTGACTTGATTGTTGATGAGATAGAAAATCATTTTCACAAAACTCTCGTTGAAAATATGATAAGCCTGTATAAGGACAAATCCGTTAATCGGAATAATGCCACCCTTATATTGACAACACATTATTGCGAGCTTCTTGACCTTTTCAACAGGCAGGACAATATCTATATTACAAAGTCAGACGGAAAGGTTTATCTGACAAACATGTACGAAGGATACAATATCAGGCCTGAGCTGCTAAAAAGCAAGCAGTTTTATAACAATGTCTTTCAGACCGCGGTAAATTACAATGAATTAATGCGGCTAAAAAAGGAGTTGAAGGTATGGAAAAACTCCTGATTATGTGTGAAGGTCCTAACGAAAAGGAAATAATAAATATTCTTCTCAAAAATAACTGTCTGAAATTTACGGAAGATGATTTGCTTGGATTGACTCCTTATCACGCAAGACAGATAAAAACTTCTGCCCAAGTAAGAACTGAACTCAATATTTACCCCGGAAAGGTAAAAATTCTAAGAATCGGTGACAAGCAGAGTGACAAGCTCATCATTCCAGCTGAATACAAAGATAAAGTTATTTCTGTTGAAAAATACTGTACAAAGCCTGAACTTGAAATGCTCTTTATTATTGCAGAAGGACTTGAAAAAGACTACGAGAAGGTCAAGGCAACTGTTAAACCTAAGGACTTCACCAAAGAACATATTTCTTATGGAAGAAGAAAATATGACAACAGCACTTCTTTTTATACAGAATTTTTTGGCGATAACCCCGCACTGCTTGTCACCTGCATAAAAAAATACCATCAGCATAATGGTTCACATAAAAAAGATGAGCATTATCTTGATGAACTGCTAAAATATGGCGTATAGCTCCATATTTTTTTATAGTTATCCATATATTTTATTTAATCAATCAGATGAGCTAACAAATCTAAGCTACTACAAACTCATAACAAAAATCAAAATACCGCAGTGAATGTATCCATTCACCGCGGTATATATTTTCAAACCCATATATAAAAATGCAAAACATCCAACCTTCAATACATAAATGGAATATAATGTATTGCATGTATGTACTACAACGATTTATGGAAGAGGTTTAGATATTCTTAGAACTCCGCTCGTA
>CAKRIL010000038.1 GCA_934343915.1 uncultured Lachnospiraceae bacterium | reverse complement strand
GGCGGAATTGGCATACGCGCTAGACTAAGGATCTAGTCCATATTGCTTGGGTGCGGGTTCAAGTCCCGCCGACTGCATTTTAAAGACCTTGAGGATTACCTCAAGGTCTTTTTTCCATTGCGATTAAGTTTATCCGTTATTCACTCCACAGGACAATCTCATTGTCTGCGAGAGTCTTTTTCATATCAATGATGCGCTGATTCTCGGAGCCCTTGAATTGAAGGTTAAGATTCTTTTGGGCGAGGATGAACGGCCCGTCGACGAGTACGTCTATATAGGAGAGAATTTCACGGGTGCAGGGAAGGGTGTCGGCCATCTTCCCGATTATGTCGGTGTCATAGATATATCCGGTGTACAGCCATATATTCTTCTCAGGAAAGCGTTCTTTAATCTGACGCATGGTGTTGAGCACCTCGCCTTGATTGGCAGGAGCCATGGGCTCGCCGCCCAGGAAGGTGATTCCCTTGATATAGTGTGGTTCCAACAGCTTTAAAATGTAATCTATTGTCTCCTGAGTGTAGGGCTTTCCGTATGTGAAATCCCAAGTCATCTCGTTAAAGCAGCCCTTGCAGTGATGCGGGCAGCCGCTCACAAAGAGTGAGACCCTGACACCCGGACCGTTTGCGATATCTACATTCTTAATTTCTGCATAGTTCATAGCTTATCTCCATTCCTTCATCAGAAGCCGAGAACATTCTTGCGGCTGTAATGCCCGGCTTCCTCATCGGTAAGTCTGTGAACCCAAGGAGCACGCTCGCCCTTGGAGCCTTCACCGGTACTGTTGTATTCAGCCCAGTATGCAGTCTCATGTGTGATTTCCTTGTTCCAGTCATGAAAGCCCTCACGACGGATATGTGCATCCATCTCACAGTTGAGGAATACAGCCTTGGCATAATCACGCCATGGTCTGCCGAGGTATACGGAATTCGGAGGGCAGTTGCTTGTGAAATGACAGCCCTCGAATACATAGCCGTATTCCTGTCCCTCAGGGGTGGAAGGTGCGGTCACATAGCCGTTAATCTCCTCACCGCGGTTGTTGGAGAATATCTCACAGTTCTCGAAGTAAGCGGTAGAGCTTCCGAAGATAAAGTCAATGTCGCCTCTTATAAAACAGTCCTTAAAATACTGTCTGCCGTTGATTCTCGGTGCGAACTGCTTAGGACCGATAAATCCGCCAGGTTTAATCTCCTTAGGCGGAAGCGGACCCGTAAATACAGTGTCCTGACAGCCTAAGAAACAACAGTTGATATACTTAATCAGGTCGCCTTCGGTGTAGATTGCGAGAGCCTGTCCGACATCCCTTCCGTCACCTGACGCATTCTCAAATGTGATGTTCTCGGCAGTGAAGTCGTTGGCATCGACAAATACGCTGTAGCTTCTGAAGGTTCCGCGCTTGCTGCCGTCCTCCATGAGCATGAGAGCATAGAGACTGTGGGTTATATAGGTTGTGTCGGGGTCTTCACCGACAAGTGTAACATGCGGGCGAATTATCTCAAGTCTTTCAAAATATTCGCCGGGCGCAAGTTCAATTCTTACAGGTATATTGTCATTGACTGCCTCAACAGAGTCGAGAGCGTCATTGATGGTTGTAAAATCACCCTTACCGAGAGGGTCGACCTTAATTGTGATAGTATCCATATAAATCCTCTTTCTGAATAATAGTTCCTTTTATTTATATTGACTAATTAAAATAATTATATTACATTTATTGTGTATATTCAAGCGTGAAAGGAATCATATCAGGAGGAAATATGGAATCAGTGAAACGTGCCACAGGCTGTACAATCACAGCCAGGCAGTTGGAAAAAAATAAGAAAGAGTTCGATGTAAAGGATTACGGAGCAGGACCTGAGGAGCCGCCCGCCGCCAATGCGGAGGCGATTAACCGTGCAGTCTCAGATGCTTCAATCGCAGGAGGAACCGTTGTTTTTCCGGAGGGTGAATATAAGACATACACCATAAGAATGAAGAGCAATGTCAATCTGTGCTTGGAGAAGGGTGCGGTCATAAGAGCCGCAAGAAGTGAGATTAACACGGCATATGAGGTATGTGAGGGCGAGGGCGGCTGCTATGATGAGCCGGAGGTATGTCTGTATGCAGGGCTTCAGGATCACGGACATACATACTTTGCCAACAGCCTTATATACGGTGAGAATCTCGAGAACATAATGATATATGGTGAAGGACTCATCGACGGCAGCTACAAGGATGAGTACGGATATACAAGGTATGCTTTATTGGGAGGCGACCCGGAAGGAAATGGGTACCGCAACAGGAACGGTCATAACGGAACATGGTACGGCAATAAGGGAATAGCACTTGTTAATTGCAGCAATGTTGTGCTCAAGGATTTTTCCATCGTGGATGCAGGGCATTTTGCAATTATATGCGAGGGCGTTGAAAATATGCTTGTTGATGGTATCTTGGCAGATACTATAAGGGACGCTTTTGATATTGACTGCTGCCGTGATGTCACGGTGGTTCACTCAAGATTCAATTCGCTTACGGATGATGCACTTGTCATGAAGGCATCCTTTGGCGTGGGGACGTTCATGCCGCTTTACAATGTATATATAGAGGACTGTGATGTTACCGGATATGATGCGGGAAGTGTGTATGCAGGGAAGTATACCTGTGACAAGGTTGTGGCTACGGACAGATGCGGTCCTACGGCGAGAGTGAAGCTCGGAACGGAATCCACATGCGGATATGAGCTTGTGACGGTGAAGAATGTGCGCTTCAAGCGCTCGAGGGGCTTCGCACTGGAAGCCGTGGATACTTCAGACCTTACGGATATTGTGTTCACTGACTGTACGATGGAGAATGTAAGCAGTTCACCGATATATATAAGAATAGGTGACAGAGGAAGATTTCCTGTGACCGGCAACAGCACAGAGGAGCTTGTCAAAGCCGAGAACAATGTACGTCTTGACAATGCAGAGTGGGTGCTTCCGAATAAGGAGGGCTACTGCACTTATCCTGCGGCAAGATATACTCCGTCATACAATTATTCGCGAAGGGTGACGGTTGACGGACATTCGTATTTTAATATTGTGGATGAGAAGAATCCCGTAAAAATTAATCGTGCCAACTTTTACGAAAAAGACGGCAGATATTATGAGTATGCATATAATAATGACACGAAGAGCTATGAGCCTGATTTTTCAAGAGAGATTCCAAAGGAGAACCTGTGTCTGTATGCCAATGCCGTAGGAAGAGAGCATATGGCATCAATAAGGAATATAGAGATAAGCAATATCAAGGTTAAGGATGCTGACCCGAGATATCCGATAATAATTATGGGACTTGACAGCAGCCACGTTAAGAATGTGAGCATCAACAACATTGATGTTCAGTACCGCGGCGGACTTACCATGGAGCATGCCGTAGAGCAGAGACAGCTCAACACCAACTGGGAATATTCGCAGCTTGGAGCGAAGCCGTCGACGCAGACAATCCCGTGGCTTGTGAATACATTTTTTACCAAGAATGAAGGACTTCTGCCGAGAATGAGCTGGGATAAAGATAAGAACAGATTTGTTCCGGCACCTTACAATGTTCCTGAGCTGGCAGGTGTATACCCGGAGCCGAGCAACTGGGGAATACTTCCGGCATATGGTCTGTATGCGCGCCATGTTGACGGGCTTGAGCTTGAGAACATAAGCCTGAGCTATGTGGTTGAGGATGAGAGACCGGCGGTTGTATTTGATGATGTTCATGATGGAATACTAAGGAACTGTGAGCTTACGGTGCAGGAGACTTCGCCGCAGATTGTGTTTGTCGAGAACAGCTGTAAGAGACCGACCAACCTTGAATATGTGCCTGATTATCCATATCATTCGACGGACAATTCGGTCAGTGTGATACCGGGGGCTGACAGGGAGAATTACCGCGTGGAGAAGGTGTGCGTGGATGCACCGGCACCGGGAACACCGAGGGATTCACTGTATCCATACCCTACGGCAGCGGTTATGTGTGATGAGCCTTGGAGCTACACCTATGAGGTAAAGACCGAGGAGTATGAGCTTCCTGCCACGGTACACCGTCCGTATTTTGTTCCGGTTGACGATATCCATGTGGTTGTCGGAAAGCTGGTGTGCTTTGACGTTATGGTAAGGAATCCTCTGACCGACGGCAATGATGCTGACGCTGAGCAGTTCATGTGGGATGAGAAGGCTGACAGGGAGTATGTTGTCGAGTGTGAGTCGGGAACGATACTCATGCAGGCGGATGAGCTTCCTTATGGAGCGGATTTCGACACGCTGAGCGGCAATTTTATCTGGACACCGGAAAAAGAAGGAGAATATCATATAACATTCACTGCGGATGACGGAGTAATTCCCATATCTATGAAGGTGAATATTATAGTTGAAGATGAATAGAAAGAGAACTGAACAATAATGATTTTAGCATGTAACAATATATCGAAGTCCTTTGGTGTGGATGAGATTATAAAGAACGCTTCATTTCATATTGAGGAAAAAGAAAAGGCAGCCATTGTAGGAATCAACGGAGCCGGCAAGACAACATTGCTTCGGATTATAATGGGTGAGTATTCTGCCGACAGCGGTGAAGTGGTTATAGCAAAGGACAGAACGATAGGATATCTTGCACAGCATCAGAATCTGTCAGGCGACAATACGATATATGACGAGCTCATGAGTGTGAAGCAGGATATTATTGACCTTGAGCACAGGATAAGAAGGCTTGAGCTTGAAATGCACGGCAGGGAGGGCGCAGAGCTTGAGGCAGTAATGGAGGCGTATTCAAAGAGCATGCACCAGTTCGAGCTTCAGAACGGATATGCTTATAAGAGTGAGGTCGTCGGTGTACTCAAGGGACTTGGCTTTGAGGAGCCGGAGTTCGACAAGAGGATGAACACACTCTCAGGAGGACAGAAGACGAGGGTTGCGCTCGGAAGACTTCTTTTGTCCAAGCCCGATATCATTATGCTTGATGAACCTACGAACCATCTTGATATGAACTCGATAGCATGGCTTGAAAATTATCTTGTCAACTACGACGGAAGCGTGATTATAGTTGCACATGACCGTTATTTTCTTGACAAGGTTGTGACGAAGGTTATCGAGGTTGAACGCGGAGTTGTGAGTGTATTTTCCGGAAATTATTCGGATTATGCGGCAAAGAAGAAGCAGCTTATGGATGCAAAGCTCAAGGAGTACTACAATCAGCAGAGGGATATCAAGCATCAGGAGGAGGTTATAGCCAAGCTTAAGTCCTTCAACCGCGAGAAGTCCATCAAGCGTGCGGAGAGCCGCGAGAAGCTGCTTGACAAGATTGAAGTGATAGATAAGCCGATAACCGGGCAGGAGACCATGCATATTAAGCTTGAACCTGCAAAGGAGAGCGGCAATGATGTCTTAAGCATCGAGGGCTTGGCGAAGTCATTCGGAGATAAGCAGCTTTTTTCTGATGTGAGCTTCGAGATAAAGAAGGGCGAGAAGGTGGCTCTTATCGGCAACAATGGAACCGGCAAGACCACTATACTGAAGATAATCAACCATATAATTGATGCCGATGCCGGACAGGTGAAGCTCGGAGCCAACGTTGAGATAGGTTATTATGATCAGGAGCACAATGTGCTTCACATGGACAAGACCGTATTCGAGGAGATAGGTGATGCGTATCCAGGCATGACCAATACGCAGATCAGAAACATGCTCGCGTGCTTCCTTTTTACGGGTGATGACGTATTTAAGAATATTGGCGACCTAAGCGGCGGGGAGCGCGGAAGAGTATCTCTTGCCAAGCTCATGCTGTCCAATGCCAACTTTCTGATTCTCGATGAGCCTACGAACCACCTTGATATCATGTCGAAGGAGATTCTTGAATCCGCTCTCAACAGATATACGGGAACCGTTCTGTATGTATCGCATGACCGATACTTTATCAATAAGACGGCGAGCCGAATCATTGAGCTTTCAGCCAACACGGTCACTAACTATATCGGCAATTATGATTATTACCTTGAAAAGAGGGATATACTTGCACCTAAGGAAGTGAAGGCTGTCAAGGAGGAGAAGAGCACCGCCGTAAAGGACGACTGGAAAGCACAGAAAGAGGAACAGGCAAGGTTAAGAAAAAGGCAGAATGATATAGCAAAGATAGAGAAGAATATAGAAAAGCTTGAGGCTGAGAATGCAGAGCTTGATGAGCAGCTTGCACTTCCGGAGGTGTATACGGATGTGCCTAAGCTTATGAAGCTCAATGAACGAAAGCAGGAAATCGAAGAAGAGCTCACGAAGCTGTATGAGGATTGGGAAACGTTATCGTAAAATTTACATTGACTTTATTTTAACAAGCCTATATAATATAATTATATTAATATTGTTATTTTAATGAGGTGTATTTTAATGGACGAAAGAGAGATTTCCACGGCTGTTGTCAGACGTCTTCCAAGGTATTACAGATATTTGGAGGAGCTTATAGACAGCGGTGTTGAGCGTATTTCCTCCAATGAACTCAGTGAGAGAATGAAGGTTACAGCGTCACAGATTCGTCAAGATCTTAACAATTTCGGAGGTTTCGGACAGCAGGGTTACGGATACAATGTGAAGTATCTTCATTCGGAGATTGCCAAGATTTTAGGAATTGATAAGAAGCATAATATGATTATTATCGGTGCAGGTAATCTCGGACAGGCGATTGCCAATTATTCGGCTTTTGAGAAGAGAGGTTTTGTTGTCAAGGGAATATTTGACATTAATCCTAAGCTTGTCGGGATGACCGTAAGAGGCATTGAGGTGATGAGCCTGGAGGATATGCCTGAATTTGTGCGCAGAGAGAACATTGATATTGCGGCACTCACGATTCCTAAGGCATGCGCTGCGGATGTGGCTGCGAATGTGGCTGCTGCCGGTGTGAAGGCAATATGGAACTTTGCACATACCGACCTTGCACTTGCGGATGACGTTGTTGTTGAGAACGTGCATTTATCAGAGAGCCTTATGCAGTTGTCATACAGACTTGCGCGCAGGGAGCGATAATATACGCATTATAACAGACTGTGTTGTGAGCACGGTCTGTTTTTCATTATGAGGACAGATTAGGCGAGGATGGAGCATATGTTAAAGGACAAGAAGACACAGCAGCTTACTCCGGAGGAGCTGAAAATATGGGACATGTTAAAGAAAAAGAATATCCCGATAATTAATGTAGACGAGAGGTGGCTCAGACTGTTTCCGGAGAGTGAGAAGACACCTGAAATAAGAAGACTTGAAAAGACGCTTAAGGAGCTGCTCAAGCGCCAGGGCAAGGTGAATACGGAGCTTAAGGACATCAAGGTTGTCAGGGAACAGCTTACGCAGAGCGTCCTTAACAGTGCAGAGGACACAAGCCTTCCGGAGGCTAAGCGCCTTAAGAAACAGGCTGTGAGCCAGCGGCTTATTGTCGAGTCGAGAGAGAAGTTCGAACAGCTTGAGGCGGAACAGAAGGAGCTTCCGGGGCTCATACAGGATGCCAATAACGCGCTTATTTTTGAGAGTGTGCGTGTATGCTATAATAAGATAGATAAGAATAAGAGCGATATTGAGAAGCTTACGCAGTGGATTGACGAGACAAGACTTAAGCTTAAGGAAAGAATCCTCATAAAGCAGGATAAAGAAACCAAGAACCAGGAAATTTACACATATCTGCACGGAATGCTCGGGGCAGGAGTTATGGAGGCGTTTGATGAAAATAGCGATTGACGGTGAGCTTGCGGGAAACGTTGACAGATATTCGATTGAGAATGGAATGCCGTCCATGGTGCTTATTGAGAGGGCTGCAATGCACATTGCAAAAAGGGTAACGCAGCAATCGGTAGAAAATGGTATTCGTAATATTGCAGTAGTATGTTCAGTCGGCAATAACGGAGCTGACGGACTTGCGGCAATTCGTCTGTTACAGGCGAAGGAATATGGGGTTCATGCATATATAACAGGCAGTATTGAACATGCAACCAAGGAATTCAAGGCACAGCTTAAGCTGGCAAAGATTTTTGATATTCCGGTGACTGAATGGAATGAGGACATTCACGAAGATGTATTTGATGTATATGATATAATTGTGGATGCTATGTTCGGAACGGGCCTGTCACGGAATATTGAAGGAGAGTGCGCAAGAATTATTGAATGTATCAATAAGTCGGGGAAGCTTGTTGTCGCGGCAGATATTCCATCGGGTATTAATTCTACGGACGGGAGTATTATGGGAACGGCAGTGAAAGCGGAATGTACAGTAGCTTTCGGGTATGCCAAGCTTGGCGAAATGCTGTATCCGGGGAAGAAGTATGCGGGAGAGCTTTTTGTGGAGGATATAGGACTTCTTCCTTATGATTTTGAAAGTAATTCTCCGAGAATCGGAAGCATTGCACAGTACTTTGCAGGAAGGGAGCTTGCGTTCTCAATTCCGGAGAGGGAAGGGCAGTCAAATAAGGGAGATTATGGAAAGCCTCTTATAATTGCGGGCTCTGAGGATATGACAGGTGCGGCATTCATGTCGGCGAAAGCGGCATATATGACGGGGGCAGGAGTTGTGACGGTGATTACACATTGTTCTGCTGACCCGTATCTTAAGTCAGTGCTTCCGGAGGCAATAGTAAAATCATATGATGACGAGCCTGAGAAGGAGCTTAAGAACGCTGTGAGGAAAGCTACCGTGATTGTAATCGGACCGGGAATGTCCGTCAGTGCGACATCAAGGAGAATTGTGAAGTATGTTCTCCTCCATTCGAAGGTTCCTGTAATAGCGGATGCGGATGCACTTAACATTATCTCCGAGGATACGGAGAAATGGCTTAACAGCGATGAATACAGAAGCTCTGCTTACCCGCTTATCGTTACACCTCATGTTGGTGAGATGTCCAGAATGTCAGGATACACGGTATCGGAAATAGCTTCGAATATACCACATTATGCACTTGAATTTGCACATAGATATAGAGTATACTGTGTGCTTAAGGATGCTGTAAGCGCAGTAGCATCACCTGAGGGAGAGGTGTTCCTCACAACCGCAGGGAATCCGGGAATGGCGACGGCGGGCTGCGGGGATGTGCTTACCGGAATATTGGCAGCAGTTGAAGCATGGAAGGACATTCCGCTTTTTAAAAAGATTGCAATGGGTGTACAGATTCATGCCGCAGCAGGGGATGCAGCTGCGATTGGACGTGGACAGCATTCACTTATGGCAAGCCATGTGATTGATTCAATACCATCAATTCTTACAGGAAGGCATTGAATTCCGATGCTGCCTGATATGGTTTACATCTAAGTATTCCGGCTTTGCAGATAAGAGGATTTAGGAGGCATAGTATGAAAGTTGATTATACAACGGGCGGATATAATCGTGCGTATGCACAGGTTGATTTATCTGCGATAAGACGGAATATAGATACAAGCAGGAGACTGCTTCCTGATAATACGGGAATTATAGCTGTAATTAAGACTGATGCATACGGACATGGAGCTGTTGAGGTGGCACATGCCGTCGAAGACGTGACAGCCGGCTTTGCAGTGGCAACGATAGAAGAGGCAGTGGAGCTGAGACAGGCGGGAATAGGCACTCACATAATTGTTTTGGGATATATTTCGCCTAAGGAATATGCACAGGCGATAGAGAATGATGTTATCCTGTCGATGTTTTCATACGAACAGGCATGTGAGCTGTCAGAGCTTGCACATAGTATGGGAAAGCCGGGCAGATGCCATATTAAGATTGACACGGGAATGAACAGAATAGGACTTCCCGCTAAGCATGAGAAGGATATTATCCCGACAGCGGATGAGATTGAGCGAATTAAGAAACTGCCGGATATAATCTGCGATGGAATCTTTATGCATTTTGCCACTGCTGACGAGGCGGATAAGAATAAGGCGAGAAAGCAGTATGACAACTTCTGTATGCTGCTTGATGAACTGGCACGAAGGAACATAACCTTCACATACAGACATTGCTCTAATTCTGCGGCAATTATCGACTTGCCGGAGTGTACCTTCGAGTGGGTAAGACAGGGAATAACCCTGTATGGCTTGAAGCCCTCATACGAGATGGTACATGATGTGAAGCTCTATCCTGCGATGGAGCTTAAGAGCCATGTGGTACATATTAAGACGATTGATAAGGGCGATGAGGTAAGCTACGGCGGCATATATACGGCGCAGAGTGACAGAACCATCGCTACCGTTTCGATAGGCTACGGTGACGGCTATCCGAGACAGCTTTCCAATAAGGGCTATGTGCTTATAAGAGGAAAGCGAGCTCCGATTGCAGGAAGAATATGTATGGATCAGCTGATGGTTGATATAACAGATATTCCTGATGTGGAGCTTGAGGATACGGTGACAATGTTCGGACATGACGGTGCAGAGGAGATTACCGTTGATGAGCTCTCAGACCTGTGTGGCAGATTCAATTACGAGTTCGTGTGCGATATTAATAAGCGTGTGAAGCGCATATATGTAAAATAACCGAAAAAGAGAATATTGTATGAATACACTCCCGCAAAAGCTGGAAATACTTATGGTGTAATGATTGTGATGCCGATGGCGGAACGGGGTGTAGAAATGATAATCAGACGAGGGGATATATATTATGCGGATTTAAGACCTGTGATTGGCTCTGAGCAGGGAGGTATCAGACCTGTACTTATAATTCAGAACGACACAGGGAACAAGCACAGCCCTACGGTGATATGTGCGGCAATAACGAGTCAGATGCATAAGTCAAAGCTTCCGACACATGTTGAGATAGATTCTTCAAAGTATGATATTATAAAGGACTCGGTTATTTTACTTGAACAGCTTAGAACAATAGACAAGAAAAGGCTTAAGGATAAGGTGTGCCACCTTGACAGCGAGATAATCCGCAAGGTTGACCATGCACTTTTGGTAAGTCTTGAGTTGAATACATAGCGTTTAACAGGAAAAAAGTCAAAAAAGGGCAAATTAGATTGAAAAAATAGTTGAAATATGTTTTAAGATATATTAAAATGAACAGAAGATTGATTATTCCAAGGAGGTATACCTATATATGGTAACAGCAGGCGATTTTAGAAACGGCATGACAATACAGATGGACGGTTCAATTTGGCAGGTAATCGAGTTCCAGCATGTTAAGCCTGGTAAGGGCTCACCATTCGTTAGAACTAAGCTTAAGAATATTATTAACGGAGGCGTTGTAGAGAACTCATACAACCCAACTGCTAAGTTCGATTTAGCTCACATTGATAAGTCAGAGTTTCAGTATCTGTATGCAGATGATGATTTCTATCACTTCATGAATACAGAGAACTATGAGCAGATTCAGCTCACTAAGGAGACAGTGGGAGATTCCCTTAAGTTCGTTAAGGAGAACGAGATGGTTAAGCTTCTTTCACACAACGGCGATGTGTTCGCTATTGAGCCGCCTCTTTTCGTAGAGCTTGTAATCACTGAGTCTGAGCCGGGCGTTAAGGGCAACACAGCAACAGGTGCTACTAAGCCGGCTATCGTTGAGACAGGTGCTAAGGTTATGGTTCCTCTCTTTGTTGAGCAGGGCGAGAAGATTAAGATTGACACAAGAACAGGTGAGTACCTTTCAAGAGCATAATCTTATTTTTAGTATTGTGCGGCATAATGAATATATTTCATTGTGCCGTGCGGTACATATTCGATGATTCTTTTATTTTTCTTTAAGTTTTTTATTTATTGTTATTTATTCTTTATTTTCCCAAGTTATATTTGTTTTGGAATAACCTTTGATTAGCCTGTCAAAGTTTATTTATAGAAAGGAAAACAGAATATGAATTATCAGGAATTTTTAAACGCAGTGGTGGAGTGCGTTAGAAAAATTGCAGGGAAGGAGGCAGAGGTATTTATTCACCGTGTTACGAAGAATAACGGCATCGTACTTGACGGTATAGTTATCATGAAGAACGGAAGCAATTTCTCACCGACAATATATCTTAACGGATACTATTCAATGTATCTGTCAGGCTGCGAGCTGGATGAGATTGTGCGCAAAGTGTATGATATATACTTAAACAGCATTGGAAATGTGACCATACCGGATGATTTTTTCATGAGTTTTGAGAAGCTTAGGAACAATGTGGCGTTCAGAGTGATAAATTATGAGAGAAATGAGAAGCTTCTTGAGAATATACCGTTCAGGAGATTTAAGAATCTTGCAATAGTGTACTTTGTCGTTATTGATGATATTGAAGAAGGAAGGGGGATTGTGACGATATACAATAACCATGTCGGCTATTGGAATATCAGTGAGGATATTTTGTATAATTGCGCCATGATTAATACTCCAAGACTGTATCCGGCAGAGATAAAGCCTATGAATCAGGTCGTTTCGGACATGATTCTTAAGGAGAGCAATGAGGACAATATTGAGGAGCTTATAGCACATGTTAATCGTATGAATGAAGAATTTCCAATGTATGTACTTACCAATTCGTACAGAAGCTATGGCGCTTCATGCATGCTCTATGATGGTCTGCTTATGAAATTTGCAAGGCATATCGAAGCAGACCTCTACATAGTCCCGAGCAGCGTGCATGAAATCATATTGATACCGGTCGATGGTGATGTTACAAAGGAGGGGCTTGATGAGATGGTAAGGAATGTGAACAGCACAGAGCTGTCAAAGGAAGAGATACTTTCAGACACGGCGTATCTGTTCACAAGAGAAAAAGGCTTTGAATAAGAACAAAGAATGTGCCCTGGCACATTCTCGCGCCTGCGGCGGTCGCTTGCGACATCTACATTGTACGCCGCAGTGCGCATCCCCGCGGAGCGTTTTTATGTAATAGGAACGAAGTTTCCTATTACATAAAAAAATGCACCTGGAGGGAATCGAACCCACGACAACCCGGCTCCGGAAACCGGTGCTCTATCCACTGAGCTACAAGTGCATGCGTGATAGACACGCAGTTATTATTGTATATCATGAAGCATTTTTTTGCAAGGGTTAAATATACAGATTGAATACACATTGCAAATATGCATTGATTTTTTTTACATTTATTGTTAAAATCATATAAGGTATGGACTTGCAGAATATTGGGAGGTTATTGTGTACAGGAAAATATTCGTTTTTTGTCTGATATGTATGGCGTGCCTCACATGCGGCTGTGCAGCCAGGAAGAGGACAGCCGAGCTTATGACGGATGTTGTTGTGATACAGAACAGTACGACAATGGCTTCAGCGGAGGGACAGGCGGCAGATATAGTGAGCGAAACGGACACATACACTGTGACAGGTTTCAAGGCGGACAAGGTTGTTACCGGTCCTTTTGTTGAGGACATGAATTATGACATTAAGGATTTTATCAGGCAGTACTATGATTATCTTGCTGCCGGTGATTATGACCTTGCCGTGTATATGACGAATGACAGCTCCAATCTTAATCGGGATGCATTCATGCAGCTGTCAGGTTATATTGATTCAATCAAGTCACTTACATGCTATATGATGGAAGGTCTTGTAGAAGGAAGCTATATTGTTGTTGCACGCTGCGGAGTGACGACAACTCTCGGAGCACAGGTTGTGACAATGCTGGATGCATTTTATGTGTGTACCAATGAGAGCGGTACCTTCTATATAAGCGGCGGCAGTGTGGGCGATGAAGTGAAGAGCTATAACTCAATTATGCTGTCCGACCAGATGATTCAGGATGTCAGAACGGAAGTCAGCACGGATAATGAGGAGGCACTTGCTAATCAGGAGAACCTGAATGAAGTGTTGGGAATTGTAATCAAGGATGAGGTTACAAGATACCTCTATGAGCAGCCGACAGCAGAATAATACGGCAGTATTTCGGCGCAGGGCGTTGTGTCCTGCGCTGATATTTTTTGTGTAACAGGAACGAAGCTTCCTATTACACAAAAACGAGAGTATGAGCTTGATAGAGGAATGTCGCCGGTGGTTTCGGCAGGGCATATATTTGGGAGGCAGACATGAGACTTAATAAATATATAAGTGATTCGGGATATTGTTCAAGACGCGAGGCGGACAGACTTATTGAGGCAGGAAAGGTCTCCGTCAACGGAGTAAGCGCTGCGATGGGAATGCAGGTTGAGGAAGGCGATACGGTTGAGATAGACGGCAGGAAAATCAAGTCTCCTGAAGCTGTCCGCAAGGTAATATATGCCTTCTACAAGCCGGAGGGCATAATTACGACTATGGCTGATGAGCCGGACAGCCTTTTTGAATACCTTAAGAATAAGGGGATTGATAACAGAGTATTTCCTGTCGGCAGACTTGATAAGGAGTCCTGCGGACTGCTGCTGCTGACCAATGACGGGGAGCTTATGAATAATATTCTTAAGACTTCCAATAATCATCAGAAGGAGTATGTTGTCAAGGTCAACAAGGATGTCACGGATGATTTCATAAAGAAGATGGGTGCGGGCGTTGAGATAACCGATGCCGGAACGGGGAAAAAGGTAATTACAAGAAGATGCACTGTTAAAAAGAACGGAAAACGAACCTTCACAATCGTCCTTAAGCAGGGACTTAACAGGCAGATAAGACGAATGTGCGGGGCGTTCGGCTATGAGGTCGTGTCATTAAAGCGCATAAGAATAATGAATGTCAATATCAATGGTCTCAAGGAAGGCGAGATAAGACCGCTCTCCGTGGAGGAGACAGTTAAGCTTAGAAATCTGTGTGGAATGGGAGAAAAAAATAATGGATAAGGCTGCGAGAATAAAGGAACTTACAGGTATATTGAATGAGGCGGGAAAGGCATACTACTCAGGTGATAAGGAGCTTATGACCAATTTCGAGTATGATGCACTCTATGATGAGCTGACCGCACTTGAAAATGAGACAGGAATAATAATGTCAGACAGTCCGACGCAGCATGTGGGCTATGAGACTGTCAGCGAGCTTCCAAAGGAGGAGCATGCCGCGCCTATGCTGAGTCTTGATAAGACGAAGTCTGTTGAGGCACTTGCCGCGTTTGCCGGAGCACATAAATGTCTGCTCTCTTGGAAGCTTGACGGACTCACAGTGGTGCTCACCTATGAGCATGGCGGGCTTATCAAGGCGGTAACAAGAGGAAACGGATATATCGGTGAGGTTATCACGGCGAACGCCCGTACCTTTAAGAATCTCCCTGCCAGAATTAATTATCAGGGAAGACTGGTGATAAGAGGAGAGGCAATTATAACCTATTCTGATTTTGAGAAGATAAATGCGTCGATTGACAATGAGGGAGAGAAGTACAAGAATCCGAGAAATCTTTGCAGCGGCTCCGTAAGACAGCTAAGCAGCGAGGTCACTGCGCAGAGAAACGTGCGACTGAAGGCTTTTGCGCTTATATCAGCGCTGAACCCGGAGAATGGTGAACCTGATGTAGACTTTGGCAATTCCAAGGAAGCGCAGTTTAACTGGCTTAGAGGTCAGGGCTTTGACACAGTGGATTTCCGTGTGGTTGACGAGAACAATATGGCAGAGACTGTCGAGTGGTTTGCCAAGGAAGTGGAAAATAATGATTTTCCGTCGGACGGACTTGTGCTCACCTATGACGATATAGCATATGGGGAGAGCCTTGGACGCACGGCTAAGTTCCCGAGACATTCGATAGCCTTCAAGTGGAAGGATGAGCTTGTCGAGACCAAGCTTCTGGAGATAGAGTGGAGTGCGTCAAGAACAGGACTTATCAATCCTGTTGCCATCTTTGAGCCTGTTGAGATTGAAGGAACAACTGTCTCAAGGGCGAGTGTTCACAATGTGAGCATACTGCGCTCACTCGGACTCGGAATAGGTGATACAATATCCGTGTACAAGGCGAACATGATTATTCCGCAGATTGCCTCTGTCGTAAAGAAGGCTGAGGGTGAGGCCAAGAAGAATGACGGACTTGTGGCTATCCCTAAGATATGCCCTGTGTGCGGCGGAGAGACACAGATAAGAAGTCAGAACGATGCACTCAGTCTGTACTGCACGAACCCTGAGTGTCAGGCGAAGCAGGTGAAGAGCTTCGAGCTTCTTGTGTCGAGGGATGCACTTAATGTTGATGGAATATCCGAGGCAACTCTTGAAAAATTCATAGATGATGGTATGATTAAAACATATGCCGACATATATCACCTTGACAGGTACAAGGAACGAATCTGCACGATGGAGGGCTTTGGCGAGAAATCCTACGACAATATGATTGCTTCTGTCGAGAAATCAAGGAATACGCAGATAAGCAGATTCATCTATGCACTCGGAATTCCGGGTGTCGGTGTTGCCAATGCCAAGCTTATATGCAGACATTTTGACAGCAGCCTTGACGATATAGTGAATGCTGACGAGAGCGGGCTTGTGTGCATCGACGGAATCGGTGCGGTAATCGCCGGGGATATAGTGAAGTATTTTGCCGATGCTAAGAAACGTGCCGACGCGCTGGCTCTTGCGGCAGAGCTTACGCTAATACCTGAGGAGAAGGCGGATATGAGCTCTGACATTGCAGGAAAGACATTCGTTATAACCGGCTCTGTTGAGCATTTTGCTAACAGAAATGAGGTCAAGGCACTTATTGAGAGCCTTGGCGGCAAGGTCGCGGGCAGTGTCAGCTCCAAGACAGATTATCTTATCAATAATGATACAACAAGCAATTCCTCCAAGAACCAGAAAGCGAAGGAGCTTGGTATTCCGATAATATCGGAGGAGGATTTTATAAATATGACAGGAAAGAGGAACGATTAATGCCAATCAGAATACAGAATGACCTGCCTGCGAGGGCGGTTCTTGAAGATGAAAATATATTTGTGATGGATGAGAACAGAGCACTCTCACAGGATATAAGACCGCTTGAGGTGCTTATACTTAACCTCATGCCAATCAAGCAGGACACGGAGCTGCAGCTTTTGAGAGCACTTTCCAACACGCCGCTCCAGATTAATATCACGTTCCTTCAGCTTGAGTCGCATGTGTCCAAGAATACATCTGCATCTCATCTTAACCAGTTTTATCAGACCTTCAGCGATGTGAAGAACAGGAACTTTGACGGTCTCATAATAACAGGTGCGCCCGTTGAGCAGATGGAATTCGAGGAGGTCACCTACTGGGACGAGCTTGTAAAGATTATGGACTGGTCGGATAAGCATGTCACCTCGACACTCCATATCTGCTGGGGAGCACAGGCGGGGCTGTATCACCACTACGGAATCCACAAGGAGCTTCTTCCTAAGAAGGCATTCGGCATATTTGAGCACAAGGTGTTAAACCGCAAGGTGCCGCTTGTCAGAGGCTTTGATGATTACTTCTATGCACCACATTCACGCCACACGACTGTATCCAAGTCTGATATTCTTGCGGATGACAGGCTTCAGATACTTGCCGAGTCCGAGGAGGTCGGCGTGTTCATAGTTCTTGCGGAAGGCGGCAAGCGAATATTTGTCATGGGACATCCTGAGTACGACAGGGTAACACTTGATGCCGAGTATAAGCGTGACCTCGGAAAGGGGCTGCCTATCGACATGCCCCGCAATTACTACACTGACGGTGATGTCAATTCGAAGCCGCGCCTTACATGGAGAGCACATGCGAACAACCTTTACACGAACTGGATAAACTACTACGTTTATCAGGAGACTCCTTATATTTTGTAAAAGGAATGAGGATTGACATATGAGAAGAAGAGTGTGGAACATACTTGTGCCGATAGTTCAGGTAGTTATGGTGCTTCTGATTGGTGTGTCTGCTTACAGTGCCGGTTATAAGACGGTTGACTGGAGATTCATACCTATGATATTTGTACTGAATTTTGTCATAGTTGACCTGATGCTGTACAGATATGAGATAAAAAGAAGTGAATGGAAGCGGAAACAGCTTGAGAATGAGGCACTCCGTATCGAGTTGGATGAGCAGATAGCGCATTATGACAAGATAATTGACAGATTGGATGCGATGTCTAAGTTCAGGCACGATTTTGGAAACTACATGCAGACAGTGTACGAGCTTATTGACAGAAGAGCGTACTCCGAGGCGGAGGATATGCTCAAGGCTCTGTCGGAGAAGATTAAAAATGACAGAGCTTTTATGACAGAAACGAGACCGGAATAATGAACTTATGAAGCGAGGCTTAGAAGTGGTTTACAATATAGTTATATTTGACGATGATAGGACACAGTGCGATATTATTGAAAAGATGGTTGGCGAATATGCACCTGACCTTGCAAAGCGGATTGCCGCAATATCGGATAGAAGTGAGCTTGACAATTATATGGCATTTCGCAGCAAGGCAGATATACTGATTACTGACATCTGTATAGATGAAGCGGAGGAGACAGGAATAGACATTGTAAAGAGGCTGCATACGGTCTCGCCCGCCACACAGATAATATACATAACGGGCTATGTCGAATATTGTGAGGAGGTATACGAGACTGATCACATCAGCTTTATAAGGAAGCCAATCAGCCGCGAGCGCCTGTATGCGGCTCTTGACAAGGCCGTTCAGAATATATCGGAATATAACTGCCATGTTCACAGAATAATAAACGGACACAACATAATTAACGTTAAGCATAATGACATTCTGTATATTGAGAGTATCAGGCGGAAGCTTATATATACATGTGCGGATGGAACGGTTGAGACCTACGGAAAGCTATCGGATGTCGAGCAGGAGCTTGGCAGCGAATTTGTAAGGTGCCATAAGAGCTTTTTGGTCAATATGAATCACATAAGAGAATTAAAGGACAGCAACATCCTGCTTGACAGCGGAAAAGAGATAACCGTAAGCAGGAGCTATTATCATGATACAAGAAAGACTCTGTTAAGCTATACCGTAAAATAACAGCCGTGAACAGAGAAAGAAGAACCCGGCCATGGGAGTGTGGCAGGGTTCTTTTTTTATGTGCAGATTATTACAAAAAAACCGCAAGTTATTACAAGTACAAACTTTTTTAGATTAATGTGTGGTAGTATCCGATTAGAAAAAGCCCTGCTAACGCTTCATGGCTTTTATGAGATTGAGAAGAGCAGCAACCTCTTCCTCGCTGAGACCGGACAAGTCGATTTCACGTCGGTTCTCTATTCCGAGCAGATAATCGGTTGTTACCTTGAACTTTTTGGCAATCTGTATCAGGACATCATATGAAGGCATACGAAGCCCGGTCTCGTATGCACTGATAACAGATTTGGTAAGCCCAAGCTGTCCGGCGAGCTGGGACTGAGTAAGATTGTTGTTAATTCTTAAAGTTTTTAAAGTGTTACCAAAGTCGACCATATCAAAACCTCCAACTATTATAGTGTACAATACATGCTGTATTTATTTGGTGGAAATAGTATTGAGATAGTTGACTGAACAAGGATTAATGTTTATAATGTGATTTAAAGAAAAAGTGAAAAAAATAGTATTAAAAGTCAATGCAGTGTGTTCGTAATTGACCGGGGCTTGAAAATGGAGGGCATATCGAATGATAACATACACCGTGTTTACCGATAGGGGCGGCAGAGAAGTCAATGAAGATTCGGCAAGGGTATTTGAGAAGGATGGGAAGAAATGTCTCGTTCTATGTGACGGATTGGGAGGCCATGGCAGGGGGGAGGTCGCATCAGCACTTGTTGTGGAGGCGTTCGGACAGATTTTTAACAGCGCGCAGAAAATAGATGAAGATTTTCTTTGCAGTGCATTCCAATTATCTCAGGAGGCACTGATTGATGAACAGATAAGGCAGAACGCCAGGACGGACATGAAGACTACGGCGGTGGCGATGTATATTGACGGCGATAAGGTACAGTGGGGTCATGTCGGGGACTCAAGGCTCTATGCATTTGCAAGGAATAAGGTGAAGCTTAGAACACTTGACCACAGTGTTCCGCAGATGCTTGTGTATGCAAGGGAGATAAAGGAGAAGCAGATAAGGAATCATCCTGACCGCAACAGACTTCTCCGCGTGATGGGAATTGAATGGGAGAAGCCAATGTATGAATTGGCTGAGCAGACGCAGCTTGAGAAATATCAGGCTTTTTTGCTGTGCAGTGACGGCTTTTGGGAGCTGATAGATGAGAAGCAGATGTGTAAGCTGTTAAAGAACAGCAGCACCGTTGAGGAATGGATGCAGGCGATGGTGGAGGTTATAAAGCAGAACGGCATCGGTAAAAATATGGATAATTACACGGCGATAGCACTATGGTGTTAGTTGGGAGGATATTATGAAAGTCTTGTATGCAAAATGTGAGAACGGGCATTTCTTTGATGCCAACAGCAGTGAAAAATGTCCGAAATGCAGCAGCAGTGTCTACACACTGCTCGGGGAAAAGCAGCATAAGAAGAGCGATAAGGATGCTAAGGAAAGCAGGGAGAAGAAGGAAGAAGCTAAGCTTAAAAAGCATGAAAAAATGGCAGAGAAGCATAGAAAGGATGAAAGTCAGGCAGAGCAGCCTGATATGGAGGCAGCAGTAAGCATGGAGAACGCCGCGAGTGATGCTCCTGCAATGTCGGACGAGGATTCCAAGACATTAAGCTTCTCTTCCGATTCGGTAAAAATAAACAGCGGCGGCAATGCGACAGTAAAGCTTGAGGGAGCCGTGAAGACCGTGCCTGAGAATAATGAAGAGAAGAAAGACGACAATAAGACAGTTGCCTTCTGGGATAAGAATACGGATGTGCAGACAGAGCCTGTTGTCGGCTGGCTGGTATGTATTAAGGGCGCAGAGGCGGGGCAGAACTATGTGCTTAAGACAGGAGCCAATAAGGTAGGAAGGCTTGCTTCGGTTAATGACGTGGTTGTCGCGAAGGACCCTCAGATATCAAGAAAAGAGCATATTGTAATTACGTTTGAGCCTAAGCAGAAGAGGTTCTACATACAGCAGGGTGAAGGCATGGGACTGGCGTACCTTAACGGCGAATTGATATGTGGTAGCGGCATCCTCAATGAGCGTGACAGAATTGAGATAGGTGCAAGTACGTTCGTATTTGTTCCGCTCTGCGGTGATAAGTTTGACTGGAATGATTAACAGGCGTGTAGACGACGCGGGAATGAGGAAGATATGTACATATGTGAAAATTGCTTTAAGGAATATGATGAAGGCTATGATATATGTCCGCATTGCGGATATGTAAAGGGTTCGGGAAAAAGAGAAGTGTATATGTTAAGGATTGGCGTTACGTTGAGGAACGGACGCTACATCATCGGTAAGATTCTGGGCAACGGTGGTTTCGGTATCACCTACAAGGCCTGGGATACGGTGCTTAACAGATATGTTGCCATCAAGGAATTCTATCCGAGCGGTATAGTCAACCGTGTTCCGGGAACCAACAATGTCATGCTGTACGCAGCTAAGAGGGAAAAGGAATATTATGCGCAGAAGCAGCGCTTCTGGGATGAGGCGGTGAATACCAAGAGCTTTAATCAGGATAACAGCAAGCGCAATCATAATATTGTTGACGTACTTGATTACTTTGAAGAGAACGATACGGCATACTTCGTTATGGAATTCTTGGACGGAGTACCTCTTAATAAGTATCTCAAGGAGAAGGGCGGCAAGCTCTCAGTGCAGGAGGCAGCGGATATTGTTCTTAAGATAGCTAATGCACTCATAACCGTTCATGAGAAGGGCTTCGTCCACAGGGATATATCCCCGGATAACATATTCATGTGTAAGGACAATGTGGTGAAGCTTATTGATTTCGGTGCTGCAAGATTCGCTGAGAATGAGGATGCGCAGCTGTCAATCATACTCAAGCCCGGATATGCCCCGGCAGAACAGTATGAGAAGGTAAATGAACAGGGACCATGGACGGATATATATGCACTCGGCGCGACGATGTATCACCTTGTTGTGGGAGAGAGACCGGAGGAGTCGACCAACCGTAAGATCAGAGATGAGGTTCTGTCTCCGCATGAGATTGACCCATCCATATCGGTGAATCTCAGCAATACGATAATGAGGGCGATGGCGGTTGACAGACATTTGAGATTCGAGAATGCACAGGAGTTCATTGATGCCATCAACATCTGTCTTAATGAGGGCAAATCAAAGAAAAAGGTATTAAGCCCGGTTCAGTTAAAGAAGAGAAAGAAAAGAATAAGAAATACAACCATCGGTGCGGCACTGGCGGTTGTGCTCGCAGGATTTTCAATATTCGCATTCAACTTTGAAAAGCAGCGCGAGGAGGAGACCCTTCCGACGGCGACCATTGAGGTGTGGTGTGCGGAGTTCGCGGACGGCACATACGGCTCGATTACGGACAGCTTTGACAGTATTGTGAACCGATTTAAGGAGAGCTATGACAATGTGACAATCAATGTCACGGCTCTTCCGCAGGATGAGTACCTCGACAGGCTGACCGAGGCTATTGATGGGGGTGAGGCACCAGACCTGTTCCTGTCATCGGGGCTTGACAAGAGCTATCTGACGGATGCTTACAGCCTTGAGAGCCTTGCAAAGAATTATTACAAGAACAACTGTATTTTTTACAGCCGGTATAATTCCAAGTACCCTGACAGCAGACAGATTCCGCTTGGATTTACATACCCCGTGGTGTATGTGAATACGGCACAGCTCGCTTATGATAAGGATACAGCCGGGAATATGAAGGATATTATCGGGGACGGCACATATGATGAACTGGTATGTAACGACGGTGAAGGCTTCTATGAGAAGAAGTACCCGGTATATGCCGGTTCAACGAGTGACTATTCGGAGGTGCAGTCACATCTTAGCGGAAGCTATGTGATGGTAATACTCACAAGTGACAGCTTCCCGTCGGAGGGAAGAGGAGACTTCTGCTATGAGTGGAGCATCATGGCGGATGACAAGGACAGCAGGAAGGTTGCGGAAAAATTCCTTGAATATCTGATGACACCATATTCGCAGGATGTCCTTCTTGTTCAGGGAAGACAGAATATGCTCCCGCTCAACAGAAGCATGCTCGGGGCGTATGTGGACAGCTACGAGGAGTATGACGCACTGTACAGACATGTTAAATAGCTTATAAGATAATACCCGAAGGAGGAACGAAGGATAATGGAAAAAAGATGCTACGGCTGTATGAAGACATATGATTCATCACTTAAGGTATGTCCGAACTGCGGCTATGTCGAAGGAAGCAAGCCGGAGAGCCCGCTTCACCTTGCAGGCGGAACGATACTTAACAACCGCTATGAGGTTGGCAAGGTAATCGGCTACGGAGGATTCGGTGTAACCTATATTGCATGGGACAAGGTGCTGGAACAGAGAGTTGCCATTAAGGAGTACCTTCCGAGTGAATTCTCAACAAGAGCACCCGGCGTGTCACAGGTGACCGTATACGACGGTGATAAGGGAGAACAGTATGCGGCAGGAATGGACAAGTTCGTGGATGAGGCGAGAAGACTTGCAAAGTTCACCGATTGTCCGGGTATCGTTAAGGTGTATGACTGCTTTAAGGAGAATCAGACTGCATACATTGCGATGGAATACCTCGAGGGTGTTACATTGTCACAATATATCAAGGATAAGGGAACGATTCCTCCCGAGGATGCTGTAATGATGCTTCTTCCGGTAATTGATTCGCTTGATAAGGTAAATAAGGCTGGAATCATACACAGAGATATAGCACCGGATAACATTATGGTAACCAAGGACGGCGACGTAAAGCTCATAGACTTCGGTGCCGCAAGATATGCGACGACGATACACAGCCGAAGCCTTACGGTTATTGTAAAGCCGGGCTACTCGCCGGAGGAGCAGTACAGAAGCAGAGGAGATCAGGGACCTCACACGGATGTATACGCAGTAGGTGCCACTCTGTATAAGATGATAACCGGAGTAACACCTCCGGATGCCATGGAGCGAAGAGCATATCTTGAGAAGGACGGAAAGAACACCTTGCAGCCGCCTTCAAAGTATGTCAAGGGAATATCGAAGAATCTTGACAACGCGATAATGAATGCCATGCACATCCGCGTGGATAAGCGAACTAAGGATATGGAGACTCTTATGTATGAGCTCACCACGGAGGATACGGTCAAGCTCACGGATGAGGGCATCAGCAGAGTGTTCGACCCGAGAAAGTGGCCTGTGTGGCTTAAGATTGCCGTACCTGCCATGGCTGCTGTTGTGCTTGTGCTGTCGGGACTCTTCGCAGCGGGAATCATAGGCTTCAATGCCAACAGACAGGATGATATATACACGGAGCTCGGAATGGTGAGAGTTCCATGGGTTGTCAACAAGGAGCTCGAGGAGGCAAGCGTAAAGCTCAATGAAAAGACACTCTCATACAGCATAGCAGGAAAGGAATACTCATCTGACGTGCCTAAGGACAGAGTGCTCACGCAGGATATTGAGGGCGCGATGCCTGTAAAGGAGAATACGGTTCTTAATATCACGATAAGCGGCGGAGCTGAGACAAAGACACTGCCTAAGACAGAGGGAAGCAACCGCGATGAAGTGAAAAAGGAGCTTGAGGACATGGGCTTCTCCGTAACAGTCCGGGAGGAGTACAGTGACGTAATAGCTGAGGGCGGTATTATCGGACAGAACGTTGGCGGAATGGAAGTACATTCCGGTGATGAGATAGAGATAGGTTCGGAGATTGAGCTTATCGTATCTAAGGGACGTGACCCTCAGACACAGCTCGTTGAGCAGGACATTGTAGTTCCTGACTTTACCGGAATGACCTATGATGAAGCACTTGCACAGGCAGAGTCAGCCGGAATAATGATAAGCATTATCGATAAGCGTTACAGTGATATATATGCTGCTGATGTGATTATGGAGCAGAATGCAGAAGCCGGTTCAACAATCAGGAATACGGAGAGCGTGGGACTTGTAATATCTCTCGGAATCAAGCTTGTTAAGGTGCCGGATGTTCAGTATATGAACAAGGACAGTGCGATAGAAGCACTCACGGCAAATGAACTTAAATACACAATAGTTGAAGCTGAGAATGAGAATGTAGCAGCGGGAGTTGTCATCTCGCAGAGCGTTGAGGGAGATTCACAGGTTGCACCGGGAACATCGGTAGAGCTTGTCGTATCGACAGGACCATCTAAGAAGGATGTACCTGATGTTACGGGAATGGACGAGGCGGATGCCAAGTCAACACTTTCAGCATTGGGCTTGGTTGTGAACATATCCTATGCTAACAGTGATACGGTTCCTAACGGAAAGGTAATCAGTCAGAGCATAACAGGAAGCAAGGCAGCTAAGAAGGGTGACAGTGTTGCTATTGTTGTAAGCAGCGGTGAGACACTCTTTGCAGTTCCTAATGTGATTGGAAGCGACCGCGCATCGGCTGAGGCTGCACTTAAGAATGCAGGCTTTTCGGTTATGGTTGATGAGCAGTACAGTGAGACAGTCGCAGCAGGACAGGTAATCAGCCAGTCTGAGACACCGGGTACCAGCATCAAGAAGAACTCCAAAGTTCTCATAGTCGTATCTAAGGGAGCTCAGACGATTACGGTGCCGAATGTTGCCGGCAAGGACAGCGACTCGGCGGTAAAGGCAATGACGGATGCGGGCTTAAGTGTAAGCACAGCTTTGCAGTCAAGTGATACAGTGGCGGCAGGAAAGGTTATCAGCCAGTCCGTAGGTGCAGGCACAGCCGTTAAGCCGGGAACACCGGTCACACTTGTCATATCAAGCGGTGTTGAGAAGGTTACTGTTCCTAACGTGGCAGGCTCAGCACTGTCAAATGCACAGAATGCATTGTCTGGCTGCGGTCTGTCTGCAAGCGTAAGTGAGCAGTACAGTGATGACGTGGCAGCGGGAGTTGTCATAAGCCAGAGCGTGGCAGCGGGCTCCTCGGTAAATAAGGGAAGCAGCGTAGGAATAGTGGTATCAAGAGGACCTGAGAATGCGGGAGTTCCTAATGTAATAGGAAGTGACAGGGACACAGCGATAAGTGCTCTTCAGGCAGCAGGCTTTAATGTAAGTGAAGGGGAGGCACAGTACAGTGACTCAGTACCTGCAGGATGTGTAATAAGCCAGGATGTTGCAGGTGGTTCACAGGTAAAGAAGGGAACTACGGTAACGATAGTTGTATCTAAGGGACAGGAAATGGTGACCGTACCTAGCGTAGCCGGTATGA
>CAKRIL010000037.1 GCA_934343915.1 uncultured Lachnospiraceae bacterium | reverse complement strand
GTTTATATAACATGTTTTGGCATCTGAATCTTATGAAATTACACTAAATCAATTTCTCCTTCGGTAATATATAACCGCTCCCAAAATTGTCAGAATACTTATGAACGCCCCGACTCCAAGCCCCTTTGTCCTGTGCTTCATTTCGATAAGGTGGTTCCCGTTTTCTATATTTGTCATAAGCATATATCCGGCTAGGCTTTCCGTCCTCTGCTTTACACCATCAATATATATGCTCCAGCCCTCATTATATGGCAGTGATATGACAAGTATGCCGCTCCTTGTAATTATATTCCCCGATATATACTCATTTTTGCCTGCAAGACCATGCCAGCAGTTCCCAACCGATATATCGTACATTTTTCCAAGCACATTCTCATCTATAAAGTTCTTGACAGTTCCGTAGTCTGCGCTCTTATCGTTTAAAAGCTTTACAAATTCCTCACAGCTCTCCGCTTTTATGCTGTAGCCAACCGGAAGAGCCGCCTCGTTTTTCGTATAATCCGCTTCCTCTTTGTCATTATTTATCCTGTATTTAACTCCAAGAAAAGCATCCGCGGCATAGCTCTTATCGTACCGCGTGCTGAGATTTTTCGCGTAGACGGACATTCCCATATTCACGAAAAAATCGTAAGCCGTCTTGCTCATCGTTGACGAATAGTAGGATATCCCATTGTAACTGCATAGCTGTCCCGGATTGAAATTCCACGGCGTCTCAAGCTCCGTCCTGTAAAATGCTGAGCCATCCTCCGCTTTGATATCCCCAGCCACCTTCTCATATTTCTCCATTGTCTGATAATACTCATTGCCATCGACCATGCGTATCTGGCTGTAAAAAGTATATACCGCATTGGCGGTCACCTCGACAAAAAGAAGCAGCACGATAACACCACGCAGCGAAAATCGGCTGCACAGGCGATGTCCGGCACACGCGGGCTTTTGCTGCTTTTTCACAGCCCGCGCCCCATTCTTTTCCCCGCGCAATTTTTCAAGCTCACCACAGCAGACATACGCCTGCTTGACAATAAGAAAGATCAGGCAGAAGCTCCATCTTCCCGGTAGCTGGTTTGGATAGTGAAAGCCGTGCCACACATAATCAAAGATATTACAGTTGAGTGACAAATAGAAGAAAATGCAGCCTGAAATAATGCAGATTCTTTTTCTTATATTTTTCTGTATAGAAAAAGATACTATGTACAACGCAATACACACAGCTCCGCAGTATATGTTCGGAACGCCATACACAAGGGAAATCTCGCGAAACGGCAGAAAGCCCGCAAGCACCTCCGTCATCGGATGGTAGAACTCTATCTTGCCGCCAAAGCCAGCACCCGAAGCAGCCGTATTCGTTATGGCATAGTAAGCCGGCAATGTGTACACAGCACTCACCGCCCCGGCAATCAGCGAATAGAGCAGGAATCTCCACATTTTTCCCAACAATTGTCCAGATGACATTCTCTCACCGATGACGCAGCCGGCAAAGTACACCACGGAAAACAGACATACCATATAGCCGATGTAAAAATTGGATATGATTGTGTATGAGAGCGCGGCAATATAGAGTATTCCGCCCATTTTTGAGCGTATGTTATCAATCCCCTTTATGACAAGCGGCAGACATATCACCGCGTCCATCCACATAAACTGGTTGATGAAAGCCAGCGTGTACGCCGACAGCGCGTAGGCTGCTGAGAACACCGGCAGCTTCATATCCACGCCGCGCGGTTTCTTTTTAGCGGTACATCCTGACAGATATATTGAACAGGTGAGCCCTGCAAGCCCTATTCTGATTGCAGCTAATATATTTATACCGGCAATCATCAGCTTGTCCGGAAGCAGATATAGCGGCAGCCACAATACGCTGTTGGTGTAATACGCATTCTGCGCCCACAGATTAAAACCCAGCAGTCCTTTGTATGACCAGAACAGCTCCCCGCTCTTTATTGCCTCCTTCATCGCATACAGCATGGGATAATACTGTCCCCACGCATCTATCGCCAAAAGACTGCCATTGCCGAACGGCATCGCTCCTCTCAACGCAAGCCCGGCTATGACCACCAGAAAAGGCAGTAAAAATGAGAATAAAAAATTTACCATAATATCTTCCCCCTGAATTTAAGTTGATATCATGGTAAATTACAATACTTTCATAAATTATTAGAAAATCTTTCAGTTTTCTTTCAATTGTCAATCTGCCCTAACTCTCTAGCGGGAGGGTCACAACCGCACTGAAGGAATCGCCCTTCAGCTTTATGTCAAAGCTGCCACCCACACCTTCCGTATACGTCTTTGCGATGGCAAGCCCTATTCCGCTTCCCTCGCCTGTGCGCTCACTGTCCCCGCGCACGAACCGCTGGGTTATCCTCTCCGGTGTAAAATTCATCTCGTAGGACGAAGTGTTCATAATTTCCACGCTTACCCTGTCATCATACGTTTTCAGCGTGACAAATATTCTGGTCCCGTCAAGCGAGTATTTAACCGCGTTGTCAAGAAGATTGGAAAATACCCTGTGCATCCTGCTCCCATCCGTCCTCACAAGCACACTGTCACTGTCGATATCCATACATAATTTTCTTCCCGACTTTCCAAGCCTGTCATCGCACTCAGCTATGGTCTGGTTTAAGAGCATCACAAGGTCAAGCTCCTCCATATTGAGTGCCGCGTTCCCGGTCGCCGTCTTTGACATATCAAATACATCCTCAAGCATCGACAAAAGATACCGCGATTTATGGTTTAACTTCCTTACGCACTCATCCGCCTCATCCGAAAGCTCCATGCCCTCAAGCATCTCGCCATAGCCCACTATCGAAGTCATCGGAGTTCTGAGGTCATGCGACACATTTGTGATGAGCTCCACTTTGAGCTTCTCGCTCACAACCGCCCGCTCGACAGCCTCCCTCATCGCATTGTCGGCATTTCTTACCATCGACTGTTTTCCGTTAATCAGCAGATAATACGCCGTCATAAAGGCGGCGAAGCAAAACAGCACAAGCAGGCATATCATAAGCGGCGCAAGCTTGTAATCTATCATATATATAAGCCCTATCCCCATTCCAAGGAACATCGGTGCCAGCGACAACATACACTCAAAGGCGATAAGCATATATAGCCACGCCATGCTTCTCATGTTCTCTGTCCTGCCGCGCCTATACGCAATCCTATAGACAAGGCTGCTCTTTAACAGTACACCTTCGCGTATCTGTGCGGCAAATCCCTGCAGCATGAAAAGCAGGACATAGACCGCCGGCAGGCACAGAAGCCACAGCATGTACACCGCAAATCTTCTTTTAAGACTTAATTCTATATTTATATTGAAAAAATCAATATGATAAAATCCTCCGACACTGTTGTAATAAATATATATCCACAGCATGACCGCCATCAGTGACAGCGCCGTAATCAGGGCTCTGAATTCCATCATCATACTGCTTTTAGCATGTTTAAAAAGGCTGCCCACAAGCGTGAAGCTTAGAACGAAAAGAAACAAAAACACGAGCCCCACCGGCAGACAATACCAATAATCATAGCTTCTGTTAAAACCAACCTGCCCCCACTCACCAAATGCCGTCAGAAAATATATTGCCCCGGTAAGGAACACCGCCGGGACAATGAGAAAAGCCCTGCCCGCTATCTTATTCTCTCTCAAGCTTATAGCCAATTCCCCACACCACCTTTATGTATTCCGGCTTTGCCGGGTTAATCTCAATCTTACTCCTTATGCGGCTTATATGAATCATTACCGTGTTCTCAGCCGCATAAGCGTCACTGTCCCACACCCGCTCATATATCTCCTTTGCATTAAAAATCCTGCCCGGGTTCTTCATAAGAAGTGTCACAATCTTAAGCTCCGTAGGTGTGAGCTTCACCTCACTCCCCCGCACGCTGAAACGCTTTGCCTGTGTGTCAAGCTCAAGTTCATGGTAGGCTAACACCGATTCCGGCTTCACCTCCGCTATGGAGCCAAGCCTCATATAGCGCCTTAAAAGCGAATTGACCCGCGCCACAAGCTCTGCCCTCATAAACGGCTTCACAAGGTAGTCATCCGCCCCTGTGGTGAGACCTATAACCCTGTCGCTCTCCTCCCCCTTTGCCGACAGAATAAGTATCGGTACATTGCTTTTCTCCCTTATCTTCATCGTGGCAAGAAGTCCGTTCATCTTAGGCATCATAATGTCAAGTATCACAAGCTGGACGCTTTGGAATGAAAGGAGCGAAAGAGCTTCCTCCCCATTGTAAGCCTCAAGCACATTGAAACCTTCCTCTGCAAGAATTTTTCTTATTATATATACTATCTCAACATCGTCATCGGCGACTAAGATATTAATTTTGTCCATATTTTTCTCCCTATTGTACAAAAGGCGGAGTTGAACACTCCGCCCTTCATATCACATAAATCTCTTACTATCTGTCATATCTATAATTGCTGTAATGACAGCTCTCTATTACGCCTCATCAATCGCTTTGCCGATGTCATGTCTCATATACTTATTCTCAAATGAAACCCATTCTGTAGCCTTATACGCATTGGCTCTGGCTGTCTTGAGGTCGGAGCCTGTCGCCGTGATTCCAAGCACTCTTCCTCCGTTGGTCACGAAGCCCTCATCCGTGCGCTTGGTTCCGGCGTGGAAGCAGTAATAGCCGGGATTGTTGTCAAACGCCTCAAGTCCTGTGATAAGCTTGCCCTTCTCATACTTCTCCGGGTATCCGTCAGATGCAAGCACGACACATACAGCAGCATTGTCCTCGAACTCGAGGTCAATCTTATCGAGTGTTCCATCAATACATGCCTCGAACACATCAATAATATCGTTCTTCATTCTCGGAAGCACAACCTGTGTCTCAGGATCGCCGAAGCGCGCATTGTACTCAAGGACGCGAGGTCCCTTCGGTGTGAGCATAAGTCCGAAGAAGATAATTCCCTTGAATTCTCTTCCCTCTGCCTTCATGGCATCAACGGTTGCCTGATATATGTACTTCTTACAGAACTCGTCAACCTCAGGTGTGTAGAAAGGACTCGGTGAGAATGTTCCCATTCCTCCCGTGTTAAGTCCCTTATCTCCGTCCTTCGCACGCTTATGATCCTGTGCTGATGTCATAATCTTTATTGTATGTCCGTCTACAAATGAGAGAACCGACACCTCACGTCCGGTCATGAACTCCTCAATAACTATTCTGTCACCTGCTGAGCCGAACTGCTTGTCGAGCATGAGTGTCTTTACGCCCTCCTTAGCCTCCTCCTTGGTGTTGCAGATGAGCACTCCCTTTCCAAGAGCAAGACCGTCAGCCTTAAGAACGGTAGGATACTCCGCTGTCTCGAGATATTCAAGAGCCGCCTCAGGGCTGTTGAAGGTCTCATAGGCAGCCGTAGGAATATTGTACTTTTTCATAAGATCCTTGGAAAACGCCTTGGATCCTTCGAGTATTGCAGCATTCTTTCTTGGTCCGAATACACGCAGTCCCGCAGCCTCGAATGCATCTACAATTCCGCCTACAAGCGGATCATCCATTCCTATAATGGTGAGGTCAATCTTCTGCTCCTTTGCAAATGCAGCAAGCTTGTCAAACTCCATAGCCGTGATAGGTACACACTCAGCTATCTGACTGATTCCCGCATTCCCCGGAGCACAGAATATCTTGTCCACTCTCTTACTCTGTGCACATTTCCATGCAATCGCATGCTCTCTTCCGCCGCTTCCAACAATAAGAATTCTCATAGCCGTTCCTCTCTTTATTTCTCAATTATAGTCTTACCGTCAACAACCTTGACCTTTCCCTGTGCTATAAGGTCAATTGCATGTGGAAGGATTACCCATTCAGCCTGTTCCATAACACGCTTCTGAAGTATCTCAGGTGTATCGCCCTGCTCTATCATAACAGGCTTCTGCAAAATAATAGGGCCTGTGTCAGTCCCGTCATCAACAAAATGAACCGTAGCACCAGTCACCTTAACGCCTCTGTTAAGAGCTGCCTCATGAACATGAAGTCCATAATGTCCCTTTCCGCAGAAGGACGGAATAAGTGACGGATGTATGTTAATGATTCTGTTGGTATAAGCCTTAACCATAATGTCCGGTATGGCAACAAGGAAACCTGCAAGCACGATAAGGTCAACCTTATATGAATCCACGGCAGCAAGAAGAGCCCTGTGAAATTCCTCTCTGTCCTCAAAGCTCTTCGGTGAAATGCATTCTGCCGGAATATTACTATTCCTTGCCCTTTCAAGAGCATAAGCCTTGCGGTTGTTGCTTATTACAACCGCAATCTCAGTATTATGTATCTCTCCCGATGAAATTTTATCAATAATTGCCTGAAGATTGGTTCCTCCACCGGATACAAGCACCGCAATCCTTAGCATACGGTAACTCCCTTCTCGCCGACAGCTGCCTTACCGATAACGAATGCCTTCTCGCCTGTTGCATTGATTGCAGCTATTGTCTTATCTGCATCAGCAGGGTCTACTGCGAGCACCATTCCGACACCCATGTTGAAGGTGTTGTACATCATATGCTCATCAATATTTCCTTCTCTCTGAAGCATCTTAAAGATTGCAGGAACCTCATAGCTGTCCTTCTTAACCTCTGCTCTGATGCCCTCAGGAAGCATTCTCGGAATATTCTCATAGAAGCCGCCTCCGGTAATATGGCTGCAGCCCTTAATCTTAATGCCCGCCTTCTTAACGGACTTAAGTGCCTTCACATAGATTCTTGTAGGCTCAAGAAGTGCTTCACCGAGTGTCTTTCCGAGCTCATCATAATATGTATTAAGACCTTCCTTGGTAAGCTTGCTCTCAAATACCTTGCGGACAAGAGAGAAGCCGTTGGAATGAACACCTGAAGAAGCGATGGCTACAAGTGTATCGCCATCCTTAATGCTCTCGCCGGTAATCATATCCTTGCGGTCGATTACACCAACCGAGAAGCCTGCGAGGTCATAATCCTCCTCCGGCATAAGTCCAGGATGCTCAGCCGTCTCACCGCCGATAAGTGCGCACTCAGACATCTTGCAGCCCTCTGCAACACCCTTGACTATCATAGCTATTTTCTCCGGGTAATTCTTGCCGCAGGCAATATAGTCTAAGAAGAACAATGGCTCGCCGCCTGCACATGCAACATCATTTACACACATGGCAACCGCATCAATACCGATTGTATCGTGCTTGTCCATAATTATAGCAAGCTTAACCTTCGTACCGCATCCGTCTGTTCCCGATAATAAAACAGGATCTTCCATATCCTTTATTGCCTTTAACGAGAACGCTCCTGAGAAACCGCCGAGACCTCCAAGCACCTCAGGTCTCATTGTTCCCTTTACATACTCCTTCATAAGCTCAACTGACTTGTATCCTGCTTCAATATCGACTCCGGCCTTCTTGTAATCCATTTTTCTTTCCTCCAAAATATGTGATGTTATTTAAGCATTATATCCCTTATAGCCTGTTTTTTCGATTTTTTCTTTCTTTGCCATAACGCCCGCCTTTAAATCCTCTTTATAAGCCTTCAGCTTGTCAAGAAGCTCCGCATCGGACGTTGCAAGTATCTTCGCTGCCAAAATACCTGCATTGGCACCGCCGTCAATGGCAACTGTAGCCACGGGAATACCACTTGGCATCTGAACTATTGAATAAAGTGAATCAACTCCGCCGAGTGACTTCGTATGAATAGGTACACCTATTACCGGAAGCGGGAATATAGCCGCACACATTCCCGGAAGATGTGCCGCACCGCCTGCACCTGCAATAATACACTTAATGCCCTTCTCCTCAGCCTTAGAAGCATAGTCAAAAAATACATCCGGCATTCTGTGTGCCGAAATAATCGTAATCTCATAATCAATTCCGAACTTCTCAAGCATCTCTGCCGCCTTGCTCATAACCGGAAGATCTGAGTCACTGCCCATTACAATACCAACTTTAGCCATTGTAGCTCTCCTTTATTTTGCAAAATTTTTATTACAAACCAACCAAAATAAATAATATCAGTATCACAAGTATTATGCCGTTAAAAAACGTGCCAAAGAACGAAGCACCGTAGCGCTTATCCTGTTCTTTATAGCTGAACAGCCCGAATATCAAGCCGAACACAGCCAAAATAAGAGCTAACAGTCCGTATGCTCCCACCTGCTGTGAGCCTTCACCGCGGGCTTTAAATGACAATGCCACACTGTATCCCAGCACAATAAGTGATATTATGGCAAGTGCCGAAGAAAGCACACCGCCAATCGTATATTCCTTATCAGAAAAACGCAGTCTTGTCTTTTTAAACATAATTCACCAATTCTAAAAAAGTGTCTCTGACTTAGCCGCAAGCAGTCTTGCTCCCGAGACAATCATGAGAATACCGCACACAACTCCGGCAACAACGGTTATTATGCCTGTTGTAATTGCAGCAGCTCCCGAACCCTTGACTCTTTTATAAAGCTTCTCATTCATGCCAACACCTCCGCACTATTTCACACCGTAAGTCTCATAATATGCATCTATTCTTGCCTTTATCTCATCGTCAATGATTACTTTTCCCTTGTATGGTCTGTTGTATAAGTATTCCACAACCTCAGCCATTGATACAATGGCATTCGCATCAAAGCCGTACTTCTCCTTAATCTCAACAAGCGCACTCTTATCGCCCTTGCCTCTCTCCATACGGTTGAGTGATACCATAAGTCCAAGAATCTCGACCTTTCCCTGCTCCATAATAATAGGAAATGTCTCTTCAATAGATTTGCCTGAGGTAGTTACATCCTCTATGATTACAACCTTATCTCCATCCTTTATAGGACTTCCGAGAAGGATTCCCGTATCGCCGTGATCCTTAATCTCCTTACGGTTAGAACAGTACTTGATATCCTTACCGTAGAGCTTTGCAAAAGCTATTGTGGTCGCAACGCTGAGAGGAATTCCCTTGTAAGCCGGTCCAAACAGAACATCGAAATCCATTCCATAATTATCATGTATAGCCTTGGCGTAATACTCACCCAGCTTCATAAGCTGTGTGCCTGTCACATAACCTCCGGCATTCATAAAAAACGGGGACTTTCTTCCGCTCTTAAGTGTGAAATCACCGAAGCGAAGCACACCGCTGTCCACCATAAAACCGATAAACTCTTCCTTATACTGTTCCATACGAGTTCTCCTTTATGCTTTTATTTTAAAT
The DNA here is from genome assembly GCA_934343915.1 of uncultured Lachnospiraceae bacterium. Taxonomy (GTDB): domain Bacteria; phylum Bacillota; class Clostridia; order Lachnospirales; family Lachnospiraceae; genus CAG-882. The sequence goes on along the minus strand of CAKRIL010000037.1, from coordinate 16,927 downwards.
AAACATTATCTGAATAATTGTAACACACACATTCTTCATTTTCAATCACTTAGCGCATGATAATCCTTACATATTTCATAATGAAATTCTTATCATATATGAAGGTTAATACCGCACTGTCATTGACCGCCTCAAACACACTCTTAGAAAGTGCCGAGCTTCCGAATATCGTGAGCACCGCAAATGCGAGCCATATCACCGCAAGTCCCATTATGAAGCCTGCCGCAGCCCCTGCCGCTCCGTTAATCTGCTTTAGCACCGGAAGCTTCGCAAGCACGGATATAAAGCCGAATATAACCCGCAGCAGAATAAATACGATAAGAAAGCTTACAACAAATGTAAGGACATTGAATATCAAATCAGAAACATATTTTACCATGTAGCCTCTTAAGCTTGTAACACCAAGCTCAACATACTTCTGTGCTGTATTGTTATCCTTAAGCATATCCTTGATTGCTGCCGGGAAGTTCAGGCTGTCTATAACTTCGGTCTCACTTTTCTGCTCGAACATCTCCTCCGGCAGAACCTTCTCCTCCACAACCGCCTGTATTCCGTCATATATCTTCGTATTGTCTTTAAGTCCATCGGTTACTATTGGAAGCAGTATAAACACTGCAATAAGAGTTCCGACAAGCGATACCACCGAAAAAATCATCTTTATAATTCCTCTGTGCATTCCGACGAACGTAAAAGCCGCAAGAATCACAAGCACTGTTATCAATAACCAGTTCACACTATTCCTCATTTCCGACAATATAATATTCAAATGGTCACCTTGCGGTGACCATATATTTTATCGCATACTTTATCTTACGCATCCGATAAGCTCTTTTATGTCTTTAATATTATTTTTCCTCATATAGGCTGCGATTCCGTCAATCACCTCAACCGTTGTGTACGGATTGTGGAAGTTGGCAGTGCCTATCGATACAGCTGACGCACCTGCCATTATGAATTCAAGCGCATCCTCGGCATTCATTATTCCGCCCATTCCTATAACCGGAATCTTAACAGCATTAGCCGCCTGATATACCATGCGTACAGCCACAGGCTTGATTGCCGGACCCGACAGTCCTCCTGTCTTGTTAGCCACAGCGAAGGTTCTTCTGTTGACATCAATCTTCATTCCCGTAAGTGTGTTGATGAGTGATATCGCATCCGCTCCTCCTGCCTCTGCCGCCTTGGCGGTCGCAGTTATATCCGTAACATTAGGGCTGAGCTTCATTATAAGAGGCTGCTTTGCATGCTTCTTAAGCACGGAAGTAATATGTTCAACACTGTCAGGGTTCTGTCCGAAGGCAATTCCGCCCTCCTTGACATTAGGACAGGATATATTAATCTCAAGCATATCAACAGGCTCATGTGCAAGTCTGTCCACAACCTCCACATAATCCTCCTCTGTCTTTCCACAGACATTCACGATTATCCTGGTGTCATACTGCTTAAGGAATGGTATGTCCCTCCTGCAGAACACATCTATTCCCGGGTTCTGAAGTCCTATGGCATTAATCATTCCGCCGTATGTCTCCGCAATTCTCGGTGTCGGATTACCCGGCCAAGGCACATTGGCAACGCCCTTGGTAACAACTGCACCAAGCTTACTTAAGTCAACGAACTCACCATATTCAGCACCCGAACCGAAGGTTCCCGATGCAGTCATAACAGGATTCTTAAGCTCTACCCCTGCAATATTCACCGAAGTACATATATCCATCACAGCTCTACCTCCCTCGAATCAAACACAGGTCCATCCTTGCATATTCTCGCATTATTGACATGTGAGTGTTCATCAACATTCTTCGTCTTACATACGCATGCAAGACATGCACCTATACCGCATGCCATCTTCTCCTCAAGCGATATCTGAGCCTCAATGCCATTTTTCTCCGCATATGCTTTAAGACCTCTGAGCATAGGCATCGGCCCGCAGGCATAGAACACCTGCGCCTCTATATTCATCTGCTCAATCGCATCAATTACATTGCCGTGAACTCCAAGGCTTCCGTCATCCGTTGCAATCACTACATCTGCATACTTTTTCATATCATCAAGAAGGAATGTATTGCTGTCGCGATACCCGAGTACTGCCGTAACCTTCATATCAGGATATTGTCTTTTTATGGTCTTTGCAAGCTCGAGCATAGGCGGTATTCCTATTCCGCCCGCAACCAAAACAGGCTGCTTATCCCTCACATTAAATCCATTTCCCAATGGTCCTATCACCTTGACGGTATCTCCCTGTGTGAATTTTGAGAACTCCTCAGTTCCGAATCCCACGACACGGTACACCAGTCTTAAATTGTTGCCGTCAACCTCGCATATGCTTATAGGTCTTGGAAGAAGCTTCGCTCCGTCATGTGTATACAAGGATATAAATTGTCCGCATCGGGCTTCGTTCGCAATCTTATCTGTTGCAAGCACCAGACTGTATATTCCGTCCTGAAGCCTCTGCTGGCTTACAACCTTTGCCTGTTCAGTATATTTTGGCATATTAATCCTCCATGTCACTGCATTGCAGTATTACAATCTTATCTATGTGCAAGCGCACCATTAATATCGTTCACCATATCAACAACGGCTGCTCTTGAGGCATCGCCGAAGTTCTCGGCACCGAAGCTCTCATACTTAGCGTTCTTGTATGCCGCAATTATTCCTCTTGAGCTGTTGACGATGGCTCCAAGTCCATCCTCGTTGAAGAAATCAACAAGGTCTGCTCCCTTGCCGCCCTGAGCGCCGTAGCCCGGGACAAGGATGAAGCTCTTAGGCATAATCTTTCTGAGTGTTCTTCCCATCTCAGGGTAAGTTGCTCCGACAACGGCTCCGATATAGCTGTAACCGTCACCCATGCAGTCAGCTCCCCACTCATTTACCTTCTCGCCTACCCACTCGTACAGAGGTCTGCCGTCTATAATCCTGTCCTGAAATTCACCGCTTGACGGATTGGAGGTCTTTACAAGAATAAATATTCCCTTCTTTTCCTCACGGCACACATCTATGAACGGCTTAATTCCATCAGAGCCGAGGTATGGATTAACTGTCGCAAAGTCCTCATCAAAGGCTGCATAGGAATTACTTCCGACACTGACTCTTCCGAGATGTGCTGTTGCATATGCCGCTGATGTTGAACCGATATCGCCTCTCTTCACATCACCGATAACTACAAGGTTCTTCTCCTTTGCATACTTGACAGTGCGGTCATACGCGATAAGTCCCGGAATTCCGAACTGCTCATACATTGCAATCTGCGGCTTAACGGCAGGAATAATATCATATGTCTTATCGATAATCTCCTTGTTGAACTGCCATATTGCCTCTGCGGCACCCTCAAGCGTCTCGCCGTACCCGGCAAACGCCTTTTTCTGAACCTGCTCAGGTATGTAGCTTAACATAGGGTCAAGTCCCACAACAATCGGTGCATTGGTCTTCTTAATGTTAATAATAAGCTTGTTAATCATAATTCCTCCTATATAATTCCGGTCTTTGCAAGGTCTGCCAAGACTCCTCTGTTCTCAATATACTTAGGCAGCTCTTCCGCCTCTACCCACTTAAAGTCACTCACTGCCTCAGATAAAATAACCATATCGGATTCAACATGGCATAAGTATGCAATGCCTATAATCTGTGTATCTCCAAGTGCATATGACCATGTATAAGGTATGCTGTCGATAACGGCATCAAGACCTGTCGCATCACTTACCATCTGCTTCACATATGAATCCGGCGATATACCGTACTCCAAGTCACCGTCAACGAATTCCCACTGATAAGGCTCCGTTATTCTGTCATCATACCACTTCTGTAATATTAAGAACTTATCACCGTTCTTAACAATACCCTTAATCTTAATTCCGAACTTTTTCATCGTCTTTCACCCCTCTTTAAAAAATTCTCCGTATGCATCTTTCCCTGCATAATATGCTTAGGCTTCTCTCCAACCTCACCGCTTGTCAATACCACCGAAATGCTCTTGGCAAGCTGTGCTGCACATGCCGGACAGAATCTTCCGTATCTTATCGGCTGCCCGCACTTTTCACAAGGAATATATTCTCCTGAGCCATCGGGAATCTCTATTCTTCCCTGCCTTAAAAAATTATTAATCTTCGTTATCGAAACTCCCGTCGCCTCCGAGATTACAATTCCCGGACTTGCACCATGTTCATCAATATATTCCTTAACCTTACCGAAATCGTCATAGACCTCATCACCGCATTTTTCACACAGATATCTTCCTGCACCCTGAAAAATATATCTTCCGCCGCACTTAGAACATATTCTTGGTGTATCATCAAAATGAAAATCCTTTCTCTTATCTATCATAGCATCTTCTCCTTTGAACCAAGTATGCGTATCATACATTTCAATGTAAAAAGGTTATCCATGAATCACACTCCACAGATAACCTTATATTAACATATATTTACAATATATGAAAGATTTTTTTAATTTTCAAGCTCAACCGAATTATCGATCGATATAAGCTTTATGAGATCATATATGTTCTCATCGATAATGTACCAGCCATGTTCGGTGTAGTCCATCATAACCGCTCCGACAGTTGTCGCTGTCTCCGTCCCGTAATCTTCATCCCGCCGGTTATCAAGCTGCTGATTCTCATAGTACTCAGCATACAGAAGCATCATGCCGGGTGCAATATCGTAGGAGCCTATTTTTCTCTCATCAATCATCGTACTGAGCTTTTTGATAATCTCAACGCCCTCATCGGACGGAACATAGCCGTAACCACCGGAATAATACATTGACGGATATGCGGTAAGCGAACTCATCGTGCCGTCCTTTTTGATGGTATAGACCGTTAAATCCAAGCCGCCATAGAGGTATGTGTCATCCTCACCATTGCTCTTGTCTGCCACACTCTTCACCGTATCAATCATCTCAAGTGCCTTATTAAACTCATTCTCCGGATATTCATCATTGACGGCATTCATATATGCTGCTGCCGTCTTTGGCATATCGGCACCTATGCAGATACTTGAGTACTTGAAAACATTACCGTTTCTCTTCCACAAATTGATGGTGGTGAACGCTGAGTCCGACTTGCGCCCTTCATTTATGAGGTCAAAAAGCTTTCCTGTTCCCGACTCCTTAAGTTCACTCAGAAATACATCGTATACCATTTCTCTTTCGGTACTGAGATTTCCTATGCCGTATTCAACATTCCCAAGGCTGTAGAGGCTCTTCCCGAAATTGTCTGCGAACTCAGAATCATTGAACAGGACATTTTTAAGCTGTGCATAGCGCGCATCCGTGACAGTCACCCTTCGCTGCATGCTGCTGCCGTCAAGTAAATGATACTCGATTATCATTCGGTTTCCTGAATAAAACTCTGACTTGTCCTCATTCCACATTCTTATCGTATCCTTGAGGCAGTCGCTCGCAACCTCCCTTGCCGCATCCGAATAGAGCTTCATATTCTCCGAATCCTTCCAAAGCACGCTGTCATTCGGTCCGTAGACCATAATATATGCAAGCTCATCCTTGTCAGGTGCAAGATTCATATTGTAATCGTAGGATGTGATGAGTGAAAAATACAGCACTACATTAATCGCAGCCACAACCGCAAGTCCCGGAATAATCTTTATAAAGTTGCGCAGGTGTCTTGTCGTCACCGCCTCATAGATGAAGTATACGGCAGCCGCACCCACATATGTCATTATAATAATGAACTTATCCGAATCACTTATTGTATCGTACTTATGCGCATCGAACAAAAGAGCAATGGCGATAAGCGATATAAGCACAGCCGGTATAATTCTTAATATTCCCTGAAGTGCCCTGTTAATCGAAGCCATCGTTGCATTTTCACTCTTCCTGTGAATGAAGCACACTGCACCCGCGCACATAAGAATAATACCGATTAGTGCCGTATAAGCTGCCGGAACCCACGAAGTTAGTATGGCTTCAGAATTTGATGAGATCCCGAAAACTCCCGTCACAATACCAAATGGTATATTTACAAGCTTTGAAAAAAATGTGTTCTGTGAATATACAACATACGGCATCGAATTCGCCAAGAGTCTGTTGCAGTAAAATATAAGTGCTCTCGGTGCAAACAAAAACAGTACTGCGGTAAACACGTTCGTCAGATATGTACCGGTAAGTGTCATCGCAAGCACAGTACCCCCGCTCACTATCAGCACTCCCGCAGCCGCCGAGAGTATAGGGTACGGAATGCTGAGTGCGTCAATCTCTATCTTTCCCGATAATCCGCACACGATAAGCGTTGTCGCACTTCCGGCAGCAATCATCAGTATGCACCACAAGAGCACTGCCGCCACAAAGCTTGTATATATACAGAGTCTTGTGTACGCAAGCGAATGATAGAAATCACTCGCACGCCTCCTGTTCATGAATCCAAACAGCATGAGCGTCATAAGCGGTGCCGCCGTAAACATCACAAGCAGTATATAAACATTAAGCTCCGAAAAGCTGCTTTCAAGCACATACATACCGCGCGACACATTGACAACCTCGATAAACGAAGTAAAAAACGAAGCTCCCACGACAAGAAGCAGTCCTATTATACCCGGGAGCCTTACCTGTCTCATACCCTCAAGCATGAGCTTTCCGCTGAATATTTTCTTGTTCATGTCATTCTCCCTCCTTCTCAAAGACTGCCGAGAAGTCGTAGCCGAGCGCCTCAACCTCGTATGTAAATACCTCCTCAAGCGTCAGAGGCAGTATGTCAAGAATTATTGGATTTAATTTATTGAACTGAGCTACAATCGTTTCCCTGTCTCCCTTTACAATAATGTTGGACACCGAGCCTCTCTTGCTGAAGTGAAGTATTTCGATTCCGGCAAAGCGCTCCCTGTCGTATGCATCACGAAAGGCTATCTGAACCTTGTAAAGATTCGTCTTAAGCTCCGATATATCGCTCTCTAATACAAGCCCGCCGCGGTGCAGAAGTGCGAGCTGGTCGCAGGTGTCCTCAAGCTCCCTGAGAGAATGCGACGTAATGACTGCAACAGCCTTTCTCTCCTCAACCTCCTGACATATTATCGCCTTCACAAGATTCCTCATGACAGGATCAAGACCATCGAAAGTCTCATCAAAGAACATATACTTAGGTCTGCCCGACAGTGCAAGTATAATCGCCGCCTGTCTCTTCATTCCCTTGGAAAAGGTTGAAATATTTTTCCTTCTGTCGAGCTTGAAATCATCCGACAGACTTATAAATCTCTCCATATCAAAATTCGGATATGCCGCCGCATAGAGCTTCGCCATTCGGTTCATACTTGCTCCCGGCAGAAAATAAAGCTCATCAGGCACATACACTATATCCCTCTTGACATCAGGATTCTCGTACACGGGTCTTCCGTCATAGCTTATCTCTCCCCCGTCCGGCTTATACACTCCGGTGAGCATTCGAAGAAACGTCGACTTGCCCGCACCGTTAGTTCCTACCATCCCATATATACTTCCGTCTGGGATAGCACAGCTTATATTGTCAAGTGCAGCAAAGCCGTTGAATCTCTTGCTGATATTCTTAGCCTCAATCATGGCTGTTCCCCCATTTCGTCATAAATCTCATCTATATATTCATGCAGTTCTTCCCTTGATATTCCGGCAAGTGCGAAATCCTTAATCTGCTCCTTAATATCGCTGAATGCAGTACGCCTGGACACCTCAAGTGCCTTGAGCGCCTTGTCCGACACAAAATTGCCCCTGCCGTTGACAGAAAATATGATTCCCCTTCTGTCAAGTTCCGTAAACGCCTTCTGAATAGTGTTCGGGTTAATCGACAATTCGGCAGAAAGCTGTCTTACACTTGGCAGCTTGTCACCTGCGTTCAACACTCCAAGCAATATGAACTTTTCAGCCTGGCGTATAAGCTGCTCATACACAGGAACACGCGACATTATATCAATCTGAAACATATACAACACCTCTCATTGCCCGATTTGTCAAACTAATCCTTAAACAAAACACGCGACTGTGAGCCTTCACAGTCGCGTACTACGCATAATGGTACGCTTCATACAAATTATATATCGTACACAAAGCGTATGTCAAGCATATTTATGTATTATATCCCTTTAATTATCTCTTCACTCTCCTCAAGTGCATCATCGATATTTGCGCAGAATGCCTTTTCGCCGAGCTTATCATATATTCCCGACTTCTTAAATATTTTCATAGGCTGCTCATTGACGTGTGAAAAGATAACCTGAGTTCCGTTCTTCTCGCATTTTGCAACAATCTTCTCGATGGTCTGAACGCCGTTCGCGTCAATTGCAGGAACACTTCTCATTCTTATGATAAGCACCTTGGTAGATGTATCAAAAAGCATATTTCCGAATTTCTCGGTAGCCGCAAAGAACATAGGTCCTGTTATCTCGAATACCTGAACTCCCTTAGGCACATTCTTAAAGTGAAGATTGTCTGCATTGTCAGCGGTTCTCTTCTCCTCATCAAGGTATACCCATCCGTGAACATCCGTAACCTCTGACATTCTCTTCATGAAGAGGACACATGCAAGTGCAAGACCAACACCGATTGCAACAACAAGGTCGAATACAACCGTGAACACGAATGTAACAACAAGAACTATCGTATCACTCTTAGGTGATGCCTTTACAAGATGTACGAATGTTCTCCATCCGCTCATATTATATGCTACCATAAAAAGTATCGCAGCAATGGCAGGCATTGGAATGAGCTTTGCAAGAGGCATAAGTGATACAAGTATAAGTAAAAGTACAACAGCATGAACCATACCGGCTATCGGTGTGCGTCCGCCGTTCTTAATATTGGCGGCAGTTCTTGCGATAGCTCCGGTGGCAGGAATACCGCCGAAAAGTGCTGATGCAATATTGCCTGCGCCCTGTGCAACAAGCTCCATATTGGAGTTGTGCTTGCTTCCTATCATTCCGTCAGCCACAACGCAGGAAAGCAGTGACTCTATTGCTGCAAGAATGGCAATCGTGAATGCATCCGATGCAACCGCCGATATTTTTTCAAATGAAAATGCCGGCAAAGAGAACTTAGGCGGTGCTGATGATATATCATAGAGGTCGCCTATTGTCTTTACATCCATCTTAAGAAGTGCAACCATCGCAGATCCAACAATAACGGCAATAAGTGATGCCGGAATCTTCTCAAGCTTCTTAGGCCAGAATATAAGTATAAGCAGACAGACCATTCCAATCACAAGTGCCTGCCAGTTAAATGTTCCAATACACTTTACCACCTCAACGAGCTTGTCCATTGTCTCAATAGGTGAATTGGTAAATGTAAGCCCGAGGAAATCCTTAAGCTGTCCAATCGCAATCGTAACTGCGATACCAAGTGTAAAGCCTGTTGTAATTGTAAAAGGAATGAACTTGATGAGTGCTCCAAGCTTAAATACACCCATAAGTATAAGGATGATACCCGCAAGTATCGTCGCCATAACAAGTCCATCCATCCCGTTCCTTGCAACTATGCCCGCAACAATTGATGCGAACGCAGCCGTAGGTCCGGCAATCTGAACGCGGCTTCCGCCAAGGAGTGAAATAACAAAGCCCGCAACGATTGCAGTGTAAAGTCCCTGCTCAGGGCCTACCCCCGATGCAAGTGCGAGAGCGATGGAGAGCGGCAGTGCAATGATTGCCACAATGATTCCCGATACCACATCCTTAGTGAATTGTGAAAAGCTGTAGTTCTTCAAACATGTTATCAGCTTTGGTGTGAGATACATAATCTTTTTCTCCTCATATTTAATTAGTTGAGTATCTTAACCTGATACTCACACACAGAAAAAGGGTATAGCTCTTGGCTATACCCTCTTCCGCGTAAGCTACTAACGGGAATCGAACCCGTGACCTCCGCCTTACCAAGGCGACGCTCTACCGACTGAGCCATAGTAGCAACATGAACGGGCAGATGCACTGCATCACCCGAATCCATATAATATCAAACTTTAGATGCTTTGTCAAGAAATTATTTCATTTTTGAACGTATTCTCTGTATCGCATTATCGACGGACTTATCTGTCTTACCGATGAGTGCCGCAATCTCAGAATAGCTCATTCCCTCAAGGTAATACGAGAGAATCTCTTTTTCAAGCTTGCTCAGCTTCCCAAGCAGACGCTTTTTTGCAAGTTTCTCCTGCTCTTCATTGAGGATAATATCCTCGGGATTTACATTGTCCATATCGGGAAGCACCTCCGAAAGGGATGCCTCCTCTCCTGCATCGTCCGTTATAACACTGTACAGTGAGACATAACCGTTAAGCGGCTCATTCTTCTTCCTGTTATCGGCAGACACCGCCGACAGCAGCTTATTGTTAATGCATATGGCTGCGTAGGTCATAAACGATGAAGCCTTGCTCTCATCATAATGGCTTATGGCATTATACAGACCAATCATGCCCTCCTGTATAAGGTCATCACTGTCGCCACCGACAAGAAAATATGCTCTCGCCTTCGACCTTACAAAATCCTTATATTTTTTAAGAAGGAAGTCCTCAGCCTTCTCATCGCCATCTCTTGCCATGCTTACCAAAAGTTCATCAGAATATTCCCTGTAATTTTTTATTCCCATAACCTTCCTTATTTGCTCATCATTCTCTGACGCACAATCTCATACGAGAGAACACCTGCTGCCACCGAAGCATTGAGTGAATCTATATCGCCCTTCATCGGAATGGATGTGATAAAATCACATTTTTCCCTGATAAGTCTGCTCACGCCCTCGCCCTCATTTCCAATAACGAGACCGATAGGTCCGGTAAGATTCTGCTTATACATCAGTTCCCCGCCCATATCTGCGCAGACGAACCACATTCCTTCCTTCTTAAGCTCATCAATAGTACTTGCGAGGTTGGTGACCTTGGCAACCGGAGTGTAATTGATTGCACCCGCACTTGTCTTGGCAACAACTGCCGTAAGTCCTACAGCACGTCTTTTCGGTATTATCACTCCATGTGCTCCGGCGAGGTTCGCTGTACGGATTATTGCACCAAGATTGTGAGGATCCTCTATTCCGTCAAGAAGCAGAATGAACGGCGGCTCTCCCTTTTCCCTTGCAGCGGCAAGTATATCCGAAACCTCGGCATACTCGTAAGCCGCAGCCTTCGCAATCGCTCCCTGATGATGTCCGGTCTGACTCATCTCGTCAAGTCTTTCCTTTGTCACAAAATTGATTATTGTATCACCTTTTTTTGCCTCGCGGATAATTGTCTTAATCGGCCCGTCCTGACATCCGTCAAGAACAAAGAGCTTATCTATCGTCTTTCCCGAACGAAATGCTTCTATAACCGCATTGCGCCCTTCTATTGTGTACTCTTCGTATCTCAAGTTGTACTCCTTTCATATGCATATACCGGACGTTGTGTAATTTTGCTATATTGCCGTCAGGCACGCTTTCGCTGCGTTTTGCTACGCAACGGCGCATAGGCGGCTAGAATACAGCCACCAAACGCCGGCGAGCAAAAAGCACCTGACTTGCAATATAGTAAAATTACACAACTGTTCAGTATATAGTGGTCAATTAGTTACCTAATTTAAGTAAATATTTGATTATTTCAAATTGTTATTTGATTAATTCCAGTTTATCAAATGCAAGCTTGATTATCTCAAGCGCACGCTTACTCTCGCCCTTGATATAGAGCCAGCCTATGAGTGCCTCGAAGCCTGTCGCACGGCGGTAATCGCTCACCGTGGCATTCTTCGCGGTTGAAAAGGATTTCGCGTTGCGCCCTCTCTTGTATACGGCAAGCTCCTCCTCAGTGAGGAGCTCATTCTCCACAAGCATGCTTATCATCCTTGACTGTGTAGGTGCCTTGGCGAGCTCGCTCGCCTTCTTATTAAGCTTGTTCACGGGTGCATTCCCCTTGTTGACAAGCAGCGTTCTTATCGTAAGCTCATACACGCAGTCGCCTATATAAGCCAGCGTAAGCGGTGAATAGCTGTCCGCATCCACGTCCTTCATCTCAAATACTTCACGGATTACTCTGTCCATTATGCCTTCTCCCAAACAGTTCCTTCTCTTGTGTCCTTAATTACGATTCCCTTTGCTAAAAGCTCCTCGCGGATGGCATCAGCCTTGGCAAAGTCCTTCTCCTTCTTGGCAGCCTTGCGCTCCTCAATCTTGGCGAGAACGAACTGTGTGAGTTCATCATCAACATCATCGGCTGCTTCAGCCTTGCCGCATTCCCTTGTAAGATTAAGTGAGAGCACTTCATCAAAGCTCTTTATAAGCTCAAGCTTCGTCTTGTCGTTCATGTCAGCTCTCAGTACATCATATACAACCGTGAGTGCACTCGAGGTGTTGATATCGTTGGCAAGAGCTTCTATGAAGCTGTCCTTATACTTATCGAATGCTTCCTTTTCAACCTCTCCCTCGTCCTTTAACGTACCAATCTTCTTTACAAGCTTGTTGTACGCTGCTGCCACATTATCCATAATCTCATATGAGAATTCAAGCGGCTTGCGATAATGTGACTGAAGGCAGAACATTCTGTACACAAGCGGGTCATAGCCCTTCTCCTCAAGAACTGATACGGTAAGGATATTTCCCGTCGACTTACTCATCTTGCCTGTCTTGTCATTGAGATGATGAACATGGAACCAGTAGTTGCACCACTTATGTCCAAGATACGACTCACTCTGTGCAATCTCATTCGTGTGATGCGGGAAAATATTGTCCACACCGCCGCAGTGAATGTCCATATACTCGCCAAGGTGCTTCATACTTATGCATGAGCACTCAATATGCCATCCCGGATATCCGACACCCCATGGGCTATCCCACTTAAGCTCCTGATTGTCGAACTTCGACTTGGTAAACCATAATACGAAATCCGCCTTATTTCTCTTATTGGTGTCCTCGCTGACATCATCACGCACGCCCACCATAAGCTCCTTCTCGCTCTGGCTTGAGAACACATAGTAGTCCTTGAGCTTAGATGTGTCAAAATATACGTTCTCGCCGGCAATGTATGCGTAGCCCTTCTCAAGCAGCACGCTTACCATATGAATGAACTCATCTATGCAGTTGGTCGCCGGCTCAACCACATCCGGTATGCGGATATTGAGCTTATTGCAGTCAGAAAGAAATGCATCCGTATAGAACTTGGCAATCTCCATAACCGTCTTGTGCTCTCTCTTCGCACCCTTGAGCATCTTATCCTCGCCGGTATCAGCATCACTTGAAAGATGTCCTACATCCGTGATGTTCATTACTCTCTTCACATCATATCCCACATAGCGGAGTGTCTTTTCAAGAATATCCTCCATAATGTAGCTTCTAAGATTTCCAATGTGTGCATAGTGGTATACCGTAGGTCCGCAGGTATACATCTTAACCTTGCCGTCCTCATTCGGTACAAAAAGCTCCACATTTCTTGTAAGTGTGTTAAAAAAACGAATTCTGTTTTCCATTGTATTCTATTCCTCCATATGCTTTACCAGTCTTGCAACTGTCTCTTTTAACTGCTGTATATCATTCATAACCGGGTCAGGCAGATGAACCTGATCAAGGTCAGCGCTCGGCACTCTCACATTATCGCGCTTAACCACTCTTCCCGGAACTCCTACAACCGTGGAATTAGGCGGAACGTCACTGAGCACCACTGAACCTGCTCCTATCATAGAGCCTGCTCCTATGGTTATATCGCCTAAGACCTTGGCTCCGGTTCCAACCATGACATTATCCTCAAGCGTCGGATGTCTCTTGCCCTTCTGCTTTCCGGTTCCTCCGAGTGTAACTCCCTGATACAGGGTTACATTATCTCCGATTATAGTGGTCTCTCCGATTACAACTCCGTGTCCGTGGTCTATAAACAGCCCCTTTCCTATTGTTGCCCCGGGATGAATCTCTATTCCGGTCTTTCTAGCCGCTCTCTGTGATATCCAGCGTGCTAAAAAATAATGCTTCTTCTCATACAGTCTGTGAGCTCTTCTATATTTGAGTATTGCCTTGAACGACGGGTACAAAAACACCTCCATATCCGACTTAATTGCCGGGTCTCTGTCGCGTATTATGGCAATTTCCTGCTTTATGCTGTCAAACATGACTTTCTCCTTTAACATAATATGTAAAAAACCCTGCCACTATATAATTATTATAGAGGCAAGGTTATCGCGGTTCCACTCTACTTAAGAGGCACCTGCCTCTTATCTCGATGACATATAACGGTGTCCGCCGTATCGGGATACTCTCTTTCCCCCGATATGCTCAGGAACGCACTTCACGAAATTCATGTAAAGAACTTCCACCATCATCCTAAGGATGAGCTCTTCTCTCTGCAACAGTGAATACTCCGCTACTCTTTTCCTTCTAAGCATCTGTATATTAAAGTCATTTCCACTAATAGAATATGCACGCAGACTGATTTTGTCAATCTTTTTTTAACTGTTCTTACGGCAGCCCTGACAGCCCGCACAGCCTCCCGCAGGTGCATCACTTGATATGAACTGTCCTCTTGCGATATTATCGTATATATAATTCTCAACCGACATGATGAGTGCCACCGCCTGTGAGGATATTCCCTCACCTGTTCCGGTGAAGCCAAGTCCTTCCTCCGTCGTCGCCTTGACATTAACTCTTGTGATGTCAAGCCCGAGCGTATCGGCAATATTCTTTCTCATCTGCTCAATATGCGGTGCCATCTTAGGCTTCTGCGCTATGATTGTACTGTCGATATTTTCTATCACATATCCTTCCTCGGACAGCATTTCTCCTACCCTCTTAAGCAGCACAAGGCTGTCCGCTCCCTTATATTCAGGGTCATTATCCGGAAAATGCTTTCCGATGTCACCGAGCGCAGCAGCACCTAAAAGTGCATCCATTATCGCATGAAGCAGCACATCCGCGTCCGAATGTCCCAAAAGTCCCTTCTCATAAGGAATCTTTACTCCGCCTATTATCAAATCCCTCTCCGGAACCAATCTATGAACATCATATCCCATTCCAACTCTCATAAATACCTCTTTTCCAGGCGGTCAGGCATAAGCACATGCCACAAATACAGCATATTACCGCCATAATCTAATAATCACAACCAAAATGGTACAATCGGTCTGCCCTCTTTGTCAAGGAAAATCGGTCTGAAATAATTGTCATTTCCGTATCTTGCACTTACAGGTTCATCCACCTGCGGACTGTATATGAATATATCGTTTCCGAGTGCCTGTGCTTTGGCAGGGTAATACACATCACCGCCTATTTCAAAGCCGCTCTCGCAGATTTCCTCTCCACAGTCAAAAGCTATGAGTTCCTCCGGCTTTGCAGCTCCCTCACAGTCCTTCTTTTTTCTGTAAAAGCCGTCCTCTGCACCGTCAAAATGCAGCATAATTCCTACATGTCCTTCCCTCTTCGCAACCTCATAGATTCTGAGCCTCGCGCCGTTTCCATTATGCCCGCTTAGCCCGTATATATCACGCAGGGTATTCTCGGCAAGTCTTTCTCCGACCGTACGCTTGTCAGTAGGATGAATATTCTTCTTATTGCCGCAGTCCGTTATGACCGTCAAGGACGTATTCTTCACTGTTCTGCATATTTTATCCTGCGCCCGTCTTATACCGCCCCAGCCGTGTCCCGTCTTTTCCGTGTCAGGGTCATGAACAGGAAGCTGCACAATGGAAAAAGCCATCTCATCATTATGCCACAGCCTTCTCCACTCGGATATCAGATTGTAAAGCAGCACGTCATATATCTCATTGTTATTCTCATCATTCTCGCCCTGATAGTAGAGGGCTCCTTTTACCGTATATGGTGCAACTCTTATCAGCATACTCTCATACAGTCCATATGGTCTGTACTCAAATCTCGGTCCCGAAGGTCCCGGCCAGCGGTTCTCGCCGCATATTTCAAGCACCTTCGACCATTCAATGTCCGGATTTTCGGCATAGCATGCGTCAACGCGCTTTACCCATTCCTTGTAGTACTCCCTATAATCCTCAAGCTCCTTAAGGTACTCATCAAAGTCCTGATGAGCCACCATATCCTCATATTCCTCCACGAAATGTCTTGTCTTCTCATGAGACAGCAGGCTTTCCCTGCTCACCCAGTTATGTGCATACGTTCCGCCCCAGTTGCAGCCCACAATTCCGACCGGTACATCAAGCACCTTTCTCATCCTGACAGCCCAGTAATATGCAACCGCCGACCATGTGGCAGTCGTTCCCGGCTCACACTTCATCCAGTGATTATTCTTCTCCACTTCAAAAAGTTCATCACATATATAGCTTATCTTCGGTGTGTAATAGAATCTAAGCAGTTCATCCTGCGTATGCTCCACAACCTCTTTTCCGTTGTCACTGTTCTGAAGTTCAAGCTCCATATTGGACTGTCCCCCCGCAAGCCACACCTCACCGACAAGAACATTCCTATACACAATAATCTCTTCTCCGCCATCCAGCTTGTCAGGCAAATCAACAGCCGACTTCACAACAAGCTCATAAGGGCCTCCCGCCTCCATCGGGTTGAGCCTCAGCTCAAAGCATCCATTCTCCACGCGGGTTCTCACGCTCTGTCCCGCTATCGAGGCTTCGACGTACTCTGTGCCCTGTGCCTCTCCCCATATGCATACATGTGCCCACCGCTGGAGCACCATATTGTCACTGAAAATTGCAGGTAATTTTAACATAATAATCCTCACCTCAATGATATTTATAAATTATCTGTATTTTATCATATGACAACACTCTGTTAAACCATATAAATTATATATGTATATATATAAAATTAGAGCGAAGGCGAGAACCTCCGGCAAACAAAAAGAAAAAGGACTGAAATTCTTCAGTCCTTAGTTAGTAGCGAGAAAGGGATTTGAACCCCTGACACCATGGGTATGAACCATGTGCTCTAGCCAACTGAGCTATCTCGCCATATTAAATTGATAATGTATGGGGCCTATAGGGCTCGAACCTATGACCCTCTGCTTGTAAGGCAGATGCTCTCCCAGCTGAGCTAAGACCCC